>NZ_SUNH01000039.1 GCF_005048265.1 Paracoccus hibiscisoli
ACCGCAAGCCATTGCGATTGATGAAGATAATGTCGCTGAGAACGCGCAAATCATCAACACGCGGGCGGCCATGACTCTTGGGAAGGAAAGGACGAAGGCGGGCCATCTGCGCCTCAATCAGCCAGAAAAGGTTGCTCATCGATCAGGTCTCATTGCGGAGCCTGAATCATGCAGACACCGCAAGATCAACGGGTCTGGGGTCTAAAGCCCTTGGCAAAACGCCTGAAGGGACGCGGCAAGCCGCATAAGGTTGTCATCATCGCCATTGCACGCAGGCTGGTCACCATCGCAAACGCGATCCTCAAAACCGGCGAGACATGGCGGACTCAGCCCCGCTGATTGACACAATTGCTAGCAACTGTATCTCTCATGCCGTTGCGGCGGTTCATTTTTGACGGCTCTTGCACAGGGCGTTCGCGATGGTGACGAGCTTTCTGGCAACGGCGGTGATGATGACCTTATGCAGTTTTCCGGCCTTGCGGAGGCGATTTGCAAAGGATTTCAGGCTCGTGTTGTGATGTGCTGCGACTAAAGCCGCTTGGAACATCACGTGCCGGATGGCACGGCGACCACCCGCAATGGCTCGTTTCCCGCGAAGGGTCCCGCTGTCATGCGCGACCGGGGCCAATCCGGTGACCGCGGCAGCTTCTTCGCCGGTGATGGTGCCGATCTCCGGCATTTCGGGGATCAGCATCGTGCTGGCAACCGGTCCGATCCCCGGGATGGACCGAGGGACGATGACGGTCTCCGAAAGGCGATGGTCACTGGCGATGGCCCGGGTGATCAGGTCTTCCAGCTCCTTGATCAGGCTGTCGATCCGGTGCTTCAGCGCGGTGTCGACGACCTCGAACATCGCGGCGCGGCCAAGCTTCTGATGCGCGCGGATTTGGGCCAGCAGCCGTTTGCGCATTCCAACCGGCTGCGCTCTTTTCGACGCCAAGGCTCTGAGGAGGCGTATCTTCTCCGCAGGAAGACTGCGGCCTGCTTCAGGTCGGAATGCAAAGAAGCGGGCGATGAGTTCCGCATCGATCCGGTCGGTCTTGGCGCGCGTGCCCCCGGCTTTGCGCAAACGCCTTCACCTGAGCAGGGGGCACCTGAGCGGGGGGCCCCTGGCGGGCTGCAACACCTTCTGCCTCCAACAGCGCCCAGAGCTGCCACTCTTGGCCGCCGGTCGATTCAAAGCAGACGATGGCATCCCGGTCCCGGGCAAGTTCCGCCACGGCAGCATGACCCGCCGGAGCGTTTGGCACTCTGCAGCGATGCCCGTCGGGCAGGCAATGAAGGTCCAGCCAGTCGCGGCTGACATCTATGCCGATGACGCGGCCATGTGATACATTGTCCATGCTCTCGTTCGGGCATTCGTTCGAACCAGTGGCAGTCATACCCTCACTTTGGTGCGCGGTCCTTCGAAGGCCGCAATCAACTGTCCGAGACGATGAAGAGAGGCGGTGCCGACAGGCTAAGAGGCGTGGTCATGCCACAAGGGTCAGACGTCGCGCACCACCCCGCCATCGGCCCTGGCCGGGGCCGGTAACGGGGCCAGTTTAGGACAACGGAGATACAGAAGGGTCAGGACTCGTTCTGGCGTCATAGCCAGAACATCACGGTAGCTGCGAGGGCGACGGCGGAGAGGAAGACCTTCGGGCATCTGTCGTAGCGTGTTGCGACCCGGCGCCAGTCTTTCAGGCGACTGAACATGATCTCGATACGATTGCGGCGTTTGTAGCGGCGCTTGTCGTATTTCACGGGTTTCTTGCGGGACTCCCGGCAGGGGATGCAGGGCTCTATCCCTCTGTACTGAAACGATTTTCTCAGCCAGTCAGCGTCATAGCCCCGGTCCGCCAGAAACCAGTCGCCTGCGGCACGCTGTCCCGAAACGCGGCCGCTCCGGTGTCGTCGCTGACCTGTCCCGGCGATATGAAGAACTGGATCGGCCTAACTCTTGCATCGGTGACAGCATGCAGCTTCGTGTTCCGTTCTCGGGCGAAACTGTCCACTGGACAGTTTCTTTCTCCCTCGAACCCTTTCGTTCGACCGATCTGGCGGCCACGCCCCCGTTTTTGGCGCGCAGGCTTCAGGCCGTGCGATGCGCCTCCAGATAGGTCGCGTCGATCATGATCGTCTTTGGATCGGAGTTTTAGGCCGCCAGCCCAACCATCATCCGGGCGATGACCCCCTTGTCGCTCCAACGCTTCCAGCGATTGTAGAGGGTCTTGGCCGGGCCATATTCCCCGTTCGGGCATTCTCTCGAACCGGTGGCGTTCATGCCCTCACCATCGCACCGTCGCAAGCCGTTGCGATTGATAGAGATTATGCCGCTGAGGACGCGACGATCATCGACTCGAAGTTTGGCATGGCTCTGGGGAAAGAACGGCTTCAGGCGCTCCTTCTGCGCCTCGGTCAGCCAGTAAAGATCGCTCATTGATCAGGTCTCTTTGCGAGCCCTGAACCACACAAAAAAGAATAAAATCAATGGGTCAGGAGCCTAAGCGCCGAATAAGCAGCCTGCGAAGAAAAACGAATGGCGCACGTTGTCCGCTTCGGTTTGCCACTGGATGCGGCGCTGGCCTTCGGGGCTGTCCTGCGATATTCGGCCTAGATGGCCGCGCTTTTAACCCTCGATGCCTGCCTATCGCAGGCCCTGTCCGGCACGACAGCCGTGGTGCCCGACCGGCTGGACCCGGTGCGGGCCACGGGTCATGTGCTGGCATCCGACCTAACCTTGCCGCACGATCTGCCGGTGCGGTCGGAGGCCTTGCGGACCGGGATCGCGGTCGCCTCGCTGGACACGGTCGGGGCCAGCCCGCAACTGCCCTTGCCCATCCCGGCCGTGCTGCGGGTTCAGGCTGGGTGTGATCTGCCGCCTGGCATGGATGCGGTTCTGGCCCTTGACGATGTGGATCTGTCTGGTCCGGTGCCGCAGGTGATCCGGCCCATCGGGCCGGGCGAGGGGATGCGCCGCGCGGGCCATGACGGTCGCGCGGAACAGCCCCTCGCGCAGGCTGGCGACCGTTTGGGCGCGCTGACCGCCCTGCTGGCGGCCGAGGCGGGGCTTGAGACGGTCCCTGTCCGCCGCCCCCGGGTGCGGATCGCGCTGGATGATCCCGCCCATGCGGGTTTTGCGGCGCGATGGACACTGGCGCTTGGCGGCCTGCCATCCGACGACGCCCCGAATATGGTGCTGCGCACCGACCGCGACGCCCTGCCGCGCCTGGCCCTGACGGGAGCCGAGACGGCCTGGCTGTCTTGCCACGACGGTGTGCTGATCCTGGATCTACCACCGCGCTTCGACGCGATGATCGTAGGGTTGCTGGCCCTGGGTCGGCCCGCGCTGGCGGCGCTGACGGGCAGCACGGCACGACCCCTGACGCGGCCCCTGACGCGCAAAGTCGCATCCGCGCCCGGCATGGCCGATCTGGTCCTGTTGGCCGCCCATGGGGATGGCTGGCGGCCCGGCGCCCCGGGTCTGATCACACTCGCGGCCCTGGCGCAGGCGCAGGCCTTTGCCATCCTGCCGCCCGACAGCGAGGGGTTGCCCGCAGGCGCCCCCCTGGCCGGTACGCCCGTCATTTCCCTTGCCCACGAGATACCATGACCCCCCCTGCACCCGCACAGACCCAGTTCCTGCGCATCCTGTCGCGCGACGAGGCCGAGGCTGCGTTTCACGCAGCCCTGCGCCCCCGCCCCCTGCGCCATGACGATGTCGCGCTAGACGCCCTGTCTGGCCGGGTACTGGCGCGCGATGTCGCGGCACCGGTCGATGCGCCGCCGTTCGACCGGTCCATGGTGGATGGGTTCGCCATCCGCGCCGCCGATCTGGCCGAGGCGTCCGGGGCCGAGCCGCGTTATCTGACGCTGAACGCTGAGATCATCGCCTGCGGCACGCCGCCCGCTCTGACGGTGCTGCCGGGGACCGCAACGGCGATCGCTACGGGCGGCCCGATGCCGCGTGGGGCCGATGCCGTGGTGATGATCGAACAGACCGACCCCGAGGGCGCGGGCATTGCCGTCTCGCGCGCGGTGGCACCTGGTGCACATGTGGGCTTTGCCGGATCGGACATCGCGCGAGGTCAGATCCTGCTGCGCCGGGGCACCGTGATCGGCGCCCGAGAGGTCGCGATGCTGGCCGCCGTGGGGCTGGACCGCGCGCCGGTCTGGGCGCGCCCCTCGGTTGCGGTCCTGTCCACGGGCGACGAGCTGGTGGCGCCGGGCCAGCCGCTGCGCCCGGCGGCGATCTATGATTCCAACGGCCCGGTCGTGGTGGCGGCGCTGCGCGAGAACGGCTGTGACGCGGTTCATCTGGGCATGATCCCCGACGATGCCGATGCGTTGCAGGCCGCACTGGCCGCGGCTCATGCGGCCCATGACGCGGTAATCTTGTCGGGCGGCACCTCCAAGGGCGCGGGCGATCTGACCACAGAGGCCATCGCGGGGCTGGGCGCGCCCGGCATCGTGGCCCATGGCGTGGCGCTGAAACCGGGCAAGCCGCTGTGTCTGGCGGTCTGCGACGGCAAGCCGGTGGTGGTGTTGCCGGGGTTTCCGACCTCGGCCATGTTCACGTTTCACGAACTGGTGGCCCCTGCCCTGCGCCTGATGGCGGGCCTGCCGCCGCGGACCGAGGCACGGGTCACCGCGCATCTGCCACTGCGCCTGCCCTCTGATCTGGGGCGCACGGAATTCGCGATGGTCGCGCTGACGCAGGGGCCGGACGGTCTGGTGGCGCATGCCGTGGCCAAGGGGTCGGGCGCGGTGTCGTCATTCGCCCAAGCCGACGGCTTCGTGACCGTGCCGGCTTTGGCCGACAGCCTGGCTCCCGATACACAGGTTCAGGTCACGCTGTTCGGGCCGACCATCACCGCGCCGCCGCTGGCCGTCATCGGCAGCCATTGCATCGGGCTGGACACCGTGTTGGGCCGCATGGCGGACCGGGGGCTGGTGCCGCGCGTGCTGGCCACCGGGTCGCAAGGTGGGCTGGCAGCGTTGCAGCGGCGGGAATGCGACATCGCGCCGATCCACCTGCTGGACCCCGACAGCGGCACCTACAACACGCCGTTCCTGGCGCCCGGAATGCGGCTGATCCCGGGCTGGCGGCGGATGCAGGGTATCGTGTTCCGCAAGGGCGATGCGCGGGTCGCGGGGCGCGACCCGACGGAGGCACTGGCGGCGCTGCTGGCCGATACGGACGCGCTGATGGTGGGCCGCAATGCGGGGTCGGGTACGCGGGTCCTGCTGGACCGGCTGTTGGGTGGCGCGCGACCGCAGGGATATTGGAACCAGCCCGCATCGCATAATGCGGTGGCGGCGGCGGTGGCGCAGGGGCGGGCCGATTGGGGCATGGCCATCCGCCCCGTGGCCGAGGCGATGGATCTGGGTTTTCTGCCCGTCGCGGACGAGCATTATGATTTCGCCGTCTGGCAGGACCCCCGCGATCCGCAGGCGATGACCGCGTTTCAGGACGCGCTGGCCGCCTCGACCGAGGCACTGACCGCGATGGGCTTTGCCCCCGCATCCGGGGACAGGCCATGACCGAGGAGGTGCTGGACGTAATGGGCCTGCTGTGCCCCCTGCCGGTTCTCAAGGCGCGCAAGCGGTTGCGCGGCATGGCACCGGGTGCGGTGCTGCGCGTGCTGGCCAGCGACCCGGCGGCGGTGATCGACATGCCGCATTTCTGCGCCGAATCCGGTCACGAATTGCTGTCGATGGACACCGCGCCGGACGGTGCGATGGTTTTTCTTATCCGCCGAAGCTGACCCCGAACGAGCCGTAGGGCAGGAATCGCACCGGATCGCCCGGCGCGATGTCGCAGGCCTCATCCGGCAGTTCGACCAGCCCGGTGGCCCAGGACAGCCCCGAAATGCGGCCCGACCCTTCCGACTGGAATACCTCGACCGCGCCACCCTCATTCAGGCGGGCGCGCAGGTATTCGCGCCGCCCGGCCTTCTTGCGTTTCTGGAACGCGGCGGGAACGGTGTATCCTTGCGGCAGGCGCCAGCCCGCGCCCGACAGGGTCAGCAGCGCGGGCCGGGCAAAGATCAGCGCGCAGGTCAGCGCCGCGACCGGATTGCCGGGCAGGCCAAAAACCGGCACCCCCTGCCACATGGCCAGCGCCAGCGGACGCCCCGGCTTGATCGCGATGCGCCAGCTGGTCAGCGTGCCGCTGTCGCCCAGCAGCTTGGACACGTGATCCTCGTCCCCCGCCGAGGCTCCGCCCGATGTCAGGATCGCATCGGCCTCGGCCGCGCCCCGGTCCAGCAGCGCCGCGATCTGGTCGGGCTCGTCGAGGGCGTGGCCCAGATCGACCGGCTGAAACCCCCAGCCCGCAAGCAGCGACAGCAGCATGGGCCGGTTCGCATCATAGATCTGATGCGGTGCTGCGGGCAAAGCCGGGTCGGGGATCAGCTCGGTCCCGGTGGATAGGACCGCCACCCGCAACCGGCGATGCACCGTGACCTGCGCCACGCCCAAGGCGGTCAACAGCGCAAGATCGGCGGGCGACAGCATCCGGCCCGCAGGCAGGGCCTGTTCGCCTTGGGCCACGTCCTCACCGGCCTTGCGGGTATTGGCGCGGGGCTTGATGGGACCGTCAAAGGCCAGGGTCTGGCCATCGGTCGCGCAATCCTCCTCCAGCACGACAGTATCGACGCCCTCGGGCAGGACAGCGCCGGTCAGGATGCGAAGGGCCTGGCCTTGGGGCAGCACGCCGTCAAAGGGCTGACCTGCCGCCGACCGCCCTTCGGCCAGCGGCAGGCGCTGAACGCCGTCGCCGGTCGCCGCATGGGCAAAGCCATAGCCGTCCACCGCCGAATTGGGCAGGGGCGGGTTCGACCGCCGCGCGGTGGCGGGGGCAGCCAGCACGCGACCCATGGCACAGGCCACTGCCACATCCTCGGTCCCAGTCACCGGATGCAGGGCGGCGCGCAGGCGATCCAGGGCCTCGGCCACCGGGACCCAAGTCACACCCTGAGGCATGGCGAAGGTGTCGTTGCGCAGGCGGGGCGGGATCAGGGCGGTCATAGGGAGACCTCACTCAGGATGAAGGTGGCAATGGCGGACACGTCGTCCAGATCGAATTGCGGCAGCGGGTGGTCCACCGGCGCGTCTCGCGCGATGGCGCGGATGCTCGGGTTCGACGCCGCCAGCGGGTCGCGTCCGGTTGCGGCACGATGCGTTTCGATCTTGGGGTGTGGGCTTGATTTGTAGCCCTCGACCAGAACCAGATCGCAGGGATCGAACCGCGCCAACAGATCGGACAGCGGCGGTTCTGGGGCACCCCGCAGTTCTGTCATCAGCGCCCATCGCAGCGGCGAGGCGAGGACGACCTGGACCGCCCCCGCCAGCCTGTGGCGATGGCTGTCGCGGCCAGGCTGGTCGATGTCGGTGTCATGGTGCGCGTGCTTGACGGTCGAGACGGTCAGCCCGCGCCGCACCATCTCGGCCACCAGCCGTTCGGTCAGGGTCGTCTTACCGGTATTCTTCCAGCCGGTGATGCCGAACACCTTCATGCGCGGCCGTCCAGCAGCGCTGTGGCGCGGGCCATGTCCTCGGGCGTGTTCACGTTGAAGAATGGATCATGCGGCAGGCTGTCGAACACTGCGACGCCCCCGTCATGGCGGTCGGTCCACAGCACGATCTTGCGCAGGCCCCCCGCCAGCGCGGCGCGCAGATCGTGGCGCAAAGCCACGGGCCACAGCCCGAAGGTCGGATGGCGCTGCATCCGGCCCGTCTCATCCGGGCTGGCCGCCAAGCACAGGCCCGACGGGCCGGCATGCGCCATCAGCCGCGCCACCAGATCGCTCGGACAGAACGGCGTGTCGGCGGCGGCGGTCACGATGGCCTGCGCGCCTTGCGCCGCGGCCCAGTCCATACCTGCCAGAACCCCCGCCAGCGGTCCGGGGCGGTCGGGCATGTCGTCGGCAAGAACCGGCAGGCCGAAATCGCGCCAGCGGTCAGCATCGCCGTTCGCGTTGATCGCCAGACCCGCGCATTGCGGGGCCAGCCGGTCGATGACATGCCCGATCAGGGGCCGGTCGCCCAACAGGCGCAACCCCTTGTCGCCGCCACCCATGCGGGTCGCCAGCCCGCCGGCCAGGATCACGCCCAAGGTCATGCGCCGGCTCCCTTGCGGCGGCTGCGGCCATCCTCGTCCGGGACCGAGTCCATGTCGGCGTCGCGGATCAGCCGATCCTCGCCGGACAGGCAGACAAAGCGCTGGCCGCGCATTCGACCGATCAGGGTCAGGCCGGTCTGGCGCGCGATCTCGACCCCCCAGGCCGTGAAGCCGGACCGCGAGGCCAGTACCGGAATGCCCATCATCGCGGTCTTGATCACCATTTCCGAGGTTAGCCGCCCGGTCGTGTAAAGGATCTTGTCCCCCGCCGGCACTTGATGGCGCAGCATATAGCCCGCGATCTTGTCCACTGCGTTGTGGCGGCCGACATCCTCCATATAGACCAGCACCCGGTCGCGTTCGCACAGGACCGTACCGTGGATCGCACCCGCCGTCAGATACAGCGACGGCAGCGTGTTGATCTGGCGCGCCAGCGCATAGAGCCACGACGTACGCAATTCCGTCGCGGGCAGGGTCACGCCCTCCAGCCCCTCCATCATGTCGCCAAAGACCGTGCCCACGGCGCAGCCGCTGGTGCGGGTCTTTTTCTTCAGCTTGTCCTCGTAGCTTGTCTGGCGTTCGGTGCGCACCACGACAGTGTCGATGTCGTCGTCGTAATCGACACCGGTGATGCGATCGTCGTCGCGCAGCATTCCCTGATTGCGCAGGAACCCAAGCGCCAGGTATTCTGGATAATCGCCGATGGTCATCGCCGTCACGATCTCCTGATTGTTCAGGAAGATGGTCAGGGGGCGTTCCTCGACCACGGAAATATCAACCGGTGCGCCCGTCTGGTCGTGGCCCTGCACAGCACGCGTCAGGCGGGGCAGCAACGGGTCGGGTAACAGGGGAAAGTCGGGCATGATCGGCGGTCCTGACGGTCTGGGGTGCCATCTTGGCCCATGGACCGCGCAATGACCAGTGCGGCCTAACGGCTGTGGCGGGCGATGTAGTCGACCAGCGCCTGCCGGTCCGCAGGGTCGGTGACGCGCTGATCGGGCATCCGCGATCCCGGCGTATAGGCCTCGGGACCTTGTGTGAACAATTCGGCCACACTGTCGGGCGACCAGACGATGTCCATGCCGCGCAGCGCATCCGAGAAGGCATAGCCCGGCGCGCTTGCGATGGGCCTGCCAAAGACGCCATGCAGACTTGGACCCGCGCGGGAATGATCGCCCGGCTCCAACGCGTGGCAGACCGCGCAGGCTTGATACACCTCGGCCCCTCGGCTGCCATCCTGAGGCGCGCGGGCAAGCGGCATCGTCGGCGCGCCCACCGCCGAGCCGTCACGGACGGACCAACGGCGGATTGCGCCATCTGCGCCAGCAGTGAACAACGCGTCATCCGACAGCGCCAATGCCCAGACCGGCCCTTCGCTGGCCGCGATCCGCGCGCGAAGGGTCAAAAGCGGCAGATCCAGCAGCCAGACAGTGCCATCGACCGCCGCTGTCGCGACGCCGGTCGCTGAGGCCGCCACCGCCACCAAGGGCCTGTCGCTGAGAAACCGGTCGGACATCGGCGTCCCGTCATCCGCGATAAGCCGCACCAATCCATCCGCAAACACCACTACCAACGTGTCACCGGTCGCCGCCATGCCGTTCGGCAATCCGGGCAGCTCGGCCCCCAGCACCTGGGCGTCGTCGGCGTTCCAACGCGCGAAACGCAGATCGGCGCCGATGGATACCAGATCACCCCCTGGCAGGAACACCAGCCCGGACACGCGGCCCTGATGGGCCTGCACGATGCGCTCGCGGTCCGTGGCACGCTCCAGTCGCAGCAGCCTGCCATCAAAAAAGCCCGCCACAATTTCACGGTCGCTGACCGTCAGTGCCGAGACAGGGCTGGTCATGGCGGAGGTCTGCCGAACCGGGTGATCCTGCCCGTCGCGCCACAGCGCCACGCGTCCGTCCTGACCCGCGCTGACAAAGCCATCCTCGGTCGCCGCGACGGCGGTTACGTTCCCGTCGTGGAAGCGCGCAATCCGCCTGGCAGTCGCGCCGTCTTGGTCCCACAGGATCGCCCGCCCATCGAACCCGCCCGAGATCAGCCTGTCTGACCGAAAGGACAGCGCGCTGACCGGGCCGGAATGGCCCATGGGCCCCTGCGCCCATACCGGTGCCGCAGTCAGAATTAATGTCAGACAAAGGCGCAGCATCCGTTCAAACACGATGCTCAGTTTGCTCCGATCAGATTCGTTCCGGGATCGCCGACCCGCGCCCCCTCGGTCGAAAAGGCGGTTGCGGCGGGCTGCTGGAAGGTCCCGATCAAAACGTAATTGGCTGCCACCGCGATCAGGGCGGCAAATGCGAGGGCGGCGAGGAAGGGCTTCATGTCAGGATATCCTGTCTGGGGCGGGTCAGGCGGTCCCCCCGCGTGCTGCTGGTCAACCCGGCCATCACGGCGCGGGCCATCTGTTGATAGATCTGGCCCAAGGACCCGTCGGGATCGCGCGCCGTGACGGGTTGGCCCGCATCTGACGCTGCTCTGAGGTCCATGGTCAGCGGAATGGCGCCCAGAAACGGCACGCCAAGGCGCGTAGCTTCGGCCTGGGCGCCGCCTTGGCCGAAGATCGCGTGATCACCCCCGCAATCAGGGCAGATGAAATGCGACATGTTCTCGACGATGCCCAGGATGGGGACGTTCACCTTGCGGAACATGGCGATGCCGCGGCGCGCGTCGATCAGCGAGAGATCCTGCGGTGTGGACACGATCACCGCGCCTGACAGCTGCGTGCCCTGCGCCAAGGCCAGCTGCGCGTCGCCCGTGCCGGGCGGCATGTCCACGATCAAAACGTCCAGCATTCCCCAATCGACATCGGCCATCAGCTGGGTGATGGCCGACATGACCATCGGACCGCGCCAGACCATCGCCGTTTCGGCATCGACCATCAGACCCATCGACATCGCGTGCAGGCCGAAGGCCCGCATCGGCACCAGCTTGCGCCCGCGCGCATGGGGCTTACCATGCAGGCCTAACAGTGTCGGCAGTGACGGCCCGTGAATATCGGCATCCAGAATGCCCACCGAAAGACCCTGCGCAGATAGCGCCAGCGCCAGGTTCACGGCGGTGGTCGATTTGCCCACCCCGCCCTTGCCAGAGGCGACAGCGATCACATGCGTGATGTCGGCCAGCGGATCGGTCTTGGCGGGCTTGCGATCCAACTGCGGCGGCCCATCGGCGGTCAACACAACGAATGCTTGGGTAACACCCGGCAGGACGCGCAGCAGCGCCTCGGCCCGGTCGCGCAACGGGGCCAGACCGGCGGCCTCCGCTGCGGTGGTCGTGATGGTGATATTAACGCGAGTGCCAGCCACATCTAGCCCGGACAAACAACCGGAGGCCAGCAACGACCGCCCATCTGGCAAGGTCAGGCCCGCCAAGGCATCGCGTACCGCATCTTGGGTCAGTTCGGCCACGGCGGGGGCTTTCGTTCAGAGAGAACAACCCCTTCCGTCACAGCCGCGACGGAAGGGCCAAGAATCGTGCAGAACGCGGTCATTCGGCCGGGTGGGTGCGTCCGGCGACGGTCTGGCCTTCGCGGGCCTTAACCTCCTCTACCCAGAGCGAGTGGTGCTCTTTGGCCCAATTCTCGTCGACCTGACCCGAGGCCATGGCGTCAAACGCGCCCTCCATCCCCACCGAGCCGATATAAATATGGGCGATGATGACGGCCGACAGGCCCGCGGCCACCAGACCGTGAATGGTCTGATACAGCTGCCAGTCCGACGGCGTGCCGGCCTGAAGCGGGAAAAGCATCATGTAGCCGGTAAAGGACAGCGCCACGCCGCCGATGACCACGCTCCAGAAAATGACCTTCTGGCCCGCGTTGAACTTCTTGGCGGGCGGGTGGACGCCCTTCTTGAACAATCCGCCGCCCTGCTTGATCCAGACCAGATCCAGCTTGCTGGGAATGTTGTGCGCCACCCAGAAGATGATGATCAGGACCAACGCGACCATGAACGGCCATGCCAGGAAATTGTGCGCCAGCTTGCCCCATTGGGCCATGGTGCCGAACGCGGCCTCGCCCACCAGGGGCAGGATCACGCTTCTTCCGATCACCACGTTCACGCCGGTCAGGGCCAGAATGATGAAGGTCGATGACAACGTCCAATGCGCGAAACGCTCGATCGCGCTGAAACGCAGAATGGTGCGGCCCGAAAAGCCATGTTCGACGCGGATGCGACCCTTAATCAGGTAGAACGCGGCCAGCAGCGCGACCATGCCGCCAAGCGCCACGACGAAGATCCACGGCAGGGCGCCCCGTTGGAAGCCGGCCCAGTTTTTGTTATCCGGTTTGATCAGGGTGCCGGCATTCTTATTGGGGATCGAGACGCGACCGCTGATCGCGTCCGACGTGCCGGCGGTGCCAAGCGCCTCGAACATCGAATCCTCGGACACGGCGCTGGATGTTGGATCGACCTGCGCCTGCACCATGGGCGCTGACAGCATGAGGCCAAGGGACAGTGCGATGACGCCGAAAAGGCGGTTGAGATGATGTGTCATGCCCATTCCTTACACCGTCAGGGTTTCGCCGTAAGCGGTCCGCCAGCCCCAGGCCCCGGACCCATAGCCGCGCGTCACCACCCGTTCGCGATAGATCTCGGCGATGATGTCGCCATCACCGGCCAGCAGCGACTTGGTCGAGCACATCTCGGCGCAAAGCGGCAGCTTGCCCTCTGCCAGACGGTTTGCGCCATATTTGACGTATTCGGCCTGGCTCATGTCCGGCTCGGGTCCGCCCGAGCAATAGGTGCACTTATCCATCTTGCCGCGCGTGCCGAAATTCGCGGTCTGCGGGTATTGGGGCGCACCGAACGGACAGGCATAAGAACAGTAGCCGCAGCCGATGCAGGTGTCCTTGTTGTGCAGGACGACCGCATCGTCGGTCGTGTAGAAACACGACACCGGGCAGACCGCAGCGCAGGGCGCGTCGGTGCAATGCATGCAGGCCATCGAGACCGAGCGTTCGCCCGGCAGGCCGTCATTCAGGGTGACGACGCGGCGCCGGTTGATGCCCCACGGCACCTCGTGCTCGTTCTTGCAGGCGGTGACGCAGGCGTTGCATTCGATGCAGCGGTCGGCGTCGCACAGGAACTTCATTCTTGCCATTAT
The DNA here is from genome assembly GCF_005048265.1 of Paracoccus hibiscisoli. GTDB lineage: Bacteria > Pseudomonadota > Alphaproteobacteria > Rhodobacterales > Rhodobacteraceae > Paracoccus > Paracoccus hibiscisoli. Next base: position 13,220 of record NZ_SUNH01000039.1, read on the forward strand.
ATCAGCTCCTTACGCCGCAGCGATCTGGCAAAGCGTGACCTTGCCTTCGTGCATGCCGGTGACGGGGTCATAACCATAGGTGGTGATGACGTTGACGGATTCGCCCAGAACGATCGGGTCGGTACCCTGCGGATAGTTGCCGCGCTGATCGACGCCCTGGAACCAGCCCGCGAAGTGGAAGGGCATGAAGGCCACGCCCGCCGCGACACGTTCGGTCACCATCGCCTTGACGCGCGCTTTGGACCCACCCTCGGGGCCGGTCACCCAGACCCATCCGCCGTCGACGATGCCGCGTGCGCTCGCGTCGGCCGGGTTCACCTCGACGAACATGTCCTGCTGCAATTCCGCAAGCCACGGGTTCGAGCGCGTCTCTTCGCCGCCGCCCTCGTATTCGACCAGCCGTCCCGAGGTCAGGATGATCGGGAAATCGGTCGCTACGTTCCGGTCGACCACGTCCTGCTGGATGACCTTGCCGATATTGGGCATGCGCTGCTGACGACGGTCATCATTGGTCGGATAGTTGGCCACCAGTTCGGGCCGTCCCGAATAGATCGGTTCGCGATGGACCGGGATCGGGTCGGGCAGGTTCCACGCCACCACGCGGGCCTTGCCGTTGCCGAAGGGCACGCAGCCATGCTGCAACGCGACGCGCTGGATGCCGCCGGACAGGTCGGTGGACCAAGACACGGTCGCGATCTTTTCAGGATCGTTGCCGCCAATGTCCCGGATGACCGCCAGTTCGGCCGGCGTCAGGTCGGCATCCCATCCCAGCTGTTCCAACATGGCAAAGGTGAATTCGGGATAACCATCCTCGATCTCCGATCCCATCGGCCAGCTGCCTTCGGCCAGCAGCGTCTCGCCCTCATGCTCCAGACCAAAGCGGGGGCGGAACGCACCGCCGCCCTCCATCGGGGGGAGGTTGGTGTTATAGAGGATATGCGTGCCCGGATGGCGCAACTCTGGCGTGCCCCAGCAGGGCCAGGGCAGACCGTAATAATCGCCGCGAACCTCCTCAGGCGCGTCGGGACCGGCGCGCAGCGTGATCAGGTCGAAATGCTGCTGGTTGGCGATATGCGCCTTGAGACGCTCGGGCGATTGCCCGGTATAGCCAGTGGACCAGCCGCCGCGGTTGATTTCGCGCATGATCGATTCGGGCGTCGGCTCCATACCGAACTTGCCCTGCACCATCTCGAAGTTCTTGTGCATCTCCTCGGCAAAGCCGAGGCGCGTCGCCAGCGCGTGGATCACCGAATAATCGCTGTCTGATTCAAAGATCGGCTCGACGACCTTCTGCCCCCATTGCACCGACCGGTTCGAGGCCGTGCGCGAGCCAGAGGTCTCGAACTGCGTGCAAATCGGCAGCAGATAGGTGTTGTCGGTGCGGCTGTGCAGCGCCGAGAACGTCGTCGGATGCGGGTCGGCCACCACCAGCAGGTCCAGCGCGTCCATGCCGCGCTGTGCGTCCTGCATCCGGGGCACGGTGTTGCCGCCGTGACCGAACACGATCATCGCCTTGATGTTGTCCTGCTGATCGACCTCTTCGGCGTCCATCGTCACCGCATCGAACCAGCGGGTCGAGGTAATGCCCGGCACTTCCATGTTCTCGACCGGGGTGCGCGCCTCGCGGCCGCCCTTGGCCGGGACCGCATCGAAGCGGCTGACGAAGTAATCGTAAGGCACCTCCCACACGCGCGACCAATGCTGCCACGCGCCGGCGCCCAAGCCGTAATACAGCGGAAGATTGCCCATATCGAGGCCGAAATCGGTCGCGCCCTGCACGTTGCAATGGCCGCGGAAGATGTTCGCGCCGCTGCCCTCGCCACCCACATTGCCGGTGGCCAGCAGCAGGATGTTATAGGCCCGCACGTTCGCGGTGCCGACGGTATGCTGCGTGCCGCCCATGCACCAGATGAAGGTCGAGGGGCGTTCCTGCGCGAATTTCTGCGCCACGCGCTTCAGCGTCTCGCCGTCGATGCCGGTGATGTTCTCGACCACCTCGGGCGGATAGGCGCGGACGACCTCGCGGACCTGATCCATGCCATAGACGCGCTGTGCGATGTATTCGCGGTCTTCCCAACCGTTTTCGAAGATGTGCCACAGCATGCCATTGATGACGGCGATGTCGGTGCCGGGGCGGAAGCGCACGAATTCGGTGGCATGCGCCGCCGTGCGGGTGAAGCGCGGATCGATGACGATCACGTTCGCCTGCTGGGTTTCCTTGCCCTCAAGGATGTGCTGCAACGAGACGGGATGCGCCTCTGCCGCGTTCGATCCCATGAAGATCATGGTCTTGGCGTTGCGGATGTCGTTGTAGCTGTTGGTCTGCGCGCCGTAACCCCAGGTGTTCGCCACGCCGGCCACGGTGGTCGAGTGACAGATGCGCGCCTGGTGGTCGACGTTGTTGGTGCCCCAGAAGGCCGCGAACTTGCGGAACAGATAGGCGCCCTCGTTCGAGAACTTGGCCGAACCCAGCAGATAGACGCTGTCCGCGCCCGACCGGCCGCGGATCTCGGTCATCTTTTCGGCGATTTCATCCATCGCCTGTTCCCAGCTGATCCGCTGCCATTCGCCGCCGACCTTTTTCATCGGATACTTGATCCGACGGTCGCCGTGCACAACCTCGCGCACGGACGCGCCCTTGGCGCAATGCGAGCCGCGGTTGATTGGGCTGTCATAGCCAGGCTCCTGCCCGACCCAGACTCCGTTCTGGACCTCGGCCTTGACCGTGCAGCCCACCGAACAATGGGTGCAGATGTTGGTGCGCACCTCGATCGGCGCGGACATGTCGGTGAACCCTTCGGCGTGGACCTTGCGGGTCATGCCGACGCCCATGGCGCCGATGGCGGCTAGGCCGCCGACGCTCATGCCCGCCGCGCCCAAAAAGCTGCGCCGGTCCAACGGCTTGACGGAGAGGGACGAGGCGATCTGCGACAGACGTCCCGATGATGAGGCATCGCGTGCCTTGCGCTTGACCAGCATCAGTTGTTCCCCCGGGGATAATAGCGATTGACGCGATAGAATGTCTCGACATGCTCGGTCGGCTGATAGCGCGCGCGCGTGCGCTCGTCCCCGGTTTCGGCGAAGGCCGGAGTTGCGCCGCCTACGCCGACACCCATCAGCGTGGTCGCCGCCGCGCTCGTGGCAGCAACGCCGAAAAACGCCCGGCGATTGATCGGTGTCCTGTTTTCCTTAGACATCGTATTCCCCCCTCAATCGACGGGACGCGCCTGATGCGTCGCCCGCCCTTTCGTTTCGTTCAGGCCGCCAGCGTAAAGCCGCGCGCCTCTATGTCGACAAACAGACGACCGATCTGGGCGACCAGTCGATAAAACTGGGCACTGGGCGCCACCGCCAGATCGTCAAAGAATTGTGCAGCCCACGGTGCCAAGTGGCGATTGAAGAATGCGACCTGCCGGTCATGGTCCGCAGGGATGTGCCCGTGCGCCATATCGGCCATCACTTCCAGCAGCAGCGCCAGATGATCCTCGGGCTCGTAACGGCCCTCGATCCGGGCCACGCCAAGGCGCGACAAATCCGCACGCACCTCGGCCAAAGGACGCTCATTCAGGAATCCGGTCTGGTAGAAACTGGCATAGGGCAGCAGTTCGCCACGCCCCACACCGACGAACAATTCAAAGAACTCACGCTCGACCGAGGCGTGATCGGCGCCGCGGGCCGCCTGCGACAAAGAGGCCACAGCCTTGCCGTAGGCGGTGTCGTCGGGCGACAGCGCGGCGATCGCGTCCAGCATTTGCTGGGTCGGCGCCTCTGACAAAAGAGTGGAAAGGAAGCGATACTGCTCGCCCCTCGTCCTGTCGATCGTCTCAATGGCTGACCCGTGGCCGGGCTGGCTGTCGTTCATTGTGTCTTTGCGGTCCTGCTGTAAAATCGGGCAGCCTTTGAAAGACGATAGCGGTAAGGCGCCGATCTGTCCAGATTTCGGGGCAATGAATCGCGCCCTATTGTTCGCGCCTATGACGGCAGCGCGCCACCATGGCGGGGCCGCGGCGCGGGCCGGTCTTCGGGCGTCGATGCGGTCTCGTCCGCGGCCATGACGGCTTCGGACGCGGGTCCGTGTTGCTCGGCGGACGCATCAGGGACGGGCGCGGATGCGTCATCCCCGGCGACCGCGGTTTCGGGCGTTCGCGGCGCGAACAGGTCGCGCAGCATCTGCGCGGCGCGTTCCGGGGTGGGTGCCACGCCATCTCCGGGTACGCCGCCAGGCGTGTTGTAATCCCATGCATAGTCCACTGCCGGGTTCTTGTAGTCGCGGATGGCGGGCGTCAGCATCCAGACCTTGCGCAGGGCGGCGCTGCGCAAGGCGCGCGGGACGCCGGCGCGCAGGAACATCTTGATGTCGCTGCCTTGGGTCAAATCCTCGATGCGCGGCAGGGCGGCCAGTTCATCCTCGGTCAGCGTGGCGGGTTCAGGATCGGCTATCGGGTCGGGCACGGGTTCGGGTGCCGCATCAGGTTGAACGCGGGTGGCATCCTCCTCATCAACGGCGCGCTTGCGCCGCGACCAGCGCCCGATGAAGCTGTCGTCGCGACCGGTCACGACCTCTGCCCCCGCCCGCGATCGCTTCCCCACTTGTCACCCGGCTGAAGAACCCGCGGGCCGCCCCGCACCTCCTCCTCGGATAGCGCGGTGGGAGAGCGCTTGCGCCGCTTGAAGGGGATCTCGACATGGTTGCAGTCGACGAACTCTGCCACGATCGCGCGCACCGCGTCGGGCATCGGCACCGCACCCACGATCAGGTCCAGATCCGAGGACAGCCCCTCGCCCTCGTTGGGATCGGCCGAGACGCTGACGACCTGCGCGCGGGCGGGATCGCCGCCCCGCAGCGCGACCCAGATCCTCGGCTGCCCCGACACCAGATTGTCGCGGTAATACGCAGTATCGCCCGACCAAAGCGACAGATCGCGGCCACCCAGATACCACGTTTCCGTCCCCGCCTCGTCCATCACGCGCGTGTTGGCGGCGGTGGCGGGTTCGGGCATCATGACCGCCATCGGCAGCAATTCCCCCGCACCCCACCGGGTCACGGGCGGGCGGCGCAGTCCCAGCACGCCAAGGCGAATGATCTGTTCGGGCATGGTGTCCCCCCTAATGCAGCGCGGGTTCTGCCAGCGGCAGCCCCGTCAGCAGGTTCTGCGGTTTCATGCGGACGCGGCCGTCGGGGTCCTGTCCCAGGATCAGCCAGACCGGCTGCCCGGCCAGATCGGCGCGCACCGCGCTTGTGTCAGCAAAGCGCAGCTCGAACAGCCCCACCGGCGCGTCGGGGGCGGGACGGCCGTGCCACAGCGCGTCCCCAATGGCGGTGCCGCTGCGGTCCAGACCCACATACCAGCGCAGATCGATATTCTCGGCCCGCAGATGCGGCGTCACGGTGACCGCGACACCCAGCATGTGGGCCATGAACGCCTCCAGCGCGCGGGCCATGCCTTGACGCGCCTGCGGGTCGCCGCCGAAATTCAGCACCGTCGTATGCGCGTCGGACCGCGACCAGTAGGTCCATTCGTTTCCGCCGCCCAGTACGTCCAAACTGTCCAACCCGCCCGAAAACATCGCCGTCAGCGGCGAGCTGTGCATCTCGGCCTCGAAAAGCGACACCAACTCGTCGTCGGCCAGCAGCAGGGTGCCATCCTTGACATGCGCGCGCTGCGGCCGAAAAAAGCACTCCGCCGCGCGCAAGGTCTGCGGGTCGTCGCAGCCATCCAGCGCGTTGCGCAGGATCAGTTGCAGCAATTGCGACAGGAACACGACGGGCAAGCGGATGCCCTCGCGCAGGATCGCGGCGTAGCCGTCCTCGATCGTGCCGGCCTGCAACAGACGATCACGCAGGGTAAGGAACAGGCGCCAATTCTCCTGCGCGTCGCGGTCCTGCATAGCGGCGATCTCGATCTCGGGGACCTGCGCACGGGGACGGTCCAGCAGGCGACGGTGCAGCGCGCGTTCGGTGGCGCAGGCGTCAGTCGGCGGCAGGATCTCAGGGCGCGCGAGCCATGCCAGCAGCAATTCGTCTGTGACCAGCATGCGCCCCCGGCGGTCCAGCCGTGTCAGATGATGCCCCGAGGCGACCCAGAATTCGGGCATTATGGATGCTCCCGCATACTGAACAGATCGACGCTGTCGTCGTCTTCCTCAAGGAACTGAAAGGCACGGTCATGGCCCTGCAGGTGGGTGCCGGAAAAGGCCGTCTCGTCGCGCGGGCGCAGGCTGCGGAATTGCTCGCGGATATTACCCGCCTCATGCCGGCGGTGAAGCGCGATCAGCGTGCCGATATCGTGGTCGCGGCACAGGCTTTCGGCCAGCGCGACCTCTTCTTCGGCGGCTTCGGTGGCGTGGGCCACGGACGGCGCGCCCAGATGTGCAACCAGTTGACCGGCAAGGGCTGCGACCATGGCCGCGCGTTCGTCGGGCCGCGCCTGCTGGACGGTTACCAAGGTCGAATGGCCGAAATCATCGACCCCCAGAAAGCCCGAGCGAAAGGCGATCGCCTCTTTCCGGGTCAGGCTGGAGGGCGCACGGCCCCAGAACAGGAACGTGCCCGGCACCGCCCATTGGCCGGGTTCGGCGGCGTTGGCAAAGACCACCCGGTCGGACGGGTCCAGCCGGATCGTGCGCGGCAGCCGCGTCACAGCCGCGGCCCCGCATCGTCACGCCAGCCCTGTTGCGACAATGCGTCGCGCAGCGTGGGGTAATCGCACACCACGCCCCCGGCGGTCGTCTCGATCAGGCGGCAGGCTTCGATCCGGCGCTGGCCGGTCGGCAAATCCGGACCGATGCGGCGTATGAATGCGTCGGTCACTGCGTCAAATCCGGTATGTGTCCAGCGGTCGAAATACAGCATCAAATAGGATGCGAAGGTCGAGACGATGTCCTCGGCTGGATCAAAATCCTCCTCACGCAGCGAGGTGCTGTCGGGATACAGGCCCGTTTCGTCCAGATGGTCGCGGTCGGCGATCAGCTCGACGCCAAAGACCAGCCACTCTGGCACCGCATCCTCGGCGCAATGGTCGGGCGCGGCCAAGCGCCCGCCGCCGATGCGCGCCGCGTCATACAGCAGCAGATCAGGCCAATGGATGCACACCGGGCGTTCGGGCGGGCAATGCGCCGCCAGCGTGTCGGCCAGCGCCGCCATGCCCAGAATGAAGGCCTGCCGCGCCTCGGCCAGCACCTGCTCCGGCTCCAGCACCACGGCAAAGGCCAGAAGGCCTGGCGACTGGTGCAGGACCAACGTGCCGGCGCCATGATCCGGGGCCAGCCGGGCGGCATGGGCCAGCACGTCGCGGTGGTCCGTGCGGATCAGGTCAAAGGGCGGGGGTAGCGGAATGCGCGGTCCGGTAGGCGCGGTGCGGGGCTGGGCTGCGATGTCTGACGGCATTTTGTCTCCCTCCCGCGCTGTCCAAATCGGATGTGACGGTCTACATGCATCAGATAGTCCAGCCGGAGGCACGAGAAAAGGCCCATGCAAGACACATCGACCCGCACGCGACTGATCTGTTCCTGCGAGGGAACCCTTCCGCTGACCCCCGAGGCGCTTGGCGCCACCGGAAAACCCGCCCATCAGCTGTGCCGCGCCCAGCTTGACCGCTTTCGCAGCGCGCTTGGCGATTTTGCGACCGTGACCGTCGCCTGCACGCAGGAGGCGCCGCTGTTTGCCGAGGTCGCGCGCGACGATGGCTTCACCGGAACGCTGCGCTTCGCCAATATCCGCGAAACCGCCGGCTGGTCGGACCAAGGTGCGCAGGCCACGCCCAAAATGGCCGCTCTGCTGGCCATGGCAGAGATCGCGCCGACGCCCTACGACATTATCAGTCTGGACAGCGACGGCGTAACCCTGATCCTGGGCCGGGACGAGGTCGCGCTGAATGCCGCCCGCGATCTGTCCGAGCTGCTGGACATCACGGTGCTGCTGGCGCCGGGCGCCGATGTCGCGCCGCCGCGCCAGACCACGTGGCCCGTGCTGCAAGGCCGGATCGGTGCGGCCAAGGGCCATCTGGGCGCGTTCGAATTGACGGTGAACGCCTATGCCGGGCCGGCGCCCTCGTCCCGCAAGCGGCTTGAATTCGGCCCCGGCCGCGACGGCGCGGTTTCGCGCTGTGATCTGGTGCTGGACCTGACGGGCAACCCGCCCCTGTTTCCTCATGCGCGGCCCGGATACTTGCGCGCCGACCCGCGCGACCCCGCCGCCGTCGCCCGGCTGGTGGCCGAGGCCGGCCAGATGACCGGCACGTTCGACAAGCCGAAATACATCGATTTCACGCCGTCGCTGTGCGCCCATTCGCGCAATACGATCACCGGCTGCACCCGTTGCCTGTCCCTGTGTCCGGCGGGCGCGATCACGACGGCGGGCGATGCGGTGTCCATCGACCCGGCGATCTGCGCGGGTTGCGGGCAATGCGCCGCCGCCTGCCCCACCGGGGCTGCCGCCTATGCGATGCCGGTCGTGGCCAATGTCGCGGGCCGCCTGCGCCGGGGCCTGTCGGCGTGGTTCGCCGCCGGGGGCGCCACGGCCCCCGTGATCCTGCTGCATGACGAGACGCATGGCGCCGACCTGATCGACGCGAGCGCCCGCTTTGGTCGCGGCCTGCCCGCGCATGTCATCCCGCTGCCCATCAACGAGCCGACCCAGATCGGCCCCGAGATCATGGCCGCAGCCTTGGCTTGGGGCGCGGGGGGCGTGCGGGTGCTGGCGCGTGCGCGCCCGGCTCACCCGATGGACGGCATGGCCGAGACGCTGGATCTGATGGGCGTCATCGGCGATGCGATGGGCTTTGTACCGGGCACCTGCGCGCTGATCCAGACCAACGATCCAGACGCGCTGGAGGCAGCCCTGTGGCAGCCGGCGCCTGCCTTGCGCGCCGAACGGTCCAGCTTCCTGCCGCCCGAGGACAAGCGCGGCCTTTTGACGCTGGCGCTGACCGAACTGAACCGCACCTCGCCCCGTCAGGCGGACCGCATACCGCTGGCCCCCGGCGCCCCCTTCGGCGCGGTCGTGCTGAACACCGACAGCTGCACCCTGTGTCTGGCCTGCGTCGGCGCCTGCCCGTCCGGCGCATTGGGCGACAACCCCGACCAGCCGATGCTGCGCTTTACCGAAAGCGCTTGCGTGCAGTGCGGCATCTGCGAGGCGACCTGCCCGGAACGCGCGATCACGCTGGCCCCACAGATCGACCTGGCCGCATGGGCCCAGCCCAAGCGCATCCTGAAAGAGGAAGCGCCGTTCTGCTGCACCAGCTGCGGCAAGGCCTTCGGCACCGGATCCAGCATCCGCCGCGTCATGCAGAAGTTGGAGGGGCACTGGATGTTCACGGGGGCAGACGGTGCGGAACGACGCCGCTTGCTGGGCATGTGCGACGATTGCCGCACCCAAGAGGTCGTGATCGCAGGGTTTGACCCTCATACCCCGACCCCGTGATATCGCCGGAGATTTTGACCGCCTCTCTTGTGCAACCAACCGGTCGGTGCTGTCGTTGACCCAGTGAAGGCTGACGATAATGTCCGATGCACCCGCTTGTGGTTGTCTTGATGCGTGACCGGCCGATACCGAAATTGGAGATGACCATGTCTTTTGTTAAACTGTCCGCGACCGCAGCGTTGGGTCTTTGCCTCGGCGTCCTGCCTCTTTCGGCTCAGGTTCAATCCGCTGACGCGGCTATGGAAAATGAAACGAACAGCATGTTCGTGCCAATGGTCGCGCTGTGCACCGATAGTCCCGACGTCGAAAGCTGTGGCGCGGTTCGCACCGTCGTCACCGAATGTGCTTCGGAACTGACCCTCGAGTTCTGCGACGTGCTTTTCGAGGATGCCGAAATGGTGTTCAGCGATCCGGACCTTCTGGAGGACGCGAAGCTGGTCCTAACCAGCGCTAGCGAAGCCATCGCTGACATGAAGTTCGACGAGCCCACCAGCCAGATCGAGGGCGCGATCGAAGCAACGCGGGCCAATTCCGAACGTACCATGCTGCGCGGCGATGAAAACCTCAACTCCCATTCAAGCCCTGCTACGACGGCCGATTAGGGCGTGGTGGTGATCATCTCAGCTCATTGGCGGTGTCATTAAATCTATTAGCGCCTTTAAGGTCTTTTCCGTTTCTTACGAGCGCATTGCGATGCTTCGGTCTGGCTGGGCTTGACAGAATAGTCCACTATAGGGCGGCACTGTTTGGAACCTTGTCAAAGGGCAGCGCAACAGGGTCGGTCGGCAAGCCAACGCGTGAGAAGTTCAGGATGACGTTGTTGGCATAAGCCCACAGGTCGAGATTGCGAGAGATGAATTCGGCTTGCCATTGTCGACCCTGATCGCCTTGAGATAGCCGACTTGGGCACAGGCCCGTTCAAAGGTTCGAACCACATCTTCACTGCGGTAAGTTTAGCTTGGGTTGCAGCCGGACAAACGCGGGAATGAGTGTCGACGACCGTTAGGATCCGTAATCGCATGTCAAAAGCCCGCTGGTAATGGTGGCCTGCTGCCGGTTTCGTGGACAGCACGTTAAGCTAGCATAGCGCGGGCCTCGAACTCCATTGGGCTGATGTAGCCCAGTTTTGAATGCCGTCTGCGCGGGTTGTAGAAACGCTCGATGTAGTCGAACACATCCGCTCGGGCTTCGTCGCGGATCCGATAGACCTTGCGGTTGGTGCGCTCGATTTTCAGCGACGAAAAGAAACTCTCCATTGCCGAATTGTCCTAGACGTTCCCGGCCCGGCTCATGGAAAAAGTGATGCCATTGTCGGCCAGCAGGCGCTGAAACTGCTCACTGGTGTATTGCGATCCTTGGTCCGAGTGATGCAGCAGCGCATCGGCCTTGCCACGGCGCCTGTGAATCGCCCCGGATTTATCGGAGACCTATAGCTTGACTTTACGCGACAAGATCGAGCATGTCGCGCTGAACTTGGAAGTTCAGTTCTGCCTCTGCTGGCGGGATGTTTCCGATCGGGCCAAGCAG
>NZ_SUNH01000040.1 GCF_005048265.1 Paracoccus hibiscisoli
GAAGCCCGCGACGCGGTCATGCGCGGCAAGTCTCTGAACGATAGCCTTCTTGCCTTTGCAGGTAAGTCAAAGCTGACACCGCAAACGGCGGATCTCGGGCGTTTCGTGCAAGCCTGGGCTCCGTTTGTCCGACGTGCCATTCCCTCGCGAATTAAGATCGAGCTTGGGATCGATGAAGGCATCCCCCCAGTTCTAATAGACGCAGCCATGGCCGAAAGCTGCCTCCTGAACCTGGCGCTGAATGCGCGTGACGCCATTGAGGGTTCAGGCACCATTCGCATTATGCTGAGCGTTATCGAGCGTGAGCATCCCAGTGGGGGCGCCCCTCAGACCTGGGTGTGCCTCTCTGTGGCGGATACAGGTTCCGGTGTCCCGGAGCACTTGCACGAGCAGGTGTTCCAGCCCTTCTTCACGACACGCTCTCCCGGCCAAGGGTCGGGTTTGGGATTGTCCCGTGTCCGGGGTTACCTGGAGCAAATTGGTGGCTTTGTGACGTTGTCCAGCAGAGTCGGAAAAGGCACAACTATTACCATGTTCTTCCCCGTTTCACCGGTCGATACACGGGAAGTCGAAGGCGACGTTCCAGCGATTCCAGCCATCCCGGAGAAACGAAAAAAGGCTCTGGTTATCGATGATACGCCGGCGGTCGCGCGGGTGGTTGCACGAATGCTGGCCTCTTTAGGATGCGATACGCTCATCGCCGCCAACGGCAAAGAAGCCCGAGAAATTATAAATCGTGAGAGTGGACTGGACCTGATGATAAGCGACGTTGTGATGCCCGGAGAGTCCGGGGTGGACCTCGCCTGCGACATTTCTAAGGCGCATCCAGGGATCCGCATCGCCCTCATGTCCGGCTACTCGCAAGAAAAGCTGTCGGCGGGCGAAGGATTGGCTGAGATTGTCTTTCTGGCGAAGCCGGTCAGCCGGGCACAACTCGAGGCATTTATCCTGACTCTCCCGGAACCTATGCCCTAAGGCATGGGGATCGAAGCATTTACGACCTGGGGCTTCGTCAGCAGAATAGGGGCTGCAATCTACCAGGAGCGATGCGCTGAACTTAGTGGACCATTCCGGCGTTCGTTCAAAAACCTGGAGATGACCTATGGCGTCACGTGCGGTCTGGAAGGGTCAGCTGCGCCTGTCCCTCGTTGCCATTCCTGTCGAATTACATGCGGCCACCAAGTCGGGGGCGCGGGTGTCGTTCCGGCAGATCCACGGGCCTTCTGGGAAGCCGGTCAAATATGAAAAGACCGTCGCCGGTATGGGGCCGATCAAGGCCGACGACATCCTGAAAGGTTATGATACCGGGGACGGCGATTACCTGCTGCTGGACCCCGAAGAGATCGACGCGATCAAGCTGGACACCAAGAAGACGTTGGAGCTGGTCCAGTTCGTTGATCAGTCCGAGATCCCGCCGCTGTATTACAACAAGCCCTACTATGTCGTTCCGACCGATGATCTGGCCGAGGATGCCTATCGTGTGTAAGACCGCATGTCTTTTTTCACCGCCCCGCCCATGACGGATCATCCCGTATCTTGATCGTTGGACGGTTGGTGCCGTCCTTTTGCGATGGAGAAAGGCATGCCCGAAGCACAAGCATCGATTTACGTTGGTATAGACGTGTCCAAAGACAAGCTCGCGGTTGCGATCGCCACTGGTGAGCGGCGTGACGAGGTCCTGAGTCTGGGCACGTTCGAGAACACCCCGGGGAGCGTCGACAAGCTTTTGAAAAAGCTTTCGGGGCGGGGAACTGTTTCTGTCTGCTATGAGGCCGGGCCGACAGGATATGGGCTCTACAGGCAGGTGCGGGCCTTTGGCTACGACTGCTGTGTGGTCGCGCCGTCGCTGATCCCGGTGCGCGCTGGCGAACGGGTCAAGACGGACCGGCTGGATGCCATGCGTCTGGCGCGCCTGCTGCGCGCAGGCGAGTTGACGCCTGTGTGGGTTCCTGACGAGACGCATGAATCGATGCGTGATCTGGTCCGGGCGCGGGAAAGTGCGGCGGAGGATCAGCGTCACAAGCGGCAGCTCGTGTCTGCCTTCGTGCTGCGCCACGGACGGACCTATCAGCGGACCAAGCCGTGGACGATGCGATATCGGCGATGGCTGCAAAGTCTGGCCTTTGACCATCCCGCCCATCAGATTGCGCTTCAGGAGATGCTGCAGGCCGAACGAAACGCGACTGAACGACTGGATCGGCTGACCGGGCACATCGAGGCCCTCGTGCCGGAATGGGATCTGGCACCGGCCGTAAATGCGCTCCAGGCCCTGAGAGGTGTCGCTCTGATCAGTGCCGTCACCTTCATGGCCGAGATCGGCGATGTGCGGCGGTTCGAGACACCGGTCAAGCTGATGGCCTATCTGGGGTTAGTGCCGAGCGAATATTCGACGGGCCAGACGACGAGGCGCGGCGGCATCACCCGAGCAGGCAATGCCCGGGTGCGCCACAAACTGATCGAGGGCGCCTGGACCTACCGCCTGCAGGCACGACCAGGCGAGCGAAAGCTCTACATTCTCAAGGAGCAGCCGGCGGAGATTCAGGACATTGCCTGGAAAGCCCAGTCACGTCTTACCGCTCGATATCGAAAGCTGGTTCAGCGCGGAAAGAAGTCGACCGTGGTGACAACGGCCATCGCGCGGGAAATGGCTGCGTTCATGTGGGATATTGCCCGCCGCACCATGCCCGTGCGCTGAACCTGGTCCCACATGCGCCCAATGGCGGGCGCGAGGTCAACGGCAGGGGAATATCCGACACTCGCTTTGTGGCCAGCTTCATGCTGACGCCCGTTGTAAGACAGGAATAGCCCCGAGACGCAAAATCGGTCATGCGGTATCCAGCCCGCGCATCAGAGCTTGTTCACCGACGTCTTCAGACCTCGTGCCCACCCTTGGGCGTCCAGTTTGCAACAAACGCCTCGGCGTCCCTGATTGCATGAAAAAATACTTGAAAAAAGACATCAGAGCGGCGGCTACGCCCCACACGCTTTTAGCTTGCTTGTTGGCTGTCACTGAGAACTGACCCGGCAGCAGTCGGCATTGTCACTGAGAACTGACCCGCCCGGTCGTTATGTGTGCTGGTTCATGCTGGGGTCAATGATGCTGCCTCCTTCCGTTTCTTTTTTGCTGTCTCGGAGCTGGCCTTGAAGCGATAGCTGTCGTTGCCGGTCTCGAGGATGTGGCAGCGATGGGTGAGACGGTCGAGCAAGGCCGTGGTCATCTTGGCATCACCAAAGACCGTGGCCCATTCGCTGAAGCTGAGGTTCGTGGTGATGACGACGCTGGTGCGCTCGTAGAGCTTGCTCAGCAGGTGGAACAGCAGCGCTCCGCCCGAGGCGCTGAAGGGCAGGTATCCGAGCTCGTCAAGGATCACCAATTCGGTCTTCACCAGCGCCTCGGCGATCTTCCCGGCCCGTCCTTGAGCCTTTTCCTGTTCCAGCGCATTCACCAGCTCGACGGTTGAGAAGAAGCGCACGCGTTTGCGGTGGTGCTCGATGGCCTGGACGCCGATGGCGGTCGCGACATGGCTCTTCCCGGTGCCGGGTCCGCCGATCAGCACTACATTCTCGGCCGCGTCCATGAACTCGCACCGATGCAGCTGGCGCACGAGGGCTTCGTTGACCTCACTGGCGCCGAAGTCGAAGCCGGACAGGTCCTTGTAGGCCGGGAAGCGCGCGGCCTTCATGTGATAGGAGATGGAGCGCACCTCGCGTTCGGCCATCTCAGCCTTGAGCAGCTGCGATAGCATCGGCATCGCGGCTTCGAATGCTGGCGCACCTTGCTCCATGAGATCATGCACGGCCTGCGCCATGCCTGGCATCTTCAGGCTGCGCAGCATGATGACGATGGCGGCGCCGGCGGGATCATGACGCATGGCGTGTGCCTCCGGCGTCCAGGGGCCGTCGCAGACCGTCATACCGCGCAACATTCGCCTGTGGTTCCTTGCGCAGAGCCAGAGCTTCTGGCGGGGTCACATCCGGCTGATCTGCGGGCGTGCCGTCCACCAGCCTGCGGAGCAGATTCAGCACATGCGTCTTGGTCGGCACCCCCGCCTCCAGTGCCATTTCCACGGCACAGAGCACGGCCTGTTCATCGTGTTGCAGAACCAGGGACAGGATCTCGACCATCTCGCGATCCCCGCCAGGCTTGCGCAGCATCTGTCCCTGCAACTGGCGGAACGCCTCCGGCATCTCGACGAACGGGGCGCCGTTACGCAGCGCCCCCGGCTTGCGCTGGACCACGGCGAGGTAATGGCGCCAGTCATAAACGACGCGGCCAGGTTGCCGGTGGGACCGTTCGATGATGCGCGCATGCGCGCAGACCACGTGCCCTTCGGCCACGATCACCAGCCGATCGGGGTAGATGTGCAGGCTGACGGGGCGGTTCGCGAAGCTGGCCGGCACAGAGTAGCGATTGCGCTCGAAGGTGATCAGGCAGGTCGGCGACACCCGCTTGCTTTGCTCGACATAGCCATCGAAGGCTGTGGGCAACGGCATCAGCGCAGGCTTCTCGGCTTCCCAGACATCGGCAATGCTGCCAGACAAAGTGCCATGCGCAGTCTCGGCCCACAGAACCTTGCAGCGCTCTTCAAGCCAGTCATTCAGCGCATCGATATCTGAGAAGGCTGGCATCACCTGCCAGAGCCGGTGTCGCGCATCGCGGACGTTCTTCTCGACCTGTCCTTTCTCCCAGCCCGCCGCCGGGTTGCAGAAGTCGGGCTCGAACACATAGTGGCTGGTCATTGCCATGAACCGCGCATTCACATCGCGCTTCTTGCCCACGCCCACGCGATCCACCGCCGTCTTCATGTTGTCGTAGATCCCGCGGCCCGGCACGCCCTCGAAGACCCGGAACGCGTGCCAATGCGCGTCGAACAACATCTCGTGGGTCTGGAGCAGATAGGCCCTGACCAGGAACGCGCGGCTGTGCGACAGCTTGATGTGGGCCACCTGCAACTTGATGCGCTCGCCGCCGACATGGGCCCAGTCCTCGCTCCAGTCGAACTGAAACGCCTCGCCTGGCTGGAACACTAGCGGCACAAATGTCCCGCGATCCGTCGTCTGCTGCGCGCGCTGGCGGTCTCCCTTCCATGCCCGCACAAAGGCTGCGACTCGCTCATACGAGCCGTCATAGCCAAGCTGAACCAGATCAGCGTGCATCTGCTTGGCAGTGCGCCGGTCCTTGCGAGACTTGCGTTGCTCCGTCACCAGCCAGCCTGACAGCTTCTCTGCATACGGGCCCAGCTTGCTTGGCCGCGCCGGAGTCTGGAACCGGGGTTCAACGATCCCCGCCCGCAGATACTTCTTGATGGTGTTGCGAGACAGCCCGGTCCGCCGCGCGATCTCGCGGATGGGCATCTTGTCCCGCAATGCCCAACGTCGAATGACGCTCAAAAATCCCATGTCGATCACTCCGATATCCCCCGACAGATCCTGTCAGAGGCAAGGTTCCACATGGGTCAGTTCTCAGTGACAATTCCGACTGCTGCCGGGTCAGTTCTTAGTGACAGCCAACAATTCTCGAAGCTTCCGGCGGCTATGAGCGACCTGTCATGTCCGCCCTGTCCGAAGCCGGACGGCAGGCGACGTGCGTCAATCCTCGGCAGGCCCGCGAATTTGCTCGCGCTACCGGCCGTCTGGCCAAGAGTGACCGTGTCGATGCGCGGGTCCTGGCCGAGATGGGACGCGCTCTACAGCTGGTTCCGGGGCGCCCACGTTCTGCCGAACGCCAGCGTTTGGCTGACCTTACGGCGCACCGCACCGACATCTCCGCCATGATCGTTGCCGAGAAGAACCGCTTGAGGACAACGCAGGACCAATGGATCCGGCGTAGCATCTCGCAACACATCAAGACCCTGCAAGCCAGCTTGGCGAAAGTCGAAGCAGAGATGGAGGCTGTCATCCAAGAACAGGCCGACTTGCGCGATCAGGCCGTTCGTCTGCGTCAGATCAAGGGGATCGGGCCCGTCGTCTCAGCAACCTTGATCGCGCAACTCCCTGAACTTGGCGATCTGGACCGACGACGTATCGCGGCGCTCGCAGGACTTGCACCACATGCCAATGATTCCGGACATCGACGCGGCAAACGCCGCATATGGGGTGGACGCGGCACGATCAGGAGAACGCTCTATCTGGCAGCACTCACTGCCAGCAGGTTCGACCCGCGGTTCAGGGCGTTCAAAGAGCACCTGCTTGCAGCCGGAAAGGCCAAGAAGCTCGTCATCGTCGCTTGCGCGCGCAAACTCCTGACCGTGCTGAACGCAATGATGCGAACCGGAACAACCTACCAAGGCGCCATCTCCTGAAACACAGTTGCTACTCAGGAGTTGGAGCCTCCGGCAAACCCGGAGCGGTTCACAGTGCCCAATCGTTTCAGTAAATACATGAGATCTGCGAACAGGTGACTATCATGGGTGCTGTCGAACAACGCCCGCCTAGAGCGCAGGCGCTCGGACATTTCGCGGATCTCGAATGGAAGGGGCTTATTAACCATGGTGTCGAGCCTTCACAGGGGGGACCATTAATGCGGCCCCGACGCTCAGCAAGCGTAGCCTCAGAAGGTTTAGAAATGGTTCATCTACTATGCCAATACGTGTCCTTCGGTCGGGGCAGGAAGCTGAGGCTATTGGTGGAAATGAGGTTGGCATGTCTCGCCGGCCCATAGATACGGTTGCCAGAGCAGTTGGTGCCGGCGAAGATCAGACCTCACCGGCGGCTCCGACATGCCAGTCACATCACTTGAGCATGCTATGTCTTGCGAAGGCGCTGATCAGATCAGTACGAGTGACGACGCCGACTAGGGCAAGACCGGTCAGCACGGGAACGGCGTCCACAGCGCCATCCGCCATCAGCGCCAGAAGGGCGCCAAGGGGCGTGTCCGTCGATGCGGCAGGAACGTTGGCTTCCATTATGGACCGGGCCGTATCCTCCGGCAGCATGTCGGCGCCGATAAGGTGGATTTGAAAGATCATTCCCAAGTAGCGCCTGCCGGGGCCCGTGACGGGGATGGAGGTAAAACGATGCCGCCTGAATAGGTCGGCAACCTCCTGGGCGCCAGTGCCGGCGCTAACCGTCACCAGGTCGCGGGACATGATCGTCCCTGCCGTGACAGGTCCAATCCTCTGGGCGGCTGCCTGCAATTCGGCGGCGCCAACCAGCCGTGCCAGATCCCCCGCGCCCAGATTGAAATTCTGGCGATAGCGTTCCAGCAGGCTGTTCAACTCGGCCTCCGACAGCCCCGCCCGCGTGCTTGGTGAGGGGTCCGCGGTCTGATTTACATTCAGGTCGTCGACCTGACGCATAGGATAATGCCGACCCGTAAGCCGGGCATAGATCGTCGCGATCAAAACCAGGAGCACGGTCCCCGTCGCCACAGGCGTCAGCGCAAACCGATAGCCCAGTTCGGCAATCGCGTCGGGGGTCATCGCGGCGGTCATGGCCACGGCGCCTGCGGGTGGATGCAGCGCGCGGCACAGGATCGTCGCGGTGACGGCAAACCCTACGGCCAAGGCGATGCGCAATGCGGGATCTGCGACGTGAAGGCAGACCGCTACCCCGATCAGCGCCGCGACCGTATTGCCGACGATTGCGGCCCAAGGTTGCGCCAACGGGCTGTTCGGCACGGCAAACAGAAGGACCGCGCTGGCCCCGAAGGGGGCGATCATGTAGAGGCCCAGCTGGCTGTCGACAGCAGGCGACAGCACGAAGAGGCCCACAATGACGAGGCCCACCAGCGCGCCGATGCCAGCACGGACCGCCTCGGGCAGCGGCGTCGAGGCGACCGACGGACTCAACGCCCGTAACGCAATGGAGAGAGGGGGTGGCACTGGGATGTTCCGATCCGATCGCACGATTGGTGATCATTATGCCGATGACTTGGGCAGATGACAGGAGAGGGATAGCGAAAGCGCGGGGCTAGGAACGATCCTGAACCACGAAGAGATGCGCAAACGCACCCGGCACTCGTGCCACATCCGATATGCGGCAGGTGTCCAGAACGCCCATAAACGCTTCTCTGGCCTCAGAGATGACAGCAGGCAATCCGCAGCCTTGGGCGATACGGCAGGTGCTGCAATCCACCAAGGGGTCATCGCCTTCGGTGTGCCGGACAATCTGGCCGATGGTGATTTCGGTCGCCGGACGCGCCAACTGCAGCCCACCCTGTCTGCCCCTGGTGGACCGGATGAACCCCGCGCCCCCCAGGTCCTGAACGATCTTCATCAGGTGGTTTTGGGAAATGTCATGGGCCTCGGCGATCTGGCGGATCGATACCATCCTGCCATCGCTGGCCGCGAGGTATATCAGCGCACGCAGGGCATAGTCAGTGTAGCGGCTCAATTTCATAGCAATTTTATAGAAGTATTTCCTTTGCATGTATAGGGCTATATAGATGCATTGTTAATGCATGTTTAGGAGAATCACATGGCCCGCCCGTTGTCCCCGCAGACCATCACGGTCGTGAAGGCCACCGTTCCCGCACTGGAACAGTACGGGCCGTTGATCACCGAGACTATGTACCGGCGTCTGTTCCGTGACGATCATATCGCTGCCCTGTTCAACCAGGCGAACCAGCAAAAGGGCACGCAGCGGCTGGCTTTGGCGCAGGCCGTTCTGGCCTATGCCCGCAACATCGAGAATCTACCGGCTCTGGGTGCGGCAGTCGAACGGATCGCGCAGAAGCATATCGGCTATGCGATCCTGCCCGAGCATTATCCCTTTGTCGGCGAGGCTCTTCTGGGCGCCATTGAAGAGGTTCTAGGCGACGCTGCGACGCCCGAGATCCTGGCGGCTTGGGGCGAGGCCTATTGGTTCCTGGCGGATCTGCTGATCGCGCGGGAGGCCACGATCCGTGCGAGCATCGCGGCACAGCGTGGCGGCTGGACTGACTGGCGCCGCTTTAGGGTCGCCGAACGGCAGGTCGAGGCCGAGGGGATCGTCTCCTTCTTGCTGCGCCCCGAGGATGGCTGCCCCGTGGTTACTCACCGCCCCGGCCAATATCTGACGCTGCGCTTTGACGCGGCCGGACTGCCCGGGGTCAAGCGCAACTATTCGATCTCCAGTACGCCGGGCGATGAGAGCTATCGCATCACCGTCAAGCGTGAGGCGGACGGAGAGGCGTCCACCTTCCTGCATGACCATGCGCCGGTGGGGACGGTCCTGGAAACCACGCCGCCCGCTGGTGATTTTCACCTGGCGGACAATCCGCCGCGGCCCGTTGTCCTGCTGTCGGGCGGGGTCGGCCTGACGCCCCTGGTCAGCATGCTGGAACTCCTGGCCCGGCAGCATCGGGATGTTCCGGTTCATTACGTCCACGGAACACGCAGTCCTGCACATCACGCGCTGGCCCGGCAAGTGCAGGATGCCGCGGATCGTCACGGGAATATCGTGGTCAGCACGTTCTATGAAAGCGGCGCAGATATTTCGGCCCATCCCGGGCGGATCAGCATGGATTGGCTGCGAATCAACGTCCCGCTGACTGAGGCCGACATTTATCTATGCGGCCCGCGCCCGTTTCTTCGCTACTTCGTCGCGGGCTTGAGGGAAGCGGGCGTTCCTGCCGACCGGATCCACTACGAGTTCTTCGGTCCAGCTGATGAGCAGCTTGCGGCCTGATAAGCGTGCACGACAGAGGGGGAGATATCTGCCATGAAAATTGAGTTCGAAGGTGACAAACCCATTGTCGATGCCGCGCAGATTGCACCGCTGATGGATCTAGATGTGATCGGCTTTCAGGTCCTGATGCAATCGGGCCACATTCGGACCGGGGTCGAGCGGGGCACCGGCGTTGATGCAGGCAAGCTGCGCCTGACGTTTCAGTCACCAGATTGGCGCGTCAGGCTGACCTCTACCGGTGATGGTGCTGTCCTGACAACGACACGACTGAAAATGAGACAGCGCGTCATTACGGGGGATGTATCGCACGGACGTCAAAATTCCGAATACTGAGCGCGCAATTTTGCTTCGAATGCCGCTGCAAAAGTGACTGCGCATATGGATCGAGCCATCGCGCTTGAAGTCACTGAAGACCCTTCATTGCGTAAGACAGTCCTGCAGCGTTCCCCGGCGCAACGGGCTGATTTTTTATGCAACTGTAACTGTGCCACCCGAACCGAGGCTTGCGTGGCTGTCGTCGAAGCTCACCGAACTTGATTCGGGCGATTTGCAGAACATATCGCGAGATTGGCATCGCGCGACCTGAGGAGTAAGCATGAGCTATCATCGGGTCCGGTCCGGGAAGAACACATCATGGGCGAAGAGATCTGGCTCACCATTCGCAGCGAATTTTCAGACGTCCCGGATCTGTCCACCTTAACGCGGATTACGGTGCGCCTGATACTTGCTGCCGTCCTGGGTGGAGTTCTTGGATACGAACGAGAGCTGAAAGGCAGAAGCGCGGGGGTTCGTACTCATATGCTCGTCGCCGTGGGCGCCGCACTGTTTGTCCTGGGACCTTTACAGAGTGGAATGGAGATCGGTGACATGTCTCGCGTCCTGCAGGGGATCGTACAGGGAATTGGCTTTATCGGGGCCGGTGCGATCATGGTTCGGTCGTCGATGCATCAGATCGAGGGACTCACCACGGCGGCGAACATTTGGGCCACGGCGGGAATAGGCGTCATGGCAGGACTTGGGCTGGAAGCGACTGCCGTCTTGTCGGCCGTTATCGTCCTGATCATCCTTGCAGCGGTTCCAGTTGTTCTGCCGAAACAAGCAACGGCACGTCGCGACGAATATGACCGATGACACGACTCCGGAGAGCACAATTCACAAGGCGAACTAGATCTGCGCTGGTCAGTGCCAGCCGCACCGCTTCACGCCGAAACTTCGGCGTCGGTCTGTTCCCGTTTCCAATAGAACACCTCCTGGTTCCTCAGTTAATGCTCTCCACTTTTCCCGGGCAAGTCCAGACTCCCGGCTCAGCATCGCGAGTGAAGCTTGCGATCATTCCGGCCAGGCCCTCGGACCGATGGCGGGCCGGCCCTCACTATTGCAGCTCTGACAGCGTGCGTGGTCGTGGCGCTTCCATGGCGAACCTGGCCCATAATGCTTCCTTCCATTCCTGAGAAAGGATCGCACCATCAAACCGTGGGATCGAACACCTAAGAAACCGGCGGGAGCTTAACTGGACGGCTTCAGGCTAATCGCAAGCCTTCCGATAGGAACCTCCAGTGTGCATTAAAGCGTTCATGCCCATGCGGTGACACATTTGTGTCCGCTTGAGAGCAGGCATGGTCTGCTAAATTCCAGCACTGGAGGCCGGCGTGGCTCAAAACAATCTTGATGG
This sequence comes from Paracoccus hibiscisoli, assembly GCF_005048265.1. Taxonomy (GTDB): domain Bacteria; phylum Pseudomonadota; class Alphaproteobacteria; order Rhodobacterales; family Rhodobacteraceae; genus Paracoccus; species Paracoccus hibiscisoli. Next base: position 11,282 of record NZ_SUNH01000040.1, read on the forward strand.
TGGTAGCAGCAGCCCCGGGACATCAACTCCTGCACGTTTCACCCTAAGCGAATGGAAAGAGATCCTGCTCCGGGTCAAAAGCGAAATCGCGACGGACCATATCTCAGTCGTTTCGGCGGGCATCGCTTTCTACGCGCTGCTTTCTATCTTTCCCGCGATCGCGGCGCTCATCTCCATTGCGGGGCTGGTATTGGACCCGGCCGATATTGCAAGCCAGTTGGGCACGGCCGTTGCCATGCTGCCGGAAAGTGCCGGTGCGATTTTGCAAGAGCAGGTCGTGAAAGTCACTGAGGGTGATGAGACTGGGACCGGCTTGGTGGCTCTGTTCGGTATTGCCATCGCCCTTTATGGCGCGATGAAGGGGGTCCTTACCCTGATGGAGGGCCTGAACATTGCCTATGATGAGGAAGAAACACGAGGACTGGTCAAGCAATATCTGACCGCATTTGTCATCACCCTGTGTGCCATCGTCGGCCTTGCCGCAGGTATCGCGGTATTGATCGTCCTTCCCGCTGTCATCGCATTCATGTCGTTTCCGCCGGTCGTGGAGACAGTGGCAAATTGGCTAAGATGGCCGCTTATGGGCGTGTTGACGATGCTGGCTTTGGCAGGGATGTACCGCTTCGGTCCCTCACGGGCAGATCCAAAATGGCGGTGGGTCAGCGTTGGCGCAATCGTCGCAACGCTCTTATGGGTCCTGGGGACGGGTGCGTTCTCGCTCTATGTGCAGAACTTCGATGATTACACCGAGACTTATGGCGCTCTGGGCGGCGTTATCATCCTGCTGACTTGGATGTGGCTGTCGGCCTTCATCGTGCTGAGCGGTGCCGAGCTGAATGCGGAAATCGAACAGCAGACTTCGGAGGACACCACGACCGGCGCACCTGAACCCATGGGTGAGCGGGACGCAGTCAAGGCGGATACCCCTCCTCCCGGAAAATCGGAACAGCCGTTGCGGAACAAGCGGTCGGGAGATCGGGACATTAACACTTCGAACGCCTCCTCAGGCACGTCGCCGACATCGCCCGGGGCGGACCTCACTCTGGCTCTTATCCTGGCAGGAAATGGCGTCTGGAAACTCATCCGAAGAGGGTCTCGCAGAGACAAGGGTTAACATTTATGGCCCTGCCGCTTTCGGAACGAACCATGGAGGGAATGGTTAATGAGGACCACGAAGGAGAGCGATGGTGCAGGATCAGGACCGGCAGACAATCCCGCTCGTTGAAGAGCGGCTGACTGTCACAAAGCAGAAAAGAGTGACGGATCGCGTCAGGGTTTCGACCATGACCGAAACAGTGGACAGTCTCGTGCCCATCGATTTTGCTGACGTCGAGGTGGACGTGGTCCGTGTTCCGGTCGAGCGGATCATAGATACCGTCCCTGCCATCGTGACCGAAGGTGATCTGACGATCATCCCGGTTGTTGAGGAGCGGATCGTTGTTACCAGACAGCTGGTCCTGCGCGAAGAGATCCATATCCGCCGGACAGAACGCCAGGAAACCGCGGACATCCCGGTCTCCATCAGGCGTCAGCGCGCCACGATAGAACATCTTGGTCCTCAGGATGAGAACCAAGCCATCAGCGAAGAGGAAACTCACGATGACCTATGACAACGAAGCTGGAACGTCCAATGGCAGCATGTCCGTTTCTGCCATGTTCGACACGAATGCCGATGCGCAGAGCGCAGTGACGCGCCTTGAGGGGCTCGGTATCTCGCGCGGTCAGATCAAGACTGTTGACGGTGCCACTCAAGCAACTGGGCAGCGGACATCCTCGGACGAAGACAGAGGATTCTGGGATAGCCTGAGTGACTTCTTTTTCCCCGATGAGGACCGTTATACCTACGCTGAAGGGCTTTCGCGTGGTGGTGTCCTCGTCACTGTGACAGGTCTGACTGCAGCGCACTACGATCGTGTCCTTGATATTCTCGACGACGAGGGAACTGTCGATCTGGCCGAGCGCGAAGAAAGCTGGCGTTCGGAAGGGTGGGGCGGTTACGAGGCAAGCCCTTATGCTGCAGGGACCACCACTTCGCAGGCTGGAATGGCGTCCGGCAGCGGCCATACCAATGCCGCATTCATGGCTGGGGACGAGAGCATCCCGGTCGTCGAGGAGCAATTGCGGATTGGCAAGCGTGATACCAGCCACGGTCGGGTTCGCGTCCGGGCATACACTGTGGAAGAGCCCGTCAGTGAAACCGTGAACCTACGCGAGGACCGCGTGGAACTGGAGCGGCGGCCCGTAGACCGTGTGGTCACGGATACCGACGCTGACACCGCATTCCGGGATCGGACCGTGGAAGCCGAAGAATACATCGAGGAGGCGGTCGTCTCGAAAGAAGCGCGCGTGGTCGAGGAGATCAGCCTGCGTAAGACCAGCGATACCCGTCAGGAAACCGTAACTGACAGTGTCCGTCACACGGAAGTCGAAATCGAAGACGAGCGTGATGATACACCTCGAACGCCTCGCTGACCCATACCTCAAGGTCTCGGCCGCATCGTTACACGATGCGGCCGAATACATGTTGCAGAAGCAGACGAGCCCTACTCTTCCATGCTTAAGTATGAGGGCTTTTCCAGTCCTCTGAGCGGGCAACCAGCGCTGGCGATCTTGGGTTCTAGCTGACGCTTTCGCCAACTCCGCACAGAGGGCCAAATCGGTTCTTTGATCAGCGTCAACGCAGCGTTCGGTAGTGGACGTCTTTTCTGTCTTCATTCGGCTGCGCGGGGCAGCATCCTCACCAATGCGAACCCGGGCACGAAATGCCAGACCGTCCCCGGAATGTTGTTTTGTCCAGCGGAGGAACGTCTAAAGCCGACACCCCGAGAGGGTGGCTCGGTTCGGACGTTCAGGATGAGGTTAGGACTTTCCAAGCCAGCAAAACTGCGCTGGCCGAGAGACCGACCGCGGCTGCTACCAAGGCCAAGTGGAACAGGCTGACTGCCAGGCGCTTGATCCGGTTCCGGCGCTGTGCCCGCTTCAGTTCTTGCAGGCGCGGCCCGAGCAGAACTCTGAGGCGGTCGAGAAAATCGTCCAGCGCCTTAACGCCGGGCAGCCAGACGGAGCGGCCGCTCGCACTCAGGACCTGCATTTGCTGATGGGCTTCGTGGAGGCGATTGATCAGATCGCCGACCTCCGGATAGCCTCGGCCGTGGCGGACAATAAGGATGCGGGTCTTGCAACGTGGAAAGTCCTCGAGGACACGACGGGAGAACTCTATACTCGAATTCGAAGCAAAGCGGATCAGCAGTCGGCTGCCGGGATCGCCATGCAACTCGATAGAGATGTTCCACAGCGACAGGCGGAGATCATAGTCTTCCGACAGGGCAGCGCGGATGTGTTCGTAAAGCCGCTGTCGTGCCATGTCATCCTGTGCTTGCCTCTTGCGACGACGCTCGTCCACCAAAGCGTATTTCTCGAGAGGATCAACCGGAAGCGCCTTATCGGTGCGCATGGCGTCGGAGATCCGTGGTTCGAACATGGGCGCACCTTCGCTGTTGCTGCTTCATGCCGAGTCTCCACGGGAATCACTAGACCGCTATCGGAAAAGTACTTCAAGCTTTCTGCATTTCAGAATTGACGCGCGTGCCACTCTCTCTGGACCATACACTGACGCCCGCCCTGCCACTGGCTGCCGCGCGCCAAGAAGGAAAGTCGGTTACGCGGCCACGGCTGAGGTGTCCTTCAGAGCAAACAGAGCGTGGAATTGCTGCCCTTCATCCCCTCAACGGCCTCGCGCAGGATAAGGCATGGATAGAACCAAATGCGTGAGAGCGAACACTCGTGGCCGAAGCCGTTGCCGCAATGCGACTACCTGTAATCACGATGGCTGAAACGGCGTCTTTGGGTCGGCCTGGTGAGAATGCGTACAGCAGCGAAGGCCACTCCACCGATAACAAGCGCGGCCGCGGCACGCATTCGGCCGGGGTGCCATGTGGTGACACTGCCGCGTGCCTTATCGCCGAAGCGCCCCTCGGCGCCGTAGTCGATCGAGACATCCAGCGGATGGAACAGATTGTCGGGCCGGTCCGTGGCCGGCTCGTTGGTCTGCTGGCCGTCATAGCCTTCGGATGCGAGTACCCTGTCCACCACCGCTGGCAAGGCCGCATCGCCCAAAATTGCCTTGACCGCCGACGCCGCTAGCCAGACCTCCCGCGGGGCGTCCATGGCGGCTTGGTAGATCGCTTCTGCGACCGGCTGTGGGGTGTGGATCGGTGGGACAGGCTGCGCACGCTGTGGCATCTTGCTGCGCGCCCAATCAAACTGCGGTGTGTTGACAGCGGGCAGGTGGACCTCGGTCACTCGGATACGGCTTTTCTCGTGCAGTAACTCGGTGCGGAGGGAATCAAAAAAACCGCGCGTCGCGAATTTGGCCCCACAATAGGGCGCCTGCAGCGGGATGCCCCGATAGGCCAGGGCCGAACCGACCGACAGGATCGTCCCGCACCCCTGCCGCCGCATATGCCGCAAGGCAGCCTGTGTGCCAAAAACCTGACCAAGATAGGTGACCTCGGTTACGCGACGGAATTCATCCGGGGTCACCTGAGAGACCGGGGCCAACACCGTCGCCATCGCCGCGTTGATCCAAAGATCGATCCGGCCCCATTCAGCCATGACCCTATCCGCCGCGCGATCCATCGCTGCAGCATCGGCGACATCCGCTTGCAACACAAGCGCACGCGCGCCGTGGGACACGACCTCGCGCCGGGCCCCTTCGAGGCCCGCTTGGCCGCGTGCAATCAGGCCCACCGACCATCCTCGGGCCGCAAAAGCGCGTACCACGGCGCGACCGACCCCGGCCGATGCTCCAGTAACGACAACGATCTTGCTTGCCATAGCGGCCCCCTCTGCTCGCAATTGCAAATTGAACCCCTGCGCACGCGGCCGCGTTCCCCATGTCGCAGCAGAAGGGGTGAAACGCATGGATCTGAGCCGCACGGCGGATGTCTGGTGGAAGAACGCGGTCATCTATTGCCTCGATGTTGAGACATTCCAAGACAGCAACGGCGACGGTATAGGTGATTTCAACGGGCTGACGCAGCGGATCGATCACCTTGCAGGCCTTGGCGTCACCTGCATCTGGCTGATGCCTTTCTACCCGACACCGAACCAGGATGACGGCTACGACATCACCGACTATTACAACGTCGACCCCCGGCTAGGCACCCTTGGGGATGTTGCCGTCTTCCTGCGGACAGCACAGGACCGGGGCATTCGGGTTATAACCGACCTCGTTGTAAACCACACCTCGGACCAGCATCCTTGGTTTCAGTCGGCACTCAGCGACCGCACCGCGCCTTACCGCGACTGGTACGTCTGGCGCGACGAGATCCCGCCACACGGGCCGACCGATCTCGTCTTTCCCGATGCGGAGAACAGCAACTGGGAATGGCACGAAGAAACGAAACAGTACTATCTCCACCGCTTCTACCGTCATCAGCCTGATGTGAACATTGGCAATCCGGCCGTGCGTGAAGAGATCCGCAAGATTGTCGGCTTCTGGCTCCAGCTTGGATTTTCAGGCTTTCGCATTGATGCCGTCCCCTATTTGCTGGAAACTCATGGGGTTGATGCCCGTCAGGAGCTTGAGCCGCATGACTGGCTGCGTGATCTTCGAAGCTTCGTGATGCGCCGTTGCGGGGATGCGCTACTGCTGGGCGAGGTAAACCTCCCCTACCAGCAAGTTCGGCGCTTCTACGGTGACGAAGGTGGGGGTGAACTGAACATGTGCCTCGACTTTAACATGAACCAGGCACTTGCTTTGGCTTTGGTCCGCGAAGATGCTGGGGCGCTGGTCCATTGCCTGCGCGCCATGCCCGAGCTGCACCCTGATGATGGGTGGGCGCATTTCGCCCGTAACCACGACGAATGGTCGCTGGACAAGCTGACCGAAGCCGAGCGCCAAGAGGTTTTCCGCGCCTTCGGACCCAAGGAGGACATGCAGTTGTTCGGCCGCGGCCTCCGCCGGCGCATTCCGGCTATGCTGAAAGGTAATCAGGACCACATCCGGCTTGTCTATACGTTGATCTTCGCGCTGCCCGGCGCACCCGTCATGTTCTACGGCGAAGAGATCGGGATGGCCGAGAACCTCGACATTCCCGGCCGCATGAGCGTCCGCAGCCCGATGCAATGGACGGATGGGCCGAATGGCGGCTTCTCCGAGGCCAAGATGGCCTCGCGCGCCGTGGTCACGGGCAAGTGGGGGCCGAAAGCCGTGAATGTTGCGGCACAGGAGCATCAGCCGGACTCACTTCTGAACTGGACGGAACGCCTGATCCGGCGCCGGCGCGAAACTCCGGAAATCGCTTTTGGAAGCTGGAGTTTCATTCCCTTCCCCGACGCCGGCATCTTTGCACTGCGTTATGAATGGGAGGACCGTACGGTGCTTCTGTTGCACAATCTGAGGGGAAAGCCCTGCTCTTCGGAATGCAGGCCTGAAGGGATTGAAGCCTGGGGCACGCTGAAGTGTATTTTCGGCGACGGCAGCTTTGAAACCGCCCGTAACGGCGCCCTGTGCATCACGCTACCGGCGCACGGGGCAATGTGGTTGCGCGTGCAGAAGAAAAAGACTGTCGGAGCAGAGTAATTGCCTCGATTGTACACAAGCAGCGCAGTGCAGGAGATCGGAACAGATCATGGTCACCACGATGTCGGCGCTTGGGATTAGCCACAAGGTTGCGGTTTTCGCCGGGAAACACGGAGGCGCGGCATTTGCACAGCTCGGCCAACAGCGCCTCGCCGCGCAGTGCGCGCGATTCCGCGGTACTGTACCACCTACGCCACGTCTCAAAAGTGATCACAAGACTGGGTCGGCACTGCTGTGTTGGAGCCACGCGACTTCAACTGCCGCCCACGCTGCCCGAGCTGCTTCATCCGGGCCAATGATCCTCCAGAGGTTGATCAGGTTATCCTGGACCCGTCACGGACCCGGACGGAAGCGTTGGCGTTCCTCTCTCGCCGCACTGATGCAGGCAATGTGAGGAGTACACCATGACCGAGGCAACACTGACAATGGAAGACGGGCCGCAGATGACCGGTGAAATTGTCGATGCCGGGGGCGACTACATCCGCATGCGCTGCACCACCGAGATGTCGCAGGATCAGCTTGGCCAGTACAGCGAAGGGCAGATCGACATTGATGGTAAGAGCGAGCGGGTGCTGCTGGAAAGCGCGATGCCGACGCCAGACGATGAAGAGGTGTTCGAACTGACCATGCGGCGCATGGCACCGTCCGCCTGATACGACGAACGTCCCCGTCAGAGCAGGTCGTGATGCTGGACGCCTCGATGCAGATGGAACGTTGCAGCAGCAGTACCATAATCAGGAGCAATAGATGGCGAATGCAATTTTGACACTCGGCGATCTCACGGCGATCGAAGGGACAGCTGATCCCGCAGGGGACACCATTCGCTTTACGCCAAGCTCCGCTATTGACGCAGAGAAGCTTACGTCTGGCATCACCGGGCATCTGAAGATCAATGGTATTGAGGAACCGGTCAAGCTGGACAGCGCGGGTCCGGCGTACATCAACGGAACTGGCACTTTGATGAGCCTGCGTAAGATTAGGCGAACCACGTAAAACGACGAGCGCATACGAGGAAGGTTCCTGGCAGGGGCGCGTCTACAGGAAGGTTGAGCCACCCCCCGGGGGGATCATTGGTCCGTTCCGAATGTGTTTATTCTGCCGCTCGCGCCTGGCAGACAGCGGCGCTAGCGCTCTTGGCACCGGTCAGGGATTCCTCGTCAGGAACCTCGTCGCGAGCTTAGCGTTGGCAGTCACGCGGTGTTGCGTCAATCCCGTGACAGACCCCCAAAAAAACCGAAGGCGAGGAGGCCATCATGATCACTCTGACCGTGAACGGAATGGAGCACAGTTTTGATGGCGATCCTGAGATGCCGCTGCTGTGGTATCTGCGCGACGAGCTGGGTCTGACCGGCACCAAATTCGGCTGTGGCATAGCGCAATGCGGCGCCTGCACGATCCATCTGGACGGCTATGCGACTTTTGCCTGCATCACCCCAATCTCGATCGCCGACGGGTCCGAGGTGCGCACCATCGAAGGCCTGACTGAGAAGGGCGACCATCCCGTTCAGGTGGCATGGCGCGATCTGAACGTGTCGCAGTGCGGCTACTGTCAGGCTGGGCAGATCATGCAGGCCGCAGCGCTGGTAGATTCCACCCCTGACTTGACCGATGAGGATATCGACACGGTGATGAGCGCGAACCTCTGCCGGTGTGGTACTTATCCGCGGATTCGCGCTGCCATCAAACAAGCCGCAGAGGCGAGGACCGAATGATGTCGAACAATCCTGTCGCCGTCGCGCGCATCGCGAATGTGAGCCGCCGATCCATACTACTGGGGCTAAGCGCTGGCAGCCTCGTCCTCGCTGTCGGTCTTCCTACCTTGAGTCGCGCGCAGGATGCGCCAGTCGAGTTCGGCGCCGATGCCATGCCGAATGGCTGGCGCGACGATCCGAACGTCTTCGTGTCGATCGCAGATGATGGCATCGTCACCGTGACTGTCCATCGGTCTGAGATGGGGCAGGGTGTGCGGACCTCAATCGCTATGGTCGTGGCCGATGAGCTGGAAGCTGAGTGGGACATGGTCCGCGTAACCCAGGCCCCCGGGAACGAGCCGCGCTATGGCAACCAGGATACAGACGGGTCGCGCAGCCTGCGCCATTTCTTCGACCCGATGCGTCGGGCCGGGGCCTCGGCCAGGACGATGCTGGAACAGGCTGCCGCCGATGCGTGGAACGTGCCTCTGTCCGAAGTGAGGGCCGAAGGCCATGTCGTGCGGCATGCCGGGTCGGACCGCACGATGAGCTATGGAAAGCTGGCCACCGCTGCCGCCGCCCTACCGGTCCCTGACCGCGAGGGTCTGCGACTGAAGGATCCGGCCACATTCCGCTATGTCGGCAAGGCCGATATCGGGCTGGTCGACAATGACGACATCACCCGCGGCACCACGACCTATGGGATCGATGTGCGCCGCGAGGGGATGCTGTACGCCGTCATCGCCCGCCCGCCGGTCTTTGGCGGTCGCGTCGTCAGTGTCGACGACAGCGCCGCATTGCAGGTGGCCGGGGTTGAGCGCGTTGTGCGCTTGGATCCACCTACCATTCCTGCGGAATTCCAGCCGCTTGGCGGCATCGCGGTCATCGCGCGCAACACCTGGGCCGCGATCAAGGGGCGCGAGGCGCTAGTCATCGAGTGGGAGGACGGTCCCCATGCCGCGTATTCTTCTGAGGATTTCGAGGCAGAGCTTGAAGCGGCCGTGCAGACCGACGACGGCAAGCTGATCCTGAACCGGGGCGATGTCGGTGCCGCGTTGGCCGAGGCATCGACCCGCATCGTCGCGGAGTACTACATTCCCCATCTGGCCCAAGCTCCAATGGAGCCGCCCGCAGCCGTTGCCGATGTTCATGACGGATCTTGCGAGGTCTGGGCCTGCGTGCAGGCGCCCCAGGTCACCCGCCTTCGTCTGGCGCAGCGGATGGAACTGCCTGAGGAGGACGTGACCGTCAACGTTACCCTGCTGGGCGGCGGTTTCGGCCGCAAGTCCAAGCCGGACTTTGTGCTGGAGGCCGCAATCCTCAGCCGTGAGGTGGGCGCCCCGGTCAAGCTGACATGGACGCGTGAGGACGACCTGCAGCACAGCTATTACCACACCGTTTCAGTCGAGCGGCTGGAGGCGGGGCTGGATGCCCAAGGCAAGGCCGTGGCTTGGCTACATCGCACCGCAGCCCCCACGATCGGGTCGATCTTCGCCCCCGATCCCAGGCAGAAGCTGCCCTTCGAGTTGGGCATGGGTCTCACCAATATGCCCCTCGACATTCCCAACGTTCGGGCAGAAAACCCGCAGGCCCCGGCCCATACACGCATCGGCTGGTACCGGTCGGTGTCCAACATTCCTCATGCCTTTGCGATTCAGTCCTTCATCGCCGAACTGGCAGAGGCGACGGGACGCGATCCCTTGGAATACTTGCTTGAAGTGATCGGTCCCGCCCGGCTGATCGACCCGAGCGAGATCGGTGACGTTTGGAATTATGGCGAGAGCCCTGAACGCTATCCCATCGACACCGGGCGGCTGCGTAAGGTGACCGAAACCGTGGCCGAAGCCATCGGATGGGGGCGCCAGTTGCCCGTGGGCAGCGGCCTTGGGCTGGCCGCGCATTACAGCTTTGTCAGCCATGTCGCGGTGGCGACCGAAGTCGAGGTCGTGAACGGCGAGGTCCACATTCCGCGCGTCGAGATCGCCATCGACTGCGGCGCCCATGTCAATCCGGATCGCATTCGCTCGCAAATGGAAGGCGCGGTCATCATGGGTGTGGGTCAGGCGCTGACGACCGAGATCACCTTCCAGGACGGGCGACCGCAGCAAGGCAATTTCGACAGCTATCTGATCCCTCGTATGGAAACCGCACCGCGAGAGATCAACGTGCATCTGGTCTCCTCGGGCGGCTACGACCAGCCCTTGGGGGGTGTCGGAGAACCGGGCCTGCCGCCCATCGCCCCTTCCATCGCCAACGCAATTTTTGCCGCAACTGGCACCCGCATACGCCGCCTGCCGGTGGCTGATCAACTTCGCAGCTGAGGACCCGTTCATGACTTTGAAACACATCATTCTGGCCGCAGGCCTTGCGGTGTTCGCGGGTCCTGCGTTAGCGGATTGCGCCGACCGGATCACTTTTCTTGAAGACGTGTTGGATGACGCGGCACGTCTGGCCATCTCTGCCTCGTCAGGCGGGCAAGGCGTTGCGGGTGCACGCGAGGCCCAAGCTATGACTAAGGAGGACAGTGAAGGTCCCGTCCCTTATCAGAACAGGTCGGCAGAAACCGAGGCCGTAGAGCAGACACAGCAAGTCGGCGATGGCGGAGACGCTCTGATGGAGGCGCGGGCCCTGCTGGGTGAGGCCCGTGTCCTGGCCGAGGGCGGCAACGAAAGCGCATGCTCAACGCAGGTCCACGATATTTTAGTCGGCCTTATTCAGGCTCACTAGCTGTTCAGTCCCGGCATCTGGTGGATCGGGTCTAGGATGAATTTGTCTGGCTCGGATCTCCAGATCATGCAGATGTATTCGTAAGGCGTGAGGGCCAGCCATGGTCCGCCATTGGTCCGAGGACCATGGCTGGCGAGGGTCTTGAGCCGGCGCGCAAAATTGTAAGCGGCCATGAAGTCGGTGAGATGGGTGCGGAGCTGGTCGTGGTCGTCGTAATGGAAGCGCTTGACCGTCGCGTCCTTGATCGTGCGGTTCATCCCCTCGACTTGGCCGTTGCTTGGGAAAACAGTCCCCCGGACTGTTTTCTGATCCTCGCAACTCCAAGGGTGGTTTGGCTTCGTGAGGCGATGCTCAATACCGCTCGACCCTCTCCTCGAACCGATGGCGGACACGGTCTCGCTCTTACAAATCATGTCGAAGCGCATGGGCCGGGAATAAATGGTGTTGCAATTTCATGGCTGCTTGGGCCGAACTGAATGCCCCTCGCTATCGGGCTTGAACCGATGGCGCCCTCTGGCTCAATCGGTGAGAATGGTATGGACCTGATACGGCACGGCTTCGAGCATGTGCTGCAGGAATTCCCAAGCCGTCTTCCTGTCGGCCTTCTCGACCGACTGGGTCACGGCAAAGTTGCTTGTGCGGTCAACGCCAACGAACAGAAACAGTTTGCCCTCAGCAGTCTGCACCTCGGCGATGTCGAAATGGAAAAAGCCTATGGGGTAGCGTCTAAACTTCTGCCGCTTCGGCTTGTCGCCCTCCACATCGGGCAACCGGGAAATGCCGTGTCGCTGCAGGCACCGATGCAGCGCTGAGCGTGTCAGATGCGGGATGGATGGCTGGAGGGCATAGAGGCAATCGTCCAACGGCAGCAGCGTGTGCCGCCGGAAAGCGACGATGGTCGCCTCTTCGGCCTCGGTCAAGATCGTCGAACGCGGTTCTCTTGGCCCCGTTTTGAGATCCTCAACCGTCTGGCGCTTGCGCCATTTCGTAACCGTCTTCGGGTTGATCCCCAGATCCCGGCTCAACATCGCGAGCGAAGCTTGCGATCGTTCGGGCCAAGGCCCTCGGACCGATGGCGGGCCGGCCCTCATTATTGCAGCTCTGATGGCGTGCGTGGTCGTGGCGCTTCCGTGACGAACCTGGCCCATAATGCTTCATTCCATGCCTGGGAAAGGATCGCACCATCAAATCATGGGATCAAACATCTAGTGCAGCTCTCATACGCCCGTGGACTGGGTAATCCTCCCCATGGTTAAGGGGGTTTATTCGTAGAATTTTCTCGTAGCGTGAGCTGAGGAGATTCGAATGAGAAAGACCCGATTTACCGAGCCGCAGATCATGGCTGTGCTGCGCCAGGCCGAAGGCGGTGTTGCGGTGCCGGAGCTGTGCCGAGAGCATGGGATCAGCAGCGCGAGCTTTTACAAATGGCGGGCGAAGTATGGCGGTATGGATGCGTCCATGATGAGCCAGATGAAGGCGCTGGAGGATGAGAACCGGCGGCTCAAGCGCATGTTCGCGGACCTGAGCATGCAGGCAGACCTGCTCAAGGAAGCTTTGGGAAAAAGTGACGCGGCCAGCTCAACGCCGCGAGTTGGCCGCGAGGGCGGTGGCGACGAAGGGGGTCAGCATTGCGCTGGCCTGCCGCACATTTGGGGTCAGCGAGACCTGCTTTCGTTACGCTTTGGGAAAAAGTGACGCGGCCAGCTCAACGCCGCGAGTTGGCCGCGAGGGCGGTGGCGACGAAGGGGGTCAGCATTGCGCTGGCCTGCCGCACATTTGGGGTCAGCGAGACCTGCTTTCGTTACAGCCCGAA
>NZ_SUNH01000041.1 GCF_005048265.1 Paracoccus hibiscisoli
CGGCGTTGAGCTGGCCGCGTCACTTTTTTCCCAAAGCTTCCTTGAGCAGGTCGGCCTGCATGCTCAGGTCCGCGAACATGCGCTTCAGCCGCCGGTTCTCATCCTCCAGCGCCGTTCGCGGTTCTCTAACCGGTGGCGTTCACCGCTCACTCTGGCTCATCATGGACGCATCCATACCGCCATACTTCGCCCGCCATTTGTAAAAGCTCGCGCTGCTGATCCCATGCTCTCGGCACAGCTCCGGCACCGCAACACCGCCTTCGGCCTGACGCAGCACAGCCATGATCTGCGGCTCGGTAAATCGGGTCTTTCTCATTCGAATCTCCTCAGCTCACGCTACGAGAAAATTCTACAAATAAACCCCTTTAACCATGGGGAGGATTACCCATGGCCATCTTGGACTATTTGGTTAGCGCGCTGATGTAACAGCGCGACCCAGGCTTCAGCGTCATCAGTCGATCGCCCTCTCCTCCTATGTGTGCCAGTATAGCTTCAGCACGTTTTTCAGTTACGGAAGAAGGCCCAACCAAGAAAGCGAGCGCTCTTCTGACAGTGTTCTATCAAAATTAGTTTCTTCATCCGGCGCTGGAGTGTTGGGTGGGGCGCACGAATTGCAGAAAAAATTGGTCCAGCTTCGGTTACTAACCGGGCTTAAACATCAAGTTTCTCAAAACATTTCCAAAGGAACTTGGCACGCCGTGCCTCCGGTATCAAAGACGATAAGTAGTTCTTATGTAGCAAAGCTCTGTTTGATATTGTCCTGCTATACCTAAATTATAATGTCGTTATCACGCTCAGGTGGATCGACCCGACCCGACGGAGGGTCAGCGGCGACTGCGGCACCAACCGCACCGTAACCGTCCGGTCTCACTGCTCTGCCGCAGATAGAGAGTGATCGATAGTGTCCGCTTAGGATAGCGGACACTCTGGGGTTATTGATGGCGGGTCGGACCAAGCGGCTTTGGACGGACGAGGAGAAGCGTTCGATCTGTTTTCAGACGACGGCAGCTGGTGTTTCGGTGGCGCAAGTCGCGCGGCGCTATGCAATGAACGCGAACATGGTGTTCAAGTGGCTCCGTGACCCACGGTATGCGCCAGACGCTGAGCAGACGGTCGATGCGGGCCTGGCGGACATCTCCTGTTTCTTACCAGTGGAGATCATCGATCAGCCACGGATCGATAACGTTGTTCCGGTCGCTGATCCTATGCCGACGTCGGCGGCAGGGACGATTGAGATCGATATTGCAGGTGGCCATCGGCTGCGCATCATCGGTGCCTACGATCCGGCGGCCTTGGCGTTGCTGATCCGGGGCCTGTCAGATGATCCCGGTTCCGGTCAATACGCGTGTCTGGCTGGCCGCTGGTGTCACTGATATGCGACGCGGGTTCACGACACTGGCGGCCCAAGCCGAGCAGACGCTGAAGCAGAACCCATTTGCGGGCCACATGTTCGTCTTCCGGGGGCGGCGTGGCGATCTGATCAAGATCATCTGGTGGGATGGTCAAGGCGCATGCCTGTTCTCAAAGCGTCTGGAAAGGGGCCGGTTCGTTTGGCCATCGGCGAAGGAGGGCAAGATCGCCCTGACGGCGGCGCAATTGGCGATGCTGCTGGAGGGAATCGACTGGCGTCTGCCGCAACGCAGCTGGAAACCGCTCAAAGCAGGGTAAATGGCCCCGCGCGGTTCATCCGGGATTCCCGCGATGGCCTTGTTTTGCTATGCTGAGGCATGCTGGATTTTGCCAAATCTTTGCCGGAAGATCCCGATGAACTGCGCCGCTTCACGGCCCTTCTGCTGGCCGAGGTGAAGTCGCAGGCAATGTTGATCGAGAAGCTGCACCACCAGCTGGCTGGTCACCGCAGCCACAGGTTCGGCCCCTCGTCCGAGACGATCGATCAGCTTCAGCTGGCCCTTGAAGCCAGTGAGATCGCCGTTGCGAAGATGACCGCAAAGTTGCGCCTTCCCGATGAAGACCCGAAGGACAAACCGAAGCGTCGGCCTATCCCGGACCATATTCCACGCCAGGAGATCGAGCTGACGACCGGCGATGACGACTGCGCCCATTGTGGCGGAACCCTGCGCCGCTTGGGCGAAGATATAACCGAAGAATTAGCAGGCCGCTGAATTAGTCTCCGATCAGGAACGGCGTTCCTTAGGGTCTTCGGAACTGACGGCTGATACCACGGTTCACGACCCCTCTAAGCGATGCGCGGTTTTCCCCTGCGGCCTCACGCGGCCAGCAAACGGGGCAGTCGGGCGAGGTTGTTGGCGGCCAGCGTCAGGATGAAGCGGGACCGCACGCGCTCGACGCCGCGATAGACGGTTTGCGCCATGCCGCCGATGGTTTTTATCCAACCGAAGGCCTCTTCAATCCGCTTTCGATGCTGGATGGAGAGGGCATAGCCCTTGTGCCGGGTCGTGCGGGTGTCGATTGCTGAATGGCGCAATTTCTGCGCGACATGCGGCGTCACACAGGCCTTGCGCAGGTCGGCTATGAACCCCGCGGCGTCGTAGCCCTTGTCCGCGCCCATCGTCAGCCGCCGGGTCGATCCGGGGGAGTGGCGATGGATCATGTCCAGCGCGGCGCGTCGTTCGGCATGACCGTCTGCCCGGGTCAGGTCGCCCTGCACAATCAGGCCCGAGCGGTTCTCCATCAGCGCATGCCCCATGAAGCACAGCACCGCCCCGGTGCCTGGAGATTTCTTATAGAGCCGGGCCTCATGATCAGTGGTCGAGACATGCGTGGCGTTCGAACGCTTCTCGCCCCGGAAATCGACTTCGGCATTGCGGTGCTGGTGGGTGGCGCGGGGCATCGGGTTTGGCTCGAGTTCGGGTTGAGGTTGGACGGGCTGGTCTGCGGCGATGTCGTGTCCGGGCGGATCATCCGGCCCCTCATCCTTTGACAGCGCACCCTCTGCCTTCGGCTGGAAGCTTTTCATGGAGGCCCAGGCCTTGACCAGCGTGCCGTCGACCGAGAAATGCTCGTCAGACAAAAGCGGCGCGACTTCGCGATGCGCCAGGATCGCCGCCATCACCTTGCGCGACATCTCGGTGGTCAACAGCCGGTCGCGGTTTTTGGTGAACACGGTAGGGACCCAGACCGGATCGTCGATGCCGAGGCCGACAAACCAGCGGAACATGAGGTTATACTGCATCTGTTCCATCAACTGCCGCTCCGACCGGATCGAGAACAGGATCTGGATCAGGCTGGCTCGGATCAGCCGTTCCGGCGCAATCGAGGGGCGGCCAAAGTCGACATAAAGCGCCTCGAACTCCGCATCGAGACTGGCCAGAGCATCATTCACCACCTGCCGGATTTTGCGCAGTGGGTGCTTGACGGGGATTCGATCCTCAAGATCAACATAGCTGAACAGCGATCCACTCTTCTCGTCCGTCCCGCGCATCATCACCCCCGCCCGATATCGTGCAGATGGTGAATCATGTTCCGTAAACCGCGTCGAGAGACGACTATTTCAGCGACCTGTTAGAGTATGTGCCGGGTCGGTTCATCGTGAACCGGATTGTGCGGCCGCGCTTCGCCTGTTCCGGCTGCGAGGCGTTCACACAGGCAGTTTTACGGTCGCGGCCCATCGAGAGTGGCCGTCCTGGACCCGGCCTTCTAGCGCATGTGCTGGTCAATAAAGACGCCGATCACCTGCCGCTTCTGTGATCGGGCGGGTTTGGTCAATCGTCTATCGAGCAGGTCCTTGCTTCTGTCCGTGGTCGGCATGCCGCCACAAGATGCGGACTATGGTGAGGCGGGCGGCTCCGAGCTTTATCTCGTGCTTTTCTGCGACATGGGCAGATACGAGCTCGTCCCGTCCTCCGTCCCTGCTCGGGACGCACCCACCCGGAGGCGGATCTCATTGCGCGCGGGGGGCCCGTTTCAGGGAGGTGCGCGTGTTGCTGTCTGGTTGTGTCGGTTTCTCATGCCGGGGCAAAATCCTGTGCCGAGGCTGGTTCACGCCTCGTCGCCCAGAAGGCGGTTCCGGATTTCCACATCGCGAGCAGCATCGTCGCCAGCTTGCGTGCCACGGCGACGATCGCCTTCTTCATGCACGTCCTCTTGGCGATGCGCAGTCCCCAGGCCTTCAATGGCGACATGAGGCGGACACGCCCCAAGAGCGTTGCGGCCGCCTCGAACAGCATGGTTCGCACGCGCGCATCGCCGCCCTTGGTGATCCGGCCGACGATGTCGGTCTTTCCCGACTGCCATCGGCGCGGTGTCAGCCCCAGCCACGATCCGACGTCGCGCGTTCGCCGGAAGCGGTCAGGATCGTCGACGGCGCTCCGGAAGCTCAGGGCAACCACCACACCGACGCCGGGCGCCGTCATCAGCAGACGCGTGACCGGGTCCGCCTTCGCCTGCGCGAGCAGGCGTGTCTCGACCGCTTCGAGTTCCACGAGCAGCAGGCGGCGGACGCGCAGCATCGCCTCGACGATTTGTTCGAGCATCTCCTGCCCCATCGCCAACTCGCGGGCCCGAGCCTCCCAAGTCCGTCGGGTTACTGCACCCATCTTCAGCCCGAAGTTGCGCAGGGCAGCTCGCAGAGAGTTCTCGGTCGCCGTGACCTTCTCGACGAGGAAGGCCCGCATGGTCAGGAGCGCCCGGGTCCCCTGCGCATCCAGGGATTTAACATGGACGCGCTTGAACCACCCGAGCCGGACGAGTTGCGCGATGCCGCGAGCATCATTGCGATCCGTCTTCACCCGCATCGCGGCGAAGGCGGCACGCACATGCCTCGCCTCCATCACCGAGACGCTGAACCCCTCTTTCGTCAGTCCCTCGAACAACCACTGTGACAGGCCACCGGTCTCGAGGCCGACGTGCTCAATTCGTCGACCCTTGTGACGTATCGATCGCGCAATCGCTGACGGCTCGCTCGGGCACCGACCTTCCTTCACGATACGACCGCATTCATCGACGACACAGAAATGCGTTTCATCCAGCGACACGTCGAGGCCTACGAAGAATTCCATGGCATGATCTCCCTGAACAGTGGCGACATAGCGGAAGTGTCTCAACAGCGGGTCTTGGCGCAAAGCCCGATCAGCGCAGCTTTACCGGCAAAGCCAGATCTTTGAGCGTGACGGTCTGGATCTGGACCGCTCGATCTTGGCGGACTGGGTGGGCAAGTCAACGGCGCTGCTGGAACCGCTGGCGGATGCGATCGGGCGACATGTTCTGGCCGGACAGGCGATCTTCGCGGACGACACTCCGGTGAACCTGCTGGCACCGGGAACCGGCAAGACAGCCACGGCGCGGCTGTGGGCTTACGGTCGAGACGAACGATCTTGGGGTGGCGATGCTCCGCCCGCCAGCTGGTATCGCTTCTCACCAGATTGGAAGGGGCAGCACCCGAAAGATCATCTGTCAGGATATCACGGCTGGATGCATGCCGACGGCTACGCCGGGTTCGAAGATCTTTACCGGACCAGCGGCATCCGCAAGGTCGCCTGCATGGTACACGTGCGGCGCAAGTTCGTCGACATCCACAGGGCCCAAGGCTCTGCCATCGCCGGCGAAGCCATCACGCGCATCGCGCAGCTTTACGCCATCGAGAAGGAAGCGTGGGGATCGCCGCCGGACAGCCGCGTCCAGATCTGACAGCTGAAGGCGAAGCCAATCTTTAACGACCTCGAAGCATGGCTGCACCTCCAGTTCCCATCCATCTCGAGCAAATCGCCGTTGGCCGTGGCCATCCGATACGCCCTGACCCGCATAAGACGGCTCCGCCCTATCTCGATCACGGCATTCTGGAACTGGACAACAACACGGCCGAAAGGGCGATGCGATCCGTCGCAATCGGCAGAAAAAACTATCTCTTCGTCGGATCGCTGACCGGCGGCCGCGCCGCCGCAATCGCCTACACCCTGATCGAAACCGCCAAACTGAACGGCGTTGATCCGCAGGCATGGCTGGCTGATACACTGGCCTGTATCCCCGACCACAAGATCACCCGCATCGATGATCTGCTGCCGTGGCATTGGCGGACCGAGAAATAGAAGGACACTGTCCCGGCATGACCATCACGCGTCTGAAGATCACTCTCGAAGGCATCGAGCCCGTCGTCTCGCGGATCCTTGAGGTTCCCACCGATATCCGCCTCGACCGGCTTCACCTCGTTATCCAGGCTGCCATGGGGTGGGAGAACGCTCATCTCTACGAGTTTATGGCAGGCACGGTCCGCTGGACCTTGCCCGATCCCGCCTTCGGCAACGACGCGCTGCCAGTCGCAAAGGCCAAACTTGCTGACCTCATCGACGCTGCCGGAGCAGCCCCGATCCGCTACGTCTACGATTTTGGAGATGACTGGGCCCATGCGATTGAGGTCAACACAATCGGTGATCCCGCACCCGGAAACCTCTATCCCCGACTGGTCGACATCACGGGACGATGCCCGCCCGAGGACGTCGGCGGCCTCCCGGGATACGAACACTTCCTCAAGGCAATCGGCGATAAAGCCCACCCCGAACACGAAGACCTAACAGAATGGGCGGGCGGGCCATTCGATCCGCATGTCCCCGACGCCGACGAACTCCGCTCCGAAGTCTTCAAGCTCGCAAAGAAATGGAAGCCAAAGAAAACTTAGGCAGCTTCACCGAACGGTTACACCGCACCTGCCTCTTTCGCTGAGATAGCGCCCGCCGGCACCAAAAGCATTCGTCTCAATGGGCCAGAGGCCGACGATGCACTAACAATCGACCCGGACCACTCGATGGAGGCAGTCCAGCAGTCCAACCGACGCCTCGCGTCGTAGGAAATAGACCGTCCATCATCCAAGCGGAAAACGTCGAGGCGCCATAACCTCTGGGATGTGGCGGATGTATGTGCATAAACTAATGCGTGTGCAATCTTGAGGTCGGTCATGAACCTGGGGCTCCTTTTCGCCTGTGGCCTGCTTGCAGTGACCACCGTCTCTCCGGCGGCTGCGGCGGACGGTTACTTTTTGCAGGCCGATATCGGCGGACAGACGCAAGGCGTCGTCGCTTCAGCAAGCCGAGGAGATCTGTCCTTTGGGTTGAATCTTTCGGATTATGAGGGGGGCCGCTTGGGCACGCTGAATGCAACTTACGCATTTGCATTGCCGGGGACAGCAACGCTCAGGGCAGGTCCGACAATAGGCTTCACACGCGACGATGGTGGCAATCGGGAAACCGAGTTTGGTATCCGCAGTTCATTCGACCGCTGGAGCGCGACGTCCTTTGGTTCGACCTATTTCTTAGGGGAAGCCAGTACGCCGCAGCGCTCGTGGTTTCTTCTGTCACAGGTGACCCTTGCACCATCAAACATCGGGATCGAGCTGTCGCGCGGCGGCAGCGAGAATTACCGTGAGACAACGCTCGCCGTGCAGCGACGCGTCGGCGCCGGTCCGGTGAGCCTACGTCTCGGCTATAAACTCAGTTCGGAAGAACTGTTCGCTGGTTTTTCAATCAATACGTTCTGAGGCACCATGACCGACCTGCCCCGCTTGACCCTCCGTACAGCCGCAATTTCTTTTGGGACAGCTTGCCTGTTGGTGATGCTGCTGGTTCCCTCGATTTTCGCGCTGCTTCGCGCTGACCGCTTTACTGACAGCACGTTGGATTATGCTGCACGATTTCGGACGGGCGCGGCAGCCGACGACCTTGCGCGTACATTGGAACGCGACTGGCGTGACCTGCAATCGCTAGCGGAGCGTGTCCCCGATCTTGAGCCCGACCAATTGGGCTATTTGCTCACCGGTGCTAGCGGGGACGGACGTCGCATCTCATGGCTGGGCTATGCCGATCTGGGCGGATCTGTGGTTGCGGCCACGAACGATCTGTTGGTGGGGGAGGATGTTAGCCAGCGTCCCTGGTTCCGCGGTGGACTGTCGGGCGGCTTCGCGGGCGATGTGCACGACGCTGTCCTGTTGGCGAACCTGGTTGGGGGTGATGGTGGAGAGCCGCTGCGCTTTATCGATCTGGCGCTGCCCGTGATAGATCAAAATGGCGATCCGGCGGGCGTGCTGGGCTTGCATATCAATGCCAACTGGCTGACTGGTGAGCTGCGGGAATCAGCACGCATCTATGGCCTTGATTTTTATCTGTTAAACCCTGCCGGGGAGATCTCAGCCAGTTCTGTTCAGGATGCTCCCTCCGCAGGAGAACTGCAGATTCTTCGTGCGGCACAAACCGGGATCGACACGGGAGGCCGCGAGCGTTGGCCGGACGGGCGTGATTATTTCTCATCCCTTTTTCCGCAGGTGACCTATGGAGATCTCCCTAACTTCGGCTGGCGCATGATTGGCCGTCTTGAGGCGACACAGCTGACCTTCGGGGTCGACTTGGTCCGGAATGGTGCGCATTGGGTACTGCTGGGGATGATCGCAACCATTGGTCTGCTGACACTGATCTTTGTCCGGGCAGTCGCGGCTCCGATCGGACAACTGTCTGCTTCGGCTGAACGCATTTCGGATGGCTCTCAGGAATACCCCCCGAATTCAAGCATCACGCGGGAGGCCGCACAGCTATCGCAGGCGCTGACACGGCTGCAACAGGATCGCATCAGCGAGGACCGCTGAAAGACAGGCGCTGCCCCAGTCCGGCGACCAGTCCGCCCAATTGAGAACGTGCCGTGCCTGGCGCCGCGCCCTCCGCGTAAAAGCGGACGAGCAATTCCTCGCGCTGCTTGATGGTGGGTAGCAGCCGCACGCGCAGTCCATCGACGGTTGGTGCGATGACCTGGACGCGAACGTCGCCGATGTCGCGGATGCGAAGATGTCCCGCTTGTCCCTCGGCTTGGACCCGCCCCCTTAGGCGCGCCTCATCAAGCGTCAGCGAGCTGATCCAGTAACGGCGTATGTCGCCATCCATCGTCAGAAGACCCCGGTCAGGTAAGTCAGCAATGTGGCGTTCGCGCCGGGGCAGCTCGACACAAGCCAGAATGGTGATAGACAGCACAACAAGATTATAGATGGTCCAGAACAGCACTACCCACTTGCCGTCTCCCGCATCCTGATACGAGAAGCGATCAAAAAATATCCCCAGAAGCAATGCCATCGTGGTGAGGATCAGCAGGATCAGGAAGGGCATCATCAGCTGCCATTGGATGGTGATCCCTGTGCGGTCGCCTCCTTTGGCGGTAACCGAGAAAGGGTGCCCCTTGGGTTTAAAGAGCCCAGTAAAGGCGGCGCGGGTGATTGGAACAGCGCCAATGAGCTGGCCCACATCGTGCAGGATCGGAACGACCATGCCCGGCATGAGCACGCGCTGGACCATTTGTCCCCAGAGGTAGAAGACCCCAAAAAAGGTCAGCACTTCGCCCAGTTGGGCATCCACAACGATGGTGCCAAAAAACCAGTACAGCAGTGGGAAAACGATCACTGCTATACGGAATGGAAAGCTGGTCGTCCAGAACAGGACCGAGTCAACCACGCTCCACCGGTCTCTAAGGCGCAGGTTGTTCTTTCCGAAAGGACCAAGGCGCGATCGGGCGATCTGCATCAGGCCCAGGCACCAACGCGCGCGTTGCGTCACATATTCCTTCAGCCCTTCGGGCGCGAGCCCCTCGGTCAATGGTTCGGACAGGTAGACGGTCTTCCAGCCTTTGTTTTGCAAAGACAACGTCAGCATAAAATCTTCCGTCACGCTTTCTGTAGGAAGTCCGCCGATCTCGCGTAACGCCGTCCAGCGACAGACCGATGACGTGCCACAACAGAATGCTATGCCCCAGCCATCCCGCGACGGTTGCATATGATCGAAGAAAAAGCGTTGCTCGTCAGGATATGAATGCGTGATCCCGAGATTATGCTGGATAGGATCAGCATTGAAGAAATGCTGTGGCGTCTGGACCAGCCCGACGTCGGGATTATGAAACAGCGCCAGGCATCGAGAGATGAAGCCGCGATGGGGGACAAAATCTGCGTCCAGAACGGCGACAAAGTCGGGTGGAACAGGATCTTCCGCCAGTCTTTCAAGGCAGTGGTTGATGTTTCCCGCCTTTGACCCTTTGTTGTCGGGACGGCGCATGTAGCGCACCCCTTGCTCGGCGCAGTAATCACGCAGCCAATCGCGGCGACTGTCATCAAGTATCAGTATTTCTTTGTTGAGATGCCGCAGGGCCTTGGCCCCGACGATCGTGCGCTCAAGGATGTCCAGTTCTTCATTATAGGTTGCGATGAGGATCGCGACGCGCGGTTCCTTCTCGCCATACCAGCGCTCATGGGCATCTGCTTCCTCAGAGCGCAAGCGGATCCGGGACATGATGAGGTATGAACTGACTGTTCCCATCATTGCCAGAAGCTCAAAAGCGAAAAGCGCATAGCTGGCAAACATATCAAAGGTGAAACCTGCAGGTGCCAGGGTCTCTGTCCCACGCCATGAGATGTAGCGTATGGCCAAAAGAAAGGTGACAGCCAGCAGGACTGCGCGATGCAGGGTATTCCTGATATCGACCCAGTAGGGCAACGTTAGGCCGATCCCGAAGACCAGCAGCAAATGGGCGGTACTGGAGCCGATATCCGACAGGAGAGGGAAGTTCAGCATCAAGGCAGCAGGCGGCGCAGCCCGTCCAGCGGCCGGCTCTCGAAAAAGACGCGGCCAGTGCGGCCAATCATGCAGCCCTCTATCCCCTGCTGCGCCAGCTGAGGCACGATCAAGGCAACATCATAGCGTTCAAGATGCCTTTGGCTGGGCGCGACGGCCAGATTGCTATAAACCGTCGCTGCGCCACTCCCTGCCAGTCGCGCCACAGTCGCGTCATAGACGCTCGACGACCCACCAAGCCGGAAACGCGCAGCATCACCCACACCGAGACTGTTGTAGACCCTCTCGGTCACTGAAGCTGTCACCATTGTCGAGCGGCAATCCACCAATCGCAGAAGCGGATCGCCGCGCTGGACGTTGACGCCGTCGGCCTGAAGGACCTCCCAGAAAAGGCCGGTGACGGGAGATGGCATCTCCCCCCCGGTCGCAAAATTGACGCGTATCCTCTCGCGGTCCACACGCTCGCGCACCGCAGCGACACGCTCCTCCGCCTCGGTCAGTCGGGTCTGGAGGGCAGCGATCTCGCCTGACAACTCGACAGCGCGCTGTTCCGCATTGGGCGCATCGTTGTAGCCGTCGCCTAGAAAAACGTTTTGCTCCGCGGCCCTCAGCGCGATCTGCAGCACCTCGACCCGCTCACGAGCGTGGTTGAGCACCAAGGCATCCCGCCTTGGCTCGCCCGGCAGGCGCCCGGAACCCTCTTCCACGATGTCCAAAAGCAACTGTTGCGTCTGGTCGGTCGGTGCGCCCTCAGCCTCCAGGAGCGCCAGTCGGGCCTCGGCATGCGACAGTTGGGTACGCAACTCCTCCAACCGATGCTCGCGGAATATCTGCGTGCGTTCCCGCAGCCCGTCGCGCATTGCCTCGTTCTCGACCAGCAGCGCCGCAAGCTGGAGGCGCGTCGCCTCCTCCAGACGCGATTCCATCAAAAGATCGTCCAGCCGAACCCTGTCCACGATCGGATCGACGAGACTGGCTATAACCTCTCCTTGGGACACTCTTGTACCGATTTGCCGGGCTGGAACCGTAAGATTGCCTGCGACGGTTGCCCGGACGGTGACGAGAGGCGCGTTCACCACAGCATTGGCACTGGCACCGGACATCTGCTCACCCACAATGATCCAAAGGGCGAAAATAATAGCAATCAGGCCCAAAATCAGGCGTCTATATTTCATTCGCAGGCAACTCCGACGCTTTTGGCAGTGATAATCAACCTAAAGATGATCTTCGCAATGGGAAGTAGCTTCTAGTTCGACGTTCTGGGTCAACCGTGGCCGCAGCCTCCCTCCCGCAGCGCCGTTTCAGCCAGAAGCTTGAGCGTATCGGGATAATAACTCGACCTGCTCGAGCGTCCGCCCGGCAGTGGCTGGCAGCGGGCGGAACTGACCAGAGAGAGAAAGCCGGGATGATTGCTCTCCGACACCGGATGACCGCGCGGATCGCGTTGCACGACGACGTGGCCGGGCGTCAGCGCGTCCTCCAGAAGCTGCAGACCCATAGAGTGAGCCGGGTTCGCTCGTCGGTCTGACCACCCGAGATATAACGGAATACGAATTGCGTCATAGCCCCAGCCTGCGCGGTGCTCGATGGGTTCCACAAATCCCCACTCGGTGACATCGACCCAGTTCCATAGCCTGTCGGCTGCAGCAAGCTCAGTCAGGAGCGTTTCGCCATGATCGGCGGCGCGGATAAGGCGAGGCTCTCCAGCAGCCTCACCCAACTCACGCAGGGCACGGGGCATAATGTAAGATGGGTTCACAAGAACCCGAGCGGCTTCGCGTCTTGCCTCGGCACCGGGAAGAAGCAAAGGCTCGGCCGGAGCGCGAGGATCGGGTGCAAGGCAGAGGACTGCGATATCACGCGCAATGGCCAACGCGGTGTCGATATAGCCGGACCATCCTGAATCACGTCCAGCCCGAAGCAGCGCCCAAGCCCGAAACAGGTCTCCGTCAGTCGCGTTATTCCAGTCTATCAGGCCGTCCTCGGAACGGCGGCTCCATGCCATCAATCGATCCTGCCGCAAAGATAGGTTAGCTGCGGTCCAGGCCTCGATCTGCTCAAAGGCGACTTGATCGCCTGCGGCCTGTGCCAACAATAGACCCCAACCCTGACCCTCGGAGTGGCTGATACCATTCTGCTGCCAGTCGATCACGCGCCCTTGCCGCAGATAAGTTTCGGCCCAGACTCGAAAGTCAGGCACCGTCGCTCGAGCTGGAACGGCGCTAACGACCGACCCGCCAATCACAAGCCTGCAGAAGGTTCGTCGCCGCATTCCATATGATCAAATACATGAGCCTTTGGCGTCAAGACCGCAGGCAGGTAAAACGCGTGACATCCCAGACCCCGATCGTGATCCGGGCTACTCATGGCACGCACACATTGTGAAAGTAGATGCTTGATTTTCTCACAGAAAAGCAATTTTGGAACTGTTCAGATATCAGCATTAATGACCCATCGACTTTATGGATCTACAGCTGCTCTTGGCGTCAGATGCTGATTAATGATCTCAAAAAGCGACTGCATCCTAACAGGTTTAGGAATGAAACCACCGAAGCCAGCGTCCTTGCACTCGATTTGTCTGACTGACGTATTATCAGAAGTAACCGCGATAATTGCGGGCGCTTGAGACCCCAGAAGCCTTTTAATCTCTAGTGCTGCTTCCACACCGGACATCCCTGGCATGTTGATGTCCATTAGCACCGCTGCAGGATCATTAGTTCGGATCCATTCTATGGCGTCAGGACCATTGGTGGCTTCGCTTACCGTGTAACCGCGGCTTTCCAGCATCTTTGCGAGGATAAACCGATTGGTTGGATTGTCGTCGACAATCAGGATCATTGATTGGTCCAATCCGCCACTCCCGTTACGCTGCATTTTCCAAAATATCAGACGCGGTGACACGAGTTTCGAGCAGGACATCGAAAACGAAAGTTGCCCCCTTCCCTGGCATGCTATCGACAGTCAAAACCCCGCCCATCGCCTTCGCGAGCCGTTGCGAAATCGCCAGTCCCAGCCCAACTCCACAGTCGCCGCGCGTAGCAGAGCCGTCCACCTGGACAAAGCTTTCGAAAATGCGCTCGATGTGTTCGGCTGCGATACCGGGTCCTGTATCACTAACAGTAAGGCGCAGCCGGTTTCCATTGAAGCCCTGCGAAACCTCCAAGTGTACCGAAACTCTCCCTTGGTCGGTAAACTTGATCGCGTTATTTAGGAGGTTGACGGCAATCTGTCGGATGGCAAGGTGATCGCCCAGCAGCGTCGTGTGGATCGGCCCTTTGTGAACAACGCTAAGCTCCAGTTCTTTAGAGACCGCCAAGGGCATCACAAGTGCGACCACTTCGCGGATTGTTTCCCCCGGTATGAAGGGTCCAGTCGAGATCTGTCTATTTCCTGAATCGATCTGACCAAAAGCCAACAAGTGATCAATCAGCTCGAGCTGGCTCTCGGCTGAGTTCAGCCCGAGTGCGACAAGCTCGCGTTGCTCTGCGCTAAGCTTATCGATTTGCAAAAGCTCCAAGATACCGACGATCCCGTTCATCGGCGTCCGTAACTCGTGGCTGAGGGTGGCGATGAATTCAGATTTGGTACGATCAGCCACTTCTGCCGCTATAAGGGCACGCTCCAGCCGCATGGCTAGTCTGCTGACGGCAAGCGCCCCTAGACCAATCGCGACTGTCACGAGTATGAGCGCAAGCATGAGAGGCATCCCAACGGCACGCAGTGCCTCCATACCGGGCCGGGGTGCGGACCAAACAAGATAACGCAGCGTACCGGCGGATCCGTTGATGGCAATCGCTTCACGACTTCCAATTTCTTCCGCATTTGTGACGAATCCCAAGCCGTCAAGAAGGAATATTTTGCCCCATTGGGCGGCCGTCTGATCATCGACTCGCACTGCGGAAACCAACAGCGCTTTTGGCTCGGTCTCGTCTAATATGCGGTCATGCGGAACAATCCAGTCGACTGCGATCGTCCACAAGGTGTCATCGATGTCGACAAAGGCACTAATCGCGTTGTCGCCAGGGTTGTGTGCATTGCGCGCTATCAAGTCGAAGCCCGCAGCCCGGAATGCGGCGAAGTCGGTACTATCCAGGTGACTGCTTGCATTATCAGCCCACCCGAGCGTCTCTGGGAGCGGCGCGCCTGCCAAGACCAGAACGTGCATCGTGTCGGCGACCACCCCGGACCCCAAATTGATATCTAACCATTCGATATCATTCGCGGCCACCGCATTGAACGCTTCAGTCCAATACGCATAGTCACGTCCGATTATCTCGTTCCTTCTTACAACGCCATTAAGTCCGCTATCGATCATGAGATGAG
Source organism: Paracoccus hibiscisoli (assembly GCF_005048265.1). Lineage (GTDB taxonomy): Bacteria > Pseudomonadota > Alphaproteobacteria > Rhodobacterales > Rhodobacteraceae > Paracoccus > Paracoccus hibiscisoli. Next base: position 14,832 of record NZ_SUNH01000041.1, read on the forward strand.
AGCTTTCTCGGGCGTCGTCGTCGAACTCATGCGATAGCCATAGAACCGTGATAAACACTGTTGCGCTCACGAGCAACACGACACCGACCGCTAACTTGCGCAGTACCTGTGAGAGATTTTGCGGGGATTGGGTCAAAATTCGCATCTTCAGCTCCCCATTCGACGAGGTTCATGATTTAAACACTAAATCGTCTTGAGGCATTAGATAAACAGCTAAAAATCCAGGTAGTTCCTCTTTCGCGATACTGAAAACAAAGCTTGATCACCGACTCGGATGCCGTCCAATCTGCCCACCTCGCTGCGGCTTGTGCTTATGGCCCTTTACGGAGTCGACAAGTTTATATCAGAAGATCTCACTAAAAATTATCTGGTAATTTCATTGCACCCCCCTCGGGAGATCAGTCGAGAGAACTTATCTCTTTTCGTGCAGATATCAGATAGTATGAAACCGATACGGTTTTAACCATTTCTTCATTCGGCGGCATGCGATCTAGGCGTATCATAAAGGGGTAAAGCGTGCAGAGGGCCTATGTCACATGTTCTAATCGTGGTCGATCTCCAGCAGGATTTTTGCCCTGGCGGTGCTTTGGCAGTTCCCGGCGGTGACGAGATTGTCAGTTCTATTAATGGTATGATGCATCTTTATGAATCCGTCGTTCTCACGCAGGACTGGCACCCGCTCGATCATTCCAGCTTCGCCGAAAACCATCTTGGAGCGGAGCCCTATCAGGTAGTACCCATGCCTTATGGAAGCCAGATCCTATGGCCTTGCCATTGTATTGCTGGAACTCAGGGCGCAGAGTTTCATCCAGATCTAGACCAATCTCGTGCCGATTTGATTCTTCGAAAAGGATTTCGTCGTGAAATCGATAGCTATTCGGCTTTTTTTGAGAACGATCACCGAACACCAACTGGCCTCGCCAGCTACTTGCGGGAGCGCGGCTTGACGCACCTCAGTTTCGCAGGACTCGCTGAAGACTTTTGCGTAACTTGGAGCGCAATCGATGCTACCCGACTTGGCTTCAAAGTCCGTGTGATATCAGATGCCTGCCGCGCCATTGATGTAAACGGCAGTTTGGCAGCCGCACGAGATGGGATGCGCCGTGCAGGGGTTGATTTGGCATAGGCAACATCTGCTAATGCGAGCGACTATGTCTGTTAGCCGACCTCAGGCCGCCATGTCTTGCCAACTTTGAGGATAAACCGGCGCCCATTTCGACCGGATACTTAGGGATTGCCGTGGATTTGTCTGTGCCTGCTGATCGGTCTCAATGATGTTGAGGTAGCCCACGGCAGGCGGCCGCCCGTCGTGGGCGCTCTGGGGTTTCCAATGATCATAGAAGGCAGTCCATTGGTCCATGGCAGCCTTGGCCTAGGACCCCGTCTCCCAAGCGTGCACATAGACGCATTCATACTTGAGGCATCGTCAGAGGCGTTCGATGGTCGACGTGACGAACACCATCGGTCCGGATGAATTTTGAGGATTGTCGATGCAGCGGCCTTCGTGGGCGACGCGCCCATGCTGCACTGGCTGCTTGCCCAAATCTCTCCCGATCAGGAGATCGCCAGCGTCACCGCCGACGGAAATTACGACACGCGTAAGTGCCTCCACGACATCACCGATCGAGGGGCTGCGGCGCGCTCTGGAGAAGATGGAGCAGCTACCGCTGCCGAAGACGTAACGAAGCGACACTTCATTGCGTGAAGCTACTCCGTCAACGCCTCGTGGCGCGCGACACCGGCCGCCCGATTGCGGAACTCCAGATCCGTGTCGCCGTGCTGAATCGATACACCGCGCTCGGCATCCCTGTCACGAGAAGTGAGCATTTGGTGCGCCTCGCCTTGAAAACGCCAGAGCTAATAGCTTATCGAGTTTCAGAGTGAAGCGCCCTGACAAGCAAAAATCATAAGACTGCCTGAAAGTAGTTATTGTTTCCGAGCCAGCACTCGGTCCTAGTTCAAGGATGCCCACCCTTTCATTTTCATAAGATGACGTGATTTACGGAATTTCACACGTGACAGAGGCCGGAACGTACATGACACCTCAGACTGGCGCTGACCTGTCAGAAACCCTTCGTAGGCTGAACCTCCTAAATGCCGTGTGCGAGAACGCAAGCGGCGCTCTCTTTGTCCTCAATGAGGAGCAACATTGCATCTACATGAATACTGCGGGTTTCGAATTGACCGGGTTTAGCCTTGATGAACTGCAAGGTCGCCCACTTCACGATATCATTCACCATACCCACCCTGACGGTCGACATTATCCAATCGAGGACTGTCCGATCGACAGGGCCTTCCCGCAATCCCGGCGTGAGCGGGGTCAGGATGTTTTCGTCCATAAAGACGGGCATTTCTACAACGTGGAATATACGGCCAGCCCGGTAGAAGAAGGTGAAACCATCGTTGGCACCGTTCTCGAGGTTCGCGACATCACGGCGGAGATCCAAGCGCGTATCGCGTTGGAAGATGAAACCCGCACGCTAGAGATTCTCAATCGCACAGGCGCCATGCTGGCAGGGACGCTGGATCTCGACGAGATTGTTCAGGCAGTGACCGATGCCGCAACTGAGCTTTCCGGAGCGCAGTTTGGAGCGTTTTTCTACAACGTCGTTCATGAAGGCCACGCTCTCCAGCTTTACACTCTGGCAGGCGCGCCCAAGGAGGCATTTTCAGCTTTTCCACAGCCACAGCACACCGCCATCTTCGGCCCTACGTTCACCGGGGGAACCGTAATCAGGGTCGCCGACGTCACTGCGGATCCCCGATATGGCCAAAGCGCGCCGTTTCATGGCATGCCGCCCGGGCACCTTCCTGTCAGAAGCTATCTGTCGGTCCCTGTCATCTCCCGAACAGGGAGCATACACGGGGCGCTGATATTTGGTCACGGAATGCCCGGTATCTTTGGCCCTAGAGTTGAGCGCCTGGTCGTGGCGATTGCAGCGCAGGCAGCCATCGCCATCGATAACGCAAACCTGCTCGATGCGGCACAGAAAGAGATCGAAGAGCGCCAGCGTTCAGAGGATCATCAGAAATTGCTTGCGCAGGAGCTTAACCACCGCGTCAAGAACATGCTCGCGACCGTGCAGTCCATCGCGACACAGACCTTTCGCGCCAGTGGCGAACAGGCGCTTTTGCGCATGTTCCAGGGTCGCCTTTTGGCCCTCTCGCACAGCCACAGTCTGATCATGCAGGAGAATTGGACGACCGTAGATCTCAAAGCGATCGCCGCTACTGCACTGACCCCTTTTCTAGGGGAGGTTGTGAACAATGATCGCCTTCTTCTGGATGGTGAGCCTGTTCAGTTGTCGCCTAAATTAGCGTTGGCTTTGGGAATGGGATTTCACGAGCTTGCAACAAATGCAGCCAAATACGGTGCCTTGTCTTGCGAGACGGGCGTGATCGAGGTTCGATGGCGCGATATCGGTGAAGGTATTTTGTGCCTGACCTGGGTTGAGAAACATGGCCCTCCCGTCTGCGCTCCACAAAGCAGAGGGTTCGGAAGCCGTCTTTTGGAGCGAGGCCTTGCTCATGAACTTCACGGGACGGTCCGGCTACTCTACGATGCAGCGGGTCTCGTTTGCGAGATCCGCATGCCTAATCCAGAGGACGTCACACAATGACCTCTTGTCTTGAAGGACTGCGCGCACTCGTGGTTGAGGACGAGATGCTTGTCTGTATGGATATCGAGCAGATGCTGGAGGAGTTCGGGTGCACCGTGGTAGGGCCTGCCGCGAAGGTGTCGCAGGCCTTGGCCCTGGTTGACGCGGAGCATATCGATTTCGCGTTGCTGGACGTCAATCTTGGTAAGGAAAGAAGTTTTCCTATAGCCGACAGGTTGGCATCAATGAATATTCCGGTTCTCCTGTCGACAGGATACGCTCATCTCGAACTGCCCTATGATAGACTCCCTAAAATTCAAAAGCCGTTTTCGGAGCAGCAATTGCGTGATTGCCTGGAAGAACTGATGGCCTCATCTGCAGGTAGCGAGAGTTACTTTTGAATATTGCGCAAAGACAGTCACGCGCTGTGATTTCATGATCCCGACGATAGAGCACGATCCAGTGCCTCGATCACAGGGGCCGTCAAGCCCTGCGGTGGGGGCGGGACAACGTCGGCCCAACCCCGGGCCAGAGCCTGTCTGGTCGAGAAGGCCGAGGCCTTTCGGATGCGCGGCAGCTCGTCCCAACTGATTGGACAGGCTACCGGGGCACCGGGGCGGGCGCGAACCGAGAAGGGGGCGATGGCCGTGGCGCCGCGTTCGTTGCGCAGCCAATCGATGAAGATGCGGCCCTTGCGTTTCGCCTTGGACATCTCGGCTGTGAAGCGTTCAGGCTGGGATCCGGCGACCCACATCGCGACGCCTTTGCTGAACAGCTTCACCGTGTCCCAACCCGCGGTGCGGCGCAAAGGCACGATGATGTGGATGCCCTTTCCCCCCGACAGCATCGCCCACGAGGCCAATCCCAGATCGGCCAGCCGGTCGCGCAGGTCCAGCGCGGCCCGGCGGGTCGCGGCAAAGCTTAAGCCCTCGTCAGGGTCCAGATCAAAGACCACTCGGTCGGGTCGATCCAACCGGTCACGGCGCGCACCCCAAATGTGAAACTCCACGGTGCCCATCTGAACCGCACCGATGATCCCCGCCGCATCGGTGACATAGGCATAGGGGGTAGCGGCGCCTTCGGCATCCTCGATGTCCTGAACTTTCAGCGCGTCGGGAAAGCCCTTGCCGGGGTGCTTTTGAAAGAACCGTTCTCCCGTCATGCCTTCGGGCAGGCGCAGCAGGGACAAGGGTCGGTTTGCAAGATGGGGCAGCATCAGCGGGGCTGCGGCCAGGTAGTATTCCGCCAACCCTTCCTTGGTCAGGCGGGGCTTGTCGAAGATCACCCGATTGCCGCTGCTGATCGAAATGCCTGCAAAGTTCGGACGATCCTGCTCGGCGGATGGCGGTGGGGCTTGCCGTGGGCGGGGGGTGACGGATCGCAGGTCCAGAAAAACCGCATGGCGCAACCGGCCTTGCGCGGTCGTCTCGGCATAGTCGACCTTGGCCACCAGTTCGGGTTCGATCCATGTGACGCCCGCCACCTCGCGGCGGGGGGCATCCACGGGCGGCGTCTTGCGCGCCAAGGGGGCCATGCGACGGGCCAAATCGGCCATGGTCTCATCATCGAAGCCGGTTCCGACCTTGCCCACGTAAACCAGGCCGTCATCGCGCTGTTTCGCCAAGGCCAGAGAGGCGAACGGCCGCCCGCGGCTGGTGCTTTTCTGCCAGCCCACGATCCGGAATTCTCCCTGCCGGCGGCATTTGATCTTCAGCCAGTCGCGGCTGCGCCCACCGCGATAGGGGGCATCGGTTCGTTTGGCGATCACCCCCTCGCCGCCTGCGCCGCAGATCATCGCGAGGGCCTCGTCCGCCGCGCCGTGGATGATCGGCGACAGGGTCAGGGCGCCCATCGGCGGCAGAGGTCGAAACAGGCGCTCCAGGGCCTTGCGGCGCGCGGCCAGCGGCAAGGCGGTCAGATCCTGCCCATCCCGATGCAGCAGGTCGAACGCCACATACCGGAACGGCCCGCCCGCCTTGATCGCCTCCTGCAGGGTGCCAAAGCCCTGCAACCCGGCGCCGGCGACGACTTCGCCATCCAGCAATGCCGATTTGCAGGGCACCCCGCGCAAGGCGGGCAGCAGGTCCGCGAAACGGTCGGTCCAGTCATGACCGGCGCGGGTGAAGATGCGCGGCGCGCCTGCGCCAAGCGCCACTTGCGCCCGATATCCGTCCAGCTTCAACTCGTGCCAATGGGTCGCGGCATCGGCCAGATCCTCGGTCAGCGTCGCCAGTTGCACGGGCTGATGGCGCGGCCGGGTCCCGGGATGGTCCTTCAAGGCGGCAGGCTTGTCCGCCTTGATCGCCGCAAAGCTGCGCCTTGATGAGACGCTGGTCTTGTAAAGGGCGACCGGATCGCGTTGGTGGGCGGCCTCATCGTCGATCTTGACCAGCAGCCAGTTCTCGCGCTTGGCCTCGGACGCCTTGCCCTTCATGCGGATCAGGTTCCAGTCACCGGTCATGCGCTGGCCGTGCAGGCGGAACTTCAAATGGCCCTTGGCCAGACCCCGGGCGGCAGGGTCCAGCGGCTGCCACCAGCCCAGATCCCACAGCATCACCGTGCCCGCGCCGTAATGGCCCTTGGGGATCTGGCCCTCGAAGGTCAGGTAGGACAGCGGATGATCCTCGGTCCGCACCGCCAGCCGCTTTTCCGCGGGATCAAGGGACGGCCCGCGCGTCACCGCCCAGGACAGCAGCACGCCGTCCCATTCCAGCCGCAAGTCCCAGTGCAACCGCGTCGCATCATGGTTCTGCATCGAATAGCGCAACCCGAGGCGCGACGGCGTGCCATCCGCCGACGGCTCGGGTGTGGCCCCGAAATCGCGCTTGTCCAGATAGGCGCCCAGACCCGCCATCAGGCAGACTTCGGCTTGGCCCGCGGCTTGCGGGCGGGCTTCTTGGCCGGCGCCTTGGCCTTGCCGCCATCCTTCTTCAGGCTGTCCTTCAGCGCGGACATCAGATCGACAACGTTGGTGCCCGAGGGGCGGCCGCCATCGTCGTCCCCCGCCTTGGCGCGCGGGGTCTTGCGGTTCTTGCGCTTGGCCTCAATCAGGTCGCGCAGCGCCTTGTCGTAATGATCCTTGAAGGCCTCAGCGTTGAACGGCGACGATTTGCGCTGGATCAGCTGGGTCGCGACCTCCAGCAGGTCCTTGTCGCTGGCGGCGTCCTCGATCGATGCGAACAACGGCTCGGCCTCGCGGATCTCATCCTCATAGCGCAGGGTCTCCAGCAGCAGGCCGTCGCCGCAAGGGCGGATCGCGCACAGATATTCCCGTCCTCGCATCGTCAGCTGCCCAAGCGCGGTCTTCTTCTCAGCCCGCAAGGCGTCGCGGACGACACGATAGGCATCCTCGGCCAGATCATCGGTCGGAACGACATAGTAGGGCTTGTTGTAATACAGCGGCGGGATCTCGGACTGATCGACGAACTGGACCAGCTCCAACGTCTTCTTGGTGTCCAACTTGATCGCGTCGATCTCTTCGGGGTCCAGCAGCAGGTAATCGCCGTCCCCGGTATCATAACCTTTCAGGATGTCGTCGGCCTTGATCGGCCCCATACCGGCTACGGTCTTTTCATATTTGACCGGCTGCCCAGAAGGCCCGTGGATCTGCCGGAACGACACCCGCGCCCCCGACTTGGTGGCCGCATGAAGCTCGACGGGAATGGCAACAAGGGACAGGCGCAGCTGACCCTTCCAGACCGCACGTGATGCCATAGGTCATCTCCAGGTTTTTCAACGAACGCCGGAATGGTCCACTAAGTTCAGCGCATCGCTCCTGGTAGATTGCAGCCCCTATTCTGCTGACGAAGCCCCAGGTCGTAAATGCTTCGATCCCCATGCCTTAGGGCATAGGTTCCGGGAGAGTCAGGATAAATGCCTTGAGTTGTGCCCGGCTGACTGGCTTGGCCAAAAAGACAATTTCCGTCAATCCTTCGCCCGCCGACAGCTTTTCTTGCGAGTAGCCGGACATGAGGGCGATGCGAATACTGGGGTGCGTCTTAGAAATGTCGCAGGCGAGGTCCACCCCGGATTCGCCGGGCATTACGACGTCGCTTATCAGCAGGTCCAGTCCGCTCTCGCGATTGATAATTTCTCGGGCCTCTTTGCCGTTGGCGGCGATGAGCGTATCGCACCCCAAAGAGGCCAGCATTCGTGCAACCACCCGTGCAACTGCCGGCGTATCATCGACAACAAGGGCCTTTTTTCGTTTCTCCGGGATGGCTGGAGTCGCTGGAACGTCGCCTTCGACTTCCCGAGTGTCGACCGGTGAAACGGGGAAGAACATGGCAATAGTCGTGCCTTTTCCGACTCTGCTGGACAACGTCACAAAGCCACCAATTTGCTCCAGGTAACCCCGGACACGCGACAGTCCCAAACCCGACCCTTGGCCAGGTGAGCGTGTCGTGAAGAAGGGCTGGAACACCTGCTCGTGCAAGTGTTCCGGGACACCGGAACCTGTATCCGCCACAGACAGACACACCCAGGCCTGAGGGGGCCCGCCACTGGGATGCTCACGCTCGATAACGCTCAACATGATGCGAATGGTGCCTGAACCCTCAATGGCGTCACGCGCATTCAGCGCCAGGTTCAGAAGGCAGCTTTCTGCCATGGCTGCATCAATTAGAACCGGCGGGATGCCTTCATCGACCCCAATTTCGATCTTAATTCGCGAGGGAATGGCACGTCGGACAAACGGGGCCCAGGCTTGCACGAAACGCCCGAGATCCGCCGTTTGCGGTGTCAGCTTTGACTTACCTGCAAAGGCAAGAAGGCTATCGTTCAGAGACTTGCCGCGCATGACCGCGTCGCGGGCTTC
>NZ_SUNH01000042.1 GCF_005048265.1 Paracoccus hibiscisoli
GGCAGGTCTGGATGGCTGCGTCACTATAGTCAGGCTGTCGGCCACGTTTGCCTGTTGGCCTGGCCTCCCAGGTCATCTCGGGATCGAACCAGATCGTCAGCGAGCCACGACGCTTCAGAGCTTCGTTATAGGCGGGCCAATTCCTGGTCTTGTAGGCGAAGGGGCTGGGTCGGCTCATGCCGACCCCCAGCTACCACGATGGACCCGCAAGATGAATCCCTCACGCGATTTGTGCAACAGAGCCGTTTTGACCCCTTGGTGCAGCGGCTAACCCCATGAGGTCCGTGCCAACGGCGCGGCGGACGTGCGGCACAAGTCCTATGCTCGGGTGTTCAACAATCTAAAGGGCGGTGAAAATGGCGGGGGTCTCTTGCCTCGGGCAGTCGAAACGGGACATCTGGTGCGGCATGATCCGAACGCATCACGGGGGCCGTCATTGGAAGCGCTGATCGAACAGCATCTTGGGAATCCGCTCGTTCTGGCGGCCTTGTTGTTCCTGTCGACCTTTGTGCTGGAGGAGGCTGCCATCCTGCTGGGTGCCGGTCTGGCCGCCTCCGGGGAGATGACCGCGACCTTGGCGCTGATCGCGCTTGGCGCCGGGATGATCGTCAGCGACTTGTGCCTGTATGGGCTGGGCGCGCTGGCGGTGCGGCATCGGCGCATCGCGGCCTGGGTGGCGCAGGATCGGCTGGATCAGGGGCGCCGCCTGCTGCATCGCAGCACGCTGGCGGCGGCGCTGTTGGCGCGGCTGGTGCCGTGGCTGCTGTTTCCGATCTTTGTGGCCAGCGGGTTCCTCCGGGTGGGGTTCCGGCGCTTTGCGGCGATCAATGCGGTGATCGTGCTGATCTATGTTCCGGCGGTGTTTTATGGCGCCTTTGGCATCTATGCGGTGCTGATGGAGTGGCTAGGGCCATGGGCCTGGCTGGCCGGGGCTGCGGTGCTGATGGCGGTGCTGTGGGCCGGGCGCGCGGTGGCGCGACGCTATCTGTCGGGGACGGACGCCTCGGACCGCTGAACGCTCTGCGCCTCCAGCAGGCAATCCAGGGCGCGGGTCAGGACCGGGGCGTGGGACCAGGGCAGGAAATGATCCGCCCCCTCGATCATCACCGTGGCCGGGGGCACCGCCAGATGGGCGCGAAGATAGTCGGCGTTCGATGCGGGCACCAGCGTGTCGGCGGTGCCCTGCACGACGGTCACCGGCAGGCGAAGACCGGGCAGATCCCGGGCCAGCGCCTCCAGCCCCGCGCGCAGGGACATCAGCTCTGCGTTCGAGCTGGCCAGTTCGGTGGGCAGCATCTGGGCAAAGAAATCCAGCGCCGCGACCTCCTGCAGGGGGTGGATCTCCTCCAGCCCCGGATCGGCGGCGGCGCCCACCAGCAGCAGGGCCGCCACGCGGTCGGGGTGATCGGTCGCCAGCCGCAGCGCCAGCGGGCCGCCATAGGAATAGCCGACCAGCGTCACGGGCGGCTGCGCGGGCGTGCCCAGCAGGGGCACCAGCGCGTCCGCCTGGTCCTGCAGGTCGGTCACCGGCGTCGGGCCGCTGTTGCCGAAACCCGGCCGGTCGGGGGCCAGATACAGCCGCCCGGCGGGGACATCGGCCAGAAAGCCTGCCCATTCCTCGCCCAGTCCCGGGCTGCCATGGATGAAGATCACCCGCTGACCGCCCGGCTGTCCGGCGGCCAGAACGGACAGGGGCTGACCGTCCGCACGGGTCGGCAGGTCGCGGCGGCGCAGCAGCGGGTCGTCGCCCTCGACCTCGGCCTCCAGGCCGATGCCGGTGATCGCGATCAGCTGTTCGCGCAACGGCTGGAACGGCTCCAGGATGAAGGTCAGCGCATCGCCCGCCAGCGACTGTTCGGGGGCGGCCAGCTGGACGATCTCACCGGGGACGGGGCAATGCGGCAGGTCTGCGATCATGGTGCGGGGTTCCGGTCACGAACTGGGCGGATAGGTGCGGCGCAGGCGCTCCTGCTGGCGCTGCAGGCGGATCATGCCGATCAGTCCGACGGGGCGGTGGCCCTGCCGGCGCATGGCGGCGCCCAGGGCGAACAGGCTGCGATATTGCTGCCACAGCGTGCGCCAGGCGCCGCGCAGCGTCCCGTCGCCCGCCCAGATATGCAGCATCTCGGCGCCCGCGCCGTTCAGCTCGACGATGCGGAACCCGCGACCCTCGCGCAGCGCCTCGACGCTGCGAAAGCGGATGTCGAACCGGCCAAAGTGGAAATCGGGAATCTCACCCGATATGCGGTCGATCACCGCCTCCAGCGCAGGGGTGACCTGATCGATCGCGTTGCGATAGACCGCGCCAAGCCGCGCGCTGCGGGCATTGGTCAGGCAGTGGAACGCGTCGGGCACAGGAATGCTGTCCCATGCGCCGGGGTTCCTTTCGCGATAGATCGCGGCATTCGCCTGCAGGATCGGGTCGCGGGCGACCAGCTGGGCGACGCTGTGCTGTCCGTCGCCGATGACATGGGGCGGATGGACGAAGGCCATCGACACGATGCGCCCCGCCCCCTGCCCCGGCTGGCGGATGTAGAAGATCCCGGCCTCTCCGGGCATGTCGATCAGGGCCTGCAGCATCACCTGCGCACCGTCCGGCTGGCGCGACAGGTAATCTTTCAGCTCGGCCCGCGTGCTCAGAAGTCGCACGCCCCAGCCCTGATAGCCCCGGTCGGGCTTGCCCACGACCGGAAATGTCAGCGCGTGATCGGCCATCGCGCGCGTTGCCGCCTGCAGGCGGTCGATACCGGGCACGCAGTCGACATTCGCGAAGGGCGGCAGGAACCGCCGGCCGGTCGGACCGAACAGCGCCAGTCCCTGGGACTTGCTCTCTCCCCACAGGCCGCCCGCATCCAGGGCGGGGTTGGCCGCGCTTGGCAGGGTCAGGCTGCCATGGCGCAGCGACAGGGCCAGCCACATCAGCGCCGGAACCACGTAGAACAGCCGTTCCGGGATGCGCCGCTTGAAGGCGGGATAGACCGGACCCGCCGTGGGGCGGAGTGGCATGGGCGTCTCGGCGCGGGTCTGTGGCTCTCGGGAATAGGTCAAATGCTCGGGGTGCTGCTTTATCCTGGGGTTGTGGCGGGGACCGACCCACGCCGCGAGGGGTCAGGATGCCCGATCGCGTCGCGAAAGGCCAGCCTTGCGCCCGCCCTGCCCCACGCTGTCAGCGACCGCGCTGCGACAGGCGCAGCAGACCCTTTTGCAGCAGGATGAACCCCAGCAGCAGCAGCCCGATCACGATCTTGGTCCACCAGCTGGACAGGCTGCCGTCAAAGACGATGTAGGTCTGGATCAGGCCCATCGTCAGCACGCCCACCAGCGTGCCGATCATGGTGCCCGACCCGCCCGTCAGCAGCGTGCCGCCGATGACCACCGCGGCGATGGCCGTCAGCTCTGTCCCCACGGTGGCCAGCGAATAGCCCGACCCCGTATAGACCGAGAACACGATCCCAGACAGGCCCGCCATCAGCCCCGAAAACGCATAGACCAGCACCGTCGTGCGCCCCTGCGGCACGCCCATCAGCCGCGCGGTCTGCGCGCCGCCGCCCAGGGCATAGACGCTGGTGCCGAACCGGGTGCGATGCGCCACCACCGCGCCCAGGGCGACGACTGCCAGCATCAGCACCCCGATCAGCGTCAGCCGCCCCCGCCCCGGCATCAGCCAATAGGCGTCCTGCAGCAGCTTGTAGAACGGATGCGTGATCGGCACCGCCTGGACCGACAGCAGATAGGCCGCGCCCCGCGCCAGGAACATCCCCGCCAGCGTCACGATGAACGCGGGCATGGCCAGCCGGTCGATCAGGAACCCCATCCCGGCTCCGAACACCGTGGTCAGCAACAGCAGCGCCGCGAACACCGCCAGCGGATGCAGCCCGGTGTCGCGCAGAGCCACGGCAATGAACACGCCCGAAAAGGCGATGACCGACCCCACCGACAGGTCGATCCCCCCGGACAGGATCACCAGCGTCATGCCCACCGCGACGATGCCCAGATAGGCGTTGTCGGTCAGCAGGTTGCCGATGACCCGCGTGGACAGCATCGCCGGGAACTGGCTGTAGGCCAGCGCATAGGCCAGCACGAAGATCGCGATCGTCGCATAGAGCGGCAGCAGGCGGGTGTTCATGTCCGGCCCCTTTCCGCGCGGTGGCTGTCGCGCCACAACCGCCATTCGGACGCGATGCGCGGCGATTGCAGCACCAGGATGATCAGCACCAGCCCCGCCTTGATGATCAGGTTGTATTCGGAGGCGAACCCCGCCAGCAGGATGCCCGCGCTGATCGTCTGGATGATCAGCGCCCCCAGCACCGATGCCGCGACCGAGAACCGCCCCCCCAGCAGGGAGTTGCCGCCGATGACCACGGCCAGGATGGCGTCCAGCTCCAGCCACAGGCCCGCGTTGTTGGCATCCGCGCCGCGGATGTCGGCGGTCACCACGATGCCCGCCAGCGCCGCGCAAAAGCCGCTGGCGATATAGACCGCGATCAGCAGGACGGTCGCGTTGACCCCCGCCAGGTGGGCGGCGCGGCGGTTGATGCCCACGGCCTCGACCAGCAGGCCCAGGGCGGTGCGGCGCATGATGACCGCGACCGCGATCGCCGTGGCCAGCCAGATCCAGACCGGCACCGGCAGGCCCAATGCCACGCCCGACCCAACCCAGCCAAAGCCCGGATCGGTAAAGGTCAGGATGCGGCCTTCGGTGATCAGCTGCGCCACGCCCCGCCCCATCGTCATCAGGATCAGGGTCGCCACGAAGGGCTGGATGCCCACGACCGCGACCAGCACGCCGTTCCACAGCCCCGCCGCCAGCCCCGCCGTCAGGGCCAGCGCAATCGCCGCCCCCGCGCCCAGGCCCTGCGTCAGCGCCCAAGCCGCCGCCGCCCCGCATATCGCCATGATCGTGCCCACCGACAGGTCGATCCCCCGTGTGGCGATGACCAGCGTCATGCCCACCGCCAGCAGAGCCACCGGCGCGCTGCGTTTCAGGATGTCGATGACCGGGCCCACGGGGCGTCCGTTCTGGATGTCGATGGACAGAAACCCGGGATAGAAGACCGAGACCAGCGCGATCAGCGCGGCCAGCACGATCAGCTGCGGGGCGATGCGCGACAGGACCGTCATGCCGCGTCCCCCGTTCCGGCGATGGCGTGCATGATCGCGTCGGCGCCCACCGCAGCCCCGGTCAGCTGCGCGACATGCGCCCGGTCGCGCAGCACGATCACGCGGTCGGCCACGGCGACCAGCTCGTCCAGCTCGCTGCTGATGAGCAGCAGGGACAGGCCCTTGTCGGTCAGGGTGCGGATCAGGCGCAGGATCTCGGCATGGGCGCCCACGTCTATGCCGCGCGTGGGCTCGTCCAGGATCAGGAAACGCGGATTCATCGCCAGCCAGCGGGCCAGCACGGCCTTTTGCTGGTTGCCGCCCGACAGCTCTCCGATGGGTTTTTCGCGGCCCGAGGTGCGGATGTCCAGCTGACGGATATAGTCGTCGGCCAGGCGGTTCTGTTCCGCCCGCGGGATGGGTCGCGCCCAGCCCCGCCGCGCCTGCAGGCCCAGGATGATGTTCTCGCGGATCGACAGGTCGGCCACGATGCCGTCGGTCTTGCGATCCTCGGGGGCGAAACCGAAACCGGCGGCGATGGCCGCGCGCGGGTGGCGCAGGTCCAGCGGGCCGTCCGCGTCCCGCGCGGTGCCGGTCTGGGCGGGGCGGATGCCGAACAGCATCTCGGCCGTCTCGGTGCGCCCCGATCCCAGCAGGCCCGCCAGGCCCACGACCTCTCCGGCGGCGACAGTCAGGTCAAAGGGCGCAACGACCCCGGCCCGGCCGATGCCGTCGAAATGCAGCATGGCGGGGGCCTGTTCGGCCTCGGGGGCGGGGCTGGCCACGACCTCCTCCAGCGCGCGGCCCAGCATCTGTTCGACCAGCGCCATGCGGCTCAACCCCACGATGGGCTGGCTGGCCACGCGCCGCCCGTTCCTGAGAATGGTCACCCGGTCGGCCAGATCAAAGACCTGGTCCAGGAAATGCGACACGAAGACGATGGCCATGCCCCGGTCGCGCAGACCGCGGACCACGTCAAAGACCATCGCCACCTCGGCCGCGTCCAGGCTGGCGGTGGGTTCGTCCAGGATCAGCACCTTGCCGGAAATTTCGACCGCCCGCGCGATGGCCACGATCTGCTGGATCGCCACCGAATAACTGCCCAGATCGCGGTCCACGTCGATGGACAACCCGTATTGCGCCAGCGTCGCGCGGGCCTGCGACCGCATCCCGCGCATGTCGATCAGGCCAAAGCGGCGCGGTTCGCGACCGAACATCAGGTTCTGCGCGACCGTCAGGTTGGGCAGCAGGTTCACCTCCTGATAGACGGTGCCGATGCCCAGTTCCTGCGCCTGCAGGGTCGATCGCGGGTCGATCGGCGCGCCCTCCAGCGTGATCGTGCCGCCATCGCGCAGATAGGCGCCCGTCAGGCACTTGATCAGCGTGGACTTGCCCGCGCCGTTCTCGCCCAGCAGGGCGTGGACCTCGCCCGCGGCGATGTCCAGATCGACATCGTCCAGCGCGCGGGTGCCGGGAAAGACCTTGGTCAGCGACCGGATCGACAGCAGCATCGGACATCCTCTCGGGGGTCGGGCGGGCCTGTCCTGGCCCGCCCGCGTGGCATCAGTAGCCCAGATCCTTGCGGCGGTCGTATTCGCCCTGCGGATCATCGGCCTGGGTGTACAGGCGCGATTCCGTCTGGATGAACTTTTCGGGCATGGTGCCTTCGGCCCAGAAGGCCTCCAGCGCGTCGAAGGCGGGTCCGGCCATGTTCGGCGTCAGCTCGACCGTGGCATTGGCCTCTCCGGCGGCGATGGCCTGGAAGATGTCGGGCACCGCGTCGATGGAGACGACCAGGATGTCGCTGCCCGGCGCCAGACCGGCCTCCTTGATGGCCTGAATCGCGCCGACCGCCATGTCGTCGTTATGGGCATAAAGCGCGCAGATATCCGCGCCGCCGCCCTCGGCCTGAAGGAAGCTCTCCATGACCTCCTTGCCGCGGGCACGGGTGAAATCGGCGGTCTGGCTGCGCACGATCTCCAGGTTGTCATGGCCCGCGATGGCGGTCTCGAAGCCGGTCTTGCGGTCGATGGCGGGGCTGGAGCCGGTCGTGCCCTGCAATTCGACGATGCGGCATTCCTCGCCCGCGACCTGATCGACCAGCCACTGGCCCGCGACCTCGCCCTCATGGACCAGATCGGAGCCCACGGCGGTCAGATACAGGCTTTCGTCGCTGTCCACGCGGCGGTCCAGAAGGACGACGGGGATCTCGGCCTCGGCGGCCTCCTCCAGCACGCTGTCCCAACCGGTCGCCACCACGGGCGCCAGCAGGATCGCGTCGACGCCCTGCGCCACAAAGGACCGGATCGCGGCGATCTGGTTCTCCTGCCGCTGCTGCGCATCCGAGAATTGCAGCTGATAGCCGCGCTCTTCGGCCTGCTGGCGGGTCAGCGTGGTCTCTGCCGCGCGCCAGCCCGATTCCGAGCCGATCTGCGAAAAGCCCACGGTCTGCGCCGCGGCAGCCCCGCCGCACAGCGCCAGCGCCGCGACGGTCGTCATCAGAGTTCTGGTCATGATAGCCTCCCTTGGGTGATGTGGTCGTCTTTTCGCGCGGCTGTCTCCTCTCAGTCGCGCAAATCCGCCGGCAGCAGGGCGTCGGGCAGGTTCTGGAAACAGACCGGGCGCAGCCAGCGCCGGATCGCCATCGTGCCCACGCTGGTCGCGCCGAAATTCGTGGAGGCCGGATAGGGGCCGCCATGCACCATCGCATCCGCGACCTCGACCCCGGTGGGCCAGCCATTGGCCAGGATTCGGCCCGCCTTGCGTTCCAGCACCGGCATCAGCCGCCCCGCCAGCGCGGTGTCGCCCGCATCCAGCTGCAGCGTGATCGTCAGCTGACCCTCCAGCGCGCGGGCCAGATCCAGCATCTGGTCGTCGCTGTCGGTCGCGACGATCAGGCCCGCCGGGCCAAAGACCTCATGCGCCAGGCCCGGATCGGCCATGAACCGCGCGGCATCCACGCGAAAGACCGCGGGCCGGGCGTTGCGGCCGTCGCTGTCATGGCGCAGCACCGGGTCGGCGGATGCGGCCAGCGTCTCCGCCCCCTGGCGGAAACCGTCCGCGATGCCGTCGGTCAGCATGACCTGGGCCGGGGCCTCGGCCAGGGCTGCGGCTGCGGCATCCGCAAAGGCGTCGGCATGATCCGCGGGCAGGATCACCAGACCGGGATTGGTGCAGAACTGACCCGCGCCCATGGTCAGGCTGGCGGCCCAGCCCTGCGCGATCTGCGCGCCCCGCGCCGCCAGTGCGGCGGGCAGCAGGAAGCAGGGGTTGATGCTGCCCAGCTCTCCGTAGAACGGGATCGGCTCAGGGCGCCCGGCGCACAGATCGTACAGCGCGCGACCCCCGCGCAAGGACCCGGTAAAGCCCACGGCCTTGATCAGCGGGTGTTGGACCAGCGCCTGACCCACCTCATGCGTGTCGCCGTGGATGAAGCTGAAGATGCCCGCGGGCATGCCGGTCTGGCGGATGGCGGCGTCAACGGCCTCGGCCACGATCTGTCCTGCGCCGGGATGGGCGGGGTGGCCCTTGACGACCACCGGGCAGCCCGCCGCCAGCGCCGATGCGGTGTCACCGCCCGCCGTCGAAAACGCCAGCGGGAAATTCGACGCGCCAAAGACCGCGACCGGGCCGATGGGCCGCTGGATCATCCGCAGATCGGGGCGCGGCAGGGGCTGGCGGTCGGGCAGCGCGGCGTCATGGCGGCGGTCCAGATAGTCGCCCGCGCGGATGTGGTCGGCGAACAGGCGCAGCTGCCCGGTGGTGCGGCCGCGTTCGCCCTGCAGGCGGGCCTCGGGCAGGCCGGTCTCGGCCGCGCCGATGGCGGTGATCGCCTCGGCGCGGGCCTCGATCTGGTCGGCGATGGCGTCCAGCAGGGCGGCACGATCGGCGCGGGTGGTGGCGGCGAAATCGGCGAAGGCCGCCTCGGCCGCCTGCACGGCGCGATCGACCAGGGCGGCGTTGCCCGACGCGAATTCCTGCGCCTGCCCGGTGGCGGGTGCGGATCGAAAGCGGGTCTCGCCTGCCGTCCAGTCGCCCGCGATCAGGTGATGTCCGTGCGTGGATTGGGTCATGGTCTGTCCTTCAAAAATCGAACGGGGCGACGGTGACCCGCCGTCCCAGGGTGAACGCATCCGCGACCAGCACCATCGGTGCCAGATCGACCTCGGACGCGCCTTGACGCACCAGCGCCGCCATGCGGGCATAAAGTGCGGGGTATTCCTGCATGATGCTGTCCTGACCGTCGACGGGCTGGCCGTCGATCTCCAGCAGGTTGCCGCCCATGCGCAGGGCCAGCGTGCCGCCATCGGTCTGCAGTTCGATATCCCATGTCTGCGGCCCCTGCTGCAGGAAATCCAGATCAGCAGTGATGTTGTCGGACAGGGTCAGCCGCGCGGCGATGGGCGCCTGGCGGTTGGCGGGCAGGTCCAGCTCGGCGCCCGTCAGATGCACCGGGCGGGGCAGGATCGCGGTCAGGATCGACAGCGCGTTGATGCCGGGGTCAAAGACGCCCATGCCGCCCGCCTCCAGGATCCAGTCCTGGCCGGGATGCCATTTGCGGATATCCTCGCGCCAGGTGATCAGGCCGCCGTGGATCGTCCGGTCGGCCAGCCAGGCCCGCGCCCCCGCCACCCCATGCGCCATCCGGCTGTGCCAGGTCGCATAGAGGCTGACGCCCTGCGCCATCGCCTGGAGGGCGTGAACCTCGGAGAGGATGGCGCCGGGGGGTTTCTCCAGCATCAGGTGCCGACCCGCGCGCAGCACTGCCTGCGCCGCGGCAAAGCGCGGCACCGGCGGCAGGCACAGGCTGACGGTGCTGACATCGGGATGGGCGGCCAG
This sequence comes from Paracoccus hibiscisoli, assembly GCF_005048265.1. Taxonomy (GTDB): domain Bacteria; phylum Pseudomonadota; class Alphaproteobacteria; order Rhodobacterales; family Rhodobacteraceae; genus Paracoccus; species Paracoccus hibiscisoli. The sequence goes on from NZ_SUNH01000042.1 coordinate 9,940, forward strand.
CATCGCGTCGATATCGGTATAGGCCGGCACCCCCGCGACCTGCCCGCTGCGCGAGACGGTCGCGGCCAGCGTCCAGTCGCGGCTGTCCTTCAGCGCGGGGACATGCTGGTCCAGCGCGATCTTGCCGATGCCCACAAGCGCGATCTTCATCAATGGCTGTCCTTTCCGACCGCATTGCCCCGGCAGCCGCGCAGGAAGTCCATGTCGGCCCCGGTATCCGCGCCCATGACGTGCTGCTGGTGCAGGAACGCATAACCGCTGGTCGGCTGATCGGGCAGCGGCTGCCACGCCGCCAGACGCGCGGCCAGTTCCGCATCGGGAATGTCCAGATGCAGGCGGCGGTTCGGCACGTCCATGTCGATCATGTCGCCGTTGCGCACGACCGCCAGGGGGCCTCCGGCGGCGGCCTCGGGGGCGGTGTGCAGGACGACCGTGCCATAGGCCGTGCCCGACATGCGGGCGTCGCTGATGCGCACCATGTCGGTGATGCCGCGGCGCAGGACCTTGGGCGGCAGGCCCATATTGCCGACCTCGGCCATGCCGGGATAGCCGCGCGGGCCGCAGTTCTTCAGCACCATCACGCAGGTCTCGTCGATGTCCAGGGCCTCGTCGTTGATGCGCGCCTTGTAGTCGTCGATATCCTCGAACACCACCGCCCGACCGCGATGGACCAGCAGATGCGGGCTGGCGGCCGAGGGTTTCAGCACCGCCCCGTTCGGGGCCAGATTGCCCTTGAGGACCGCGATGCCGCCCTGCGCGGTCAGGGGGTTGTCCACGGGACGGATGACGTCCTCATTGTGGTTCATCACGCCCTTGACCTCGTCCCAGATGGTCTGGCCGCTGACGGTCAGGGCGCCCTTATGCAGCTGCCCGGCCTCGGCCAGGCGCTTGATGACCACGGGCAGGCCGCCGGCGTAAAAGAACTCCTCCATCAGGTATTGCCCCGACGGCATCAGGTTCACGATGGTCGCCACGTCGCGTCCGCAGCGGTCCCAATCGTCCAGGGTGATGTCCACGCCCACGCGCCCCGCCATGGCCAGCAGATGCACGACCGCATTGGTCGATCCGCCGATGGCGCCGTTGACGCGGATGGCGTTCTCGAACGCGTCGCGGGTCATGATGTCGGACGGTTTCAGGTCGTCCTTGACCATCTGCACGATGCGCCGGCCCGACATCTGCGCCATGACGCGGCGGCGGCTGTCCACGGCCGGGATCGCGGCATTGCCCGACATGGCCATGCCCAGGGCCTCGGCCATCGAGGCCATGGTGCTGGCCGTGCCCATCGTGTTGCAGGTGCCCGAGGACCGCGACATCGACGCCTCGGCCTCCAGGAAATCGTCCTGGCTCATCTCTCCGGCCTTCACGGCCTCGCTGAACTTCCACAGATGCGTGCCCGAGCCGATGCGTTCGCCCCGGAACCAGCCGTTCAGCATCGGCCCGCCGGTAACCACGATCGAGGGGATGTCGCAGCTGGCCGCCGCCATCATCAGGCTGGGCGTGGTCTTGTCGCAGCCGACCAGCAGGACGGCGCCATCCATCGGCTGTCCGCGGATCGTCTCCTCGATGGCAAGCGCCGCCAGGTTGCGGAACATCATCGCGCTTGGGCGGAACGTGTTCTCGCTGGCCGAAAAGACCGGGACCTCGACCGGGAAACCGCCGGCCTCCCACACGCCGGCCTTCACCTTTTCGGCCAGCTCGCGCAGATGGCCGTTACACGGCGTCAGGTCGGACCAGGTGTTCAGGATGCCGATGATCGGGCGCCCGTCGAACAGGTCATGCGGATAGCCCTGATTCTTCAGCCAGCCGCGATGATAGATCGTGTCGCGCGAATTGCCGCCATACCAGTCCTGCGAACGCAGGCGGCGGGGCCACGGGGCGGGGGTGAAACTCATGCGCGCACCTCTACAGCGTTGCGACGGCGACCGGGGTCGCGTCGGTGTCGTCATGGGCCAGCGGGTTCTCCAGCGGCAGGCCGAATTCGGCGCAGTCCAGCCGGAACCGATCGCCGGGTTGCGCGGTGATCCCGTCGGCGAAGGACAGCGTGGCCGTGCCGAAGAAATGCACATGCACATCGCCGGGCTGGCGGAAGATGGCATATTTGAAATGGTGGTGTTCCAGGTTGGCCAGGCTGTGGGACATGTTCGCCTCTCCGGACAGGAACGGCTTTTCCCAGATCGTCGTGCCGTCGCGGATGATCCGGCTGTGACCCTCGACATGGTCGGGCAGCGGGCCCACGCGCATCTCGGGGCCATAGCTGGCGGGGCGCAGCTTGGAATGGGCCAGCCACAGATAGTTGCCGCGTTCGGTCACGTGGTCGGAAAACTCGTTGGCCAGGGCGAACCCCACCCGCAGCGGGCGGCCATCGGGGGCGATGACGTAAAGGCCCGCCAGCTCGGGCTCCTCTCCGGCGTCCAGCGCGAAGGCGGGCGATGTCAGCGCCGCGCCCGGCGCCACGGCTGCATGGCCGTTGCCCTTGTAGAACCATTCGGGCTGCGCACCGACCTCGCCTGCCGGGGGCTTGCCGCCCTCCAGCCCCATGCGGAACATCTTCATGCTGTCGGTCAGCGTGTCCTCCGCGCCCTGATGCATGGCGTCGCGGGTCGCAGCGCTGCCCAGATGCGTCAGCCCGGTGCCGGTCAGGTGCAGATGCGCCGGGTCCGGGTGGTCCAGCGGCAGCAGCATCCGCCCCTCGCGCAGCGCGGCGGCCAGATCGACCGGGGTGCCAGGGCCACGGGCCGCGATCTCGGCCGCAAGGTCGCGGCCTGCCTCCCAAGCGTCCAGCGCCAACTGGCGGATCGACGTCGCGCCCGGCACCAGATGCGCCTGTCCGTCGGTGCGGGCGGCGACGGCACGGGTGCCATCGGTCAGGGTCAGTTGCGACAACAGCATCTCAGGCCTCACGGTTCTTGTTGTAGACGTCGAAGAAGACGGCGGCCAAAAGGACCAGGCCCTTGATCACCTGCTGGTAATCGATGCCGATGCCCATGATGGACATGCCGTTGTTCATCACGCCCATGATGAAGGCGCCGGTGACTGCGCCGACGATGCGCCCCACCCCCCCGGACATCGAGGCCCCCCCGATGAAGACGGCGGCGATCACGTCCAGCTCGACCGCGAAGCCCGCGCGGGGCGTGGCGGTGTTCAGCCGCGCGGCAAAGATCAGCCCCGCCAAGGCCGCCAGCATCCCCATGTTCACGAAGGTCAGGAAAGTCAGCCGCTCTGTCCGGATGCCGGACAGCTTCGCGGCCTTGGCATTGCCGCCCACCGCATAGATGCGCCGCCCGATGGTCGTGCGCTCGGTCAGGAAGACATAGACCACCGTCAGCACCACCATCGACAGCAGCACGTTGGGCAGGCCCCGGAACCAGGCCAGCTTCCAGGTCACGAACAGGATCGCGGCGGCGACGATGGCGTTGCGGATCAGGAACAGCGTAAAGGGTTCGTCATCCATCCCGTAGCGCGCATTGCGCGCCCGGCCCCGCAGCCCGATCCACAGGATCAACCCCACGGCCAGCACGCCGGATGCCAGCGCCAGGCCGTTGGGACGCCCAACCCCCATCAGGTCGGGGATGAACCCCGTCGACAGCAGCTGGAAGTTCTGCGGGAACGGCCCGACCGACTGTCCCGCCAGCAGCCACAGCGACAGCCCCCGAAAGACCAGCATCCCCGCCAGCGTGACGATGAAGGACGGGATCTTCCAATAGGCCACGAAATAGCCCTGCACCGCGCCGATCGCCATGCCCGCCAGGATGCAGACCCCCATGGTCAGCCAGACCGGCAGGCCCATGGTCACGATCATCACCGCCGCCAGCGCCCCGATGAACCCCATGACCGAGCCGACCGACAGGTCGATATGCCCCGCCACGATCACCAGCAGCATCCCAAGCGCCATGATGATGATATAGCTGTTCTGCAAGAACAGGTTGGTGATGTTGACGGGGCGCAGCAGCACGCCCCCCGTCACGATCTGAAAGAACGCCATGATCGCGATCAGCGCGACCAGCAGGCCGTATTCGCGGATGTGGCGTGCCACATAGGCGCCGATGCCCATGGTCGGCGCGTGGTCTGTCTGGTCCACCATTGCGGTTTCCTATTCCCTGACGATCAGTGACATGATCGCTTCCTGGCTGGCCTCGGCGGCGGTCAGTTCGCCCACGAACCGGCCCTGGTTCATCACATGGATCCGGTCGCACAGGCCCAAAAGCTCGGGCATTTCCGACGAGATCAGGATGACGGCCTTGCCTGCCGCGCTGAGGTCGTTGATGATGCTATAGATTTCGTATTTCGCGCCCACGTCGATGCCGCGCGTGGGTTCGTCCAGGATCAGCAGCTCGGGGTCGGTGAACAGCCATTTGGCCAGCACCACCTTCTGCTGGTTGCCGCCCGACAGGTTCATGACCTTCTGGAACACCGACGGCGTGCGGATGCGCAGGGACCGGCGATAGGTCTCGGCCACCTCGGTCTCGCGGCCGTCGTCGACGACGCCGCGCGTGGCGACGGCGCCCAGATTGGCCAGCACGGTGTTGCGGCGGATCGTCTCGTCCAGGATCAGGCCCAGGGTCTTTCTGTCCTCGGTGACATAGGCCAGCCCGGCGGCGATGGCCCGGTCCACGGTGGAGACGTCGACCGGCCGCCCGTGCATCAGCACCTGCCCCGAGATGTCGCGCCCATAGCTGCGGCCAAAGACGCTCATGGCCAGCTCGGTCCGGCCCGCGCCCATCAGGCCCGCAATGCCCACGACCTCTCCGGCGCGGACCTGCATCGACAGGTCGCGGATCATCCGGCGGTCGCGCTGTTCGGGATGGCCCACGTTCCAGTCGCGCAACTCGAACACCACCTCGCCCGCACGCCGTTCGCGCTCGGGATAGCGATGCGCCATGTCGCGGCCCACCATGTCGCGCACGATGCGGTCCTCGGTCAGGCCCTTGGCCTCCAGCGTGCTGATCGTGGCGCCGTCGCGGATCACGGTGACGCTGTCGGCCACGCGGCGGACCTCGTTCAGCTTGTGGCTGATGATGATGCTGGTGACGCCCTGCCCCTTCAGCTCCAGCAGCAGGTCCAGCAGCGCCTGGCTGTCGCCCTCGGACAGGGCGGCGGTGGGTTCGTCGAGGATCAGCAGGCGCACGTTCTTGGACAGTGCCTTGGCGATCTCGACCAGCTGCTGCTTGCCTACGCCAAGCGTGTCGACGCGGGTGCCGGGCGTCTCTCGCAGGCCGACCTTGGCCAGCAGCGCCTCGGTCTGGCGAAAGGTCTCGGGCCAGTCGATGACGCCGCGGGTGGCGCGCTCGTTGCCCAGAAAGATGTTCTCGGCGATCGTCAGCAGCGGCACCAGCGCCAGCTCCTGATGAATGATGATGATGCCCAGATCCTCGCTGTCGCGGATGGACCCGAAGGCCGCGGGCTGGCCGTCATAGGTGATCTGGCCCTCATAGCTGCCGACCGGATAGACGCCCGACAGCACCTTCATCAGCGTGGACTTGCCCGCGCCGTTCTCGCCGCAGATGGCGTGGATCTCGCCCTCGGCCACCTCCAGGCTGACATCGTCCAGCGCCTTGACCCCCGGAAAGGTCTTGGTGATCCGGTCCATTCGCAACAGCGCGCCCATGGCTCTCCCCCCTTGTCCGGGCCGCCCGCGGGGGGCGGCCCGATGCGCCTTACTGCAGCTGTTCGGCGGTATAGTAGCCGCTGTCGATCAGGACCTGTTCCCAGTTCGATTCGTCGACGCCCACCGGCTCCAGCAGGAAGGACGGCACGACCTTGACGCCGTTGTCATAGGTCTCGGTGTCGTTCACCTCGGGCTCGGTGCCCTTCAGCATGGCGTCGACCATGCCGACGGTGACGCGGGCCAGCTCTCGGGTGTCCTTGAAGACGGTCGAATACTGCTCTCCGGCCCGGATCGACTTGACCGACTGGACCTCGGCATCCTGGCCGGTGACGATGGGCATGGTCTGGTCGCCCGACCCGTATCCCACGCCCTTGAGCGAGGACAGGATGCCGATCGACAGCCCGTCATAGGGCGACAGCACGCCATGCACCGTGGCCTGGGTGTAGTTCGCCGACAGCAGGTTATCCATCCGCGCCTGCGCGGCCGATCCGTCCCACCGCAGCGTGCCGACCGTGTCCATGCCCATCTGGCCCGACGGAATGGCGATGCGCCCCTCGTCGATCAGCGGCTGCAGGATCGACATCGCGCCGTCATAGAAGAAATAGGCGTTGTTGTCGTCCGGGCTGCCGCCGAACAGCTCGACGTTCCAGGGCTGGACGTCGGGGAACCGCTCCTCCAGGCCCGCGACCAGCGACGTGGCCTGTGCCACGCCGACGCTGAAGTTGTCGAAGGTGGCATAGTAATCCACGTCCGGCGTGTCGCGGATCAGGCGGTCATAGGCGATGACCGGAATGTCGGATGCCGCCGCATTGGCCAGCGCGTTGGACAGCGTGGTCCCGTCGATGGCCGCGATGACCAGCACGTCGACCCCCTGGCTGATCATGTTCTCGACCTGGGCCAGCTGGTTGGGGATGTCGTCCTCGGCATATTGCAGGGTCGTCTCGTAGCCTGCCTCCTGGAACTGGCGGACCATGTTGTTGCCGTCATCGATCCAGCGGGCCGACGATTGCGTGGGCATGGAGATGCCCACGGTCTGGGCCGCGGCGCCAAAGGCCAGCCACGAGGTCCCGATCGCCAGCGCGACCGCGGCGGTTTTAAATGTCATGTTACCCTCCCTTTCGGCGCCGTGGCGCCGCCCCTGTGCGGTCCCCTTGTTGCGGGGCTGCGAACGGGACCATAGCAAAGCCGCTGCATATCAGTAAAATGACATTCACGACGATCAACATACCGGAAACCGCATGTCGCCCCATCTCCACCTGAAACCCGCCCCTCTGCGCCTGATCCTGGAGATCGCCGAGACCGGCCAGCTGCAGCAGGCCGCCGCGCATTGCGCCATGACCCAGCCCGCCGCATCGCGCATGCTGGCCGAGATCGAGCGTCAATGCGGCGCGCCGCTGTTCATCCGCCAGCCCAAGGGCATGTCGCCGACCGAGATCGGCACCACCGTGCTGCGCCGCGCCCGCGTCATCCTGCGCGAGATGCAGGGCATGGCCGATGACGTGCAGGCCCTGCGCGGCGGGCAGGCGGGGTCGGTGCATGTGGGCGCGGTGACGGGGCCTGCGGTCGGCTATCTGACCTCGTCGGTCCGCGCGATCAAGCGCGACACCCCCGAGGCCGACATCACCGTCGACGTCATGCCGTCGCGCGAATTGCTGGGCCAGCTGAGCCTGGGGCAGATGGATTTCGCGCTGGCCCGCATCCTGCCCGATTTCGACAGCCGCGAGTTCCTGATCCAGCCGCTGCGCGATGAAAAGGTGACGTTCTGCGTGCGCGCAGGCCACCCCCTGGCGGCGGCCGCGCGGGTCGATCTGGCCGATCTGCACGATCTGGAATGGATCATGCAATCCCGCGGCGCCCCCATCCGCGAGGCCACGATGGAGGCATTCGCCGCCGCCGGCCTGCCCGAGCCGCGCAACATCGTGAACAGCCCCTCGATCCTGTTCACCATCGCCTATCTGGCGCAGGGCGACGCCATCGCCTCGGTGTCCGAGGAGGTGGCCCAGCTGCTGATGCGCCCGCCGGTCAATGCGGGATTCGCGCTGCTGAACCACCCCCAGGACATCCGGGTGGCGCCCTATTACCTGCTGTCGCTGCGCCGCCGCCCGCTGTCGCCGCTGGCGGCGCGCATCCGCGACGCGGTGATCCGCGCCACACGCGTCACGCCAGCGTCACCGGGCTGATCGGCGGCCGCCCCGCGAAATGGGCGTCCAGGTTGTCTACCATCAGCGCCGCCATCGCGTCGCGCGTCTGGACCGTGCCCGACCCCTGATGGGGCGACAGCGTCACGTTGCGCAGTGCGGTCAGGCGCGGGTCGGGGTCGGGTTCGGACGCGAACACGTCCAGCGCCGCCGCCCCCAGCCTGCCCTCCTGCAGGGCGGCGATCATCGCCTCCTCGTCGACGACGCTGCCGCGCGCCACGTTGACGAACAGCCCCTGGGGCCCAAGCGCCTCCAGCACCGGGCCCGAGATCAGGCCCTGCGTGTCGGGGCCGCCCGCGACGATGGCGATCAGGATGTCGCTGTCGGCGGCCAGCGTCGCCAAGTCGGGCTGGAAGGGCAGGTCCACGCCCTTGTCGCGGCGGTTCCAATAGGCGACCTGCAGCCCCAGCAATTGCGCCAGCGCCGCGATCTGCCGCCCGATCGTGCCCATGCCGACGATGCCCAGCCTGCGCCCCCGGAACGACCGCTGCAGCGGGAACGACCCCTTGCGCGCCCAGTCCCCGCTGCGGACCCAGGCATCGGCGGCGACCATGTCGCGCCAGCCCACCTGCGCCAGCAGCAGGGCCATGTCGGCCACCTCCTCGGCCAGCGCCGGGGAGGCGTTGGTCAGCACGATCCCGCGCTCCGCGATGGCGGCGGTGTCAAAGGCGTCATAGCCCGCCGATCCGCAGCTGATGATCTCCAACGCGGGCAGGCGGTCCAGCAGGGCCTGGTCGATGGGCACATGGCCGATGGCGGCGATGGCGCGGATCTGCGCGCCGTGGCGGTCCAGCAGTGCGTCGCGGTCGGGGGCCTGGTCCAGGCGGTGCAGGGCATAGCCCGCCTCCAGCCGGGCCAGGGCATCGGGGCGGGTCGGGGTCATCAGCAGAACGTCAGGGGTCATCGGCGGTCGCTTTCCGGCGGTTCGGGCCCGCATCGGGCCGGGGGCGCCCGTCGCGGCGACGGGCGGGACGGGGTCAGCATGCACGCACCTGCGACCAAGCGCCACCCGCCCCGCAGATGCCCCATTTCGGTGTCTGAAACTTTTTCCCGGCCCCCTCGTAGATCACGACACTCCGCGGGGCCGGGTTATCAGGCCACCAGCGCGGGCCGCGCCCGGACGAGCCGTGACCACCGTCGTCACCGCGCCCTTCAGGGTCGTCAGGAAAAGGGCGTTGTTGCAGAACTTTTATTGAGAGGGATTCACATTGCGATTTCATGCGGTTAGGCGGGCAGCATGAGCAAGCCCGATCCCGCCCGCTACCGCACGACGAACTGGCCCGCTTACAACGCTGCGC
>NZ_SUNH01000005.1 GCF_005048265.1 Paracoccus hibiscisoli
TACAACTTCGCGCGCCGGCTCAAGACGCTCGCCAGCCATGGTCCTCGGACCGATGGCGGCCCATGGCTGGCCCTCACGCCTTACGAATACATCTGCAAGATCTGGACATCCGAGCGAGACAGATTCATCCTAAATTCGATCCACCAGATGCCGGGACTGAGCATCATCCAGACGTGCCTGACGATGAAGGTGCTGGTCGGCATGGCGCTGCGGAAAATCGAGCCATGGAAACGCCACTGGTCCAAGTGACCATGGCGAGGCGGGTTCGTCGAAAGCTTGTTGCGCCTGGTCGGACTTGGCTGGTCCGCTCCCGACTTCAGCACGCTGTCTCGCCGCCAGAAGGTACTGGCCGTAAACATCCCCTATCGCGGCTCCAAGGGACCGCTGCATCTGCTGATCGACAGCACCGGCATCAAGGACGAGGGCGAAGTGTGAAGAGGATCAGTAAACAGTCCAGTGGACTGTTTTCCCGACGAACGGCACGCACGCAAGCATGGCAGCCCCAAACGGCGGGTCTGGCGCAAGATCCACCTCGGATCGACGAGCAAACGCTGGAGGTCCGTGCCGTCTAGGTCACCGAAAGCCATATAGGCGACCCGCCGGTGTTGCGTGACCTTCTCGGCCAGCTTCCCGAGGATCAGGAGATTGATAGCGTGACGGCAGATGGCGCCTACGACACGCGCAAATGCTACGACGCGATCGCCAATCGTGGTGCCACGCTGTCATCCCACCGCGCAAGAACGCCCAACCATGGAAGACCGTCAGTACGCGACGACGAGGCCCTAGGCGGCGAGGCTTGCCGGCTGTGCGTGCCGCCAGGGCATGAGGTCTTCGATGCGGGATTTGGGGTGTCCGTCGAGGATGGCGCGGGACGTGCTCACCCAAATTCCCATGCGCAAACCATGCAAGATGCGCGTCGCTGTCGATCATTCGCTGTATTCATTGCGCACCCTCGTCGAACGGTGCTTCAACAAGCTGAAAAACGCACGCCGGGTCGCCACACGCTACGACAAAACTGCTGAAAGCTTCCTTGGCTTCATCGACATCACGTCTATCCGCCTCTGGGTTCGCCTATTGTCAACATGAGCTAGTCATTCGATTGCGCCTCGATTGCACGCGCGGGTTGTGGCAGGTTGGCCCCATCCCCGGAGGGCCGCGATGATCCGATACGTCCTGATGCTGGCGCTGCTGCTGCCCCTGTCCGCTCAGGCCGGGCCCTGGCCGCGAGAGGTCGGGCAGACCTTTGTGTCGCTGTCGGGCGAACGCAACCGCGCCGGGGCCAGCTATGCCTCGGCCTATGGTGAATACGGGCTGACCCCGCGCTCCACCCTGGGGGTGGAGTTGGGCCGAAGCGCGGGTGAGACGACCGCGATCCTGTGGTGGCAGCGCGCGCTGGATGATGGCCAAGGGGTCCACCGCATCGCGCTGCAATCGGGGGTGGGGGCGGTCCGGCGCGGCGACGACCTGCTGCCGCTGGCGCAGGGGGCGCTGTCTTGGGGGCGGGGGTTCGACCGGTGGGGCGGCGGATGGATGACCGCGCAGGTTCTGGCGCGCATGACCGGCGGCGCCCCCGACCCACGCAGCCCCGACATGCCGTCCCTTGCCGCCAGCTTTCTGACGGCCAAGCGGGTGGTCAAGGCCGACCTGACCCTGGGCCTGCGCCCGCGCGACGGGCTGATGGTCATCAACAGCCTGTGGCTGGAGGACCGCCAGGATGAGGGCTTTGCCGCCCGCCTGGCCCCGTCGCTGGTCTTTGACGCTCCCGGCCCGGTGCAGATCGAGTTGGGCGTGGTCCAGCCCCTGTCGGGCGGCGCCGAACAGGCGGTCAGGCTGGGCACATGGCTGGAGTTCTGACCTACAGCCGGTCGCGCCAGCGGTTCACCAGCGGATAGCGCCGATCCAGCCAGAAGGCGCGGGTGGAAATCCGCGGCCCGGGTGCGGCCTGATACCGCTTCCATTCGCTGACATAGAGCAGGGTCTCGACCTTGCGGACGGTGTCGGCGTCGAACCCCTGCGCGACCAGATCGGCCAATGACAGGTCCTGTTCCACCAGCCCGTCCAGGATCGCGTCCAGCACCTCATAGGGCGGCAGGCTGTCATCGTCGCGCTGGTCGGGGCGCAGCTCGGCCGACGGCGGCTTGGTGATGATCTGCGGGGGGATCACCTCTCCGGGCGCGCCCATCATCCAGTCGCGATGGTTGGCGTTGCGCCAGCGGCAGGTCTCGAACACCCGCGTCTTGTAGAGGTCCTTGATCGGGTTATAGCCGCCGGCCATGTCGCCATAGATGGTGGCATAGCCGACCGCGACCTCGGACTTGTTGCCGGTGGTCAGCAGCATCTCGTTGAACTTGTTGGATAAGGCCATCAGCATCACGCCGCGCAGGCGGGACTGGATGTTCTCTTCGGTGATGTCGGGCGCGGTGCCCTCCATCAGATGCGCCAAGGCGCCGCCGACCGCATCGCGCGCGCCGTCGATGCGCACGGTGTCCAGCCGCGCGCCAAGCCGTGTCGCGCAATCGGCGGCGTCATCCAGACTGGCTTGGGACGTATATTCCGACGGCAGCATCACGCAGCGCACGTTCTCGGGCCCGATCGCGTCGCAGGCGATGGTCGCGACCAGGGCGCTGTCGATGCCCCCCGACATGCCCAGCAACACCTTGCGGAAGCCCGATTTGCGCAGATAGTCGCGCAGGCCCAGCATCATGGCGTGGTAATCCTGCTCCCACGCGTCGGGCTGGGGCTCCATCAGGCCGGGCTCGGCGCGCCAGCCGTCGGGGCCACGGGTGAAATCGACATGCACCACGGCCTCCTGGAAGGCGGGCAGCTGCACGACCTTGTGGCCGCCCGGGTTCAGCACGAAGCTGGCCCCGTCATAGATCTGGTCGTCCTGACCGCCGACCATGTTCACATAGACAAGCGGCAACCCGGTTTCCACGACGCGGCCGACCATGTGGCCCATGCGCAGGTCCAGCTTGTCGCGGTGATAGGGGCTGCCGTTCGGCACGACCAGGATCTCGGCCCCGGTCTCGGCCAGGGTCTCGGCCACGTCCGGGTACCAGCTGTCCTCGCAGATCGGGCTGCCGATGCGGGCCGCGCCCACCGGATAGGGGCCGCTGATCGGGCCGCTGTCGAACAGGCGCAGCTCATCGAACAGCTGCTTGTAGGGCAGGTGATGCTTCAGCACCCGCGCGACCAGCGCGCCATCCCGGAACACCCACCACGCGTTGTACAGACGCCCGCCGTCGCGCCACGGGCCACCGATGCCGATGGCCGGGCCGCCCGTCAGCGACCGTCCCAGCTCCATGATCGCGGCCTCGGCCTGCACGACAAAGGCGGGTTTCAGCACCAGGTCCTGGGTCTGGTATCCGGTGATGAACATCTCGGGCAGGGCCAGCATGTCGGCGCCTGCGTCGCAGGCCTGCTCCCAGGCCGCGCGGGCGCGTGCCGCATTGCCGGGCAGGTCGCCTACGGTGGCGTTCAGCTGGCCGATGGTCAGGCGAAAGCGGTCGGTCATGCGGTGTTCCCCCGTGTCATGCCCCGGGGATAGCGGATCGTGACCGAGAGGAAAAGTCGGGCTTTGCGCCGGGCCGCCATCCGGGGTAAACCTGCGGCAAAACACCGTAAGGGGCGACAGGCGATGAAAGCGGCAATCGGCACGGTTCTGGCATGGGCGATCCTGGCGGCCCCCCTGGCGGCCCAGGTGATCACCAAGCAGTATGACGATGGCGGCGTCTATGAGGGCACCTTCCGCAACGGGCTGCAGCACGGTCAGGGCAGCTATGTCCTGCCCAACGGCTATCGCTACGAGGGCGATTGGGTCGAGGGCCAGATCATGGGTCAGGGCCGGGCGGAATTTCCGAACGGTTCGGTCTATGAGGGGCAGTTTGCGCGCGGCAAGCCCGACGGCCAGGGCACCATCACCTATGCCGATGGCGGCACCTATGAGGGCGCTTGGGTCGAGGGCGAGATCACCGGCCAGGGCATCGCGCGCTATGCCAATGGCTCGGTCTATGAGGGCAGCTTTGAGGGCGGGCTGCATCAGGGACAGGGCGTGCTGACCCAGGCCAACGGATACCGCTATGAGGGCGACTGGAGCGCCGGGGTCAAGGAGGGTCAGGGCAAGATCACCTATCCCGACGGCGCCACCTACGAGGGGGCGATGATGGCCGGGCAGCGGGCCGGGCGGGGCAGGCTGGTGATGGCCGACGGGCTGACCTATGACGGCATCTGGGCCGGGGGGCAGATGTCGGGCACCGGCGTGCTGGTCCAGGCCACGGGCGATCGCTACGAGGGCCAGCTGGAGGCCGGGCGCCGTCAGGGCCGCGGCGTCGCGACCTATGCCAATGGCGATGTCTATGACGGCGATTTCGCCAATGACCGCCGCCACGGGCAGGGCACCTTCACCGGCGCGGACGGCTATGTCTATGTCGGCGAATGGGCGCAGGGCCGGATGGAGGGCCGCGGCCAGATCACCTATCCCGACGGGTCGGTCTATCTGGGCCAGATGCGCGCCGACCGCCCCGATGGCACCGGCAAGATCACCTATGCCGACGGATCGACCTATGAGGGCCAATGGTCCGAGGGCGTCATCCAGGGCGAAGGTCGCGCCGCCTATGCCAACGGCATGGTCTATGAGGGGGGCTTCCGCAACGCCCGCAACGAGGGGCAGGGGCGCATGTCCTATCCCGACGGCTATGTCTATTCCGGCGCCTGGAAGGACGGCCAGCGTCACGGAGAGGGTCAGGCCACCTATCCCGACGGCACCGTCTATACCGGTGGTTTCGTCGACGGCCTGCGCGAGGGGCAGGGGCGGCTGACCACGCCCGACGGGTTCATCTATGAGGGCGGCTGGCGCGCCGGAGAGATCGACGGCACGGGCGTCGCGACCTATGCCAATGGCGACCGCTATGAGGGCACGTTCGCTGCGGGCAAGCGCCAGGGCCAGGGCGTCATGCGCTATGCCACCGGGCAGGTCGCGTCGGGCGAATGGCAGGACAATCGCCTGATCGAGGCAGATCAGGGATCGCCGGATGACGCCGCTGCCGCCCCCGACCTGCCGGCCGAGGCGCCGTGATGATGCGCAGGGCGCGGGTCACGGACCTGCCCGCGATCCTGGCGCTGCTGGCCGACGACCCCTTGGGCGCGGCGCGCGAGGACCCGACCGACATCGCGCGGTATCGCGCGGCGTTCGACCAGATCGACGCCGACCCCGCGCAACTGCTGGCCATCGCCGAGGTTGCGGGCCGCGTGGTGGGCACGCTGCAGCTGACCTTCATTCCGGGGCTGTCGCGCGGCGGGGCGCTGCGCGGTCAGATCGAGGCCGTGCGCGTCGCCCGCGACCAGCGCGGCGCGGGTCTGGGCCGGGCGATGATGGATTGGGCCATCGCGGAATGCCGCGACCGTGGCTGCGCGCTGGTGCAGCTGACGACCGACCGGGCGCGGCCCGAGGCGCACCGCTTCTATGACGGGCTGGGCTTTGTCCCGTCGCATCTGGGATACAAGTTGGCCCTGGCCTAGGCGGCGCGGTCGTCGCTGGTGAACAGGCCCTTCAGCGCGCGGCTGACCAGGTTGCCGACTTGGGGGCGCGGTTGCGCCAGGAACGGCAGGGGGCGGCAGACCTCCATCGCGGCGATGCCCACGCGGGCGGTCAGGGCGCCGTTCACCAGCCCCTCGCCAAAGCGGCGCGACAGCTTCGCCAGCATGCCCCCGCCCGCGACGGTCTGGATCAGGTCGTCGCCCGCCGCGACCGCGCCCGTGGCGATCAGATGCGTGATCACCGTGCGCGCCAGCCGCCAGCCGCCGACCGCACCGGCGCGCCCGCCATAGATCTCGGCCATGCGGCGGATCATGCGCAGGTTCGCGGCCAGCGCGGCGGCCACATCGGCCAGGGCCAGCGGGATCAGCGCGGTGGTGGCGGCGACGGTGCGGGCGGCGGCCTCGATCTCTCGGCGGGCCTGCTGGTCCAGGTTGGCCAGCAGCTCGGCCTCGGCCAGGGTCAGCAGGGTCTGGGCGTCAAAGGTCTCGGCCCGCCGTTCGGCCAGGCGCTGGCGCTGCCACTCCATCTCGGGGCGCTTGGCATAGAGCGCGACCAGACCGTCGGTGACCGCGCGGGCCTGATCCAGACTGTCCTGCGCCAGCGCGGCGCCCGCCTGACGCTGCAGCGCGTCGATGCGCGCCATGCGCCGCCAGGCCCGCCATTCGCGCAGCGCCATGCCCAGGGCCGCGACGGTGAAGATCGCGAACAGCGTCACCGCCACCCAGCCCAGCAACGGATAGCGCGTCAGCAGCCCGTTGATGAAATCCAGCGCCATCACCCCCAGAAGGAAGGTGAACAGCGCCGCCCCCGCATTCAGGAACAGCCGCGTCAGCCGCGACGGAGGCCGCCCGACCAGCCGCGCCACCATCTGCATCGTGCGCGGCTGCGGCAGGGGGGCCGTGCCCTCGTCGATGGCGGGGGCGTCGGCGGGGTTGGGGGGATCGTCGGCGCGGGTCTCGCTGCGGGGCGGGCGTGAGGGGCCTGCGCCAGCCTCGTCCAGCGGCATCAGGACCGGGCCGCGCGGGCGTTTGGGGGCGTCCGTCTTAGTGGTGTCGGTCACAGGCGGTCTCCGATCAGGAATTCGGCGGCGCGGTCCAGCCGGATATGGGGCGGGCCGTCGCCGGGGCGCGTGGTCAGCGGCGCGGGGGCAAAGTTCATGATCGCGTAATCGGCATCCAGCCAGGCCTGCGCGCCCTGCCGCGCCGGATGCAGCAGCACGGCCGGATCGGCGGGCAGTTCGCCCGGAAAGAAGGCCGCGTGACGCCCGTCCAGCAGGCGGCCGCGCACGGCGGGCAGGTCGCCATCCTCCTGCGCGATCATGTCCTCGGTCGTGGCGCGCAGGGCGGCGATGGCCATGGCCTCGGTCCGGGCGCCCTGGAAATCGGCGCGGTCGCGCGCCTCGCGCAGCATCGCGGCCAGGATGGCGGTCAGGCGGTTGTGCTGGACGTGATGCAGGTGGTCGGCCTTGGTCGCCGCGAACAGGATGCGCTCCACCCGGCGCGTGCCCAGCAGCTGGCCCAGCCAGCCCGCGCGACCGGGGCGGAAGGCAGACAGGATGTCGGCCATGGCGCGGCGCATGTCCTCGACCGCGCGGGGGCCTTGATGGATCGCACCCAGCACATCGACCAGCACGACCTGACGGTCGATCCGGGCGAAATGGTCGCGAAAGAAGGGCCGCACCACCCGCGATTTGTAGGCGTCAAAGCGGCGGCGGAATTCGCGCCCCAGACGGGTGGTCTGTAGGTCGGGCGGCAGGGGGGCGAAGGTCAGCGCGGGCGATCCGGCCAGTTCGCCCGGGATCAGAAAGCGGCCGGGCGTGCAATCGGACCAGCCCGCATCGCGCGCCGCGTTCAGATGCGCGGTATAGATGTCGGCCAGGCCCTGCGCCTGCGGTTCGGTAAAGCTGTCGTCGCGGGACTGGGCCGCCAGCGCCGCCTGAAAGCGGTCGGCGCCGGGGCGGCCCGGCATGCGGTCCAGGACCTCGGCCGACCATTGGGCGAAATCGCGCTCCATCAGGCGCAGGTCCAGCAGCCATTCGCCGGGATAGTCCACGATGTCCAGATGCAGGTTGCGGGTGCCGCGCAGGCCCAGGAACCCGCCCCCTTCCAACCGCAGCGACAGGCGCAACTGGCTGACATGGCGGGTGCCGTCGGGCCAGTGCGGGTCGGGACCGGTCAGCGCCGCCAGATGACGTTCGAAATCGAACCGCGGGATGGTGTCGTCGGGCTGGGGCTGCAGCCACACGGCCTTGAGCCGCCCGTCTGCGGCCGCGCGCAGGGACTGCATGCGGCCCCGTTCCAGAAGGTTCGCCACCAGCGCGGTGATGAACACCGTCTTGCCGGCCCGCGACAGGCCGGTCACGCCGATGCGCACCACCGGGTCGCCCAGGCCCAGGCCCTCCATCATGTCGCTGCCGATGCCCATGTTCACCCCTGTTCTTGCCGCGAGACCTAACGCCGCCGTCGGAAGATAGGTCCGCGACCGGCGGAAGTGTAGCGTCGCGATTGTGCCGGCCCGCCCTGCAACGCTAGAAGGCGGGGATGACGGATGCCTTGCCCATCGACGACGCCCTGCCCGCGCTGTGCGCGGCGATCCGCAGCCATGGCCGCGCGGTGCTGGTGGCCCCGCCGGGTGCGGGCAAGACGACGCGGGTGCCGCTGGCGCTGATGGATCAGATCGCGGGCCGCATCCTGATGCTGGAGCCGCGCCGCCTGGCCGCCCGCGCCGCCGCAGAACGGCTGGCGCAGTCCCTGGGCGAGGCCGTGGGCGGTCAGGTCGGATACCGGATGCGCGGAGAGTCGGTCCCGGGCCGTCGCATCGAGGTGGTGACCGAGGGCATCCTGACGCGGATGATCCAGACCGACCCCGCGCTGGAAGGGATCGGCTGCGTGATCTTTGACGAGTTTCACGAACGCAGCCTGAATGCGGATCTGGGCCTGGCGCTGGTCTGGGAGGCGCGGGGCGCGCTGCGCGAGGATCTGGCGGTGCTGGTCATGTCGGCCACGCTGGATGCGGGGCCGGTGGCGGCGCTGCTGGACGCAGCACCCGTCGTGACGTCCGAGGGGCGCGCCTTTCCGGTCGAGACGCGCTGGCTGGACCGGCCCTTGCCTGCAGGCGGGCGGCTGGCGGATGATGCCGCGCGCCTGATCGCGCGGGCCGAGGCTGAGACGCGAGAGACGGGCGGGTCGATCCTGGCCTTTTTGCCCGGAGAGGGAGAGATCCGCCGCGTGATGGCGGCCCTGTCGGGCACGGGGTGCGATCTGGTGCCGCTGTATGGCGCGCTGCATGCGGCGGCGCAGCGGGCGGCGCTGGCGCCTGCGGGGGCGGTGCGGCGGATCGTGCTGGCGACGGCGATTGCCGAGACCTCGCTGACCATCCCCGGCGTGCGGGTGGTGGTGGATGCGGGGCGCGCGCGGCGGGCGCGGTTCGATCCGGGCAGCGGCATGTCGCGGCTGGTGACCGAGCGTGTCAGCCGGGCCGAGGCCGAACAGCGGCGCGGCCGTGCGGGGCGCGTGGCGCCGGGCATCTGTTACCGCATGTGGGCGCGGGCCGAGGAGGGGGCGCTGCCCGCCTTTGCGCCGCCCGAGATCACCGTGGCCGACCTGACCGGCCTGGCGCTGGAACTGGCGGTCTGGGGGGCGGGGGCGGCCGATCTGGCGTTCCTGACACCGCCGCCTGACGCTGCGCTGGCCGAGGCGCGGGCGCTGCTGGGCGATCTGGGCGCGCTGGACGGGGACGGGCGGATCACGGCGCATGGGCGGGTGCTGGCGCGGCTGCCGCTGCATCCGCGTCTGGCGCATATGCTGGCGCTGGCCGGGCCTGCGGCCGCCGATCTGGCGGCGCTGTTGTCGGATCGCGATCCGTTGCGGGGCGCGGGCGCGGATCTGGAGCATCGGCTGCGGGCGATCCGCGATCCGGCTGCGCGGGCGGCGTTCGAAGTGAACCGGCAGGGCATCGAGAGGATCAGGGCCGAGGCCAAGCGGCTGCGGCGGTTTGTTGCGTCCCGCGACGACGGGGGGGACGATGTCCCCCCCGCACCCCCCCTGGCGCCCCTGTCGGCGGGCGGCATGGCTTCGCTGGCCTATCCCGACCGGATCGGGCTGCGCCGCAAGGGCGTTGATGCGCGGTTCGTGCTGTCGGGCGGTAAGGGGGCGGTGCTGCCTGCCGATGACGGGCTGGCCGCGCAGAGGCTGGTCGTGGCGCTGGACCTGGACGGGGATCAGCGCGAAGCCCGCATCAGGCTGGCCGCGCGGCTGGACGAGGGCGATCTGCGCGCGCTGCATGGCGACCGGATCGGCCAGCAGGCGGTCTGCGCATGGTCGCGCCGCGAGGGCCGGATCGTGGCGCGCCTGCAGGAGCGGCTTGGCGCGCTGGTGCTGTCGGAACGGCCCTGGCCCGACGCGCCGCCCGAGGCAATGGCCGCCGCGGCACTGGAGGGGTTGCGCCTGGACGGGCTGTCCTGGACCCCCGCTGCGGCGCGCCTTCGGGCGCGGATCGCGCTGGTGCCAGGGCTGGGGCCTGTCTCGGATGCGGATCTGCTGGCGGACGGGGCTTGGCTGTTGCCCTGGCTGGGCCGGGTGCGCAGCCTGTCCGACCTGCGCGGGCTGGATCTGGTCGAGCCGTTGAAGGCGCGCATCGGGTGGGAGGGCCAGCAGCGTCTGGACCGCGAGGCGCCGGGGCAGTTCACGACGCCCCTGGGACGCCGGGTGCCGATCGATTACAGCGGCGAGGACCCCTCGATCGAGCTGCGCCTGCAGGAGCTGTTCGGCGTCACCCGCCACCCCGTCGTGGGCGGGCGGCCGCTGCGCATCACGCTGTTGTCGCCGGGGGGCAAGCCGGTGCAGGTGACGATGGACCTGCCGGGGTTCTGGGCCAGCTCTTATGCCGATGTCAGAAAGGACATGCGCGGCCGCTATCCGCGCCATCCCTGGCCGGAGGACCCGACCGCCGCCGATCCGACCGTGCGGGCCAAGCCGCGCGGGACCTAGGCGACGGGACCTAGTCCACCGGGCGGATCAGCTTCGCGTCCAGCACGCGCAGCACCTGCGCCAGGTCATGGCCGCGTTTCAGGATGCGCCCGTCCATGGCGATCACCGCATAGGCGCCTTGGGCCGCGCGCAGCCGGGGGCGTTTCTCGATCCGGTAGAGGGGGTTTTCGGCGGCGCGGCGGAAGACGCTGAACACCGCCGCGTCGCGCAGGAAGGACATTCCGTAATCGCGCCATTCGCCCGCGGCCACGAAGCGGCCATAGGTCGACAGGATCAGGTTCAGTTCCTTGCGGTCGAACACCACGCGGTCGGCATCGGGCGGAGGGGCGTGCATCATGTCGGAATGGTGACACCCCGCCGCGGCCTGCGCAACGCGAAACGGATCAGAAGCAGCTGACCTTGGTGATGCGGCCGTTGGGGCCGTATTCGATGTTCAGCCGGTCGGGGCGGAAATCGGCGGTGACCATGTCCTCGGGGCCGATGACGCGGGTGCCCAGGGGAAAGTTCATCGCCGACAGCGCGGTGCGCGGCTGGCCGATCAGGCCCTGGTACCCGGCGGCGCCGCATTCGTCGGCAGCCGCGGGCGGGGTCACGGGCTGGACCGCGACGGGCTCGCAGGCGGCCAGGGCGGTGACGGCAAGGATCAGGGCAAGCGTGGTCTTGTGCATCGGGGTCATCCGCAATCGATCTTGGTGATGGTGCCTGCCGCATCCAGGCGGAAGACGATCCGGTTGGGGTCATAGTCCTGGGGTTCGATCCCGCGATACTCGACCACGCGATAGGTCCGGCTGAGGCCGAGCGTCGGGATGCTGCTGCCCGGCTGTCCCACGCTGGAGGCATAGGTGCTGGCCTTGCACAGGTCGGGCTGGCGTTCGGTCAGCCCGCTGATGCCGGTGGCGGGGGCGGGCATGTCCATGCCCACGGGCATGGCCGCCGGAACGGGCACGGGGGAGGGATAGGCCATCGGCGCGGCTGCGGGATAGGCGACGGGCGCCATCTGGGGCGCGGGTGCGACCTGTGGTACGGGGGCATAGGCCGGGGCCGCGTAATATCCGCCGCCCGGCGGCATCCGGCTGGCCGATGAGGCGCATCCCTGCGCCAGCATCACCAGTCCTGCGGCCGTCGCGGCCCGAAACATCCATCCCGTGCGGATCATCGCCTGTTACCCCTGCCGGTCCTGTCCCGGACCTTGTCGCAGTCACCATAGGCCCGCGCTGGGCCCTTGAGAACCCGGCATTTCAATCACGTTTCGATCATCGCAGGAATGCCACAGCGACCCCCGCCAGCGGGCCGATCAGCGGCGGCCTGCGGCATGGGCTGACAGGAACAGCTGGGCCGCTTCGGCGGCGATGCGGTCGGCCGGTGGCGCCTTGCCGGTCAGCAGGGCGGGCTGCTGGACCTGGGTCGTGACCAGGGTCACCAGCTGGCGTGCCGATTGCCCATGGTCATGGGCGGCGAGCTGGCCGGTCTCGATCCAGCCGGCGATCATGCGGGCCAGGGGGGCGACCACGCGGTCGGTCATCATCGCCTCAAAGCTGGCGGCCTCTTGCGGAAAGCGCGTGGCCTCGGCGGTGACGCTGCGCAGCAGCTCCAGCCGGGGCGCGGAGAGCGCCCATTGCGCCAGCTGGGTCAGGATCGCGGGCAGGGCATCGGCCACGGGGCCGGTGCGGTCCGTGTCGAAGGGCGCCTGACGGAACGCGCTGTCCGACGTGGCCCGCAGCACCTCGCGGAACATCAGCGACTTTTCGGGAAAATAGCTGTAAAGGGTCGCCTTGGAGACGCGCGCGGCCCGGGCGATGTCATCCACGCTGGCCCCCGCATAGCCATCGCGCAGAAAGATCGCAGCCGCGCCGTCACGCACCTGGTCAAACTTGCGTCCCCGCGTGATCACGGCGGGGTTTGGGTGCATTGACATGTTCATCGTTACTATCCTCGTTTCCGTCCGAACCCGCGCGCTGTCCGAACGGTTCAATCGTAGCGTAATTAATCGTGTGTAAGGTAGGCGACAGTATGAGGCAGAGGCAAGCAATCGCTCAGCCCGACCATCGTATCTCGGTCACTTTTCCGTCCGATCGCCTGTGGCGGGGCGTCGCGGATTGGCCTAGCGTGCGGTCAATCGACCTTGCGCCGTGATCAGGAGGAAGCAGCCAATGTCCGTCAATACGACCTCGTTCCGGGATTCGGTGGATCGCATGTTCACCCATGCCGCGGGCCTGATGAGCCTTGCGCCCGGGCTGGAGGAGAAGATCCGCGTCTGCAACTCGACCTATACGGTGCGCTTCGGGGTGCGGCTGCGCGGGTCGATCCACACGTTCACCGGATACCGGTCCGTCCATTCCGAACATATGGAGCCGGTCAAGGGCGGCATCCGCTATTCGCTGGACGTGAACCAGGACGAGGTCGAGGCGCTGGCCGCCCTGATGACCTACAAATGCGCGCTGGTCGAGGTGCCGTTCGGCGGATCGAAGGGGGGCCTGTGCATCGACCCCCGCGCCTGGAACGAGGATGAGCTGGAGCGGATCACCCGCCGTTTCACCTATGAGCTGTCGCGCAGGAACCTGATCTCTCCGTCGCAGAACGTGCCCGCGCCCGACATGGGCACCGGAGAGCGCGAGATGGCCTGGATGGCCGACGCCTACAAGCGGCTGCATCCCGATGACATCAACGCCAAGGCTTGCGTCACCGGCAAGCCGCGCACTGCGGGCGGCATCGACGGGCGGGTCGAGGCCACGGGGCGCGGCGTGCAATATGCGCTGCGCGAATTCTTTCGCCATGACGACGTGATGACCAAGGCGGGGCTGACCGGCACGCTCGCGGGCAAGCGGGTCGTGGTGCAGGGTCTGGGCAACGTGGGCTATCACGCGGCGCAGTTCCTGTCGGCCGAGGATCAGTGCCTGGTCACCTGCGTGATCGAGCGCGACGGGGTGATCCGCAATCCGCAGGGCATCAACATCGACGCGCTGCGCGGCCACATCCGCGCGACCGGCGGCGTCAAGGGCTTCATCGGCGGCGATTTCACCGAGGACGGCCTGCGCGCGCTGGAGGATGAATGCGACATCCTGATCCCGGCGGCGGTCGAGAGCGTGATCGACGCCGAGAATGCCGGCCGCATCCGCTGCAAGCTGATCATCGAGGCGGCGAACGGTCCCGTGACCGCCGACGGCGACGAGATCCTGCGCGAGAAGGGCATTGTCGTCATTCCCGACATGTATGCCAACGCGGGTGGCGTGACGGTGTCCTATTTCGAATGGGTCAAGAACCTGTCCCAGATCAGCCTGGGCCGGCTGGAGCGCCGCCACGAGGAGGCCCGCGCGCGCATGATCGTCGAGGAGCTGGAGCGGCTGTCGGCCGATACCGGGCTGAACTGGACGCTGTCCAAGGGCTTCAAGGAGAGCTTTCTGACCGGCGCGGACGAGCTGGAGCTGGTGCGGTCGGGTCTGGACGACACGATGCGGACCTCGTTCCAGAAGATGAAGGAGGTCTGGACCGCCAATCCCAAGGTGCGCGACATGCGCACGGCGGCCTATGTCGTGGCGATCCGGCGGATTTCCAACGTCTATAATTCGTTGGGGCTGTAGAAAGGGGGGCGCTGCCCCCCGTCCTGCGGACCCCCCCCGGGATATTTTTCTGAAGAAGAAGAGTTCAGGGGCGGGGGGCGGCGGCGCGGCGCAGGCGGTCGTTGATCGCCTGGCCCAGGCCGTGATCGGGGATCGGCGCGACCGAGATCGGGCGGCCCAGGGCATCGGCGCGTCTGAGCAGATCGAAGAGACGGGCGGCGGCTTGGGTCAGGTCGCCGGTGTCGGACAGGCTGAACGGGCCGGGGCTGCCGAAGGACAGGTGCGTTTCGCCGGGTTCCGGGGTTGCGTTCAGGCGCAGCGTGGCGCGGGGGGCGTAGTGGCTGGAGAGCTGTCCGGGCGCGTTCGGGGCGGCAGGGTCGGCCTGATGGGTGGCCAGGGGTTCGCCCAGGGCGGCGGCGATCGCCTCGGCCGGGATGCCGCCGGGGCGCAGCAGGGTGGCGCGGCCCTCGGGCCAGCCGATGATCGTCGATTCGACTCCGACCGGGCAGGGGCCGCCGTCCAGCACCGCGGCGATGCGTCCGTCGAGCCCTCCATCGGGGTCCAGCACGTGATCGGCCGTGGTCGGGCTGATCCGCCCCGAGGTATTGGCCGAGGGTGCCGCCAGGGGCAGCCCTGACAGGCGCAGCAGCGATTGCGCCACAGGATGGGCAGGGACGCGGATGCCGATCGTGTCCAGCCCCGCCGTCACCAGCCCCGCGATGCCCGCATCGGCGCGCAAGGGCACGACCAGCGTCAGCGCGCCCGGCCAGAAGGCGCGCGCCAGCGCCAGCGCCTGTGGCGGCAGATGCGCCAGCCGTTGGGCCGCCGCCAGGTCCGCGACATGCACGATCAGCGGGTTGAAGCTGGGCCGGCCCTTGGCCTGATAGATGCGCGCCACCGCCGCCCCGTTGCGGGCATCGGCGGCCAGGCCATAGACCGTTTCGGTGGGAATGGCGACGCTGGCGCCCTGCGCCAGCAGTGCGGCGGCGCGGGCCAGTCCGGCGGCATCGGGGGACAGTCGCAGGGTCTGCATTCGTGACGCGGGGTTTCTGTTGAGCCTGAGGGGATCGCGGCCCAAGATGCCGCCTGACGCCCGTAGATAGACGCGCCCGGCCCCGATGCCAAGGCGCGAGGAGGAGACGCCCATGAGCTACAAGGCCCCCACAGCCCAGATCGACTTCATCCTGTCCCATGTCGTGCCCTTTGGTGAACTGGCCCGCACCGACCGCTTTGCCGAGGCCACGCCCGAGACCGCGACCGCCATCCTGTCCGAGGCCGGCAAGCTGGCCCAGAACGTGATGGCGCCGCTGAATTGGGGGGGCGACCAGACGCCCGCGCGGCTCGAGAACGGGGTGGTGCGGTCGTCGCCCGGGTTTGCCGAGGCGTTCCGGGCCATCGCGGAGGGGGGCTGGGTCGGGGTGTCGGCCGATCCGGAATACGGCGGCATGGGCTTGCCGCAGGCGTTGAACATGGCCGTGGCCGAGATGATGTCGGGCGCGAACCTGGCGCTGCAGCTGAACCCGATGCTGACCCAGGGCCAGATCGAGGCGCTGGAGCATCACGCCAGCGACGACCTGAAGGCGCGCTATCTGCCCAAGCTGATCAGCGGCGAATGGTCGGGCACGATGAACCTGACGGAGCCCGGCGCGGGCAGCGACGTGGGGGCGCTGACCACCCGGGCCGAGGATGCGGGCGACGGCACCTATCGCGTGTCGGGCCAGAAGATCTACATCACCTGGGGCGACAGCGACGTGACCGCGAACGTGTGCCATCTGGTGCTGGCGCGTCTGCCCGGTGCGCCCAAGGGCACGCGCGGCATCAGCCTGTTCATGGTGCCCAAGTTCATCCCCGACGATGCCGGCGAACCGGGCATCGCCAACAGCCTCAAGGTGGTCAGCCTGGAGCACAAGCTGGGCATCCACGGCAGCCCGACCTGCGTGATGTCCTATGAGGGTGCCACCGGCTGGCTGGTCGGCGAGGAGAACAAGGGCATGGCCGCCATGTTCACCATGATGAACTGCGCCCGCCTTGGCGTCGGCATGCAGGGCGTCGGCGTGGCCGAGGCGGCGCTGCAGAAGGCCGTGGCCTATGCGGTGGACCGTAACCAGATGGGCCCGATCATCCAGCACCCCGATGTGCGCCGCATGCTGGCCACCGCGCGGGCCGAGGTCTTTGCCGCCCGCGCCATCGGCCTGGCCTGCGCCACCGCCATCGACATGGATCGCGCCACCGGCGACGCCGATCAGGCCGCCCGCGCGGCGTTCCTGACGCCCATCGCCAAGGCGTACGGCACCGATGTCGGCATCCGCGTGGCCGATATGGGCGTGCAGGTGCATGGCGGCATGGGCTATGTCGAGGAGACGGGCGCCGCGCAATATCTGCGCGACGTGCGCATCACCTCGATCTATGAGGGCACGAACGGCATCCAGGCGATGGACCTGGTCGGCCGCAAGCTGTCCGATGGCGGCGAGGCCGCGATGCGCCTGCTGGATGAGGTGCTGGACGGCGCCAAGGCCGCGCAGGGCGCCCATCCGGCGCTGGCCCATCAGCTGTGGCAGGCGGCCGAGACGCTGCGCGAGGCGACGCAAGCCCTGCTGGACCGCGCCATGCCGGAACGGTTCGCGGGGGCGGTGCCCTATCTGACGGCCTTCGCGCGGGTGCTGGGCGGGCATTACCACCTGCGCGCGGCGATGGCCGGGGGCGATGGCCACCGGGCGCTGGCGGCGGTGTTCATGGCGCGCGTCCTGCCCCATCATGCGGGCGATCTGGCCGAGGCGCTGGCCGGGCTGGACGATCTGACCGGCATCAGCGATGCGGCGCTGGCGGGCGACTTCGCGGCGTGATCCGCACGCCGCACGACACCCCGCCCGCCGAAGGGCAGGCCGTCACGGTCGCGCCCGGCGTGCTTTGGATGCGCCTGCCGCTGCCGATGAAGCTGGACCACGTCAACGTCTATGCGCTGGAGGATGACGACGGCTGGACCCTTGTCGATACCGGTTTTGACACGGCCCGCGCCCGCCAGATCTGGCAGGGACTGCTGGACGGCCCGCTGGCCGGGCGGCCGGTCGTGCGGGTGATCGGCACGCATCACCACCCAGACCATATCGGACTGGCGGGCTGGTTCATGGAGCGCGGCGCCGATCTGTGGATGTCGCGGACCGCCTGGCTGATGGCGCGGATGCTGGTCCTGGACGTGCAGGACCGCGCCAGCCCGCAGGCGCTGGCCTTTTGGCGGCGCGCGGGGATGCCCGGCGACCTGCTGGAGCGGCGCTCAACTGAGCGGCCCTTCAACTTTGCCGATGTGGTGCATCCGCTGCCCCTGGGCTTCACCCGGCTGGCCGAGGGCGACATGGTCAGCTTTGGTCGCAGGCGCTGGCGGGTCGCGATGGGGCATGGGCATGCGCCCTGTCACGCGACGTTCTGGTCGCAGGACGACGATCTGGTCATCGGCGGCGACCAGCTGCTGCCCGCGATATCGCCCAACCTGGGCGTCTATCCGACCGAGCCGCTGGCCGATCCGGTGGGCGAATGGATCGACAGCTGCACTCGGCTGCGCGCACTGGCGCGGCCCGACCAGCTGGTCCTGCCGGGGCACAAGTTGCCCTTTACCGGGCTGCCCTTTCGGCTGGACCAGCTGATCGCGAACCACCACACCGCGCTGGAGCGGCTGGCGCAGGCGCTGGCCCAGGCCCCGCGCACGGCGGTCGGCTGTTTCGACATCCTGTTCCGCCGCCGCATCGGCGAGGGAGAGTTCGGCCTGGCCCTGGTCGAGGCGGTGGCGCATCTGAACCACCTGCACCGAGCGGGCGTGATCCGGCCTGCGGGCGAAACCGACGGTGCGGTGCTGTGGGGGGCGTGACAGGTCCGCCATCATGGGGTAACGCAGGACAAACGCAATCACTGGGGGCAGGCATGGCCGATTACGACAACAAACCCGAAGCGACGCAGGGCAGCATGGATCTGTCCGAGCACAAGAAGACCTTTTCGGGTTTCATCCGCGCCTCGGTCTGGATCACCGGCCTGTCCCTGGGCGTGCTGGTGTTCCTGGCCCTGGTCAACGGCTGACCGGACCGGCACCCGGCATGAAAAGACGCGTCTTTCTGGCGGCGGCCCTGCCCGTCGCCCTGGCCGCCTGCGGGGCGGAGAACATCTGGGCCAGCGATGAGCGCGTCCGCGCGGCGCGCTATGTCTCGCCCGAGCCGCCGTCGATCACGCTGTTCACCGTCATCGGGATTCCCCGGGGCGAGGGCGGCCATTCGGCGCTGATGATCAATGGCAGCCAGCGGGTGATCTATGATCCGGCGGGCAGCTGGCAGCACCCCAATATCCCCGAACGCGGGGACGTGCTGTATGGCATCACCGACAACTTCAAGAACTTCTACATCGATTACCACGCGCGCGAGACCTATTGGGTGGCCGAGGACACGATCCGCGTGCCGCTGGACGTCGCCGATTTCGCCATCCGCCGGGCAGAGCAGAACGGCCCTGGCGCCAAAAGCTTTTGCGCGCGGGAATCGGCGCGGGTCCTGTCGGGCGTGCCGGGGTTCGAGACGGTGCCGCAGGGCTTCTCTCCGCTGAAGCTGCGCGAATGGTTCCTGCGCCAGCCGGGGGTGATCTCCAAGCGGCATCAGGATGGCGACCCGGCCAACAACCACGACGTGCTGCTGCGCCAGAAGGACGGCCGGATCGTCGGCTATAACAGGTAAAGCAGGCCCGCCAGCGTGATGCCCCCGGCCAGGATGGCCAGCATCACGTTGCGGGTCAGGACCCCCACCGCCACCGTGGCCGCCGCGGCGGCCATGCGCGCGGGGTCCGCCGCCCCGCCCGTCGCCGCGGGCCAGACGACCAGCGGCGCGACCAGCGCGGGCAGCACCGCCACCGGCGTATAGCGCAGCATCCGCATCACCCAGCCCGGCAGGTCCCGGTCGCCCAAGGCGCCCAGAAAGGACCAGCGGATCAGATAGGTGCCGACCCCCAGCACCAGGATGACGGTCCAGATCTCAGCCGGGGATGCCTGCATCGCGCGCCTCCTTGCGTTCGGTCCGCCATTCGACCAGCGCGCCCGTGGCCATGCCCGCCGGCGCCGCGATCAGCAGGCCCAGCCCCGAGGGCAGCCCCGCCAGCACCAGCGCCAGCACGATCGCCACAAAGCAGGCCGCCAGATGCGCGGGCGTGCGCAGCATCGGCGCGATCATCGCCAGAAAGGTGATCGGCATGGCGAAATCCAGCGCGATCTCATCGGGGATGGCCTGGCCCACGGTCGCGCCGACCCAGGTGGCGATCATCCAGGGCACGCAAAGCGCGACCGCCGTGCCGCCGAAATAGGCCAGCCGCTGCGGGATGCTCAGGCGCGGGTGGCGTTCGTAATGCTGGATCGACAGCGCATAGCTTTGGTCGATCAGCGCATAGGCGACCCAGGCCTTGTGCCGGCCCGACGCGCCGCGCAGCCAAGGCAGCAGCGACGCCGAATACATCGCCATGCGCAGGTTCACCGCCAGACCCGACAGGATCACGATGATCGCGGGGGCGTTGTCCGACAACAGCTGCACGGCGGTAAATTGCGACGCCCCCGCCAGCACCAGCACGGAAAACCCCATCACCTCGGCCAGGTTCAGCCCGGCCTCGGTCGCGACGACGCCGAACAGGACCGCGAACGGGATGATGACCACCAGAAACGGCAGCGATTGCACGATGCCGTGCCGAAAGGCTGCGGCCGGGCTGCGCATCAGCGCGCGGGCCGAGGCCTCGTCGGCGGCGGCCTGCCGGTTCCGGGGGCGGGGTTCGGGGGCGGGGGACATGGCGCTTTCGTCTGGCTGCGTTTCGCGCCACCTTGCTTGCACGACGCGCAAGGCAAGACAAGGCCAGCCGATGCAGATCCTGCACCCCATTCCCGCGCCCCTGCTGCCTGCCGCGGCGGCGTTGTGGCGCGCGCATTTCGGGCGCGGTGGCTGGCCGCAGCGGGTCCATGCGGGGCATGGGCTGGTGGCCGTGGATGCGGCGGGGGCGGTGGTTGGCGTGATGGGGCTGCGCGATGCGGCGGGTGGGTTTGCCGACGGGGGCGTGGGCTGGCCCGGCTGGCTGTTTCGCGCCGCCCCCGCGACGGGGGATCTGGTGATCGACGGGCTGGCGGTGCGCCTGCCGCGACAGGGTGTCGGGCGCGCGCTGGTGGCCCATGCCCGCCATCTGGCGCAGGGCGCCGCGCGGCCTGGCCTGCGGGCCGAGGTGCGCGCCCGCAACCGGGGCGCGCTGGCCTTCTATGCCGATATCGGGTTCGAGGCGCAGGCCGTCGGGCGCTATGGCCTGCCCTGGTGGGGGCAGGTCCATGTGCTGCGCCTGGCGGCCTAGCCGAAGACCCCCGACACCCGCCCCAGCAGCATGAAGGCCCGCGCCGACCGGCTGTCGGCCAGAACCGCGATCTGCATGTCGTCCAGCGCGGGGACCAGCCCGGCCAGCAACCCGTCGAAATGGCGCAGGAAATGATGCGCCGTGTCGCGAAAGATCTCGTCCTCGGCCAGCATGGCGGCGGCGATCTCCAGCGCGTCGGGGTTGTGGATGCCGCCAAGCGCGGCGACCGCGCTGCCGCGTTCGCCCGCGGCAAAGCGGCGCCAGACATCGGGGCGCGCCGATTCCGGCGGCAGATCGTCCATATAGACGTCGCGCCCGGCCATCAGCGTGACGACATCCTGCGCGGCCCGCAGGACGCGCGAATGGGCCGGGTCCTGCAGCGCGTGGCGCAGCGCGTCGATGGCGTCGTGATCGTCCGGCCCGTCGGGAAAGTTCAGCGCCCGGATCAGGGTCACCGGATCGACCGATTCGCCCTGCGGGTCCAGGCGCAGGGCGGCCTGACGCTGATCGGCGGTCGGGCGGGCCTTGGGCAGAGGCGCGCGGGGGCGGGGCGCATCGCCGCGCGATGCGGGTTCTGCCCTGGATTGCGCAGGCTCGGCCCGGGCGTCATCGGGCATGGCCGGGTCCTGCGGGGGCAGGTCGGAGAGGGGCAGGTCCTCGTCCAGGGACGTGTCGCCGCGCATTTGGGCCAGGCGGGCGCGCAGGTCCTGCGCCTCGGCGCGCAGCTCGGCCAGCTGGCGGGCCAGCGACACGCCCAGCCAGATCAGCGCCACGGGCAGCACCATCCCCATGGTCAGGACCAGGCGCGCGACGCCGCCCGGGCTGTCGGATGGCGCCGCGGGCCCCAACAGCCAGAACAGCGCCATCAGGAACAGCCAGATGCCGGTCAGGGCCATGCCGACCGTGGTGATGCGGTCGCGGTTCGAAAGGCTGGCGATGCGTGCGATCAGGGACATGGGGTCATCCGTAACGGATCTCGACGATCTCGTAGCTGCGCTGCCCGCCGGGGGTGGTGACCTCGACGCTGTCGCCCTCATCCTTGCCGATCAGCGCGCGCGCCAGAGGAGAGCGGATGTTCAGCAGGCCGCGTTCGATATCGGCCTCGGCCTCTCCGACGATCTGATAGTTGCGCTCTTCCTCGGTATCCTCATCGATCAGCTTGACGCGGGCGCCGAACTTGACGCTGCCCGACAGCTTGGAGGGGTCGATGACCTCGGCGCGCGACAGCAGGGCCTCCAGCTCCTTGATGCGGCCCTCGACAAAGCCCTGCTTTTCGCGGGCGGCGTGGTATTCGGCGTTTTCCGACAGATCGCCATGTTCGCGCGCCTCGGCGATGGCGCGGATGATGGCGGGCCGTTCCTTGGATTTCAGAACGCCCAGCTCTCGCTCCAGGTTCTGGACGCCTGTCGGGGTCATCGGTATCTTTTCCATCGCTGCCCTGTCCTTCCGGGATGCGTTCGTCCTGCGGGTGCCAAGCCAACGCCCCTGCCATAGCGATATGGCAGGGGCGCGAAGCTGATCGGGGGACATGGTGCCCAAAACGCCGCCTAATGCAAGCCTGCATCCGGCGCGGGAGCCTGTCGCGCGCAATCCACCGCCGCGTCACGATTGCCCCCGCCGCCCGGTCTGGTTATCTGTGGACAACGCCAGATTGCCACGGAGGGGGCCCCAGCACATGACCGATCAGACGGACATCAGCCGCGAATCGATGGAATACGACGTCGTGATCGTGGGCGCCGGGCCTGCGGGCCTGTCCGCCGCGATCCGGTTGAAGCAGGTCGACCCCGACCTGTCCGTCGTCGTGCTGGAAAAGGGGTCCGAGGTCGGCACCCATATCCTGTCGGGCGCGGTGCTGGACCCCTGCGGGCTGGACCGGCTGATCCCCGACTGGAAGGAGCGCGGCGCGCCGCTGACCACCCCGGTCACCGAGGACAATTTCTATGTCCTGGGCGAGGCGGGGCAGGTCCGCGTGCCGAACTGGCCGATGCCGCCGCTGATGTCGAACCACGGCAACTACATCGTCAGCATGGGCAATGTCTGCCGCTGGCTGGCCGAACAGGCCGAGGCCCTGGGCGTCGAGATCTTTCCCGGCATGGCCGCCAGTGCGGTGGTCTGGGAGGGCGACCGGGTCAAGGGCGTCGTCGCGGGCGAATTCGGCTGCAACCCCGACGGCACGCCCGGCGACGGCTATGAGCCGGGGATGGAGCTGCATGGCAAATATGTCTTCATCGCCGAGGGCGTGCGCGGCAGCCTGGCCAAGCAGATCGACGCGCGGCTGAACCTGTCGGCCACGGGCGATCCGCAGAAATACGGCCTGGGCATGAAGGAGATCTGGGAGGTTTCCCCGGAGAAGTTCAAGCAGGGCCGCGTCATTCACACGATGGGCTGGCCCCTGGGCAAGAATGCGGGCGGCGGCAGCTTCATCTATCACTTCGAGAACAACCAGGTGCTGGTCGGTTTCGTCGTCCACCTGAACTATGAGAACCCGCACCTGTATCCGTACATGGAGTTCCAGCGCTTCAAGCACCATCCGATGGTGGCCGAGCTGCTGGAGGGGGGCAAGCGCATCAGCTATGGCGCCCGCGCCATCAGCGAGGGCGGCTGGCAGTCGCTGCCGCAGCTGTCCTTCGACGGCGGCGTGCTGCTGGGCTGTTCGGCGGGCATGGTCAACGTGCCGCGCATCAAGGGCAACCACAATGCGATGATCTCGGGGATCGAGGCCGCCGATGCCGCCGCCGCCGCGATCAGGGCGGGCCGCGAGGGCGACCGGCTGACCGATTACGATCAGGCCGTGCGGACCGGCGACATCGGCAAGGACCTCAAGAAGGTCCGCAACGTGAAACCGATCTGGTCACGCATGGGCCTGTCGGCCAGCCTGATGCTGGGCGCGGTGGACATGTGGACCGCGAACCTGACCGGCTGGAACCCGCTTGGCACCTGGAGCCACGGCAAATCCGATGCCGCCGCCACCGGCAAGGCCGCCGATCACAAGCCGATCGACTATCCCCGCCCGGACGGCAAGCTGTCCTTTGACCGGCTGACCAACGTGGCCTTCAGCTTTACCAACCACGAGGAGCATCAGCCCTGCCACCTGCGGCTGCGCGATGCGTCGGTGCCTATCGCGGTCAACCTGCCGGAATACGCCGAACCCGCGCAGCGATACTGCCCCGCGGGCGTCTATGAGGTGGTCGAGGATGCGCAGGGCCCGCGTTTCGTGATCAATTTCCAGAACTGCGTCCACTGCAAGACCTGCGATATCAAGGACCCCAGCCAGAACATCGTCTGGACCACACCGCAGGGCGGCGACGGGCCGAACTACCCGAACATGTGATGAAACCGGGGGGCGGGGGCGTTGCTTGCCCCCGCCCCGCCCGTTACGCTGGACGCAACGCAAACGTGAACGTCCGGAAGTGCCTCGTGACCCAGATCCGCCCCCGTCCCACCCTGCTGCGCCTGGCCCTGATCGCCGGGCTGATGGGGGCCACCGCGCTGCCGGTCCTGGCGCAGGACACCGCTGCCGCGCCGCCGATCCGCGGCCTGGCCGGACCCTATCTGGCCGCCCGCATGGCCACGGTCGAGAACGATTTCCGCGCCGCCGCACGCTATTTCGTGCAGGCTTCGGCGCATGATCCCCAGGACGTCTATCTGCAGGACAGCGCGCTGGTCGCGCTGGCCTCGTCCGGCGAGGTCGAGCGGGCGGCGGTCATGGCCGAACGCCTGTTCCTGGAGGAGCGCCCGACCGAGCTGGCGGGCCTCTTGCGCCGCGCCCAGCTGATCCGGGCCGAGGATTGGCAGGGCGTCATCGACCTGATCGAGGCCAATCGCAGCCCCGACCTGCCGCTGGAGCAGGACCTGATGGACGGCACCATCCGGGCCTGGGCCCTGCTGGGCGCGGGGCGCGCCACCGATGCCGTCGCCGCCTTCGAGGCGATGACGGCGGGCGAGGCGCTGGCCCCCATCGTGAACTATCACCTGGCGCTGGCCCGGGCGCTGGCCGGCGACTATGAGGCCGCCGACCGCCTGATCCTGCAATCGGAGGCCAGCGGCCATCTGATGGGCCTGACCGCCCGCGTGCAGATCCTGTCGCAGCTGGATCGCCAGGACGAGGCGCTGGCGCTGTTGTCCGACATCGAGGGGCTGGAGGCCGAGCCGCAGCTGCTGGCCCTGCGCCAGCGGTTGGAGCAGGGCCAGCCCGTGCCCTTCGACGTGGTGGCGGGCCCGGGCGACGGCATCGCGCATCTGCTGCTGTCCTTTGCCTCGGCCCTGGCCAGCAGCCCCGACCCCGAGCCGCTGGCGCTGATCCACGCGCGCCTGGCGGCCTGGATCGCCCCCCAGAACCCCGAGGCGCGGCTGATGTCCGCGCAGCTGCTGCAGGACCGCCAGCAGTTCGACCTGGCCGAGGCCGAATTCGACGCCGTGCGCCGCATGGGCCAGATGCGCCCCCAGGCCGAGCTGTCGCGCATCGACGCCCTGTCGCGCGCCGACCGCCGCGAGGAGGCCGAAAAGGCCGCGCTGGCGCTGTCCTCGGCCTATCCGGGACTGGCGCAGTCCTGGGTCGCGCTTGGCGACGTGATGCGCCAGCAGGAGAAATATGCCGAGGCCGTGCCCAGCTATGACCGGGCGCTGGACCTCTTGGCCGATGCGCCGCCTCAGGCGCGCTGGTTCCCGCTTTACGCGCGCGGCATCGCGCTGGAGCGGTCGGGCCAGTTCGAGCGTGCCGAGGCCGACCTGCTGGCCGCGCTGGAGATCCGGCCCGATCAGGCCAGCCTGCTAAATTATCTGGGTTATTCCTGGATCGACCGGAACCAGAATCTGGACCGCGCCCTGGAGATGATCAAGCGCGCGGTCGAGCTGTCGCCCGGCGACGGCTATATCCTGGACAGCCTGGCCTGGGCCTATTTCCGGCTTGGCCGCTATCAGGACGCGGTGGCCCCGATGGAGCAGTCGATCGCTACGATGGCATCCGACCCGCTGGTCAACGACCATCTGGGCGACATCTACTGGATGGTGGGCCGCTATCGCGAGGCGCAGATCCAGTGGCGCCGCGCCCTGTCGCTGGAACCCGCCGAAAGCGGCGAGGTCGATGCCGACCGCATCCGCGCCAAGCTGGATCGCGGGCTGGAGGCCGTCATGGCCGAGGAGGACGGCCCCGTGGCCAGCGCCCCGAGCCAATCGCCGCAGACCGAGGCCGACGCGACCGAATGACCCTGACCGAAGGCGCACCGGCCAAGCTGAACCTGGCGCTGCATGTGACGGGGCGGCGGGGCGACGGCTATCACCTGCTGGATTCGTTGGTCTGTTTCGCCGCCGTGGGCGATGTCGTCACGCTGACCCCCGGCCCGCTGTCCCTGACCATCGACGGCCCCTTCGCGGCGGGGCTGGAGGCCGGGGACGACAACCTGTGCCTGCGCGCCGCGCGTCTGGCGGGGGGGCAGGCCGCGATCCGGCTGACAAAGGCGCTGCCTGTCGCCTCGGGGATCGGGGGCGGGTCCGCCGATGCGGCGGCGGTGCTGCGTGGGCTGGCGCGGATGGGCCACCCGCTGCCCGACCGGACCGAACGCCTTGGCGCGGATGTGCCAGTCTGCCTGGCCAGCCGCCCCGCGCGGATGCAGGGCATCGGAGAGGTCGTGACCCCGCTGCCGCCCTTGCCCGCGCTGCACATGGTGCTGGTCAATCCGCGCGTCGCCGTGCCCACGCCTGCGATCTTTGCCGGGCTTGCGCAGCGCGACAATGCGCCCCTGCCGCCCATCCCGACTTTTGCCGATGCCGACGCGCTGATCGGCTGGCTGGCGGGCACGCGCAACGACCTGCAAGCCCCGGCCATCGCCGCGGCCCCTATCATCGCCCAGGTGCTGGACGCGCTGTCCGCACAGGGCGCGCGGCTGGCGCGCATGTCGGGATCGGGGGCGACC
The DNA here is from genome assembly GCF_005048265.1 of Paracoccus hibiscisoli. Lineage (GTDB taxonomy): Bacteria > Pseudomonadota > Alphaproteobacteria > Rhodobacterales > Rhodobacteraceae > Paracoccus > Paracoccus hibiscisoli. The sequence continues at coordinate 26,339 of NZ_SUNH01000005.1, forward strand.
TGTTTCGGGCTGTTCGCGGATGCGGGCGCGGCGTCGCGGGCCGCTGCGGCGCTTGCGCGCAACGGCTGGTGGGCGGTGCCAACCGAACTGGCATCCGCCCCCGCCCCCCGCTAGACTGCCGCCAGCAATCCGGAGGACCCCATGCTGCGCCTTGGCGTCAATATCGACCACGTCGCCACCATCCGCAATGCGCGCGGCTCTCCGTGGCCGGACCCGCTGCGCGCCGCCCTGCTGGCCGAGGCCGCGGGCGCGGACGGCATCACCGCCCATCTGCGCGAGGATCGCCGCCATATCAGCGACGCCGATATAGACGCGCTGATGGCGGGCCTGACCCTGCCGCTGAACTTCGAGATGGCCGCCACGCCCGAGATGCAGGCCATCGCCCTGCGCCACCGCCCGCACGCCGTCTGCATCGTCCCCGAAAAGCGCGAGGAGCGCACGACCGAGGGCGGCCTGGACGTCGCGGGCAACGCGGATGCGCTGGCCGCCTATATCGCGCCGCTGCGCGAGGCGGGCTGCCGGGTGTCGCTGTTCATCGGCCACCAGCCCGACCAGATCCGCGCCAGCGCCCGCATCGGCGCCGCGGTGGTCGAGCTGCATACCGGCGCCTATTGCGATCTGGATACCGAAGGCCGCCACGCCGAACGCGACGCCGAACTGGACGCCCTGCGCGAGGGGGCCGCGCTGGCCCACAGCCTGGGGCTGGAGGTTCATGCGGGCCACGGCCTGACCTTCGACACCGTCGGCCCCATCGCCGCAATTCCCCAGATCGCAGAGCTGAACATCGGGCATTTCCTGATCTCGGAATCGGTGTTTATGGGGCTGGACGGTGCCATCCGCGAGATGCGCGCCCGCATGGATGCCGCACGCCCATGATCCTGGGGATCGGCACGGATCTGGCCAATATCGACCGCATCCAGGGCACGCTGGACCGGTTCGGCGACCGGTTCCGCACCCGCGTCTTTACCGACACCGAATTGGCCAAGGCTGCCCGCCGCGCCGATGAGGCGGGCACGCTGGCCAAACGATGGGCCGCCAAGGAGGCCTGCTCCAAGGCGCTTGGCACGGGGCTGGCCATGGGCATCAGCTGGCGCGACATGGCGGTGACGAACCTGACCAGTGGACAGCCGGTCATGGCGCTGACGGGCTGGGCCGCGGACCGACTGGCGGCGATGACACCGCCCGGCCATCACGCCATCGTGCATGTCACCCTGACCGACGACCACCCCTGGGCGCAGGCCTTCGTGGTGATCGAGGCGCGTCCGGGCCCTGCGCCTGCTTGACTTTTCACCGCCCCCCGGACCATGAACGCCCGGATGCAGGGGCGCGGCCCCGGGACAAAAAGGACCACGCGGAATGGCCACAGCGGCACCCAAGAAGAAAGACGGCATCTGGGAGACGGTCAAGACCATCTTCTGGGCGCTGGTGATCGCCGGCATCTTCCGCACGCTGTTCTTTCAGCCGTTCTGGATTCCCTCGGGCAGCATGAAGGACACGCTGCTGATCGGCGACTTCCTGTTCGTCAACAAGATGGCCTATGGCTATTCCGCGCATAGCTGCCCGTTCTCGATGTGCCCCATCAGCGGCCGCATCCTGGAGCGCGAGCCGCAGCGCGGAGAGGTCGCGGTGTTCCGCCACCCCACCCGCAACGTCGATTTCATCAAGCGCGTGATCGGCCTGCCCGGCGACACGATCCAGATGCGCGGCGGCCGGCTGTGGATCAACGGCGAACCCGCCCCCACCGCCCCCGTCGGCGATTTCATCGAGATCAAGGAACAGCAGGGCCCGCAGGGCCTGATCCCGCGCTGCATCAACGACCCGGTCCCCGAGGGCGGCCAGTGCATCAAGGAACGCTTCACCGAGACCCTGCCCGGCGGCAACAGCCATGACGTGCTGAACATCATGGATGGCTGGGTGGCCGACGACACGCCGACCTTCACCGTGCCTGCGGGCCAGTATTTCTTCATGGGCGACAACCGCGACAATTCCGAGGACAGCCGCTTTCCCGCAGAGATCGGCGGCCTGGGCTTTGTTCCGTCCGAATTCCTGATCGGGCGCGCGGACCGGATCATGTTCTCGTCGGCGGGGCGCTCGCTGCTGTATTTCTGGACCTGGCGGTCCGACCGCTTCTTCAAGGCGGTGGAGTGACGCCCTCGTCGGACATCCGGGCCTTCATGGCCCGGCTGGGGCACGATTTCGCGCGACCCGAGCTGCTGATCCGCGCGCTGACGCATGGCTCGATCGCCAGCGTCACGCGGCCCGACAACCAGCGGCTGGAATTCCTGGGCGACCGCGTCCTGGGCCTGGTCATGGCCGAGGCGCTGTTCAGCGCCGACACCGCCGCCACCGAAGGCCAGCTGGCGCCCCGCTATAACGCGTTGGTGCGCGGAGAGACCTGCGCCGCCGTCGCCCGCGACCTGTCCTTGGGCGAGGTGCTGAAGCTGGGCCGGTCCGAGATGCTGTCGGGCGGCCGCCGCAAGGACGCCCTGCTGGCCGATGCGATGGAGGCCGTGCTGGCCGCCGTCTATCTGGATGCGGGTTTTGATGCCGCGCGCCGGGTCGTGCTGCGCCACTGGGCGCCGCGGCTGGCCCGCGTCGATGCCGACAGCCGCGACGCCAAGACCGCCCTGCAGGAATGGGCCCAGGCCCAAGGCATGCCGCCACCCGTATACGAGCAGACCGACCGCAGCGGTCCCGACCATGCGCCGGTCTTTCTGATCACCGTCCGGCTGGAGGATGGCCGCCACGCGCAGGCCCGCGGCACGGGCACCAAGCGCAGCATTGAACAGGCCGCCGCGCAATCGCTGCTGGATCGGCTGGAAGGACAGACATGACCGACGACATCACCCCCGACCTGCCCCCCGAGCCCGCCTCGCCGCCCGATGACGGCCCGACCCGGGCCGGTTTCGTGGCCCTGATCGGCGAACCCAATGCCGGGAAATCGACGCTGCTGAACCAGATGGTCGGCGCCAAGGTCAGCATCGTAACCCACAAGGTCCAGACCACCCGCGCCCGCATCCGCGGCATCGCCATGCACGGCCCTGCGCAGATCGTGTTCGTGGACACGCCGGGCATCTTTCGCCCGCGCCGCCGCCTGGACCGCAGCATGGTCGCCGCCGCTTGGGGCGGGGCATCGGATGCCGATATCGTGCTGGTCCTGATCGAGGCGCATCGCGGCCTGACCGACGGCACGCAGGCGATCCTGGATCAGCTGACCAACCTGGGCAAGGGCACCCCCGTCGCGCTGATCATCAACAAGATCGACCGCGTCAAGGCCGAGACCCTGCTGGCCCTGTCCCAGCAGCTGAACGAGGCCTATCCCTTTGCCGAGACCTTCATGATCTCTGCCATGCGCGGCCATGGCTGCCAGCAGCTGCGCGGCTGGCTGGCCCGCAGCCTGCCCGAGAGCCCGTGGCTGTACCCCGAGGATCAGATCGCCGACCTGCCCATGCGCATGATCGCCGCCGAGATCACCCGCGAAAAGCTGACCCTGCGCCTGCACGAGGAGATCCCCTATCAGCTGACGGTGGAAACCGAGGCCTGGGAGGAAAAGGACGACGGCAGCGCCCGCGTCGAACAGGTCGTCTATGTCGCCCGCCAGGGCCACAAGGGCATCGTGCTGGGCAAGGGCGGAGAGACGATCAAGGCCGTGGGCCAGGCTGCCCGCGTCGAGCTGGAGGAGTTCATGGGCCGCCGCGTCCACCTGTTCCTGCAGGTCCGCGTCCGCGAGAACTGGGAGAACGAGGCCGAACGCTATGACGAGATCGGCCTGAACTTCCGCGACGGCGATGGCTGATATCCGTCTGGCCGCGTCCCTGTGGGTCGCGGCCTATCTGGCGCGGCTGGCCCAGGCCAGCATCCCCGCCTATGTGCTGGCGCGCGGTGACGACACGGCGGGCGCCATCGCGGTGAAATGCGCGCATCTGGACGGCACCGCCGCGCTGTGGATGCGCGAATGGGACATGGACAGCGACACGCGCCCCTGGGTCGCGGTGCAGACCGGCCCCGAACGCGACATCGACGCCGCCATCGCCCGCCAGCGGTCCCGCGACCGCGATCTGTGGGTGCTGGAGATCGAGGCGCGCGATGGGCGCACCCTGCTGGATCAGGACGGGTTGTTCTGACCTCTGGCGGGGGGTGCCGTTGCAGAATATGCATCTGGCATGAGCATCCCGCAGAGTGATTCGCCCAAGGGCCTCGTCTATGCCATCGCGGCCTATGGGCTGTGGGGGTTTCTGCCCATCTACATGAAGGCGCTGGCCCATCTGCCCGCCGCCGAGATCATCGCCCATCGCATCATCTGGTCGCTGCCCATCGCCGCCGCCGTCCTGTTGTGGCAGGGCCGCGCGGCCGAGGTCGGCCAGGCCCTGCGCCAGCCGCGCCTGCTGGCGATGGGGGCGCTGACGGCGATGCTGATCTCGGTCAACTGGCTGATCTATGTCTGGGCCATCGCCAACGATCAGGCGATGGACGCGGCCTTGGGCTATTACATCAACCCGCTGTTCAGCGTCCTTCTGGGCGCGACCCTGCTGGGCGAACGGCTGTCGCGCGGCCAGTTCGCGGCAATCGCGCTGGCGGCCACGGCCGTCATCATCCTGACCGCGCAGGCGGGCAGCCTGCCGCTGGTCGCGATCGGGCTGACCCTGTCCTGGGGGTTCTATGCCTATTGCAAGAAGAGCCTGCCGCTTGGCCCCAATCAGGGCTTCACGCTGGAGGTGCTGCTGCTGGCGCCGCTGGCCGGCGGGTTCCTGATCTGGCAGGCCGTCCAGGGCCAGTCGCATTTCACCAGCGGGGGCTGGGCGCAGACCCTGCTGCTGCTGGGCTGCGGGCCGGTCACGGCCATTCCGCTGCTGTTCTATGCCAACGGGGCCAAGCTGATCCGCCTGTCCACCATTGGCATCCTGCAATATATTGCGCCGACGATGATCTTCCTGTGCGCGGTGCTGATCTTCGGCGAACCCTTTGACGGGGCGCGGCTGGTGGCCTTTCCGCTGATCTGGGCGGCGCTGGCGATCTATTCGGTGACGCTGCTGCGTCAGGCGGGGCAGCGCCGCCGCGACCGCCGCGATCTGGCCGCGCGGCGCATGCAATAGGCACGGCAAGCGGGGGCGCCGATGGAATGGCAGGCCGACGGCACCGTGATCGCCCGCCGCCCGCATGGCGAGACGGCGGTCATCATCGACGTGCTGACCCTGGAACACGGGCGCCATGCGGGCGTCGTGCCGGGCGGCGCGTCGCAGAAACGCGCCGCGATGCTGCAGCCGGGGGCGCGGCTGTCGCTGCGCTGGCGGGCGCGGCAGGCCGATCAGTTGGGCAGCTTCACGGCGGAACCGGTGCGGATGCGCGCCGGGCTGATGGGCGATCAGACCGCGCTGGCGGGGCTGAACGCGATCTGCGCGCTGCTGGTCTTTGCCCTGCCGGAACGCGATCCGCATCCCCTTCTGGTGGCCCGGACCGAGGCGCTGCTGGACCTGATCGAGGCGGGTGCGGACTGGCCGCAGACCTATCTGGCCTGGGAGATGCTGCTGCTGGACGAGATGGGATACGGGCTTGACCTGTCGGCCTGCGCGGTGACCGGCGCGACCGAGGGGCTGGCCTATGTCAGCCCGCGCACGGGCCGGGCGGTCAGCCGCGAGGGGGCGGGGGACTGGGCCGACCGGCTGCTGCCGCTGCCCGCGATGCTGGGCGGGGCGGGCGACAACCGGGGGCGCGATCTGGCCGAGGGGCTGGCCATCACCGGGCATTTTCTGGAACATCGGCTGGCGCCCGATCTGGTCGGGCGCCCTTTGCCGGCCGCGCGGGGCCGGCTGATGCGGCGGTTGCTAGACCGCTGAGGGCCTTACTGGTTGCCGCGTGCCGCCGACAGGGCGTCGGTCGCGGATTCCGCCGGGCGGCCGCTTTCAAAGATCAGCCAGGTCGGGCCCTTGATGCGCAGGACGCCGCCGTAATACTCCATCTCGGTCGCCTGCTGCAGCGCCTGGAAGAACCGCTGTTCGACGGCCTCGTCAGCGCAGCCGGACACGCCGCTGGTCTGCAGCGGCTCAAAGGCCACGGCGGGCAGGGGCACGGTGTTCCGGGCGGCATAGCCGTTGCAGGGGCCGCGGCCCGACACGCCTTCGGGGCGGGTGGTCAGGGTGATGTTGCGCAGCGGCACGGTGCCGTTGCCGATGCCCACCAGCACGTAATCATTGGCGGGAATGCCGCCCATCGGATCGCCGGCGGGCGTCGTCTCGCACGCGGCCAGGGTCAGCGTGGCGATGGCGGCCAGGGCAAGGGCGGGTCGGATCGTGAAGGACATGGGCAGGCTCCTATGGGCGCAGACAAGCGGGGCTGAGGTGGTCTAGCGCCATTCCGCCGATCGATCCAGCCCGCCCGCGCATCATCCCAGCAGACGACGCGCGATCACCTGGGCCTGGATCTCGGCCGCGCCCTCGAAGATGTTCAGGATGCGGGCGTCGCACAGCACGCGGCTGATCTGGTATTCCAGCGCGAAACCGTTGCCACCGTGGATCTGCAGCGCATTGTCCGCCGCCGACCAGGCGACGCGGGCGCCCAGCAGCTTGGCCATCCCGGCCTCCACGTCGCAGCGGTGACCGTGATCTTTTTCCCACGCGCTGAAATAAGTCAGCTGCCGCGCGATCAGGATTTCGACAGCCATCATCGCCAATTTGTCAGCCACGCGCGGGAACGCGGCCAAAGGCTTGCCGAACTGCTTGCGGTCCAGCGCGTATTGCAGCCCCAGCTCCAGCGCGTTCTGCGCCACCCCGATGGCACGGGCGGCGGTCTGGATGCGCGCGGATTCGAACGTCTCCATCAGCTGCTTGAAGCCGCGGCCCGTCTCTCCGCCCAGAAGGTTCGCGCCATCCACGCGGAACCCGTCAAAGGCCATCTCGTATTCCTTCATGCCGCGATAGCCCAGGACCTCGATCTCGCCGCCGGTCATGCCGGGGGTGGGGAAGGGGTCGGCATCGGTGCCCGGCGTCTTTTCGGCGATGAACATCGACAGGCCGCGATAATCGGTCGTGTCGGGGTCCGTGCGCGCCAGCAGCGTCATGATATGGGTGCGCGCGGCATGGGTGATCCAGGTCTTGTTGCCGGTCACCACCCAATCGTCGCCATCGCGGACGGCGCGGGTGCGCAGCGCGCCCAGATCGCTGCCGGTATTGGGTTCGGTAAAGACCGCCGTGGGCAGCGTCTCTCCGCTGGCCAGCCGGGGGAGCCACTGCGCCTTTTGCGCGTCGGTGCCGCCGCACAGGATCAGCTCGGCCGCGATCTCGCTGCGCGTGCCAAGGGAGCCGACGCCGATATAGCCGCGCGACAGCTCCTCTGACACCACGACCATCGCGGCCTTGGACATGCCCAGGCCGCCGAATTCCTCGGGGATGGTCAGGCCAAAGACGCCTAGTTCGGCCAGCTCCTCAATGATCTCCATCGGGATCAGCTGGTCCTTGAGGTGCCACTCATGGGCGTGGGGGACGACCTTGTCGTCGGTCCAGCGGCGGAACTGGTCGCGGATCATCTCCAGATCCTCGTCCAGGCCCGAGGCGCCGAAGGTCGCGGCGCCCTTGTTCCGCGCGATCAGCGCGGCCAGCTCGGCCCGCGCCTCGGGGGTGTTGCCGGCCATCAGGGCGCGGGCCTCGTCCGACGGCTGCCAGTCGACGTCCAGATCGGACAGGCGGGCGAATTCGGTCTGGCTCATGGGGATGCCGCCCATGATCTGGGTCAGGTACTCGCCCCAGCCGATCTGCGTGATCAGCGCCTCGATGGGGCCGTCCACGCGCGCGGACCAGGCCTGCAGCTGGCGCAACGAGAACACATAGGTCGCAAGCCAGGACAGCGCATGGGCGGCATGCTGATGCTGTTCCAGCAGCGGCGCGTCGATGCGGCCCCCGGCGCTGACGCGGGCGCGCAGGCCGTCGGTCGCGCGGGCCAGCAGGTCGTCCAGCTCGGACAGGACGGTTTCGGACCGGTGCGGCATGTCTTTCATCGATTCGTCCTCTTGCGGCATTGCAGCATGGATAAGGCCTTCGCACCTGCAGCGCAACAAATATGCGCAAGGGGCGTTTCCTGCGACCTAATATGTCGCACTGAAATTCATCCTTTGCGCGGCGAACAAGCGGCCTTTTCCTTTCCCGGCGCGGCGGTTAGCGTGCGGCCATGTTCGGACTGGAGCCCTGGCAATTCGTGGCGGCCTTCGGGATCACCGCCTTCGCGGGCTTCGTGAAGGGGGCCCTGGGCTTTGCCATGCCCATGATCATGATGTCGGCCTTTGGCTCGATCATGCCGGCCGCCGTGGCCCTGCCGGCGATGATCCTGCCGACGCTGTTCACCAACATCCAGCAGGCGGTGCGCGACGGGCGGGAACCGGCCTTGGCCAGCGCCCGCAAGTTCCGCCTGCATATCGTGATGGTCTGCATCTTCATCTGCGTCTCGGCGGGGTTCGCGGTGCTGATCCCGCAATGGATCATGTACGGCCTGTTGGGTGTGCCGATCACGCTGTTCGCGCTGTGGCAGCTGTCGGGTCGCCCGCTGGTCCTGAACCTGCGCCACAGGCGGCGGGCCGAGGGCTGGTCGGGTGTCATCGGCGGGCTTTACGGCGGCATCTCGGGCATCTGGGGGCCGCCGCTGATCGTCTATCTGCTGTCCATCGGCACCGATAAAAAGGAACAGGTCCGCGTCCAGGGCGTGGTCTTTCTGATCGGGGCGGTGGTGCTGTTCGTGGCGCATCTGGTCTCGGGGCTGCTGAATGCGCAGACGCTGCCGCTGTCGGCGTTGCTGTGCATTCCGGCGTTTGCGGGGATGATGGCGGGCTTTGCGCTGCAGGACCGGCTGGACGTCGCGCAGTTCCGCCGCTGGACGCTGATCCTGCTGATCCTGACCGGGTTGAACCTGGTTCGCCGTGCCTTTGAACTCTGGAGCCTGTGATGGATGCCGCCGACCTGACCGCCCGCCTGATCCGCTGCCCCTCGGTCACCCCCGAGGAGGGCGGCGCCCTGGTCCTGCTGCAGGCCCTGCTGGAACAGGCGGGGTTCGAGTGCCACCGCGTCGACCGCAACGGCACGTCGAACCTGTTCGCGCGGTGGGGCGCCAAGGGCGCGCGGGCCATCGGCTTCAACGGGCATACCGATGTGGTTCCGCCGGGCGATCCGGCGTCATGGACGCATCCGCCGTTCTCGGGGCATTGGGACGGTGATGATGTCATCTGGGGGCGCGGCGCGACCGACATGAAATCGGGCGTCGCGGCCTTTGTCTGCGCGGCGATCGACTTTGTCCGCGATACGCCCCCCGACGGCGCGGTGATCCTGACCATCACCGGCGATGAGGAAGGCCCGTCCCGCGACGGCACCATCGCGATCCTGGACTGGATGGCGGCCCAGGGCGAGGTCATGGAGGCCTGCATCGTCGGGGAGCCGTCGAACCCCGAGGTCATGGGCGAGATGATGAAGATCGGCCGCCGCGGATCGGCGACCTATACCATCGCCGCCAAGGGCCGTCAGGGACACGCCGCCTATCCGCACAAGGCGCTGAACCCGCTGCATGCGCTCACCTGCTATCTGGCCGACCTGACCGCCGAACCGCTGGATCAGGGGACGGATCATTTTGACCCCTCGGGCCTGCAGATCACCACGATCGATTGCGGCAACCCGGCGTCCAACGTCATCCCGGAGCGCGCGACGGCGGTGGTCAACATCCGCTTCAACGACCTGCATACCGGCGCGGGGCTGCTGGACCGCCTGCGCGACCGGGCGGCGGCTGTCACCGCCGAGACAGGCGTGGCGCTGGAAATCGAGGCCCAGATCTCGGGCGAGGCCTTCCTGACCGCGCCCGGTCCCTTCGTCGACATGGTCCGCGGCGTGGTCCAGCAAGAGACCAACCGCCAGCCGGTGCTGTCGACCTCGGGCGGCACGTCGGACGCGCGCTTTGTCAAGGATCACTGCCCGGTGGTGGAATTCGGGCTGGTCGGTGCCCACATGCACCAGGTGGACGAACGTGTCCCCGCCCAGCAGGTCCGCCAGCTCAAGGTGATCTATCAACGTATCCTGGAAAGGTTCTTTGCATGACGATCGAGGAGACGACCGACCTGGCCGCCTGCCACGCGCTGCGCCGCACGGTCTTCATCGAGGAACAGGCGGTCCCCGAGGCCGACGAGATGGATGACCAGGACGCCCATGCCATCCACCTGCTGGCCCGTGACGACGGCCGCCCGGTGGCCACCGCCCGCCTGCTGATCAAGGACGACATCGGCAAGATCGGCCGCGTCTGCGTGCTGGCCAGCCATCGCGGCACGGGCCTTGGCGCGACCCTGATGCGGGCCGCGCTGGACGCGCTGGCCGCGCGCGGCGTGCGTCAGGCGCGGCTTGGATCGCAGACCCATGCGATGGGTTTCTATGAAAAGCTGGGCTTTGTCGCCGAGGGGCCGGTCTATGACGACGCCGGCATCCCGCATCGCGACATGGCCCTGAACCTGAAGTGACCCGATGACCCAGATTCCCAGCAAGGCCCAGATCCTCGAATGGGTGTCCGACAACCCGGACGCCAATTCCAAGCGCGACATCGCCAAGGCCTTCGGCATCAAGGGCGCCGCCCGCATCGAGCTGAAGCGCCTGCTCAAGGAGCTGGAATCCGAGGGCCATCTGGAACGCCGCCGCCGCCACTATCTGGACGCCGAGGCGCTGCCTCCGGTCACCGTGTTGGAGCTGCTGGCCCCCGACGGCTCGGGCGACCTGTTCGCGCGGCCGCTGGAATGGTCGGGGACGGGGCCGATGCCGCGCATCCTCTATGCCCCCCTCAAGGCCGATCCGGCGCTGGCGCGGGGCGACCGCTTCCTGGGCCGCCTGATCCCGGTCGTGGGCGAGGATCACCAGTATCAGGCCCGCCTGATCCGCCGCATCACGGCGCAGGCGAACCGCATCACCGGCATCTTCCGCAAGGACAGCGAGGGCGGCCGCATCCTGCCCATCGACAAGGGCCAGGACAAGGAATGGCGCGTCCGCGCCGACGCGACGCTGGACGCCCAGAACGGAGAACTGGTCCAGGCTGAACAGATCGGCCCCCGCCACCGCATGGGCCTGCCGCAGGCCCGCGTGATCGAACGGCTTGGCGACCCCTCGGCCCCGCGCGCGGTCAGCCTGATCGCGATCCACCAGCACGGCATCCCCGACGAATTCCCCCAAAAGGCCATCGACGAGGCCGAGGCCGCGACGCCCGCGCCCCTCAAGGGCCGCGATGATCTGCGCCCGCTGCCGTTGGTGACCATCGACCCCTCGGATGCGCGCGACCACGACGACGCCGTCGCGGCCTTTGTCGAGGAGGATGGCGGCGCGACTATCTGGGTTGCCATCGCCGATGTCGCCTATTACGTCCGCCCCGGTTCCGCGCTGGACCGCGAGGCCTGGAATCGCGGCAACTCGACCTATTTCCCCGATCGCGTGGTGCCGATGCTGCCCGAGGCGCTGTCGGCGGACCTGTGTTCGCTGCACGAGGGCGTGGACCGCGCCGTCATCGCCGTCGAGATGCGCCTGGATGCGCAGGGCAACAAGACCGGCCACCGCTTTCATCGCGGCGTGATGAACAGCCGCGCCAGCCTGGCCTATGAACAGGCCCAGGCCGGGGCGGACGGGCACCCCGACGCCCAGACCGAGCCGCTGATGGATGAGGTCATCCGCCCCCTCTGGCACGCCTACGGCCTGCTGAAATCCGCGCGCGACCGCCGCCAGCCGCTGGAGCTGGACCTGCCCGAACGCCGGATCGAGCTGACCCCCGAGGGCCGCGTCAAGGCCGTGGCCTTCCGCGAACGCCTGGACGCGCATCGCCTGATCGAGGAGTTCATGGTCCTGGCCAACGTGGCCGCCGCCGAGGAACTGATCCGCCGCAAGCGCCCCCTGCTGTTCCGCGTCCACGAGGAACCCAGCCTGGACAAGATGGACGCGCTGCGCGAGGTGGCCCAGGCCTCGGGCTTCACGCTGGCCAAGGGGCAGGTGCTGCATACCAGCCACCTCAACCGCCTGCTTGCCCAGGCCGAAGGCAGCGATTTCGACGAGCTGATCAACCTCAGCACGCTGCGGTCCATGACCCAGGCCTATTACCATCCGGAAAACTACGGCCATTTCGGCCTGTCGCTGAAAAGCTACGCGCATTTCACCTCGCCCATCCGCCGCTATGCGGATCTGGTCGTGCACCGCGCCCTGATCAGCGCGCATGGCTGGGGCAAGGACGGCCTGACCGATGACGCGCTGGAGCGTCTGCCCGAAACCGCGATCCATATCAGCGAAACCGAACGGCGCTCCATGGCCGCCGAACGCGACACGACCGACCGCTATCTGGCGGCCTTCCTGGCCGACCGCGTCGGCACCGAGATGTCGGGCCGCATCAGCGGCGTGCAGAAATTCGGCGCCTTCGTCAAGCTGGACGAGACCGGCGCCGACGGCCTGCTGCCCATCCGCGCCATCGGCCAGGAGTACTTCCACTTCGACCCCGACGCCCGCACCCTGGTCGGCAGCGACACCGGGCTGGAGATCGGCATCGGCCAACGCGTGCTGGTCCGCCTGGCCGAGGCGCTGCCCCTGACAGGCGGCCTGACCCTGGACTTGCTGGAACTGGAGGGCGCGACACTGCCGCGCGGCCCCGCCAAACCCCGCCGCGGCGGCCCCGGCCGCATGGCGGTCAAGTCCCGCCTGGCCGAGATCAAGCGCGCCACCAAACGCCGCCGCAAGAAATAACCTTTCTTCTTCAGGCAAATATCCCGGGGGGTGTGGGGGGCTGGCCCCCCTCGGCGCCGTCAGATGACATACAGGATGCCGCCCACGACTGCGCCCACGACGACCAGGTGGATCACGCAGAACCCCATGATGTCGCGCGCCTTAAGCCCGGCAATGCCCAGCATCGGCAGCGCCCAGAACGGCTGCAGCAGGTTCGTCCAGGCATCGCCCCAGGCAACCCCCATCACCACCTTGGCCACATCCGCGCCAAGCGCCTCGGCCGCGGGCAGCATGACCGGCGCCTGCACCGCCCATTGCCCGCCACCCGACGGCACAAAGATGTTCACGATCCCCGCCGCGATAAAGCTCCAGAAGGGCAGCGTCTCGGCGGTCGAGATCGACACGAACCACTCCGACAGGCTGGCCGCCAGCCCGCTCTGGACCATGATCGCCATGATCCCGGCATAGAACGGGAACTGGATCACGATGCCCGCGCCCCCGCGCACCGCCTCATCCAGCGCGACCAGCAGGCTGCGCGGCGTGCCGTGGCAGACGATGCCCAGGAACAGGAACAGGAAGTTCACCACGTTCAGGTTCAGCGCGCCGCCGCCCAGGAAATGCAGCATCAGCCAGGCCAGACCCGGAATGCCGATCAGATACATCAGCAGGGGGCTGGTCTCCAACCATTCGGCGGGGGTGGGGGTGGCGGCACGGGGCGCGGGTTCGGGGTCGCGCAGCTTGTCCGGATCGATCAGCACCTGCTCATGCTCCAGCGGCAGCATCAGGCGGTTGACCAGCGGCACCGCGATCACCACCGCCAGGACGATCAGCAGGTTCCAGCCCGCAAATATCGTGCCCGAGGTCGCGATGACCCCGATCTGGTCCTCGGTGAAATGCCCCGGCGTGGCCACGGTCAGCGGGATCGACCCCGACAGCCCGCCATGCCAGATCACGAAACCCGAATAGGCCGCCGCCACCAGCAGCCGATAATCGACACGCACCAGCCGCGCGACCTCGCGCGCAAAGATCGCGCCGACCACCAGGCCAAAGCCCCAGTTGATCCAGCTGGCCGCCAGCGACACCACGCTGACCAGCACGATCGCCCCGCCCCGGCTGCTGGCCAGCCCCGCCAGCCGCCGCAGCACCCGCCGCACCGGCGGCGACGAGGCCAGGATGAACCCGGTCACCAGCACCAGCAGCATCTGCATGGCAAAGGACAGCAGCTCCCAGAACCCGTTGCCCCACATCCGCACCAGATCGACGGGGTCGGTGCCCTGGGTCAGCATTGCCGCCGCCGCCGCCAGCAGCGTCAGCACGATGACAAAGATGAAGGCGTCGGGCAGCCACCGTTCCATCAGCCGCGTCGCGGGCCTGGCCAGAAATCTCAGCATCGGGTTCCTCCTCCATGTGCGGCGCTCAGGCTGCGACAGCGGGGGGGAAATCGCAACCGCGGGTCAGCTCTCGCGGAAGGCGCGATTGAAATAATCGGTCAGCGGCTTCATCAGATAGGCCATCGGGCTGCGGTCGCCGGTCTGGATATAGACCTCGACCGGCATGCCGGGCACCAGCGCCAGCCCGCCCAGCTTGTCCAGCTGATCGGGCGGGATCGACACCTCGGCCCGGTAATATGGCGTGCGCGTCGCCTCATCCATCAGCGCATCCGCCGAGATGCGGTCCAGCCGCCCGTCGATCTCGGGCGTATTGCGCGACGAGAATGCCGAAAAGCGCAGCACGACCGGCTGGCCCAGCTGGATCTCGTCGATGTTGATCGTGGCGACGCGCGCACCGATCACCAGCGGCCGGTCCTGCGGGATGATGTACAGCAGCGGATCGGCGGGCCGGATCACCGATCGCGGCGTGGTCACCTGCATGTTGTAGACGATGCCCGATACCGGCGCGCGGATCTCCAGCCGGTCCAGCTGTTCGGTCAGGCTGCGGCGGCGTTCGGCCAGCTCCAGCTGGCGATAGCCCAGGTCGCGCAGCTGCGTCTCGGCCTCCTCGCGGCGTTCGGCGGCCAGGCGCAGGCGCTGGATCTCCAGTTCAGTCTGGCGGATCGCGGCCGAGGCGCGGGCCGCCTGCAGCGATCCCAGCTCTCCGTCCATGCGCGCCGCCTCGCGCTCCAGCGCAAGGACGCGGCTGGCCTGCGCCAGCCCCCGCGCCAGCAGGGTCTGCTGATCGGTCAGCTCACGACCGATCAGGTCGCGCTGGCGGGCCAAGGCTGCGATCTGCGCATCGATGCCGTCCACCTCGGAATCGATCTGATCCGACTGCTGGGCCAACTGGTCCAGCGACTGGCGCAGCGTGTCCAGCCGCGTCAGGAACAGGCTGGACTGCCCCTCGATCAGCTCTGCCAGCGCGGGGTCGCGGGTGGCGGCGGTCAGCAGTTCGTCGGCAAATCCGATCTGTGGCGCGTCCGCGCGTTCGGCCTCCAGACGGCCGCGGCGGGCCAGAATCTCGAAATACTGGCCCTCGACGATGGTGTGCTCGGTGCGCAGCAGGGTGCCGTCCAGCGACAGCAGCAGCTCTCCCGCGGCGACCTGCGCGCCCTCGGAGACGGCGATCTGCTGGACCACGCCGCCATCGGGATGCTGCACGATCTGGCGGTTGCTCTCGACCTCGACCTGGCCGCTGGCGACCACCGCGCCGGAAATGCGCGTCGTCGTCGCCCACAGCGCAAACCCCCCGACCAGCACCACCACGCCGATGATGCCCGCGATGATCGGGCCGCGCACGGGCCAGCGGCCGTCGCCGGATGGGGGCCGGGTCATGCGACACCCCCGGCCTGGCCCGCGCTTTGCGCCTGCCGGATCTGCGCTGAATTCTGCACCATCTGTTCCAGTACTTGGTCGCGCGGCCCAAAGGCCCGGCGCATGCCGCCCTCCAGCACCAGCAATGTGTCGCATTCGCTGATCGCGGCGGGGCGGTGGGCCATGATGATGACCGCGCCCCCCTGCGCCTTGAGCCGCCGGATCGCCTGGTTCAGCGCCTCCGACCCCTGGTTGTCCAGATTCGAGTTCGGCTCGTCCAGGACCAGCAGCACCGGGTCGGGATACAAGGCCCGCGCCAGCCCGATCCGCTGGACCTGGCCGCCCGACAGGCGCCCGGCCGTCTGGCTGATGCGCGTATCATAGCCCTGCGGCAGGTCCAGGATCATCTGATGCGCCGCCGCCGCGCGCGCGGCCTGCACCACGCGGTCCGGATCGGGGCTGGTCGACAGGCGCGCGATGTTTTCGGCGATCGTGCCGTCGAACAGGGTGACCTGCTGGGGCAGATAGCCGATCAGAGCGCCCAGCACGTCCGGGTGATACTGATCCAGCGTCGCCCCGCCAAGCCGGATCGAGCCCCCGCCCACCGGCCAGGCCCCGATCAGCGCGCGCGCCAGCGTGGATTTGCCCGCCCCCGACGGGCCGATGACGCCCAGGGCGGTGCCCGGCGCGACGCCGAAGCTGACCGCGCGCAGCGTCGCCTGCCCCTCTCCGGGCGGGGCGACGGTCAGGTTGCGCACCTCCAGCCGGGCCTCGGGACGGGGCAGGGCGGTGCGCGGCGCATCGGCGGGCTGGCGCGACAAAAGGCCCGCCAGCCGCGCCCAGCCATCCTGGGCGGCCTGCACGGCGGGCCAGCCGCCGACCAGCTGATCGACCGGCGCCAGCGCGCGGCCCATGACGATCGAACTGGCGATCATCGCGCCGGGCGTCAGCTCCTGTCGCAGAACCAGCCAGGCGCCCGCGGCCAGCATCGCGCTTTGCAGGAACAGCCGGAAGGTGCGCGAAAAGACGGTAAAGCCTGCGGTCACGTCAGCGGCGCGGACGGTGTTGTCCTGCGCCTCGGACCGCGCCAGGCGCCACCGCGCGAAGGTCGCCCCCCGCATGCCCAGGGCGCCGATCACCTCGCCCTCGTCGCGATAGAGGTCGGACATGCGCTGCGCCTGGCCCCCGGCCTGCACGGACCCCTGCAGGGGCGCCCGCGTCAGCACGCGGTTGAGAATGGTCGTCGCCACCAAAATCACACCGCCCACGGTTGCGACAATCCCCAGCACCGGGTGGAACACGAAGATCGCCGCCAGAAACAGCGGCGCCCAGGGCAGGTCAAAGAAGGCCAGCATCACCGGCGACCCGATCAGCCGCTGGACCGAATCAAGGTCGCGCATTCCTCCGGCGGTGGCTTGGGCCTCGTCCCCGCGCAGCGCACCTTCGCGCAGGGCAGCGTCAAAGACCCGTCCCTCCATCTGGTCCTGGAACCGGGCGGCAACCCGGCCCATCACCCGGCCGCGGATCACGTCAATGACCCCCATCAGCAAAAAGAGAAAGACGACCAGCACGAATAATGCCGTCAGCGTCTCGACGCTCCGAGACGCGAGAACCCGATCATAGACCTGCAGCATGAACAAAGGGCCGGTCAGCATCAGAAGGTTGACCACCGCAGAAAAGATACCGACTGCCAGAAACAGTCGCCACCCCGTCGCCCGTGCTTGGCGCAGTTCCCTTGCACCACCGACGAACTGGGCGCCCATTGCCATGCGTCTTATCCTTTGATGCGGCCCGCAAGCCTGGGGTTGTCTCACTGTTGCCGCGACCATATCACCACACGAGGCTGATGCCAGCCTGCCGCGATCCTCGCAGAGAAAGGTTAGGACTTCCTTGACCGTCAGCCACCGCCGCCCGATTCTGTCCGTCCTGCTGGCCTGCGCGCTGCTGGCCGCCTGCAGCCCGGCCCCCGCGCCCCAAACCGCCACCCCCCAGGGCATCGACATCAACGACCCGTTCGAGGCGCAGAACCGCCGCGTCCACGCCTTCAACAAGGGGCTGGATGCGCGCGTGATCGCCCCGGTCGCTAACCGCCTTCGGGGCAGCGGCGAACGGGCGCCGCGCGACCCGGATGCGCCCATCGGCCCGCTGCAGATGGTGATCAATGCCGGGCGCAACCTGTCGCTGCCGGTGAAATCGGTGAACGGGCTGCTGCAGGGGCGGCCGCGCGATGCGGGCGCGAACCTGACGCGCTTCGCGGTCAACAGCACGGTGGGTCTGGGCGGCATCTTCGACCCGGCGACCGACAGCTTTGGCCTGTCCGAACGCGATACCGACTTCGGAGAGACTTTGGCGGTTTGGGGCGTCCCCGAGGGCGCCTATCTGGAACTGCCGGTCCTGGGCCCCTCGACACAGCGCGACGCGGTGGGGCAGGTGGTCGATCTGCTGATCGATCCGCTGTATCATCTGCTGGACGGGCGCGAGGCGGGGGCGGTCTTCGGGCTGCGGGTGGCGTCAAAAGCCGGTGATCGGGCCCGGTTCGGCGATACCGTGGATGGCATTCTGCGGGGCAGTGCGGATAGCTATGCGCAGACACGGCTGATCTGGCTGATGAACCGACGCCACGACCTGGGAGAATCCGGTGACGACTATGACCCCTATGACGATGCGCAGGTCCTGGACCCCTATGAGAACTGACCGGCGCGGCTTTCTGGGCCTGATCGCCTGCGTGGGCGTGGCCGCGGTGCTGCCCTGGCGCCCGGCCCATGCGCTGGACGCCAATGGCGCGCATGCCCTGATCGACCGGTCCCTGGAGGAGGTGTATCAGGTCATCAACTCGGGCCAGCCCGCCGCCCAGATGTATCAGCAGTTCGAGGCGATCTTTGCCCGCTATGCCGATGTGGACGTGATCGCGCGCTCGGCCCTGGGGCCTGCGGCGCGTCAGGCCGATGCGGCGGAATTCGCGGCCTATCGGCAGGCGTTCCAGGGCTATGTCGGGCGCAAATACGGGGCGCGCTTCCGCGAGTTCATCGGCTCGCGCATCGAGGTGACGGGCGCACGGCCGCTGAAAAGCTTTTTCGCGGTGACCTCGGTCGCGCATCTGAACGGGCGCGCGCCGATGGAGGTGGAGTGGCATGTCTCGAACCGCTCGGGGCAGGATCTGTATTTCAACATCATCATCGAAGGCGTGAACATGCTGGCCAGCGAACGCGCCGAGATCGGCGCCATGCTGGCCCGCGAACGCGGCAGCCTGCCCGCCCTGACCGCCGCCCTGCAGCAGGCGGGCTGAGCGGGAACCGGACGCGCCCGCCGCCGGTATGGCGACAGGTGCGCGGCACGGGTCACGGCCTGCAAGGCGTTCCGGGCCAGCGAAGAGAATGGATCATCGACTGCCGCGCAACGAAAAAGCCCCGCCACGAGCGCTCGTGGCGGGGCTTTTCCTTCCGACGCTGAGGGGCGGTCAGTTCCCGCCCAGGATTCCCTGCAGCGCGCGGGACAGCGCATCCTCGGAATCGGCGCCGACGCTGCTGCCCGGCGTGACTGGCGGGCCGCCCGCCCCATCGCCGGGGCCACCGATGACGCGGCCGCTGCTCTGCGCCTCGACGCTGTTCATCACCCCGGCAAGCGCCGCCGCCAACGGGTCGTCGGCTGATCCGCTGGTCACCACCTGCGGCGTCGATCCCCCCGAGGACATGATGATCCCGCTGCCATCCGGCGACACGGTCGACAGCGGCAGTTCGGGCAGACCGTCATGGATCTCGGACATCACGGCCTGCCAGATCTCGGCGGGCAGGCCGCCTCCGGTCACGCCGGACAGCGGCGTGTTGTCGTCATAGCCCATCCAGACACCGGTCACATATTGCTCGGTAAAGCCCACGAACCAGGCGTCGCGATAGCTGCTGGTGGTGCCGGTCTTGCCCGCGACCGGGCGCGAGCCCAGCTGCGCCCGCGTGCCGGTCCCCGAACTGATCACCTGCTGCATCATGTAGATCAGCTGGCCCGCCGCACGCTGGCTGATGACGCGTTCGCCGAAACCGCCGGTCTGGCCCATCAGCGGGCGGTCGTCGCCCTGCATCGTGACCTCGACCACGCCATAGGGCGCGACCGAGGTGCCGCCGTTGCGGATGCCCGCATAGGCGCCGGTCAGCTCCAGCAGCGTGGCCTCGGACGCGCCCAGGCCCAGGGACGGGCTGGTGGTCAGGTTGCTGACGATGCCGAAATCACGCGCGACGCGGATCACCTGGTCGCGGCCCACGACCTCCTGCAGGCGGATGGTCGAGGTGTTCAGCGACTGCGCCAGCGACTGCGTCAGCGTGACCATGCCGCGATAGTTGCGGGTATAGTTCTGGGGCGACCAGTTGCGCCCGCCGGGAATGCGGATCGTCAGCGGCCCGTCCTCGACCCGGTCGCCCGGCGAATAGCCCGCCTCCAGCGCCGCGCCATAGACGAAGGGCTTGAAGCTGGAGCCGGTCTGCCGCTTGGCCTGGGTCGCGCGGTTGAAGACGCCGTTCACCCGCGTGTCGCGACCGCCGATCATGGCGCGCACCGCGCCGTCGGCGGACATCACCACCACCGCCGCCTCGGAGGCGGAACCATCGCGGACCTTTTCGTCGAACACCCGCTGCAATGCGCGTTCGGCGGCGCGCTGAATGCGCTGGTCAAAGGTCGTGGTGATGGTCACGTCCTCGGTCGTCTCGCTGGTCAGGAAACCGGGGCCCGATTCCATCAGCCAATCCGCGAAATAGCCGCCCGCCCGCGCCGTCGCGGCCTGCGACAGCGTGGCGGGGTTCGCGCGGGCCTGGGCCAGTTCCTGATCGGTCAGATAGCCTTCCTCATGCATCAGGCCCAGCACGACGCTGGCGCGGGTCTGCGCCCGCTCCAGGCTGGCGGTGGGCGCGAATCGGCTTGGCGCGGGCAGCAGGCCTGCCAGCATGGCGGCCTCGGGGGTGCTGACCTGGCTGGCCGGCTTGTTGAAATAGACCTGGGATGCGGCCTCGAAACCCCGCGCGCCGCCGCCCAGATAGGAGCGGTTCATGTAGATGCTGAGGATCTCGTCCTTGGAATACTTGGCCTCCATGGCAAAGGCGAAGGGGATCTCCTTGATCTTGCGCCACACCCCGCCCGAGCGGCATTCGGCCTCGAACTCGGCCTCGTTGGCGAATTGGGTCGGATCAAAGGTGTCGCCCAGACACAAAAGCTTGGCGACCTGCTGCGTGATGGTCGAGCCGCCATTCCCCTCCAGCGGGCCGCGGCCCGCGGCCAGGTTGATGCGGATGGCGCTGGCGATGCCGCGCGGACTGACGCCCAGGTGGCGATAGAACCGCCGGTCCTCGGCCGAGATCACCGCCTCGCGCAGGACCGGCGCGATCTGGCTGCTGTCCACCGCGCCATAGGTCTCTCCGCGCCAGGCAAAGACGCGCCCGTCGCGGTCCAGCATGGTGACGCTGCCGCGCGCGCGGCCGTCGAACAGATCCTCGGCCTCGGGCAGGCCGACATAGAAATAGGCGCTGGCCGCACCGATGATCAGCGCGACCACCATGCCAAGCCGCCAGACCGATCCCCAGACGATTCGCCAGATCAGCGTGACGAAACCCGCGATCCAGCCCAGGATGCCGCCGCGCCGCGGTCTGCGATGCCGCTTGACCTTGCGTGTGGCGCGCGGGGTCGGCTCGGGGGCCTTGCGCTTGTCGGCAATGGGGCTCTTGCCCGAGCGGGGCGGGGTGCCGGAGGGTCGTTTCATGCGTCGGATGCCTGCGTGACTGCGATGCCGGTTGGTCCGGCCCGATTGACGGGCAGCCTACAGCAAGATGGCCGCAAGGGGAATTGGGCTGACCAATCCGTGATGGGCGCAGAGCGATGCGGCGCTGATCCGCCATCGGGCAGGGTGCCCAACGAAGGGGCATCCTGCCCGATGCCCGCACAGGCGCTGCGCAAACCGCGGGCGGTGCCGCCCATTTCCGCCTGTTCCGCGGGCAGTTCAGGATTCCGGCACCCTGTCGGGGCGGCGCACCTTTGCCGACAGGGCGGAATTGCAGATGAAAGGGGCGACAGGCAGCCGGACCGGCGGCTGCGGCACCAAGCGAGGTTACAGGACATGAACAAGACCCTCCCGCTCATCGCGAGCCTTGGCGCGCTGGCGGCCTTCCCCGCCACAGCCCAGGAGGCCGCGGCGCCCGTGGAGGCGGCGGTCGCCGTCAGCGCGGATGTCGCTTACATCTTCAACACGCTGCTGTTTCTGATCGGCGGTTTCCTGGTCATGTGGATGGCCGCGGGCTTTGCCATGCTGGAGGCGGGCCTGGTCCGCTCCAAGAACGTGACCACGCAGCTGTTCAAGAACATCTCGCTCTTTGCCATTGCGGGCATCATGTACTGGCTGATCGGCTATAACCTGATGTATCCGGGCGACTGGACCGTCGCCGGCTGGATCGGAGAGATCTTCAGCCCCAAATCCATCGATCCCGTCGCGGGCGCCGTCGCGGGCGACGACTATTCCGCCGGATCGGACTTCTTCTTCCAGCTGATGTTCTGCGCGACCACCGCGTCCATCGTGTCCGGCACCCTGGCCGAGCGGGTCAAGCTGTGGCCCTTCCTGATCTTCACCGTCGTTCTGACCGGCCTGATCTATCCCATCGAGGCCAGCTGGCAGTGGGGCGGCGGCTGGCTGTCGGAAATCGGCTTCTCGGATTTCGCAGGCTCGACCCTGGTCCATGCGGCGGGCGGGTTCGCGGCGCTGGCCGGTGCCATCGTGCTGGGTGCACGGACCGGCAAATACCGCGCCGATGGCCGCCAGCAGCCGATGCCGGGTTCAAACCTGGCGCTGGCCACTCTGGGCACGTTCATCCTGTGGCTGGGCTGGTTCGGGTTCAACGGCGCCTCGCAGCTGGCCATCGGGTCGATCAATGACGCGGCCGATGTCAGCCGGATCTTCGTGAACACCAACATGGCGGCCTCGGGCGGCGCGGTTGCGGCGATCATCGTGACGCAGCTTCTGTACGGCAAGATCGACCTGACCATGGTGCTGAACGGCGCGCTGGCCGGCCTGGTGTCGATCACCGCCGAACCGCTGACGCCCACCATCTTTGCCTCGATCCTGATCGGCGGCGTGGGCGGTGCGATCGCGGTCTTCGTGGTGCCGATGCTGGACAAGATGAAGATCGACGATGTGGTCGGCGCCATCCCGGTGCACCTGGTCGCGGGCATCTGGGGCACGATGATCGTCCCGGCCACCAACCCCGACACCAGCTATGTCACGCAGGCCATCGGCGTGCTGTCCATCGGCGCCTTCGTCTTCCTGATCAGCCTGGCGGTCTGGACCATCCTCAAGGTCACCATGGGCATCCGCGTCAGCAAGGAAGCCGAGATCAGCGGCCTGGACATCAGCGAGATGGGCATGGAGGCCTATCCCGACTTCGTGCAGGCCAAGTAACACCGGTCTCTTCCCGGAGAGGGGGCGGGTCGCGCAAGCGGCCCGCCCCTTCCGCGTTCAGGAAAGCCCTTTGCGGTCAAGCCTGTGCACAGGCTGTGCACATCCTGTGCACGCGCCGTGACCGGTCAATAAGGGGGTGTCTCAGGCGACGCGGCTGACCACGAAATCGGCCAGGTCCGACAGCATGTCGCGGATCGGATGGGCAGGCAGCACCTGCAGCGCGGTCCGCGCCCGGGCGGCATGGGCCAGCGCATCGGCACGGGCGGCCTCCATCGCGCCATGGCGCGCCAGCAGGGCCAGCGCCTGATCCAGATCGCCCTCGCGCTGGTCGCCCGCCTCGATGGTGCGCGTCCAGAAGGCGCGTTCGTCGGGGGTGGCCTTGGCGATGGCCTTGATCACAGGCAGGGTCAGCTTGCGCTCGCGGAAATCGTCGCCCACGTTCTTGCCGATGGTCTCGGTCGCGCCGCCGTAATCCAGCAGGTCGTCCACGATCTGAAAGCTGATGCCCAAGGCATCGCCGTAATCGAACAGCGCCTGCACCTGATCGTCAGGCGCACCCGCGATGACGCCGCCCACCTCGGTCGCGGCCGAGAACAGCGCCGCCGTCTTGCCACGAACCACCTGAAGATAAACGCTTTCATCCGTCGCCAGATCCTGCGCTGCGGTCAGCTGCAGCACCTCGCCCTCGGCGATGGTGGCGCTGGCATTGGCCAGGATCTCCAGCGTGCGCAGGTTGCCGGGTTCGACCATCAGCTGAAAGCTGCGGGCGAACAGATAGTCGCCGACCAGCACGCTGGACTTGTTGTCCCACAGCAGATTGGCCGTGGGCCTGCCGCGCCGCTGGCGGCTTTCGTCGACCACATCGTCATGCAGCAGCGTGGCGGTGTGGATGAATTCGACCGTCGCGGCCAGGTGGATGTGCCACGGCCCGGCATAGCCCAGCAGCCGGGCTGCGGCCAGGGTCAGCATCGGGCGCAGGCGCTTGCCGCCGGCCTCGATCAGATGGGCGGTCACCTCGGGGATGCGGGGGGCATGACGACTGGCCATGCGGTCGCGGATCAGCGCGTTGACCGCCGCCATGTCGTCGGTCAGGGCCTCGGTCAGCCGGTCCAGCGGTTTGCGGACGTTGTCCTGCACAGTCATAGCATACCCCGTGTCTGCGCCCCACGCATTGCCACGGCATCGACAAATGCGCAACCGCCGCTTAACGTCCCGGCCATGAAAGAGCTTTTCCGCAGCAACGATCCCGTCCGCATGTCCGCCGCCACCAGCCTGCTGGAATCGGAGGGGATCATGACATTCCCCATGGATCAGCACATGAGCGTGCTGGAGGGGTCCATCGGCATCCTGCCCGCGCGGCTGATGGTCGCGGATCGCGACGAATTCATGGCCCGCGCCATCCTGCGCGACAACGGGCTGGATGACTGACACCCGCATCGACGGATTTCTGGACGGGCGGCTGCGGATCAGCCAGCCCGTGCGCGGCTATCGGTCGGGGGCGGATGCGGTGATGCTGGCCGCCGCCTGTCCCGCGCGGCCGGGGCAGGCGGTGCTGGAACTGGGCTGCGGGGCAGGCGTGGCCAGCCTGTGCCTGGGCTGGCGGGTGCCGGGCCTGGCGATCACCGGGCTGGAGCGGCAGGCCGATTACGCTGATCTGGCGCGGGCCAATGCGGCGGCGAACGGCCTGGCGCTGACCGTGCTGACCGGTGATCTGGCGGCCCCGCCCGATGCGCTGCGGGGCGCGATGTTCGATCAGGTGATGATGAACCCGCCCTATTTCTTGGGCGGCACGCCCGCGCCCGATGCGGGCCGCGCCACCGCCCGGTCGGAGGAGACCCCGCTGGCCGCCTGGATCGACGCGGGCCTTAGGCGCTTGGCGCCGGGGGGGTGGCTAACGGTGATCCAGCGTGCCGACCGGCTGGACGGGGTCATGGCCGCGCTGTGGGGCAGGGCGGGGGCCGTGACGGTGCTGCCCGTGGCGGCGCGCGCGGGGGCGCCTGCAGGGCGCGTGCTGGTCGCGGCACGCAAGGGCGCGCGCAGCCCGCTGCGCCTTCTGGCGCCGCTGATCACCCATGCCGCGCCGCGCCACGACCGCGACGCCGAGGATCTGACCCCGCTGGCTGCCCGCGTGTTGCGCGGGGGCGCGCCGATCGACATGGGAATTGCGAAAGTCTCGTGACAGAATCGAAAAACCGTGGTGCATTGGAGTTGTTCGAGACAACTACAGAGGAGTACGCGATGACGGTTGCTTCCCATGTCGAGGAGCTTCGCAAGAAGCATCAGAACCTGTCGGTTGCTGTGGAGAGGGCGCAGAGGAGCCCCGGTGCCAGCGACCTCGAAATCACCGAGATGAAGCGCAAGAAACTTCGCCTCAAGGAGCAGATCAGCCGCCTTGGCCACTGACCCGTCGATATCCGGCGACTCCACCAAAAAGGCCCGCGCGGATCGCGCGGGCCTTGCCTGTTTCGCAGGCGTCAGACGAAGTACTGGCCGCCATTCGCGCTGATCGTCGATCCGGTGATGAAGCCCGCATCGTCCGCAGCCAGGAACACCACGGCGCGCGCGATCTCTTCGGGTTCGCCAAGGCGGCCGACGGGGATCTGCGGGATGATGCGCTCGTTCAGCACCTTTTCGTCGATGGCGCGCACCATTTCCGTGCCGATATAGCCGGGGCAGATGGCGTTGACGGTGATGCCCGCGCGTGCCCCCTCCTGGGCCAGCGCCTTGGTAAATCCCAGATCGCCGGCCTTGGCGGCAGAATAGTTGGCCTGACCGGCTTGGCCCTTCTGCCCGTTGATCGAGCTGATGTTGATCACGCGGCCGAACTTGGCGTTGCGCATGCTGTTCCAGACGCCGTGGGTCATGTTGAAGACCCCGGTCAGGTTGGTGTCGATGACCTCTTTCCACTGCTGCGGCGTCATCTTGTGGAACATCGCGTCGCGGGTGATGCCCGCGTTGTTGACCAGCACGGCGACGGGCCCCAGCTCGGCCTCGACCTGCTTGATGCCTTCGGCGCAGGCGTCGTAATCGGCGACCGACCATTTGTAGGTCTTGATGCCGGTTTCCTCGGTAAAGGCGCGCGCGGCATCATCATTGCCGGCGTAATTGGCCGCGACGGTATAGCCCGCATCCTTCAGCGCCTTCGAAATGGCGGCGCCGATTCCCCGTGATCCCCCGGTGACAAGTGCGACTTTGGACATGTTTCCCCCTCCTGCTCAGGTACTTGAAATATTGCTAATCAATGGCGGTCCCGCGCGCAAGATCATTGCGCGCGGGAAGTGACGTCAGCGCTCCAGGCACATGGCAACGCCCATGCCGC
Source organism: Paracoccus hibiscisoli (assembly GCF_005048265.1). Lineage (GTDB taxonomy): Bacteria > Pseudomonadota > Alphaproteobacteria > Rhodobacterales > Rhodobacteraceae > Paracoccus > Paracoccus hibiscisoli. The sequence continues at coordinate 52,526 of NZ_SUNH01000005.1, forward strand.
CGCCGATGCACAGCGTGGCGAGGCCCTTCTTCGCGTCGCGGCGGCGCATCTCGAACAGCAGCGTGTTCAGCACCCGCGCGCCCGAAGCGCCGATCGGGTGACCGATGGCGATGGCGCCACCGTTCACGTTCACGATGGACGGGTCCCACCCCATGTCCTTGTTCACCGCACAGGCCTGGGCGGCAAAGGCTTCGTTCGCCTCGACCAGATCCAGATCGCCGACCGACCAGCCGGCCTTCTCCAGCGCCTTGCGGCTGGCCGGGATCGGGCCGGTGCCCATGATCGCGGGGTCCAGACCGGCGGTCGCATAGCTGGCGATGCGGGCCAGGGGCGTCAGGCCGCGGCGCGCGGCCTCGTCCTCGGTCATCACCATGACCGCCGCCGCGCCGTCGTTCAGGCCCGATGCATTGGCGGCGGTGACCGATCCGTCCTTGGCAAAGGCGGGGCGCAGCTTCTGCATCGCCTCGATGGTCGCGCCGTGGCGGATGTATTCGTCCTTGTCCACGACCGTGTCGCCCTTGCGTGTCTTGACGGTGTAGCCGACGATCTCGTCGTCGAAACGGCCTTCCTTCTGGGCGGCCTCGGCCTTGTGCTGTGATGCGACTGCGAATTCGTCCTGCTGGTCGCGGCTGATCTGCCACTTGTTCGCCACGTTCTCGGCCGTCTGGCCCATGTGATAGTTGTTGAACGCGTCCCACAGCCCGTCGCGGATCATCGTGTCGATGAACTGCATGTCGCCCATCTTTTGACCGGCGCGCAGATAGGCGGCATGCGCGGACAGCGACATGCTCTCCTGACCGCCGGCCAGCATCACGCGGGCATCGCCCAGGATCACCTGCTGCGCGGCCAGCGCCACGGCGCGCAGACCCGAGCCGCAGACCTGGTTGATGCCCCAGGCCGAGGATTCCTGCGGAAGGCCGGCCTTGATATGGGCCTGACGGGCGGGGTTCTGCCCTTGGGCTGCGGTCAGGACCTGGCCCAGGATCGTCTCGTCGACCTCAGTCGGGTCGATGCCGGCGCGCCGGACGACCTCGGCCAGGACGGCCGCGCCCAGATCGTGCGCAGGAACATTGGCAAAGGCCCCCAGAAAACTTCCGACCGGGGTACGGGCGGCGGAAACGATTACGGCTTTGGTCACGACAGACTCCTTCCCATCATTGCCGGACGAACCGGCCTGCGGTCAGGATGCTGTTTCGTCACCCAAGGTCAAGCACAAGCCTGAGACTTTCGACGGAGAGGTGCGATCAGCGGCTTGCGAGGGAGGGCGGCTTTTTCCAGGGCGGCGCGATGGTTGGCGCGCCGAAGTAGTAGCCCTGAAGGCAATCGATGCCGATATCGATCAGGAATGCCGCCTCATCCGCGGTCTCGACCGATTCCGCCACGGTGAACATGTCGAAATGATGCGCGATGGATTGCAGCGCGCGGGTCAGCACCTGATTGTCGGGCTTGGCCGCGATCTCGCGGATGAACTGGCCGTCGATCTTGATCATGTCAAAGCAGAAGTCGCGCAGATAGCGGAACGAGGTATAGCCCGCCCCGAAATCGTCCAGCGCCAGGCTGATGCCATAGGCCTGCACCTCGGCCATGAAGGCCTGAACCTCGTTCGGCATCCCCATGGCCGAACTTTCGGTGATCTCCAGGATCAGACGCTCGCCCAGGGTGACGTCGTCAGAGACGCCGCGCCGCAGCGTGTTGATCCATTCGGGATACAGAATCGACCGGGCCGACATGTTGATCGACAGGCGCAGGCCGGGGTCCTCGGCCAGGGTCTGCAGGCCAAGGGACAGCGACAGGCAGTCGATCTTGCGCCCCAGCTCGGTCACCTCGGCCTGGGGCATGAAATCGCGCAGCGGCACCAGGCGGCCGCTGTCGTCGATGATGCGGATCAGCCCTTCGTAGAAGGCGGGGGTCTTGGTCCTCTGCGCCTGCACGATGGGTTGAAACGCCAGGGTCGCGCTGCCCTTTTCGACGGCCGCCGAGACGGCCGCCAGGGTGATGCGGTCCTGATGGCGGATCGCGTCCTCAAGGGGCGAGCTGTTATCCATTATTCTGTCGCTCACGGGCGGCCTCTTACCGAGTCGGGTCTGCTTGCAGTCTGCCCATATTGGCTTAAGCTGGCGTGAAATGTGACGGGTAATTCACTTTTGGGTTAACAGATGATGGACCGCTGCGGGTGGTGCGGGGACCTGCCGGTCTATGTCGCCTATCACGACACCGAATGGGGCGTGCCCGAGCGTGATCCCCGCGCCCTGTGGGAGAAACTGGTGCTGGACGGGTTCCAGGCCGGGCTGTCCTGGATCACCATCCTGAGGAAACGCGACGCCTTTCGCGCGGAATTCGACGGGTTCGACCCCGAGCGTGTGGCCGCATGGGACGCGGCGCGCATCGACCGCGCGCTGAGCAACCCCGGCATCATCCGCCATCGCGGCAAGATCGAGGCCACCGTCCGCGGCGCCCGCGCCTTTCTGGACATCGAGGCGCAGGAGGGGTTCGCCCCCTGGTTGTGGTCCTTCGTCGGCGGCGCCCCGATCCAGAACGACTGGCCGGACCTGAGCCACGTCCCCACCGACACGCCCGAATCGCACGCCCTGTCCAAGGCGCTGAAATCGCGCGGCTTCGGGTTCTGCGGGCCGGTGATCACCTATGCCTTCATGCAGGCCACGGGCATGGTGAACGACCATGTCGTGACCTGCCACAGGCACGCCTTGGTCAGGGCGATGTCAGCTGGGTGACAAGCGTCTTGGCGGCGTCCGAGTCCCATTCCGCATCGCCCAGATAGCGGGCGACCTCGCGCCCCTCGCGGTCGATCAGGACCGTCACGGGCAGGCCCACGACCCCCATCGCGCGCGCGACCTGCTGGCGCGGGTCCAGCAGCACGGGCAGGTTTTCGACGCCGACCTCCTCGAAGAAGGCGTCGATGCGGTCCACGGCGTTGCGGCCGGTGGCGATGGTCACAACCTCGAAATCGTCGCCGCCCAGGTCGGCCTGCAGACGGTCCAGGGCGGGCATCTCCTCGCGGCAGGGGGCGCACCAGGTCGCCCAGAAGTTCAGCATCACCACCTTGCCCTGCCAGTCGGCCAGCGTGTGCGTGCCGCCGTCGCGGTCGGTGAATTCGGTCTGGGCCACAGGGGCCGGGGTTTCCGCCACGACCAGCTTGTCCAGCCCCCCCTCGCGGGCGGCCTGCCAGTCGGGCTCTGCCGCGAAGGCGGTGTTTGCACCGAAAACAAGGGCCGTATAAAGCAGGGCGGAACGCAGCATGTGACCTCCGAAGGACGAATTCATGACCGACCGGCCCCAGACCTCCGCCAACAGCATGTGGGGCGGGCGCTTTGCCGCCGGGCCGGACGCGATCATGGAGGCGATCAACGCCTCGATCGGGTTCGACCGGCGGCTTTATGCACAGGACATCCGGGGCAGCCGCGCCCATGCCGCCATGTTGGCGGCCACGGGCATCATCGAGGGTAGCGATGCCGAGGCCATCGGGAAAGGCCTGCTCACCGTCTTGTCAGAGATCGAGGCGGGCCAGTTCGCCTTCCGCACCGACCTGGAGGACATCCACATGAACGTGGAGGCCCGCCTGAAGGAGATCATCGGCGAACCCGCGGGCCGCCTGCACACGGGCCGGTCCAGGAATGACCAGGTCGCGACCGATTTCCGGCTGTGGGTGCGCGACCAGTGCGACGCGGCCATCGACGGTCTGACCGCGCTGATCCGCGCGGCTTTGTCGCAGGCCGAGGCGGGCGCCAATTGGGTCATGCCCGGTTTCACCCACCTGCAGACCGCGCAGCCGGTGACCTGGGGCCATCACATGATGGCCTATGTCGAGATGTTCGGACGCGACCTGTCGCGGTTCCAGGACGCGCGCCGGCGGATGAACGAATCGCCATTGGGGGCCGCTGCGCTGGCGGGCACGGGCTATCCCATCGACCGCGACATGACCGCCGCAGCCCTGGATTTCGACCGCCCCATGGCCAATTCGCTGGACGCGGTCAGCGACCGGGATTTCGCGCTGGAATTCCTGGCGGCCAGCAGCATCTGCGCCGTCCACATGTCGCGCCTGGCCGAGGAGCTGGTGATCTGGTCATCGGCGCAGTTCCGGTTCGTGTCGATGTCGGACAAGTGGTCGACCGGGTCGTCGATCATGCCGCAAAAGCGCAACCCCGACGCGGCAGAGCTGATCCGCGCCAAGATCGGCCGCATCCTGGGCGCCACGGTCGCGCTGTTCACGGTGATGAAGGGCCTGCCCTTGGCCTATTCCAAGGACATGCAGGAGGACAAGGAGCAGGTCTTTGACGCCGCCGACACGCTGATGCTGGCCCTGGCCGCGATGACCGGCATGCTGTCGGACCTGACTGCCAACCGCGACCGGCTGGAGGCTGCGGCGGGGGCGGGGTTCTCGACCGCGACCGATCTGGCCGACTGGCTGGTGCGCGAGCTGGGCCTGCCCTTCCGCGACGCCCATCACGTGACCGGATCGCTGGTGGCGCTGGCCGAACAGGGCGGCGTCGATCTGCCCGATCTGTCGCTGGCGCAGATGCAATCGGTGCATGGTCAGATCACGCAGGATGTGTTCAATGTGCTGGGCGTACACAATTCGGTCGCCTCGCGCCAAAGCTATGGCGGCACGGCGCCCGCGCAGGTGCGCGCGCAGATCGCCCGCTGGAAGGAGAAACTGGCATGAGAAACATTGTCATCATCGTCGTCGTGCTGGTTGTCGCGGCCGTGGTCCTGTCGGGCTGCGGCGTGGACGGCGCCCCGCAGCGCCCGGTCGAAAAGCCCCTGCAGCAGCAGATGGGCGTTTCGGTCAGCGGTGACGCGCGGTTCGGCGTGTCGGCCAATCTGTAGATGGACCATTTCCTCTATCGCAACGGAGAGTTGCACGCCGAGGACGTGCCCCTGTCCTGCATCGCAAGCCAGGTCGGCTCGCCGGTCTATGTCTATTCCGCGGCCACGCTGACGCGGCATTTCGGCCTGTTCCGGCAGGCGCTGGACTGGACCGAGCATCTGGTCTGCTTTGCGGTGAAATCGAACAGCAACCTGGCCGTGCTGAAGCTGATGGGCGATCTGGGCGCGGGCATGGATGTGGTCTCGGGCGGGGAATATGCCCGCGCCAAGGCCGCCGGTGTGCCGGGCGACCGGATCGTGTTCTCGGGCGTGGGCAAGACCATCCCCGAGATGCGCATGGCGATCGAGGGCGGCATCCGCCAGTTCAACATCGAGAGCGAGCCCGAGATGCGCGCCCTGTCCGCGCTGTGCGTCAGCATGGGCGCGACGGTGCCTGTGGCGATCCGCGTGAACCCCGACGTGGACGCCAAGACGCATGAGAAGATCGCCACCGGCAAGTCCGACAACAAGTTCGGCATCCCGATTTCCCGCGCCATGGAGGTCTATGCCGAGGCCGCGTCCCTGCCGGGGCTGCGCGTCGTGGGCGTGGACGTGCATATCGGCAGCCAGCTGACCGATCTGGCGCCGTTCCGCGCCGCCTATCTGAAGGTGGCCGAGCTGACCCGCGCGCTACGTGCCGAAGGCCATGCCATCACCCGGCTGGATCTGGGCGGCGGCCTGGGCATCCCCTATCGCCGCGACAATTCCGCCCCACCTTTGCCCATCGAATACGGCCAGGTGATCCGCGAGACTGTGGGCGATCTGGGCTGCGAGATCGAGATCGAGCCGGGCCGCAACATCGTCGGCAATGCGGGCATCCTGCTGTCGCGCGTGATCTATGTGAAAAACGGCGAGGCGCGCGATTTCCTGATCGTGGACGCGGCGATGAACGACCTGCTGCGCCCGGCCATGTATGGCGCGCATCACGACATCGTCCCGGTGATGGAGGCCGCGGTCGGCGCGCCGGTGCGCCCCTATGACGTGGTGGGTCCGGTCTGCGAATCGGGCGACACCTTCCAGAAGGGCGCCGATCTGCCCGCATTGTCGGCAGGGGCGCTGATCGCGTTCCGCTCGGCCGGGGCCTATGGCGCGGTGATGGCGTCGGAATACAATTCGCGCCCGCTGGTCCCCGAGGTTCTGGTGCAGGGCGATCACTTCGCCGTCATCCGCGCGCGACCGACATATGACGAGATGCTGGGGCGCGATAGCATCCCGGCATGGCTTTGATCCGGCGACATCGCGGAACCGAAAGCCCGGGGGCCGACAGCCCCCGGAGCGCCGAGGGCATCCCGACCATGGCGCAGGGCCCGGTGGCCCGCGCCCTGCGCCTGACCCGCTATGGCATGATCTGGGAACGGGGCGCGCGCGCCTTCTGGCCGCTGGCCACGTTGATGGCCTTTGGGGTCGCGGCGCTGGCGCTTGGGGCGGTGGCGGCGCTGCCGGATGCGGTGCTGCCCTGGCTGGTCGGGCTGTGGCTGCTGGCGGTGATCGCGGCGGCGGGGCGCGGGGGGTGGCTGTTTCGCCGCGTGCGCCCGGCCGAGGCCGTGGCCCGGCTGGACGGCACCCTGCCCGGACGACCGCTGATCGCGCTGGCGGATCGCCCCGCCATCGGCGGCGACGGGCCGCTGTGGCAGGCGCATCTGGCGCAGATGCGCGATGCCGCGATGGCCGCCCGCGCGGTGCGGCCCGATGCGGATCTGGCCCCGCGCGATCCCTATGCGCTGCGGCTGGCGGGGATGGTGGCCCTAGTCATGGCGCTGATCTTTGGCGGCGGCGGCCAGGTGGGGCAAGGGCTGCGCGCGATTGCAGCGACCGTGAACCCGCTCGTGGCCGGGACCGCCCTGCCGACCGGCCCGCAATGGGAGGGCTGGGCCGAGCCGCCCGCCTATACCCGCCGCCCGACGATCTATCTGAACGCATGGGCCGAGGGCCAGCCGCTGGACCTGCCCAAGGGCAGCGCGGTCAGCTTTCGCCTCTATGGCGGCGGGGCCGAGGTCATGCAGGATATCGGCCCGGCCACGGGCGACGATCCGACCGCGCCCGCCTTTCGCGCCGAACAATCGGGCAGCATCACGGTCGCGGGCTGGCGTCTGGACGTGACCGTCCTGCCCGATGCCGCGCCGGTGATCCGCGCGGGCGCCGCCCCCACGCGCCGCGCCGATGGCCGCATGATCCAGGATTTCGAGGCCGAGGACGATCACGGCATCGTCCTGGCGCAGGCGCAGATCGCGCTGGACCTGGAGGCCGTGGATCGCCGGTTCGGCCTGGCCATCGCGCCCGAGCCGCGCGAGGCGGTGGCGCTGGACCTGCCCCTGCCGCGCGGCGACCGGCGCGCCGTGCAGGGCCAGCTGGCCGAGGATCTGTCGCGCCACCCCTGGGCGAACCTGCCCGTGCGCATCACGCTGCGCGCCGTGGACGGGATCGAGCAGGTGGGCCAGTCCGACCCGATGGCCCTGGCCCTGCCGGGGCGGCGGTTCTTCAACCCCTTTGCCGCGACGCTGATCGAGATGCGCCGCGATCTGCTGTGGTCGCGCGACAATGCCGGCCGCACCGCCGAGATCCTGCGCGCCGTCACCTGGCAGCCCGACGGGTTCGTCGCGGATGACCTTTACGCCGAACTGCGCGGCGCAGTTGGCCTGCTGGAGGGCGGCGCGCTGGCCCCCGATGATCGCGACCGCCTGGCCGAGGCCCTGTGGGAGGCCGCCGTGCAACTGGAGGATGGCGGGCTGGCCGATGCGCTGCAACGCATGCGCGCCGCGCAGGAACGCCTGTCCGAGGCGATCCGCAACGGCGCCAGCCCCGATGAGATCCAGCGCCTGATGGACGAACTGCGCGAGGCGACCGAGGCCTATACCGACATGCTGGCCCAGCAGAGCCAGCAGCAGGATCAGACCGACAGCCCCGACCGCGGCGGCCAGCAGGGCCAGACGATCACCGGCGACCAGATCCAGCAGATGATGGACGAGATCCAGCGCCTGATGAACGAGGGCCGCATGGCCGAGGCCGAGGCCCTGCTGGAGCAGTTCAACCGCATGATGGAGAACCTGCAGGTCCAGCAAAGCCAGAGCCAGGGCCAGGGAGAGGGCCAGCAAGGCAGCCAGCCGATGAACCGCCTGGCCGACACGCTGCGCGAGCAGCAGCAGCTGTCGGACGAGGCGTTTCGCGACATGCAGCGCCAGTTCGGCCAGGGCGAACAGCCCGGCGAAAGCGGCGACAGTCTGGCCGACCGTCAGCGAAGCTTGCGCGAGGATCTGGGCCAGCAGCAGGGGCTGATGCCGGGGCAGGGCTCTCCCGAAGGGGATGCCGCGCGCCGCCAGCTGGACGAGGCGGGCCGCGCCATGGAGGAGGCCGAACAGGCCCTGCGCGACGGCGATCCGGGGCAGGCGCTGCAGCGGCAGGCCGACGCGATCCAGTCCATGCGCGAGGGGATGCGCGCCCTTGGCGACATGTTGGCCCAGCAGGGGCAGGAGGGTCAGCAGGGCGAACAGGGTCAGGATGGCCAGCAGCCGGGACAGCAGCCCGGCCAGACCGCCGAGGGCGGGCCGGGGCGGCAGCCCTATCAGGGGCGGCCGATGCTGGACCCTCTGGGGCGGGAAAGCTCGGGCGGGGGGAACGTGATCACGAATGGCGATCCGCTGGCCGAAGGCGCCGACCCGGCGCGCCGCGCCCGCGATCTGCTGGACGAGATCCGCCGCCGCAGCGGTCAGCCCGACCGCCCCCAGGACGAGCGTGACTATCTGGGCCGCCTGTTGGACCGGTTCTGAGGGCCTATCGCCCGACCACCTGCGCCAGCCACAGGCGCAGCGCGTCCAGATCGGCGCGCCAGGACAGCAGCTGGCGCGACAGCGCGTCCTCGCGCCCGGCCAGGGCCGGGGCCAGCAGATAGACCGCGACCACCGCCCCCGTGACCGCCAGCATCAGCCCGAACCCCAGGGCAAAGCCGCCGCGTTGCGGCCCGGATACGGCGTCGCGCTGTGGGGCGGTCGGCACGGGCCGCGGCGTCGGATTCGGTTCGGTTGCGGCCTGGGGTTCCGTCCTGGGCTTCGGCTGTGCCACGGGGGCGGGGGATGGCGCGGGGCGGGGTTCCGGTGCGGGACGGGTGGCCGGGTGGCGGATCACGGTCGGCCCCCCGGGATTGGGCGCGGGGCCGCCCGGATCGGGGAGAACCACCGTGGTGGCGGGCCACTCGATCTCATCGGAGGGGTGCCCGGGGGCGGGCTGCGCCTCGGCCTCGCGCAGGCGGCGTTCATGCTCGACCTCGTCGCGCAGGATGTCCAGGACATCGGGGGGCAGGCGCTTGCTGGCCGGGGGCAGGGGTGGGGCGGGGCGCGAGTCGTCCTCGTCGAAGCGCAGGGCGTCGGACGCGCGCGGGCGGGTGAAGCTGCCCAGATCCAGGCGGCCCTCGGGGGCGGGGGGACGGGCCTGCCAGACATGGCCGCAATCGCTGCATTCGACCTCGCGGCCCATGGGGGGGATGGCATCGCGGGGCAGGGCGTATTCCGCACCGCAACCCGGACAGATCAACGTGAATTCAGCCATGCCACCCTCGCATTCGTCGTGGCGCTGTTCTATCAAGCGCAGGTCCGGCTTCCAAGACGCGCCGGCAGGCAGGGCCCGCATCAGACGGGCCAGAGCGGAAAAGAGGTGGCGCTTGATCGAGATGCGGGATGTCGGCTTTGGCTATCACGGCCAGGACGAGCTGTTGTCGGGCATGACGCTGACCCTGCAGCCGGGCATGTTCCATTTCCTGACCGGGCCGTCGGGTTCGGGCAAGACGACGCTCTTGCGCCTGTGCTTTGCGGATCTGCTGCCCAGTTCGGGCCAGATGACCGCATTCGGCCAGGACATGCGCGCCCTGTCGCGCGACGACATCGCCGATCTGCGCCGCCGCGTGGGCGTGGTCCATCAGGACCCGCAATTCCTGGACCATCTGCCCGTGGCCGAGAACGTGGCCCTGCCCCTGACCATCGCCGGAGAGGCCGTGGACATGGAGGCGCTGCGCGATCTGCTGGGCTGGGTTCAGCTGACCCATCACGCCCGCGCCCTGCCGCCGTCGCTGTCGGGCGGCGAACGCCAGCGGGCGGCGCTGGCCCGCGCGGTGATCCTGTCGCCCGACCTGGTGCTGGCGGATGAGCCGACGGGCAACCTGGACTGGGAGATGTCCATGCGGCTGATGCAACTGCTGATCGAGCTGAACAAGTCGGGCAAGACCGTGCTGGTGGCCACCCATGACCTGAACCTGATCCGCGCGACCAAGGCGCAGGTCACGGCGCGCGTCCTGCGGATCACCGGCGGCAGCCTGCATCTGGCGGGGGCGGATCTATGAGCGCGCGCATGAACATCGGATCGCTGTGGCAGGGCCTGATGGGCGACAAGGGGGGCGCGGGCGACCGGATCGTGCCGCCGACCGGGTTCACCGCGCAGCTGACGCTGTTCTCGGCGGGCGCGATGGCGTTCCTGGCGGTCTTTGCGCTGGCGCTGGCGCTGGCCACGGGGCGGCTGGCCGACCGCTGGTCGTCCGAACTGGCCGGCAGCGTGACGGTGCGCGTCAGCGCGCCCGCCGCCGATCAGGACGCGCTGGCCCAGGCCGCGATGACCATCCTGCAGACGACACCGGGCACCGGCACGCCGCGCCTTTTGCCCCCCGAGGATGTCGCCACCCTGCTGGAGCCGTGGTTCGGCCCCGACATGCCGGTCGATGCGCTGCCCGTCCCCGCGCTGATCGACCTGCCCGTCGATGCGGGTTTCGACACCGAGGGCCTGCGCCTGCGCCTGGAGGCCGAGGTGCCCGGCGCGGTTCTGGACGATCATACCGAATGGCGCCGCCCGCTGGTCACGGCCGCGAACCGGCTGCGGATGCTGGGGATCGTGTCGCTGCTGCTGATCGGGGCGGCCTCGGCCGCGATGATCACGCTGGCGGCCAAGGCGGCGCTGGCCGCGAATGTCCAGGTGATCCGCGTGCTGCGCCTGATCGGGGCGCGCGACCTGACCATCGCCACGGCCTTCGTGCGCCGGTTCACCCGGCGCGCGGCGATGGGGTCTGCGGTAGGCACGCTGGCGGGCATGGCGGGCATCGCCATCCTGCCCGATACCAGCGCGGCGGGCGGCTTCATGACGGGCTTGGGCTTTCAGGGCTGGGACTGGCTGCTGCCGCTGACCATTCCGCTGATCGCGGCGGTGGTGGGCTTTGCCGCGACGCGGTGGGCCGCGCTGAACATGCTGGAGGCCGTGCGATGAACGACCCGCGTCCGGGTGCCCTGACACCCTGGCAATACGTTCAGAACATCCTGTTCTATCTGCATGTGGGCCTGGCCACGCTGGTCATCGGCCTGCTGGGCCTGCCCGCTTTGCGCCACGGGCGCGCGGGCGCGAACCGCATCGCCACCCGCTGGATCGCCTATATGGTCTGGGCCGCGCGGGTGCATCTGCGCCTGACCTGCGAGATCCGCGGCACGCCGCCCACCGACGACTGCATCGTCGCGGCGAAACACCAATCGTTCTGGGACATCATGGTCATCGCCCATGCCGTGCCCCGCCGCGCCTTCATCATGAAGCGCGAGGTGATGCGCGTGCCCGTCATGGGCTGGTATGCGTGGAAGACCGGCTGCATTCCCATCGACCGCTCGCGCGGGCGCGACGCGATGGCCGCGATCAGCGCCACCATCAACCAGCGCATGTCGGGCGAGGGGCTGGGCCAGCTGATCATCTATCCCGAAGGCACCCGCACCCTGCCGGGGCAGCGCAAATCCTACAAGCAGGGCGTGGCCACGATCCGCGCCGCGACCGGTCTGCCGGTGGTGCCGGTGGCGGTGAACACCGGCCTGTTCTGGCCGCGCGGCGGGTGGGGCATCCGCCCCGGTCGCGCCGTGGTCGAGTTCCTGCCGGTGATCGGTCCCGACGTGCCCGCCGACGGCTTCATGCCGCGCCTGCAGGCCGAGATCGAGACCCATTCCGACCGCCTGATGGCCGAGGCCGGGCTGGCCCTGCCGGAACCGGGCGACGCCGATGACGCCGCCCGGAGCGATCGCTATCTCAGCTCGTAATAGCGGGGGACGGACGGGCCTGCGGGCGGCAGGCCGATGTCGCGCCGCATATGCGGGCTGAGGTGATAGGGGTCCGGTGGCCTGGGCCGCCTGCGCCGTGGCAGCAGGGCGGCGCGGATCGCGGCCCACAGGACCGCCGTCGCACCATGTCGGGCCATCAGGCGGTGGATCGCGGGACGCAGGCGGGCGCTTTGCGGATTCAGGTCGGCAATCATCGGGCTCTCCGAAAAAGGGACCGGACAGGGCGGGGCCTTGTGCGGTCGTTGGGGTTCAGGGATGGGATGACGCCAAGCGGACAGGCCCGCAGGATGCGGTCGTGTCAGGTCAGGGCGTCGGGTGGATCTGCCTTGCGGCGGTCAGGCGTCTTGTCGCGACGACAGGGCGCGCAGCGGACCGGTGCGGGTCAGGGCGGGGGCATTGGAACGTGATGTCATAAGGCCCCTCCTTTCGCGCATGGGGTGCAGGCAGGCCCCCACGCTGGCCCAGGCTTGCATGTCGCGCAAGATGGCATGTGGAAACAGCCGCCCCGTTTCAGGGCGGCTGTTGCAGGTCGGTCACAGATTCGTGTGCGTCAGGCCGCCAGACCCTTGGAGCCCATGGCCACGAACTTGGCCCGGCGGTCCTTGATCAGTTGGGCGGGTTTCTGGTCGGTCATCTCGGCCAGCATGGCGGCGATTTCTTGGCCCACGGCCTGGATCGCCTCGGCGGGGGCGCGCTGTGCGCCGCCCAGAGGCTCGGGGATGATGCGGTCGATGACGGCCAGCTTCTTCAGGTCCTGTGCGGTCAGGCGCAGCGCCTCGGCGGCGTCGCGCATCTTTTCCGCGTCCTTCCACAGGATCGAGGCGCAGCCCTCGGGCGAGATCACCGAATAGATCGAATGCTCCAGCATGGCGATGCGGTTCGCAGTGGCGAAGGCCACGGCCCCGCCGGACCCACCCTCGCCGATGATGACGCTGACCAGCGGCACGCCGATCTCAAGGCATTTCATGGTGCAGCGGGCGATGGCCTCACTTTGGCCGCGCTCCTCGGCGCCCTTGCCGGGATAGGCGCCGGGCGTGTCGACCAGCGTGATCACGGGCAGGCGGAACCGGTGCGCCATGTCCATGAGGCGGATCGCCTTGCGATAGCCCTCGGGGCGGGCCATGCCGAAATTGTGGTGGATGCGCGATTTGGTGTCGTTGCCCTTCTCGTGCCCGATCACCACGCAGGGCGCGTCGTTGAAGCGCGCAAGCCCCCCCATCACCGCATGGTCGTCGCCAAAGGCACGGTCGCCGGCAAGGGGGGTGTATTCGGTGAACAAGGCGGCGATGTAATCGCTGCAATGGGGGCGGTCGGGATGGCGGGCGACCTGGGTTTTCCGCCACGGGTCCAAGGACTTGTACAGATCGCGCAGCAGGTCGCCGGATTTGGCGTCCAGCGCCGCGGCCTCTTTTTCCAGATCGACGGCCCCCTCGCCCTTGCGGGCCATGGCGCGAAGTTCCTCGGCCTTGCCCTCGATATCGGCGAGCGGTTTTTCGAAATCCAGATAGACCATGCGGGGTGCCTTTGGGGTTCGGGTTTGGCGCTATATAGGGTCAGCGCGTCCGGGTTGCAACGCGGCCGGGGGGGGCGCACAGCCCGGCCACCCCTCATGCACAGGACGTGCACAGGCTGTACACCGACAACGCACGCTGGTGTTGCCTTACTGCAGATCGGCGAAGGCCGCGGCCAGGCGGTCGGTCGCCTCGATCACGCGGGCGCGGGGCGTGGCGATGTTGAACCGCATGAAGCCGTCGCCGCCCCGCCCGAAGGTCGCGCCATGATTGGCGGCGATGCGGGCGTCGGTCTGGATGCGGCGGGTGATCTCGGCATTGGTCATGCCGGTGGCGCGGAAATCGACCCAGGACAGATAGGTTGCCTGCAACGGCATCGACCGCAGCCCCGGAATCGCGTTCACCGCGTCGTCGAAGAGGCGGCGGTTGCCGTCCAGATAATCGACCAGCGCATCGACCCAGGCCGCGCCCTCGGGCGAATAGGCGGCGGCGACCATGTCCTGGCCCAGCATCGCGGGCGACACCCCCGCCGCGGCCAGCGCGCCCTGGAACCGCGCGCGCAGGGTCGGGTCGGCGATGATCGCGTTGCCGATATGGACGCCGGCGATGTTGAAGGTCTTGGTCGCCGCGGTCAGCGTCACCAGGCGGTCGGCCACCTGCGGCGCGACGGTCGCCATCATGCGGTGGCGCGGGGCGCCCGGCAGGACCAGATCGGCATGGATGTCGTCCGAGATCAGGATCAGGTCGTGGCGGATGCAGAAATCGGCGACCTGGCGCAGCTCATCCTCGGACCAGACGCGGCCGCCGGGATTGTGGGGCGAACACAGGATCAGCATGCGCTCGTGTCCGGTCAGCATCGCCTCCCATGCGGGCCAGTCCATGATGTATTGGCCGTCCTCCATGGCGAGTGGCAGCTCGACCAGGTCGCGCCCGCCCGCGCGGATGACCCGGCCAAAGGCGTGATAGACCGGCGCCATCACGATCACCCCGTCGCCGGGCTGGGTATAAGCGGCCATCGCCATCGCCACGGCGTTGACCAGCCCCGCGCAGGTCAGCACCCAGGACGGGTCGATCCGCCAGCCGTGGCGATGCTCCATCCACCAGCCGATCGCCGCCAGATAGGGCGGGTTCGCGCCCGGATAGCCATAGACGCCATGCGCCGCCGCCCGGTCCACCACAGCCTGCACGCAGGCGGGGGGCGCGAAATCCATGTCGGCCACCCACATGGCCAGCCCGTCATCGGGGTCCACGCCATAGGCCGCCTGCATGTCGTCCCATTTGCTGCACTGCGTGCCGCGGCGGTCGATGATGCGGTCGAAATCGGGGTGGGTCATGGCGGCCTCCTTGGGGGTGCGACACGCCTTGCATAGCGGGGTTGTTGCTTATGGTGAAGGCTTGGCCTAAATCCGATGCCATGAGCCTGAGACCCATCCTGATCCACCCCGACCCGCGCCTGAAGAAGGTGGCCCAGCCCGTTTCCCGCATCACGCCCGAGATCGAGACCCTGGCCGCCGACATGCTGGCCACGATGTATGACGCGCCCGGCATCGGTCTGGCCGCGCCGCAGATCGGCGTGGGGCTGCGCGTCTTCACCATGGACGCCACCCGCGAGCCCGAGGCCGAACCCGCGCCGCTGGTGCTGGTCAACCCCGAGGTGGTCTGGCAATCCGAGGCGCTGAACACCTATGAGGAGGGCTGCCTGTCCATCCCCGAGCAATACGGAGAGGTGACGCGCCCCGCCCAGATCCGCATGCGCTGGCTGGGCCTGGACGGCAAGACCCACGAGCGTGAGTTCGACGCGCTGTGGGCCACCTGCGCCCAGCACGAGCTGGACCACCTGGAGGGGGTTCTGTTCATCGACCACCTGTCCGCCATCAAGCGCCAGATGATCACCCGCAAGATGGTCAAGCTGAAGCGAGACCTGGCCCGTGCCTGAGCGCGCGGGTGCCAGCGGCTGGACGCGCCCCGATCTGACGGGCGATCTGGCGGGCGGCACCCTGCGCGACATCGTGCTGTGGCCCGACCCGCGGCTGCGCCTGCGCTGCGAACCGGCGGGCTTTCTCAGCGGGCCGGCGCTGCGCGCGCTGGCGGCCGATCTGCTGGCGACGATGTATCACGCGGGCGGGCGCGGTCTGGCCGCGCCGCAGATCGGCGTCGCGCGGCGCATCTTCGTGATGGATGCGGGCTGGAAGGACGGCGCGCCCGATCCGCTGGTCCTGTGCGACCCCGAGATCCTGGTGCAGTCCCCCGAAACCGAAACCCAGCAGGAGCAGTGCCTGTCCATCCCCGACCGCCCGGTCGCGGTCACGCGGTCCCTGCGCATCGGCATTGCGTGGTACGATCTGGACGGGCGCTATCATCTGCGCGACATGGAGGGACTGCCTGCGCGCATCGCGCAGCACGAGGCCGATCATCTGGACGGCCTGCTGATCGTGAAGGACTGACATGGCCACCCGACCCTTTCTGCCCTATGCCGACCCGCGCCTGCACCGACCCGCCGACCCGGTCGAGGCCGTGACCGACACCGTCCGCATGATCTGGGACGACATGATCGACACGATGGAGGCGATGCCCGGCGTGGGCCTGGCCGCGCCCCAGATCGGCATCATGATGGCGCTGGCCGTGGTCGATGCCTCATCCGCGCGCGGCCAGGCGGTGCGCATGGCCAACCCGCAGGTGCTGCATGCCAGCGGCCAGATGCGCGTCCACGACGAGGCCAGCCCCAACCTGCCCGGCGTGTCCGCGCCCGTGACCCGCCCCCGCGCGGTGACGGTGCGGTTCCTGAACGATCAGGGGGTGATGGAGGATCGCGATTTCGTCGGCCTCTGGGCCACCAGCGTGCAGCATCAGATCGACCATCTGGCGGGCCGCGTCTATGTGGACCACCTGACCCCCCTGCGCCGCAAGATGCTGGTCGCGCGATCGGCCAAGCTGTCGCGGCGCTGAGGGCCAACCGACAAGGAGACGCCGATGCGCGTGATCTTCATGGGCACGCCCGATTTTTCCGTGCCCGCCCTGCAGGCGCTGGCCGCGCGCCATGAGGTCGTGGCCGTCTATTCCCAGCCCCCCCGCGCCGCGGGCAGGGGGCAGAAACCGCGCCCTTCCGCGGTCCAGCAGGCGGCCGAGGCGCTGGGCCTGCCGGTGCGCACGCCCGCCCGGCTGCGCGATGCGGCCGATCAGGCCGATTTCGCGGCGCTGCAGGCGGATGTGGCGGTGGTGGTGGCGTACGGCCTGATCCTGCCGCAGCCGGTGCTGGACGCGCCGCGGCTGGGCTGCCTGAACATTCACGCCTCGATCCTGCCGCGCTGGCGGGGGGCGGCGCCGATCCATCGCGCGATCCTGGCGGGAGATTCGGAGACCGGCGTCGCGATCATGCAGATGGAGGCGGGGCTGGATACCGGCCCGGTCCTGGCGCTGGAACGCACCCCCGTCGGCCCGGATGAGACCACAGGAGCGCTGCACGACCGCCTGTCCACGATGGGCGCCGCGCTGATCACCGACGTGCTGGACCGCCTGCCGCTGTCTGCGGTGCCGCAGCCCGAGGCGGGCGTGACCTACGCCGCCAAGATCGACAAGGCCGAGGCCCGCATCGACTGGACCCAGCCCGCCGAACAGATCGACCGCCAGATCCGCGGCCTGTCGCCCTTCCCGGGCGCATGGTGCATGGTGGGCGACGAACGCGTCAAACTCCTGTCCAGCACGCTGGCGCAGGGTTCCGATACACCGGGCACCGTCCTGCCGGATTTCACCGTCGCCTGCGGCACCGGGGCGGTGCGCATCACACTGGCGCAGCGGGCGGGCAAGCGGCCCATGACACCGGATGACCTGCTCCGCGGCTGGGCACTGCCGACGCGGCTGGGCTAGGGGCGGGAACCGCCCCGTCGCGCCCGACCGTGGTGGGGGCGCAGCCCCCGCCCGGCGGGCGCGGCCGCCGTCGCGGGACGCAATCCGCGCGACGGCTTCGGCTCAGATCGCGCCGTGGCAGTGCTTGAACTTCTTCCCCGAGCCGCAGGGGCACAGGTCGTTGCGCGCCGGGTTCCCCCAGGTCGAGGGGTCCGCCTCGTCGAAACCGGGGCGGGCGCCGATCTGTCCGGCAGCGCCCGGCTGCTCGGCGGGGGCCGGAGGGCTGGCCTCCATCTGCGTCTGCGCGGCCTGGCTCTGGCGGGCGATCTGGGCGGTCATCTCGTCGCGCTCGGCCTGGGTCAGGGGCCGGATCTGGCACAGCCGCTGCGTCACATCGAAGCGCAGCCCGTCCAGCAGCGTCTCGAACAGCTGGAACGCCTCGGTCTTGTATTCCGACAGCGGGTCACGCTGCGCATAGCCGCGGAACCCCACGACCGAGCGCAGATGGTCCAGCGTCATCAGATGCTCGCGCCATTTGTGGTCGATCTGCTGCAGCAGGACCTGCTTTTCGATCTGCACCATCGTCTCGGGCCCGAAGGCCGCGGCCTTGTCGGCCATATAGGTATCGCTGGCCTCGGTGATCCGCTCGCGCATCACGTCATGGTCCACGCCATCCTCGGCCGCCCAGTCCGGGATCGGCAGGTTCAGGTTCAGCCGTTCGCGCACCGCGGTCTTCAGCCCCTCGGCGTCCCACTGGTCGGCATAGCTGCGCGCGGGCATGTGATCGTCGATCAGGTCGTCGATCACCTGATGGCGCATGTCGGCGGTGATCTCGCCCACCTCCTCGCTGTCCATGATCTCGCGGCGCTGGCCAAAGATCGCCTTGCGCTGGTCGTTCATCACGTCGTCGAATTTCAGCAGCTGCTTGCGCGTGTCAAAGTTCCGGCCCTCGACCTTGGCCTGGGCGCGTTCCAGCGACTTGTTCACCCAAGGGTGAATGATCGCCTCGCCCTCCTTCATGCCCAGGGTGGACAGCACCTTGTCCAGACGTTCGGACCCAAAGATCCGCATCAGGTCGTCATCCAGCGACAGGAAGAACAGCGACCGCCCCGGATCGCCCTGACGGCCCGACCGGCCGCGCAGCTGGTTGTCGATGCGCCGCGATTCGTGGCGTTCGGTGCCCAGGACGAACAGGCCTCCGGCCTCCAGGACGCGGGCCTTCTCGTCGGCATGCTCGGCCTCGATGCGGGCGCGCAGCGCGTCGGGATCGGCCTCGGGGTCGGCCTTGAGGGCCTCCATGACCTTCATCTCGACATTGCCGCCCAGCTGGATGTCGGTGCCGCGACCGGCCATGTTGGTGGCGATGGTCACCGCGCCGATCTTGCCGGCATCGGCGACGATCTGCGCCTCGGCCTCGTGCTGGCGGGCGTTCAGCACGTTATGCGGAATTCCGTCCTTTTGCAGCAGCGCCGACAGCATCTCGGATTTCTCGATGCTGGTGGTGCCGACCAGCATGGGCTGGCCCTTGGCATGGGCCTCCTGGATGGCTTCGACCACGGCGGCGTATTTTTCCTGCGCGGTGCGATAGACGCGGTCATGCTCGTCGATGCGGGCGACGCCGCGATTGGTGGGCACCTCGACCACGCCCAGCTTGTAGATCTCGGCGAATTCCTCGGCCTCGGTCGAGGCCGTGCCGGTCATCCCGCCCAGCTTGTCGTAAAGCCGGAAATAGTTCTGGAAAGTCACCGATGCCAGGGTGACGTTCTCGGGCTGGATCTCCACGCCCTCCTTGGCCTCGATCGCCTGGTGCAGACCGTCGGACAGGCGGCGGCCCTTCATCATGCGGCCGGTGAATTCGTCGATCAGCGCGACCTCGCCCTCGCGGACCATGTAATGCTGGTCGCGCAGGAACAGCTTGTGCGCGCGCAGGGCCTGGCTGGCATGGTGGACGATGGTGGTCGATTCCGGATCGTACAGCGTCTGCCCCTCGGGCAGGACGCCATCCGCGGTCAGGCGCTGTTCCAGGAACTCGTTACCCTCCTCGGTGAAGGTCGCGTTGCGCGCCTTCTCGTCCAGCTTGTAATGCTCCTCAGTCAGCAGCGGCACATAGGCGTCCAGCACCTTGTACAGCTCGCTGCGGTCCTGCGACGGGCCGCTGATGATCAGGGGCGTGCGCGCCTCGTCGATCAGGATGCTGTCGACCTCATCGACGATGGCGTAATTGTGGCCGCGCTGGACCATCTCGGCCACGCTGCCCTTCATGTTGTCGCGCAGATAGTCGAAGCCCAGCTCGTTGTTGGTGGCATAGGTCACGTCGCAGGCATAGGCGTCGCGCTTTTCGTCCTCGGGCTGGAAGGGGACGACCACGCCGCAGGTCATGCCCAGCTGGGCAAAGACCTTGGACATCCATTCGGCGTCGCGCTTGGCCAGATAGTCGTTGACGGTGACGACATGCACGCCCTTGCCCGACAGCGCGTTCAGATAGGCGGGGAAGGTCGCGACCAGGGTCTTGCCCTCGCCGGTCTTCATCTCGGCGATGTTGCCCTGATGCAGGAAGATCCCGCCCATCAGCTGCACGTCGAAGGCCCGCAGGCCCAGGGCGCGGCGCGCGCCTTCGCGGCAATTGGCAAAGGCCTCGGGCAGGATGTCGTCCAGCGACGCGCCCCCCGCCACACGGGTCCGAAACTCGGCCGTCTTGTCGATCAGGCCCTGATCGGACAGCGCGCGGAACTGCTCCTCAAGGGCGTTGATTTGCGCCACCAGGGGCCGCGTGCCCTTGACCTTGCGGTCGTTGGGCGTGCCAAAGACCATCTTTGCCAGATTACCGATCATGTTACCTTCGCCATCACGTTGTCGGGAAGGCACGTCACCGGGCGCCCACTTGCCCGCACCGGTCGCCTTGCCGTATCAGGGGCCAGAACGAACGCGGCGGCGGCGCCTTCCACGGAGTTGGTCTGGATGTAGGGCCCGCCTGCCTGACTGTCAATGTTGGCCCGGTCCCGGCAGGGGCGCGCGCCGTGAAAGGACCCGTCCCATGACCCGATCGTTTTTGCTGGCCTCTGCCCTGACGGCGGTGCTGTCCGTGCCGGCCCTGGCGCAGGATGCCGACCAGGTCGTCGCGACCGTCAACGGCCAGGAGATCACCCTGGGCCAGATGATCGTGATGAAGCAGTCGATCCAGGACCCGGCCATGGCGGGCATGCCCGCGCCCGCGCTGTGGGACATGATGCTGGACCAGCTGGTTCGCCAGACCGCCGTGGCCGATGCCGCCGCCGACACCCCGGCCGTGCGCGCCCAGCTGGAGCTGCAGCGGCGCAACACCCTGGCCTCGGCCACCGTGGCCCAGATCGCCGAGGCCGAGCCGACCGATGCCGAGGTTCAGGCCAGCTATGACCGGCTGTTCCAGGACGCGGGCAGCGTGACCGAATACAACGCCGCCCATATCCTGGTCGAGACCGAGGAGGAGGCCACCGCGCTGAAGGCCGAGGTCGAGGGCGGCGCCGATTTCGGCGACGTGGCCGAGGCCAATTCGACCGGCCCCTCGGGCCCGAACCGCGGCGATCTGGGCTGGTTCTCGGCCGATCAGATGGTCGCGCCCTTTGCCGAGGCCGTGTCGGCGATGGAGCCGGGCCAGCTTAGCGACCCGGTCCAGACCGAGTTCGGCTGGCATGTGATCCGCCTGAACGAGACCCGCCTGCGCGAGGCGCCCCCCCTGGCCGAGGTCCGCGACCAGATCGCCCAGATGGTCCTGCGCGAAAAGGTCGAGGCCGAGATCGCCCGCCTGGTCGATGAGGCCGACGTTCAGAAGACCGAGGGCGTCGACCCCGCCCTGCTGGACCGCGCCGACCTGCTGGAGGCGAACTGATGGGCAAGGCGGGACTGCCCGTATCCCCGCTGGCGCCGGCGCGGTTTCCCGACCTGCCGGTGATCGCGGGCGTCGATTTCGCCAGCGCCGCCGCGGGGATCAAGTATCAGGGCCGCAGTGACGTCACGCTGATCCGCATCGCGCCGGGCAGCACGGTGGCCGGGGCCTTCACCCGGTCATCCACGCGCGCGGCCTGCATCCTGGACAACCAGGCCAAGCTGGCGCAGGGGGGCGATGCGCCGGACGGCGCGGCGATCCTGATCAATTCGGGCAATGCCAACGCCTTTACCGGCGCGCGGGGGCAGGCCTCGGTCGATGCGGTCTGCGCGGCGGTGGCCGAGGCGCTGGACCTGCCGCAGGGGCGGGTCTTCACGTCCTCGACCGGCGTCATCGGAGAGCCGCTGCCGCATGAGCGGATCGTGGCCATCACGGGCGATCTGGCCCGCGGTCTGGACGCGGGAGGAGTGGCCGATGCCGCCCGCGCGATCATGACCACCGACACCTTCCCCAAGGGCGCGTCCGCGACCCTGGCGGACGGCACCCGCATCGTGGGCATCGCCAAGGGGTCAGGGATGATCGCGCCCGACATGGCGACGATGCTGGTCTATCTGTTCACGGATGCCGCGGTCCCCGCGGGCGTGCTGCAGCAGGCGCTGTCCTCAGGGCTGGACACGACCTTCAACGCGATCACGGTGGACAGCGACACCTCAACCTCGGATGCGCTGATCCTGGCGGCGACCGGGCAGGGGGCGGGCGCGCCCATCACCGATCTGGACAGCCCGGCGGGGCGCGATTTCGTGACCGCGCTGCATGGCGTGATGCGCGATCTGGCCCATCAGGTCGTCCGCGATGGCGAGGGCGCGACCAAGTTCGTCGAGATCGCCGTGACCGGCGCCACCGATGACGCGGACGCGCATCGCGTGGCCATGGCCATCGCCAATTCGCCGCTGGTCAAGACCGCCATCGCCGGACAGGACGCCAACTGGGGCCGCATCGTCGCCGCCGTGGGCAAGTCGGGCGCGCAGGCCGACCGCGACCGGTTGCGGATCGCCTTCGGTGACATGGTCGTCGCGCGCGACGGCTGGCGCGACCCGGATTACGACGAGGCCGCGGCCAGCGCCTATATGCAGGGCCAGGAGCTGCGGATCAGCGTCCACCTGGGGCTGGGGCAGGGGGCGCGGACGGTGTGGACCTGCGATCTGACGCATGGCTATATCGACATCAACGCGGATTACCGGTCGTGAAGACCGTCCTGGTGTCCGCCGTGGCGCTGATCGATCCCGACGGGCGCGTGCTTCTGGCGCAGCGCCCCGAGGGCAAGCCCATGGCAGGCCTGTGGGAGTTTCCGGGCGGCAAGGTCGAACACGGAGAGACCCCCGAGACCGCCCTGATCCGCGAACTGGAGGAGGAGCTGGGCATCCGCACCTGGAACAGCTGCCTGGCGCCGCTGACCTTTGCCAGTCACAGCTATGACACATTTCATCTGTTGATGCCGGTCTTTGCCTGCCGGCGGTGGGAGGGAATCGTGCAACCCCTCGAGGGGCAGGGCCTGGCCTGGGTCAGGGCAGGCGATTTGCGCAATTACCCTATGCCCGCAGCGGATGTTCCGCTGATTCCCGCCCTGCAGATGTGGCTATAGTGTCGCAAATTCGACGGATCCGGTTGCCTGACTGCTGAAAAAAGTCCTAGATGGTTAAGTTATGAACGCTTCTTTAACCATTTCATGACTAACTTTGTTTCAGGGCACAGAGGAGGGCTTGACATGATTCGCACGATTTCGATCGGCAGCTATATCTCGATCCAAGGGCTTTTCGAGGGGGCAACCTCGAACGGCAACATTCTGGTCCGCGTCGGCAACCGCACTTTCGAGGGCAAGCCGGTCGGCCACTGACAAGATCGGGCGCAAGCGAGGGGTTGCGCCAGATCGACGGACGATAGCGCGGGGGTGATCCGAAAGGATCGCCCCCTTTGCCATGTCGTCCATCGGGCAGGGCTTGGCCCCGGCGGATGGCCGCGCCCGCGGGCATGAAAAAACCGGGCGATGCTGCTGCACCGCCCGGTTCCCGTAATCTGTTGCAGCCTGATCAGAGCGTGCGCACGACCTCTTCGCGCTCGAAGATCTCGATGACGTCGCCGGGGCGGATGTCGTCGTAGTTCTCGAAGGCCATGCCGCATTCCTGGCCGGACTGGACGTCCTTGACCTCATCCTTGAAGCGCTTGAGCGTCTTGAGCGTGCCCTCGTGGATGACCACGTTGTCGCGCAGCAGACGGACGCCGGCCGAACGGCGTGCCACGCCTTCGGTGACCAGACAGCCGGCGACGTTGCCGACGCCCGTGACCCGGAAGACCTCCTTGATCGTCGCGTAACCGATGAAGTTCTCGCGGATCTCGTTGGACAGCATGCCCGAAGCGGCGGCCTTGATGTCGTCCAGCAGGTTGTAGATGATCGAGTAATAGCGGATCTCGACCCCCTTCTGGTTGGCGGCATTGCGGGCCGGAGCGTTGGCCCGGACGTTGAAGCCGATGACCGGTGCGCCCGACGCCTCGGCCAGGCCCACATCGGATTCGGTGATCGCACCGACGCCGTAATGCAGCACGCGGACGCGGACCTCGTCGTTGCCGACCTTTTCCAGGGCCTGCACGATGGCCTCGGCCGAACCCTGCACGTCGGCCTTGAGGACGACCGCCAGTTCGGACACGTTCACGTCCGCCTTGGCCTTGGCCATCATCTGCTCCAGCGTGGTCGCGGCACCGGCTGCGGCGCGCTTGTCCTTGGTCTGCTGGGCGCGGAACTCGGCGATCTCGCGGGCCTGGGCCTCGGTCTCGACCACGTTCAGCACGTCGCCGGCCTCGGGGGTGCCGTTGAGGCCCAGAACCTCGACCGGGACGGACGGGCCGGCTTCCTCGACGCGGTCGCCCTTGTCGTTGATCAGCGCGCGGACCTTGCCCCACTGCTCGCCCACGACAAAGATGTCGCCGCGGCGCAGGGTGCCGTGCTGGACCAGGACGGTGGCCACGGGGCCGCGTCCGACATCCAGCTGCGCCTCGATCACCGCGCCCTGTGCGGCACGGTTCGGGTTGGCGCGCAGCTCCAGCAGTTCGGCCTGAAGCGCGATGGCCTCCAGCAGGTTGTCCAGACCCAGGCCGGTCTTGGCCGAGACCTCGACATCCTGCACGTCGCCGGACATGGCCTCGACGACCACCTCATGCTGCAGCAGGTCGGTGCGGACCTTCTGCGGGTCGGCCTCGTGCTTGTCGATCTTGTTGATCGCCACGATCATCGGCACCTTGGCAGCCTTGGCGTGGTTGATGGCCTCGATGGTCTGGGGCATCACGGCGTCGTCCGCCGCAACCACCAGAACCACGATATCGGTCACGTTGGCGCCACGGGCGCGCATCGAGGTGAAGGCCGCGTGGCCCGGCGTGTCCAGGAAGGACAGGACGGCACCGCTGTCGGTTGTCACCTGATAGGCGCCGATATGCTGGGTGATGCCACCGGCCTCGCCCGAGACGACGGACGCCTTGCGGATCGCGTCCAGCAGCGAGGTCTTGCCGTGGTCCACGTGGCCCATGATCGTGATGATCGGCGGGCGCGGCTGCATGTCCTCGTCGCGGTCGACCGTCGGGGCGATGACCTGCTCGACGTCGCTGTCG
The DNA here is from genome assembly GCF_005048265.1 of Paracoccus hibiscisoli. Classification (GTDB taxonomy): domain Bacteria; phylum Pseudomonadota; class Alphaproteobacteria; order Rhodobacterales; family Rhodobacteraceae; genus Paracoccus; species Paracoccus hibiscisoli. The sequence goes on from NZ_SUNH01000005.1 coordinate 77,347, forward strand.
CTGACGCGCAGGACCTTGTGGCCGAATTCCTCGATCACCAGCTCGGCGGTGTCGGCGTCGATGGGCTGGTTGGCGGTGACCATCATGCCCATCTTCATCAGCGCCTTGACCACGTCGGCGGCGCGTTCGGTCATGCGGTTGGCCAGCTCCTGGACCACGATGGTCTCGGGCAGGCGCACTTCGCGGAACTGCTTTTCGGCGCGGGCGGATTGGCCCATCGCCTTCTGGCGGGTCCGCTCCTGCTTGCGCTTCATGGCGGCCATGCTGCGCGGGCGGCCGGCCTCGCCGTTCAGCGCCTGGTTCAGCGACAGCTTGCCGCCGCGGCGGGCGTCATCGGTCTTGGCCTTGGCGGCCTTGTCGCGATCAGGGCGATCGGCAGCGCGGTCGGTCTTGCGGGCCACGCCGGTGGAGACGCCCTTGGTCTCGGCGCGCGAGGCCGCAGCCTCGATCGAGGCCTGGTCGGGTGCATCGGGCTTGGCGACGCCTGCGCCGGGCTTGGGACGCTCCTGGCGCGGCTCGGCCTTGCGGCGGGCCTCGTCAGCGGCGTCCTGGATGGCATTGGCCTCGGCGATGGCCTTGGCCTTCTGCGCGGCTTCACGCTCGCGCTCCTCGCGGGCCTTGGCCTCGATCTCGGCGCGGCGGCGCTCGCGCTCTTCGTCGCGGGCCTTCTCGTCGGCCAGGCGCTTGGCGGCGTCATCGGCCTCGCGGGCCTTGGCGGCGGCAAGAGCCTTCAGCCGGCGCTCCATCTCGGCATCGGAGATGCCTGCGGGGCGCTTGGAACTGTCGCCGGCCACACGGGCGGTCAGCGGGTTCTTTTCCTTCTGGGCATCCGTCATCGGCGTGGCTGCCTTGGGCACCACGACGCGCTTGCGCTTGGTCTCGACGACCACACTCTTGGTGCGGCCGTGGCTAAAGCTTTGCTTGACTGCGCCGGGGCGATTGCCGCCACCAAGGCCCAAGGGGGTTTTTCCGTCTTTGTCGCTCATCTGCGTCTTCATTCCTTCCCGACAGCCGTATTGCCGTCGTCATGCCCGCGCAGACCCGTCAGTCTGCCGGCTTCCAAGATCACCTTGTCCGTCAGGCCACCCTTCGCAAGCGCGCCGTGTATGACATGACTGCGCCCAAAGGACAAACCCAATTCTGATGCGGTCATGCAGCCGAACCAGCGTCCGCCCGTGGGCGTCCACAGCTTTCCCTTGCCGCGTTCCGATCCGTCGCTGGCCTGCAGCAGCACCTTGGCGCGGCCTTCGGCCAGCCAGCCCTTGACCTTTTCGAACCCGGCCACCGCGCGCCCCGCCTTGCGGGTCAAGGAGACCAGATCGACCAGCCTGCGGGCCACGCCCGCCTCGACCAGGTCGGCCAGGTCGGGCGCGGCCTGCACCGGTGCCTTGGCGGCACGGGAAAACAGCCCCTTGGTCACCGCCTTGTTCAGCGCGGCCTTGTCGGCCGCCACCCAGATGCCCCGACCGGGCAGCTTTTCGGCCAGATCCGGCACGACCTGCCCGTCCGGGCCGATCACGAAACGGATCAGCCCGCGTTTGGGTTGCACCTCGCCGGTGGCGATGCACCGGCGTTCCGGGTCGTCGTCCCGGTCCTTGTCACGTCCACCACGGCTCAAGCTTGTGTTCCCATCCGGAGCGATCAGGCTCCGGCCTCCTCGTTGTCATCATCATCCTGCAGGTCGTCTTCCGCCTCGGCGCCGTCCATCTCGGTCGGATCGACCCAGCCCAGCAGAACGCGCGCGGTCATGACCATGGTCTGTGCCTCTTCCAAGGTGATCCCATGCGGCTCCAGCAGGCCCTCGTCCTTGACGCGCGCGCCGTTGACGGTGGTCCAGCCACCGGCCAGTTCCCAATCCGCGCAGGTCGCGAAATCTTCCAGGGTCTTGACGCCGTCCTTGGCCAGCGCCTCTACCATCTGGGGGGTCAGCCCCTCGAATTCAATGAGGCTGTCCTCGGCGCCCAGGGCGCGCGCGGCTTCCAGGGCCTCGCGGTTCTTGGCCTCCAGCACGTCGCGGGCGCGGGCCTGCAGCTCGGCGGCGGTGTCGGCATCGACCCCGTCGATGGTCAGCAGCTCGTCCTGGTCGACATAGGCGACCTCTTCGAGATTGGTGAAGCCCTCGGCCACCAGCAGCTGGGCGAAGAATTCGTCCAGGTCCAGCGCCTCCATGAACAGCGCGGTGCGGGTGTTGAACTCGGCCTGGCGACGCTTGGATTCCTCCTCGTCGGTCAGGATGTCGATGTCCAGGCCGGTCAGCTGGCTGGCCAGACGCACGTTCTGGCCGCGACGGCCGATGGCCAAGGACAGCTGTTCGTCGGGGACGACGACCTCGATCTTGTTGGCCTCCTCGTCGAAGACGACCTTGCTGACCTCGGCGGGCTGCAGGGCGTTGACCAGGAAGGTCGCCTGATCCTCGTTCCACGGGATGATGTCGATCTTTTCGCCCTGCAATTCGCCGACGACGGCCTGCACGCGGCTGCCGCGCATGCCGACGCAGGCGCCGACCGGGTCGATGCTGCTGTCATGGCTGATCACGGCGATCTTGGCGCGCGAACCGGGGTCGCGGGCGACGGCCTTGATCTCGATGATGCCGTCATAGATTTCGGGCACCTCCATCTTGAACAGCTCGGCCATGAACTGCGGATCGGTGCGCGACAGGAAGATCTGCGGCCCCCGCGTCTCGCGGCGCACGTCCTTGATATAGGCGCGGATGCGGTCGTTCGGGCGATAGCTTTCGCGGCCGATCTTTTCGTTGCGGCGCAGGATCGCCTCTCCGCGGCCCACATCGACGATGATGTTGCCGTATTCCTCGCGCTTGACGACACCGTTGATGATGCTGCCGGCGCGGTCCTTGAATTCCTCGTACTGGCGGTCACGCTCGGCCTCGCGGACGCGCTGCAGGATCACCTGCTTGGCGGATTGCGCGGCGATGCGGCCCAGTTCCACGGGCGGCACGATGTCGATGATCTCGTCGCCGATCTGGGGGTTGTCCAGATAGGGCTTCGCCTGCTCGACCGTGACTTCGGCCTGATAGTTCTCGACGGCGTCGTCGGCCACGACCGTGCGCACGCGGGTAAAGCTGGCATTGCCGGTCTTGCGGTCGATCTTGACCCGGATGTCCATTTCCGCGCCGTAACGCGACTTGGCGGCGCGGGCCAGGCTGTCCTCCATCGCTTCGATGACCAGCTCGGGCTCGATCATCTTCTCGCGGGCGACGGCTTCGGCCGTCTGCAGCAGTTCAAGCTGGTTGGCAGAGGTGATCGCCATCACTCACTCCTTGGGTTCTGCGGCGGTGGCGCCGGCATCATCGGTTTCGATCGCGTCAAAGGCGGTTTCGTCCAGGTTGTCGATCTCGACCCCGGCTTCCTTCTTCTGACGCAGCATTTCCTTGATCAGCTCGTCGGTCAGGACCAGCTTGGCGTCCGACAGCAGGTCGAACTCCAGCCCGATCGTGTGGGTCTGGCCCTGGTCCTCGATGTTAATCAGCACCTCGCTGCCCTCGACGCCGGCCAGCGTGCCCTTGAACTTCTTGCGCCCGTCGATGGCCTGGTTCAGGTCCAGCCGCGCCTCGTAGCCCTCGAAGGACGCGAAATCCTTCAGACGGGTCAGGGGGCGGTCGATGCCGGGGCTGGACACCTCCAGGTGATAGTTGTCCTCGATCGGGTCCTCGACATCCAGCGTGGCGCTGACCGCGGTCGAGATCTGCGCGCAGTCGTCCACGTTGATGCCGCCATCTGGACGGTCGGCCATGATCTGCAGCGTGGCGGTCTTGCCACCCTGCAGGCGCACGCGCACCAGCTCATAGCCCAGATCCTCGATCACCGGGGTAATGATCTCGGCCAGGCGGCGGTCGATCGCGGTCTTGGCGATCAGGTCGTTCGTGACGGGCAGATCAGCGGACATGGGATCCTCTTGGACAGGAAAAAGGGGCCGTCAGCGGGCCCCATGCGGAAGTTCCGGTGGGCAGGGTTTGGACGCCTGCACCGCTGTTGATCGGTCCTATAGCCGGGGACGGCCCCGAAAGCAAGCGCAATGCATGCGCCCTCAGCGACCGACCGCATCGGGGTTGTCGCGCCAGACGCGCCAGTTCAGCGCCGTGGCGACCCCCAGCCAGGCCAGATAAGGCAACAGCAGCAGCCCCGCCCGCCAATCCAGCGACCAGAAGGACAGCACCATCGCCGCCACCGTCACCAGCAGCGTGGCCATGACGACCATTGCCAGCGCCATCTGCCGTGCGCCGAAAAAGACCGGCGTCCACAGCGTGTTCAGCGCGATCTGGGCCGACCACAGCGCCAGAGCCATCCCCGCGCCGGGCAGGGGCGCCACGCGCGTGGCGGCAATGGCGGACAGCAGGTAGATCGTCGTCCAGGCCACCGGAAAGGCCCAGTTCGGCGGGGTAAAGGACGGTTTGCGCAGGCCCGCATACCAGGCGCCGGGACGAAAGATCACCCCGGTTGCGGCGGCGGCGACGCTGGCCAGCAGAAAGATCGGGAACAGGGAGGCGGTCATGCGGGGGACTTTCGGCTGCGGTCCTCGTCGCGGATCGAATCCATGACGGCGGCCAGTTCGGCGGTGATGCGGGGTTCGGACAGCGCATGCCCCGAGGCCGGGACCAGCCGCAGCTCTGCCCGGTCCCACCCTTCGGCCAGCCTGTGCGCGCTGGCGGGCGGGCAGACCATGTCATAGCGGCCCTGCACGATGATCGCGGGCAGGTGTTCGATGCGCGGCCGGTCGCGCAGCAGCTGCCCTTCGTCCAGAAAGCAGCCATGGCTGAAATAGTGATTCTCCAGCCGGGCAAAGGCGCGGGCGTAATCGGCGGGGGCATGGCTGACGGGGTGCGATTGCAGCCCGGCCAGCGCGTTCTCCCACATCAGCCAGGGCTGGGCAAAGCGCGCCTGGCGGCCCAGATCGCTGTCGAACAGCCGCGTGTGATAGGCCGCGATCATGTCGTGACGCTCGGCCTCGGGGATCGGCTCCTGGAAGCGCGCCCAGAGGTCGGGAAAGAACCGCGCCGCGCCGCCGCCATAGAACCAGTCCAGCTCCTCGCGCATGCCCAGGAACACGCCGCGCAGCACCAGGCCGGTGACATGGTCGGGATGCGCCTGGGCATAGGCAAGCGCCAGCGTGGCGCCCCAGCTGCCCCCGAACAGCAGCCAGCGGTCGATACCCAGTTGCGCGCGGATCAGCGCGATGTCGGCGATCAGATGCGCGGTCGTGTTGGCCTGGACCGAGGCCGTGGGCGTGGACCGTCCGCAGCCGCGCTGGTCGAACAGCACCACGCGGAAATGCGCCGGGTCGAAAAAGCGCCGCATGAACGGGCTGCACCCGCCGCCCGGCCCGCCATGCAGCACCAGCACGGGGCGGCCGCGCGGGTTGCCGCATTCCTCGACATAGAGGGTGTGGCCGTCGCCCACCGCGATCTGGTGTCGGGCAAAGGGCTCGGATGCCGCGTGAAGGCGGCCATGTGACGCGGAGATTTGTCCTGCCAATCGGTCCATCCTGCCACTATAAGCACAGTCTACGCCGCCCGCCAGAAGGACCGCCCCCGAATGAGCACCCCCAGCAGCATCGACCAGGCCGAGATCGCGAAGTTCGAAGCGATGGCCGCCGAATGGTGGGATCCGAACGGCAAGTTCCGCCCCCTGCACCTGATGAACCCGCTGCGGCTGGATTACATCGCGGACCAGATCGCCGCCGAATACGGGCGCGACCGGCGCAGCCTGCGGCCCTTCGACGGGCTGCGGGTGCTGGATATCGGCTGCGGCGGCGGGCTGGTCAGCGAACCCATGGCCCGGTTGGGTGCCGATATGGTGGGCGCGGATGCGACCCAGGTGAACATCGGCGTGGCGCAGGCCCATGCCGATCAACAGGGGCTGACGATCGATTACCGCGCAACCACCGCCGAGGCGTTGGTCGCGGCGGGCGAACGGTTCGACGTGGTGCTGGCGCTGGAGATCGTGGAGCATGTCGCAGACCCCGCGGCCTTTGTCGCGACCTGCCATGACCTGCTGCGGCCCGGCGGGCTGCTGATCCTGTCGACGCTGAACCGCACCGCGCGCAGCTTTGGTGCGGCGATCATCGGGGCGGAATGGATCATGCGCTGGCTGCCGCGCGGGACGCATGACTGGCGGCGCTTCATCACCCCGGACGAGCTGGCCGCGCAGGCGCAGGCGGCGGGGCTGATGGTCGCGGACCGCAAGGGGATGGTGTTCAACCCGATCACCTTCGGCTGGTCGATCTCGGACCGGGATCTGGCGGTGAATTACATCCTGACGGCGCGTCGGGGTTAGGGTTTCGGCGGGTCCGCCTCCAGCCGCAGGCGCAATTCGCGCAGCACGGGCAGGGCGCCGCGCACCCGTTCGGCGCCGATGTCGCGCACCACGCCCGCGATCAGCGGCATGAACCCCGCGATGGCCTGGTCGCGCGCCGCCCGTCCCGCCGTGCTGATCGACACGAATTTCCGCCGCGCATCGTCCCAATCGGGGCGGATATGGACATGGCCCGCCCAGTCCAGCCGCGCCAGCGTGTTGGTCATGGCCCCGCGCGTGACATGAAAGGCCGCGGCCAGCTGGGCCGGGGTGCGTTCCTCGTTCACATGGGCCAGAAGGTTCAGCACCGAGAAATGCGAAATCTGCATTCCCTTGGGCAGCGCCCGCAGGATCAGGTTGCGCGACAGCTGGTCGGCGATCAGCACCTCGGCGAACAGGCTGGCGGCCAGGCGGTCGGTGGACCGGGCCTCAGCCGTCTTGTCGGGGGTGCTTGGGGGTGTCGTCATGGCCGTCCGGGGCCGCGAAGGGCCTGTCATGGGAAAGGGAAGGAATGCGGGACCGTGCCTCATCCACCGCCGAAAGGTCAAGGGAAACAATGGTGACGCCGGGCTGGTCGCCGCCATCGGCCAGCACCCGGCCCCAGGGATCGACGACCAGCGAATGGCCGTGGCTGCGCCGCGCGGGCCGGTCCGGGCTGTGGGGCGCGGCGTGCCGGCCGCATTGCGCAGGCGCCAGCACAAAGCACCCCGTCTCGATCGCGCGGGCGCGCAGCAGGGTCTCCCAATGGGCGGCGCCGGTGACCGGGTTGAAGGCCGAGGGCACGGTCAGCACCCGCGCCCCCGCCTGCGCCAAGGTCCGGTACAGATGCGGGAACCGCAGGTCATAGCAGATCGTCAGGCCCAGCACCGTGCCGGCTGCGGGGGCGATGACGGCCCGGTCGCCGGGGCGATAGGCGGCGCTTTCGCGATAGGATTCTGTATCGCTGATGGTCACGTCGAACATGTGCAGCTTATCATAGCGCGCCGCGATGGTGCCGTCCGGCGCGATCAGCAGGCTGCGATTCGCGAACCGCCCGTCCGCATCGCCCGTGGCCAGCGCCAGCGAGCCGATCAGCAGCCAGATGTCCAGCGCCCGCGCCTCGGCCCGCAGGGCGGCCAGGGTCGGGTCGTCGGCCTCCGGGCGCAGCAGGGCGGCCTGGCGCGCACGGTCGGGCGACAGCAGGTTCGTGGCCTCGGGCGTCAGGACCAGCTGCGCGCCCTGGCCCGCGGCCTGGCGGATCAGGTCGGTCGTGGGACCCAGATTCGCCGCCGGGTCGTCGCCAACCGACAGCTGGACCAGCCCCACGCGCATGATCAGGCGGCGCCTTTCAGCAGCGGGTCCAGCTTGCCCGAACGCTCCAGCGCATAGAGGTCGTCGCAGCCGCCGACATGGGTGGTGCCCACGAAGATCTGCGGGACCGAGCGTTTGCCCGCGCGTTTCGTCATCTTGTCGCGCAGGGCCGGGTCGGCGCCCACGTCGATTTCGGTATAGGACGCGCCCTTCTGGTCCAGCAGCTGCTTGGCGCGGATGCAGAAGGGGCAGGTGCGGGTGGTGTAGATCTCGATGGTCATGATGGTCCTTTTGGTGGCTGCCCTCCTATCTAGGTATCCTTGACCGCGCGTGCCAGCACCGCGACCGAAACCGGCCCCGATCCGGCCGCCAGCAGCGCCAGCGCCGCCGCGTGGATCGTGGCCCCCGACGCCATCACGTCGTCGACCAGCATCACCGGCCGCCCCACCAGCCCCGCTGCCCGCCGCGGATGCACGGCCAGCGCGTCCTGCTGGTTCGAGAACCGGTCGGCCACGCCGCGATGATCCTGCGCAGGCGTGTGGCGCAGCCGCACCAGCAGGTCCGACTGGTGGTCCAGTCCCAGAGCCCGCGCGACGCGGCCCGAGATCTGCGCCGACTGGTTGTATTTGCGCTTTGCCAGGCGGCGCAGATGCAGGGGCACTGGCGCCACGATCATGCCGGGCACAGCCAGCGGCGCCGCCGCCCGCGCCAGCCAGGCGGCCATGGGCGGGGCCAGATCCAGCCGGTCGCCATGCTTCAGCGCCAGGGTCAGCCGCCGCGCCGTGCCGCCATAGACCAGCGCCGCGCGCCCCCGCGACCAGGGCCTGACCGCGCCCAGGCAGTCGTCGCAGACCAGCACCTGCGCCGCCCCCGACCCGTCATCGGGCAGCGGCGCCCCGCAGCAATCGCAGCAGGCGCCGGTGATGAAGGCCGCATCGGGCCAGCAATCGGCGCACAGATGCACCGCGCCCGCGCCGCCATCCGCGACGCCTGCGCCGCAGGACAGGCATTGCGGCGGATAAAGCAGCCGCAGCGCCGCTTTCATCGCGCCCGAAAGCACCCTATGTTCCAGTCCCATGAGTGACCCCCGCCCCGCCCTGACCGACCGCATCGCCCTGACCCGCCAGCGTTGCCGCGCCGCGCGCCAGGGCATCGTGGACCTGTTCCACCAGATCGCCGCCGATGAGGTGCAGGATAGGCTGGCCGAGGTTAACAGAACCTTTACGGCGCCCGCCCTGGTGACCGGTTTTCCCGACCTCTGGGGCCCGCGCTTTCCCGACGCGCGGGTGGTGGCCGACGATCCGGTTCTGGACCTGGAGCCCGGTAAGCATGATCTGGTGATCCACGCCCTGTCGCTGCATTGGGCCGACGATCCGGTGGGGCAGATGGTGCAGTGCCGCCGCGCGCTGGGCCCCGACGGGCTGTTCATCGGCGTGATGTTCGGCGGCCAGACCCTGGCCGAGCCGCGCGCCGCCCTGGCACAGGCCGAGGCCGAGATCACCGGCGGCCTGTCCCCGCGCATCCTGCCGATGGGAGAGATCCGCGAACTGGGCGGTCTGCTGGGTCGCGCCGGGCTGGCCCTGCCGGTGGCCGATCTGCTGCCGCAGCGCGCCAGCTATCGCGACCTGGCGCATCTGGGCCGCGACCTGCGCGCCATGGGCGAGGGCAATGCGATGGCCGCCCGCGCGCGCCGCCCCCTGCCGCGCGCCGTTCTGGCCCGCGCCGCCGAACTGCTGGCCGCCCACAGCCCCGACCGCGACGATCCGTCCCGTGTTGCGGTCACCTTCGATCTGGTCTTTCTGACGGGCTGGGCGCCGTCCGACAGCCAGCCCAAGCCCTTGCGACCCGGCTCGGCCACGACATCCCTGGCCGACGCCCTGGCCAAACTCAGGAAATGATGATGCACAGCTCTGACGTCCCCGCCCCTGCGGCTGCCAAGGTCCCGACCCATGCGGCCCCCGACCATCCGGCGGTCATGCCTGCCAAGACCGGCATCCTGATCGCCAATCTGGGCACGCCGGACGGCTATGACTATTGGTCGATGCGTCGCTATCTGAACGAATTCCTGTCGGACCGCCGCGTCGTCGACATCAACCGCCTGATCTGGCAGCCGCTGCTGCAGCTGGTGATCCTGACCAGGCGGCCCTTCACCTCGGGCGCGAATTACAAGCTGATCTGGAACCACGAGGCCGATGAAAGCCCGCTGCTGACCATCACCAAGGCCCAGACCAAGGCGCTGGCCCAGATGGCCCATGACGAATGGGGCGATCAGGTCATGGTCGATTTCTGCATGCGCTATGGCAACCCGTCGACCAAGGACGTGGTCCGGCGCATGGTCGAGGCGGGGTGCCGGCGCATCGTGTTCCTGCCGCTTTATCCGCAATATGCGGGGCCGACCTCGGCCACGGCCAATGACCAGCTGTTCCGCGTGATGATGGAGGAGACCTGGCAGCCCGCCATCCGCACGGTCGAGCCCTATGTGAACCGCCCCGACTATATCAAGGCGCTGGCCGACAGCGTGCGCCGGGCGCTGAACGGCAAGGTGCCGAAAAAGCTGGTCGCCAGCTATCACGGCATGCCGAAACGCTATCTGATGCAGGGCGATCCCTATCACTGCCAGTGCCAGAAGACCTCGCGCCTGCTGCGCGAGGAGCTGGGCTGGCCCGAGGGGATCATCGACACGACCTTCCAGTCGGTCTTCGGCCGCGAGGAATGGCTGCGCCCCTATACGGTCGAGCATGTGGCCGAGCTGGCCAAGCAGGGCCATACCGACATCGCGGTGATTTCGCCCGCCTTCTCGTCCGATTGCATCGAGACGCTGGAGGAGATCAACGGCGAGATCAAGGAGGCCTTCGAGGAGGCCGGGGGCCACGAGTTCCAGTACATCCCCTGCCTGAACGACGACCCGGCCCATATCCGGGTCATGTTGGAGGTGATCCGCGAGAATATCGGCGGCTGGGCCCACCCCGCCTGAGGCCGCCCGCTCAAGGATGGGCGGCCCCCCACGGGGGCCTGCCCGCGTCACAGCACCAGGACCTGGGTGCCCAGCTTGGTGAAGTTGTACAGCTCGGCGATGTGTTCGTTGTAGAGGCCGATGCAGCCGTTGGACGATTTGCGGCCGATCTTGCGCGTATCATGCGTGCCGTGGATGCGGTAATACTGCCAGGTCAGCCACAGCGCATGGGTGCCCATCGGGTTGTCCGGCCCGGGCGGCACGAATTCCGGCCAGTCGGGGTTGCGTTCGCGCATCGCGGGCGTCGGCGCCCAGGAGGGGCCGTCGACCTTGCGGATGATCTCGGTCCGGCCGGTGCGGACCAGATCCTCGCTGACCGGGATCGAACTGGGATAGACGCGATAGGTGTTGCCGTCCTCGGACCAGAAATGGACCGCGCGCGAGGTCAGGTCGCACAGGATCGCGCCATTGGTCAGGTTCGGGAAATGCGGCCGCCAGTCCTGGCCGCGAAAGCTGGAGATGTTGTGCTGGGGCGCGGGGCCGGTGGCGACCGGCGCGCCGGTGGCGGGGTCGATCTCCTGTCCCAGGGCGGGCAGGGCCAGGGTTGCGGCTCCCAGGGCCGCGGCCGAGCCCAGAAAGGCCCGGCGGTTGAAAGCAGACGACGTGCTCATCGACTCATGTCCTTCGTTCGGATCACCGCTCTTGCGGGGCGGTCTGCAGGGGGAGGTGCCGCAGCGGGCGGCATGGTCGGAAATATAGCCCGGCCCCGGGGTTGCGGCAATTCAATCTGTCGATCGGGCACCACCCGCCCACCAAGCGCGGCGATCACGCCAAGTTGCGTTTGAACCCGTCCCCCACCTTGGATAGGACTGGGACATATGCGCGAGGAGTGTGCCGGAACATGAAGAAAATCAACGCGCTTGCGATTCTGGGGCTGGTGGTGCTGGGGGCGTGCGGGCCGCGCAACCTGGCGCAGATGCCGATGCCCGCCCCCATGGACCCCACCCAGGCCATGGCCCCCGCGGTCGAGGACAATGCCGCGATTGCCGGACGCGTGTTGCAGCAGATCAACACCCTGCGCGCCAATATCGGTGCCGCGGCGCTGATGCCCAACCCTCAGCTGGAGGCTGCGGCCATGGCGCATGCGCGCGACATGTCGGCGCAGAATCGGGCCTGGCATTGGGGGTCGGACGGATCGTCGCCCCTGGACCGCGCGCGGCGGCAGGGTTTCTCGGGCGTGATCATCGGAGAGAACATCTCCGAGAGCTATGAGAACGACATGCAGACATTGGCCGCCTGGATGTCCACCCGCGACACGCGCGACGTGATCATGGACCCCACGGCGACCCAGCTGGGCTTTGCCTGGTTCACCGAGCCGTCGGGCAAGATCTGGTGGACGCTGCTGACCGGCAGCTGAAACAAGGGGCGGGCGCAAAGGCCCGCCCGACCGCCTTTTCAGGGATAGATGACCACGGGCGTGCGCGGCTGCAGCATGGCATAGATCTCCTGGATCTCCTCATCCGTCACGGCGATGCAGCCGGCCGTCCAGTCGCGGGCCTGCGGAAACAGGTGGTTCCCCTGCGGGCCACGCCCGTGGATGAAGATGTCGCCGCCCGGGTTGCGCCCATGCGCCTCTGCAAAGGCGCGGTCGTTGGGATTGGGGTAGGAGATGCCGACCGACAGGTGGAACGCGCTGCGCGGGTTGAAGCGGTCGATGTGATAAATGCCCTCGGGCGTCTTGCCGTCGCCCTCGAACTGCTTGTGGCCGACGGGCTGGTTGCCCAAGCTGATGTCATAGGACCGCACCACGGTGCTGCCGCTGAACAGGTGCATGCGGCGCTGGCCCTTGTTCACCTGGATCTGGGTGATCGGCGGGCCGGAATAGCGCTGGAATTTGGTGGTCTGCTGCGGGCGTCCACAGGCAGCCAGCAAGGCCAGCATCGAAATCGTGAACGTCCGACGGGTCGTTTTGCTCATCACTGCCTCTGAAGCGTTTTTCATTATTTGTGATCCCGGAATATCACGGATAGCACGGCCCTGCCTAGCCGGGCGTTAACGCCGCGACCATTTCGACATGCGGCGAAAACCGGAACTGATCCACCACCCAGAGCCGGTCGATCCGATAGCCCGCATCGGCCAGAATCCGCGCATCCTTGGCAAAACTGACCGGGTCGCAGGAGACAGCCGCCACCCCAGGAACCCGCGTTGCGGCCAAGTGACGCATCTGCGCCTCGGCCCCCGCGCGGGGCGGGTCGATCACGATTCCGTCAAAATGCGCCAACTCATCGGGCATCAGCGGGCGCCGCGCCAGGTCGCGGACCTCGGTCGTGATGCGGTTCAGACCGGGGGTGGCGCGCCAGGCCGAATCAAGCGCGGCCAGCGGTTCGGCCAGCCCTTCGACCGCGTGGACGGCGGCGCGTTCCGCCAGCGGCAGCGCGAAGGTCCCGCATCCCGCGAACAGGTCCGCGACCCGCGTGGCCCCCGCCAGCGCCGCGCGCACCGCCGCCAGCAGCGCCGCCTGACCCTGTTCCGTCGCCTGCAGGAAGGCGCCGGGCGGCGGCACGACCTGGGCACGCCCCATCGGCAGGGCGGGCGCGCGGCGGGTGATGGCCTGGCCGTCCCAGTCCAGCCGGGCCAGATCGCCCTCCTCGGCCAGGGCGGCCAGGGTGGCGAACAGCGCGGGCTCCATCGGCTTGCCGCCGCGCACGGCCACGTCCAGCCCGGCGGGGCCGTGGATCACCACCAGCGACAGCTCTGCCGCCCGCGACGCGCCCGCCGCCACGATGCGCCGCAGCAGAGGCAGCGCGGCCACGATCTGCGGGCGCAGCACATGGCATTTGGCCAGATCGACGATCACCTCGGACGCGCGGCCGTGAAAGCCCACCGTGGCGCCCTTTTTCGTGCGCCGCCCCGACAGCACCGCCCGGCGGCGGCTGTAGGGGGGCGAGACATGCACCTGCGGCACGGGGGCGGCGATGCCCTGTGCGGCCAGGGCGGTCAGTACCACCTGGGTCTTCCAGGCGGTGGTGAAGTCGTCCGTCGCATGCATCAGCGAACAGCCCCCGCAGGCGCGGTAATGCGCGCACAGGGGCCGGATGCGGTCCGGGGACGGGGTGACGATGCGCGGGGCGGCGATGCGGCCGTTTTCGGCCTCGCCCTCGATCACCTCTCCGGGCAGGACCAGGGGGGCCAGCGCGCGGGCGTCACCGGACAGGGCCACGCCGTCGCCCTTGCGGCCAAGCCGCTCGATCGTCCAGAGGGTCATTCGGCGGCCTCCTCGGTGCCCAGGAACCCGCCCGACTGGCGGTTCCAGTAGCGGGCATAGCGGCCGTTCCGGGCCAGCAACTCGTCATGGCCGCCCTGTTCGACGATGCGCCCGTCCTCGATCACCAGGATGCGGTCCAGCTCGGCGATGGTGGACAGGCGGTGGGCGATGGCCAGCACCGTCTTGCCCCGCATGGCGCGGGTCAGGGCGTCCTGGACCTGGGCCTCGACCTCGCTGTCCAAGGCGCTGGTGGCTTCGTCCAGGACCAGGATCGGCGCATCCTTGAGGAACGCGCGGGCCAGGGCGATGCGCTGGCGCTGGCCGCCCGACAGCTTGACCCCGCGTTCGCCCAGATAGGCGTCATAGCCGGTGCGGCCCGCATAATCCTCCAGCGTCAGGATAAACTCATGCGCCTCGGCGGCCTTGGCCGCAGCGATGACATCATCCTGTGTCGCATCCGGACGACCATACAAGATGTTGTCGCGGGCCGAGCGGTTGAACATCGCCGTATCCTGGGTGACCATGGCGATCTGGCGGCGCAGGCTTTCCTGCGTGACGTCGCGCAAATCGTGGCCGTCAATGCGGATCGCGCCCTGTTCGACATCGTAAAGGCGCAGCAGCAGGCCGACCAACGTGGTCTTGCCCGCGCCCGACGCACCGACGATGCCGATCTTTTCGCCGGCCGCGATGGACAGGGTCAGGTCGCGGATGCCGCCCGCATCGCGGCCATAGGCGAATTCGACGTGATCGAAGGTGATCTGACCCTGCACGCGGGTCAGGGCACGGGCATCGGCGCGGTCGGTCAGGGCATGGGGCGGGGACAGGGTCTTCATGCCGTCCTCAACCTCTCCGATGCTGCCCCACATGCCCATCAGAGCCATGCTGACCCAGCCGGTCATCTGCGACAGGCGCATGGCGATCGCGCCCGAGGCGGCGACGTCGCCCACGGTCGCCGAGCCGTCGCGCCACAGCAGGATCGCCCCGCCCACCAGGATCACCGGCAGGATGCCCGCGACGATCATCAGCGACAGGCGGAACCAGGTGGACACCACACCGAAATCCAGCGCGCGTTCGCGGAAACCGGCCATCGCGCCCAGGGCGGCCTGATCCTCATGATCGGCATGGGCGAACAGCTTGACCGTCTTGATGTTGGTGATGGTGTCCACGACTTGGCCCGTGACATTGGCGCGGGCCGAGGCGCGCGCCCCCGATTTCGCGCGGATGCGCGGCAGAAAGAACCGGATCAGCGCGAAATACGCCCCCAGCCAGACCAGAAGCGCCACCGCCCCCCATCCATCGACCGCCAGCAGAAAGGCCGCCGACCCCAGCACCGAGGCGAGCGCAAAGGCCACGACGTTGACCATCTCGGACGCGACATCGGTGACGGCGCGGGCGGTCTGCATCTGTTTCTGCGCCAGCCGCCCGGCAAAGTCGTTGTCGAAGAAGGTGACCGCGTGCCCCATCGTCCAGCGATGCAGGCGCGACAGCACCAGGGGCAGGATGTTCGGCCCGATGATCACGTTCGAGCTGGCCGTGGACAGGCCATAGATCGCGGGGCGGATCACCAGAAAGAAGCCCGCGAACAGCGCGACCAGCCGCCAGTTCTCCTCCCAGAACATCCCCGGCGCGCTGGTCGAGACGGCATCGACGACCATCCCCAGCAGCAGCGCCGAGACGACGTCCGCGACCCCGCCCATGGCCGAGGCCACGGCCGCAAAGCCCAGGCCCCGCCAGGCGCCCGACAGGCACCAGCGGAAAAAGGCCATCAGCGTGGCGGGGGGCGGGCCCTCGGCGGGGCGAAACGCATCGACCATGCGGCCAAAGGTGCGGTGCAGGCTCATGTCGGGTCCTTTCCGGCCATGAGGGCCGCGTCGATCAGGGCAGGGGCAGGCAGCGTAAAGGCCGAGGCGATCCACGCGGCCTCGGCCGCCTTGAGGGCGCGGCCCAAGGCAGGCCCCTGCAGCGGGGCCAGATCGGCGGCGGCGATGGGCAGGGGGGCGTCGGCGCCGCGCGCGATGCGGGCCTGCCAATCGGCGGGCAGGGGGTGGCCGTCGGCTGCGGCCAGCAGGGCGTGATCGGTCGCCAGATCGGCGCCCATGCGGAACGCGGCCTCGTCCAGGGACCAGCCCCGGGCGCGGTGCAGGGCGGTCAGGGCGCGTTGATCGGCGCGCGACAGGCGCAGGTCGGGCGTGGCCGGGCACAGCGCGGCCAGGCGGCGCAGCCAGCCGCCGGGCGCGGGTTCCGCCGCCAGCAGGGCAGCCAGGCGGTCGGGCGTCGCATCGGGCAGCAGCACCGCCAGCACGCCGGTCTGCGCCATCAGCCCGACGGCGGGGCCGGGATTGGGCGCGGCCAGCAGCTTTTTCAGCTCGGCCCCGATTCGTTCGCGGGCGATGCGGCTCAGCCCGTCGCGATGCGCCGCACAGGCCGCGACCGCCGCCGGATCGGCCTGCTGCCCATAGCGCGCGAAGAACCGGAAGAACCGCAGGATGCGCAGGTAATCCTCGGCGATGCGGGCATCGGGGTCGCCCACAAAGCGCAGCCGTCGCGCCGCCAGGTCGGGCAGCCCGCCCATCGGGTCGATGACCGTCCCGTCGCGGTCGGCATAAAGCGCGTTCATGGTGAAATCGCGCCGCGCCGCATCCTCGGCCAGATCGGTCGAAAAGGCGACGACGGCATGGCGCCCGTCGGTCTCTACGTCGCGGCGAAAGGTCGTGACCTCGAACCCGCGCCCGTGGGCGACCAGGGTGACGGTGCCGTGGTCGATGCCCGTGGGCACCGCGCGCAGACCGGCGGCGCGGGCCAGCGCGAGGGTCCGCAGCGGCGGGGCGTCGGTGGCGATGTCGATATCGTCGATGGGCTGGCCCAGCAGCGCGTTGCGCACCGCGCCGCCGACCAGCAGGGCGCGGTCGCCCTGCGCGGTCAGCGCGTCCAGCACGCGCATCAGCGCCGCGTCGTCCATCACATGCGCGGGCAGCCGGGTCATAGCCGGTGCGCCAGTCCCAGCAGGATGCGCGCGGTCGCCCCCCACAGGTAATAGGGTCCGAAGGGCGCCGCGTGATAGCTGCGCCAGCCGCCGCGCCAACGCCGCCGCTCCACCCGATAGCGGGCGGGGTCTGCGACATGGGCAAAGGGCAGGGTGAAGGCCTCCTCGACCTCGCCCGCCTCGGGGATGGGGGCGAAGGGGCCGTCGATCAGCGCCAGGACCGGCGTGACCGAGAACCCGGTGACGGTGCGATGCGGCGGCAGCGTGCCCAGCACGCGGACCTGGGCGGGGTTCAGGCCGACCTCCTCATGCGCCTCGCGCAGGGCGGCGGCGGTGGCGTCGGTGTCGCCCGGATCGACCTTGCCGCCGGGCAGGGCGATCTGACCCGGATGATGACGCAGCCCCGAGGCGCGCTTGGTCAGGACCAGCCGCCCGTCATCGGCGTGAAACGCCGCCAGCACGCCCGCCGGACGCAAGGGCGCGTCGGGCGGCGTGGCATCCGGGTTCAGATCGTAATCCGAACTGGGACCGGATGCCCGGTGCAGGGCCTCGTGCAGGCGGGCCGGTGACCAGAGGGTCACTCGGCCGCCTTGTCGCTGCTGTCCAGCGGGTTGCCCTCGGGGTCGACGGTCGCCTCAAAGCCCAGGCTTTGGGGGTCGAACACGTAATGCGCGCCGCAGAACTGGCAATCGGCGGTCACGGTGCCCTCGGGGGTGGTCATGTGGGCGATGTCCTTGGCCGAATAGATGGCCAGCGTGCCCCGGACCCGGTCACTGCTGCACGAACAGCCGAACTCGACCCGGTGGGCGTCGAAGACGCGCGGGGTCTCCTCGTGGAACAGGCGCAGCAGCAGGTCGGTCGGCCCGACGGTGGGGCCGATCAGCTCCAGCGTCTCGACCGTGTCCAGCAGGATGTTGGCACGGTTCCAGTTCTCGGATTCGGCGCCCTGCAGGATGTCGGCGGCCTCGATCAGGCCGCCCGCGCCGCTGCCGCCCTCGGTCGGTTGGGCCGGATCGCCGGGCAGGGTCTGCAGCATCATGCCGCCCGCGCGCCATTCGGCGGGCTGACCCGACAGCCGCGACTGTCCCGAGGCCAGTTGGAACCGCGTCGGCAGCTGTTCGGATTGCGCGAAATAGGTCTGCGCGCAGGCCGACAGCGACCCGCCCGTCAGCGGCGTGATGCCCTGATAGGGGGTGCTGCCCGGCCCCTGGTCGATCAGGATGGCGAAATAGCCCTCTCCGATCTGCTCAAACGGGGGGCGGGCGTCCAGGCGGTCGGCGTCAAAGCTGGCCCAGGCCCGGATGCGCGCGGGCTTGCCCTCGCCCTCGGGGGCGAAATAGTCGGCGGCCAGCGTGCGGATCG
Organism: Paracoccus hibiscisoli; assembly: GCF_005048265.1. GTDB lineage: Bacteria > Pseudomonadota > Alphaproteobacteria > Rhodobacterales > Rhodobacteraceae > Paracoccus > Paracoccus hibiscisoli. The sequence continues at coordinate 95,508 of NZ_SUNH01000005.1, forward strand.
GGCCGTTGCCGCGCACCTGCAGGCTCAGCTTCCAGCGCAGCTTGACGGTCGGGCCGATCAGCGCGGTCAGCAGCGCGATCTCGGCGACCATGGCGCTGACGGCGGGCGGATAGTCGTGCCGCGACAGGATGTGATCCAGCACCCCGTCCAGCCGCACGACGCGTCCGCGGATCGAGCTGCGGTCCAGTTGAAAGGGCAGGACCGTATCGTCCCAGGCTATCTGGTTGATCTTGTTCATCATCTATCCTTGAGGTGGCAGCGGCGCGGCCGTGGCCCGCCCGGTTGCGCCCAATATAAGGCATTTTCCGCCGATCCCAAGGGGGCAGGGGCCGCGCGGGTCGCCACCGCTTTCCCCGGTCGGCCGCGCGCGCTATCACCACCGCACAGCCAGACAGGATGCCCCATGATCCCGCGTTTCGGACAACCGCCCCACAGCGCCCCCCGCTATCGCCGCCGGCCGGGGGCCTATGCGATCCTGTGGCGCGATGGGCGCATCCTGCTGACCCATCAGCAGGCGCCTGTGCCGGAATTCCAGCTGCCTGGCGGCGGCATCGACCCCGGAGAGCACGCGCTGGCCGCGCTCCACCGCGAGGTGGCCGAGGAGACCGGCTGGACCATCGGTGCCGCACGACATCTGTGCAGCTATCGGCGGTTCTGCTTCATGCCCGATTACGACATGCACGCCGAGAAACGCTGCCAGATCTGGGTCGCGCGCCCGATCCTGCGTCTGTCGGAGCCGTCCGAGCCGGGCCACAGCGCGCATTGGATGGGCCCGGACGCGGCGCTGGCGCATCTGGTCGATCCCGGCTCGCAGGCGGCGCTGCGCGGGTTTCTGGCGCGGCTCTAGCCGTCGTTCAGGCGGATCACCTGGCCCGAGGCGCGGAACTCGACCAGGACGGCGGACATGTCGTCCTGTCGTTCGCCTCGGCAATATTCGGATACCGACCAGGCCATCGATTCCAGGAAGGAATGGCCGTGCAGGAAGGCGTTGGTGCGCATCACCGCCTCCAGCCCGTCGCAGCCCAGCTGTCGGCCGCTGGGGGTCGCGGCCTCGGTAATGCCGTCCGAGGCGATCAGCAGGCGGTCGCCCGGTTCCAGCGTGACCTCGATCTCGTCAAAGATGGGGCGTTCGAAAACACCGATGGGCATGCCGCCATTGCCCAGATGGGTCACGCGCCCGTCAGCGCGCTGCAGGGCAGGGTGGGGATGGCCGGCCTGGATCATCCGCACATGGCCGGTGACGTGGTTCAGCTCGGCATAGATCATGGTGAAATAGGTGTCGGTGTTCATCTCCTCCAGCATCATGGTGTTGAAGAAATGCGCCAGCGCGCTGGGCCCCGCGGCGTCGCCTCCGTCCTGCGCGCCGCGCAGCGCGATGTTCTGGTCCGAGGACGCCGACAGGTGCACCGACAGCTGCGCGGTCAGCAGCGCCGCCGTCACCCCATGGCCCGACACGTCCAGCGCATAGAGGCCCAGGCGATCCTCTCCGATGGGGAAGAACCCCACCAGATCGCCGCCGATATGGCCCGCCGGACGCAGCAGCAGGCTGATCTCGAAAGCGCCGAAGACGCCGGATCGTTCGCGGACCAGCCCCTGCTGCAGCTTGCGCGCCTCGCGCAGGTCGCGCTCCATCGCCGCCTGGGTTTCCGACAGCTGGGCCAGGGCGTGGCGCAGCTGGGTGTTGCTGGCGCGCAGCTCCTCCTCGACGCGAAGGATGCGTTCGCCCGCGGCCATGCGGGCTAGCAGTTCCTGGGGGGCGACGGGCTTGGTCAGGAAATCGTCGGCCCCGGCCTGCAGCCCCTCGGTGATGGCGCGGGCATCGGCATTCGACGTCAGCAGCAGGAAATAGCCGTAATTCGGGCGCGGCAGCTTTCGGAAGGCAGCGCAGAATTCCAGCCCACTCATCTCGGGCATCATCCAGTCCGACAGCACCAGATCCGGCACCAGGCGGGTGCACAGGTCCAGCGCCTCGGCCCCGTTGGCGGCCTCGATGACCTCATAGCCGCCCAGCTTCAGCAACCGGGCCAGCAGGCGTCGTTGGGAGGCACTGTCATCGACCAGCAGCACCAGCCGCCGTGTGTTGGGCGGGGTCGGGGCGGGATTGGTCTGGGGGCGATTCGCGGCTGTCATGGGATGTGTTTAGCCGCCGGGTCGTAAACTTGGGGTAAACCGCCCTGTCCATTGCCATTAAATGTTTCGCAACCCGAAGCGGCTAGACAGGAATGGTAACGATTCGAAAGGTATGGGTATGATCGACTGGAGCCGAGTCATCGAACTGCGCGACCAGCTGGGGCCGGACGATCTGGCACCGATCATCGACATGATCCTGTCCGAGGTCGAGGCGCATCTTTCGGCGCTGGATGGCCGGACCCTACACCTGGCCGAGGATCTGCACCTGCTGCGGGGGCTGGCTGCCAATCTGGGCTTTTCCGATTTCTGCGCGCAATGCCGGCGCGGAGAGGAGCAGCTGGCCCGAGAGGGGCATTTCACCCTGGGCCCCGCCGTCCTGCGCGCCAGTTTCGGGCAGACCAAGCAGCTGTTCCTGCGCGATCTGCCGCATGTGATGGGAGGCGAGCCGCCCGATGCGCAGACCGCTTGGGCCTCGTGATCAGACCAACAACTCGGACAGGATGCCGTCATTGGTGATGTCGCGATAGGCAAAGCCCGACTGGTCCAGCCGCGCCATCAGCGCCGTCAGGTTGGCGGGCTCGGAGGTCTCGATCCCGATCAGCACGGACCCGAAGTTGCGGGCCGATTTCTTGAGGTATTCGAACCGCGCGATATCGTCGTTCGGGCCCAGAAGCTCCAGGAAATCGCGCAGCGCGCCGGGGCGCTGCGGCATGCGCAGGACGAAATACTTTTTCACGCCTGCGAACCGCTGCGCGCGTTCCTTGACCTCGGGCAGGCGCTCGAAATCGAAATTGCCGCCCGAACAGACCGCCACGACCGTCTTGCCCGACAGATCGCCCAGATCGCCCAGCACATCCAGCGCCAGCGCGCCTGCGGGCTCCAGCACGACGCCCTCGGTGTTCAGCATCTCCAGCATGGTGCGGCAGATGCGGTCCTCGGGGGCCAGATAAACGTCATGCTCCGAGAACCGCGACAGCGCCTCGAAGGGCAGGGCACCGATGCGCGCGACCGCCGCGCCGTCGACAAAGCTGTCCACCGCAGGCAGGGCCACCGGCGCGCCCGCGCGGAGCGCCGCCTGCAGGCTGGCGCCGCCCAGGGGCTCGGCAAAGGCAAAGCGGGTGTCCGGTGCCTCGGTCGCCAGCAGCTTGGTCACGCCCGCGGACAGACCGCCGCCGCCCACGGGCAGCACGACCAGATCGGGCGCGCGACCCAACTGGGCCAGCATCTCAAGGCCCACCGTGGCCTGGCCCTCGATGATGTCGGGCGCGTCGAAGGGCGACAGGAACTGCGCGCCTTCATCGGCGCAGAAGGCCTGAGCCGCGGCCAGGGTCTGGTCGAAATAGTCGCCGGTCAGCACGATGCGGATGGCGTCGCCGCCGAACATCCGCGTCTTGTCGATCTTTTGCCCCGGCGTGGTGACCGGCATGAAGATCGTGCCGCGCGCGCCGAAATGGCGGCACGCAAAGGCCACGCCCTGCGCGTGGTTGCCCGCGCTGGCGCAGACGAAATGGGCGGGCGCCCCGTTGCCCACCAGCTTGCGCATCGCATTGAAGGCGCCGCGCAGCTTGTAGCTGCGGACGGGGGTCAGGTCCTCGCGCTTGAGCCAGATGTCGGCGCCGTATTTCGCCGACAGGTGGTCGTTGCGTTGCAGGGGCGTGGGCTCGAACAGGTCGCGAAGCGCGGCCTCGGCCAGACGGACGGCGGCGGCAAAGTTTTCCATGCCCCGCCCATGCCGCGAAACGCGGCCCTTGGCAAGCCGTCAGCGCAGCGCACGCCCTTCGACGAAGTGACCCCAGAGCGTAGTGATCAGCGACAGCGACAGCAAGGCGCCCAGCCAGGCGGCCAGAAGCGTGGCCACCAGCCCCACCAGACCGGGAATTTGCGACGCGAGGTTCAGGATGGTTTGCAGGATCTGGCTGAACACGGCCAGAAGGAGCAGGGTGCCCAGATGCGATTCCGTGGCCTTCCAGCCGGTCGTCAGCGGCTTTTCGGCGCCGATGGCCGCCCCGGCCAGTCCTGTTCCAAGGCGCAGGCCGATGATGGCCACGGCGATCCCGATTATCAGGCTGGCCAGCATAGTGACGTAGACGCTGCCGTTCAGCGCCGAGGTCAGCGCCACGATGAGGATCAGGGGCAGAAAGACGATCAGCATGATGACAAGGGTCATCCTGACCGCCGCCCAAAAATAGCGCGCCTCGGAGCGTCCGATGCTGCGGAAGACCTGCGGCCTCTCCTCCAGAAGGACGTGACGATGCCAGGACGCCGCGAGGACCACGATGGCCAGGATAAAGGTCGCGGCGATCGCGATCATCACCGCGCCGAACGCGATTCCGGACGGATTACCGCCCGCCAGGACCAGGCGCGCGACCACCCCGATGCCGATGCCAAGGGCGGCCAGCAGCAGCGGCAGGACAGAGAGTGTCAGCGCCGCGCCCAGATTGCCGGTCAGTTGCAGAATGGAATGGCGGAGAAGTCGAAAGGCCAGCATCAAATCACCCATCTGAAAACGCGCTGACCCTAATCGCCCCCGAACCCTTGTGACAACGCGCAAATCGCCGTATTCCCGCTGAAACTTCGACGAAGGGTTAACCGCATGTCCGACGCGCCGAAAAAAGTCGTCCTCGCCTATTCGGGGGGGCTTGATACCTCGATCATCCTGAAATGGCTGCAGACCGAATACGGCTGCGAGGTGGTGACCTTCACCGCCGATCTGGGCCAGGGCGAGGAACTGGAGCCCGCGCGCGAGAAGGCGCTGATGCTGGGCATCGCGCCCGAGAACATCCACATCATCGACGTGCGCGAGGAATTCGTGCGCGATTTCGTCTTCCCGATGTTCCGGGCCAATGCGCTGTACGAGGGGCTGTACCTGCTGGGCACGTCGATCGCGCGGCCGCTGATCTCTCAGCATCTGGTGCGGATCGCGCAGGAATCGGGGGCGGATGCGGTGGCGCATGGCGCGACCGGCAAGGGCAACGACCAGGTCCGGTTCGAGCTGTCGGCCTATGCGCTGGACCCGTCGATCAAGGTGATCGCGCCCTGGCGGGAATGGGACCTGACCTCGCGCACCAAGCTGATTGAGTTCGCCGAGAAAAACCAGATCCCCATCGCCAAGGACAAGCGCGGCGAGGCGCCCTTCAGCGTGGACGCGAACCTGTTGCACACCTCCTCCGAGGGCAAGGCGCTGGAGGACCCGGCCGTGGCCGCGCCCGATTACGTCTATCAGCGCACCGTGAACCCCGAGGACGCGCCGGATCAGCCCGAATTCATCGAGGTGACCTTCGAGAAGGGCGACGCCGTCGCGATCAACGGCGAGGCGATGTCGCCCGCCACGATCCTGACCAAGCTGAACGAGCTGGGCGGCGCGCATGGCATCGGCCGTCTGGATTTCGTCGAGAACCGCTTTGTCGGCATGAAGTCGCGCGGCATCTATGAGACGCCGGGCGGCACCATTCTGCTGGAGGCGCATCGCGGGATCGAGCAGATCACCCTGGACAGCGGCGCGGGCCACCTGAAGGATTCGATCATGCCGCGTTACGCGGAGCTGATCTATAACGGCTTCTGGTTCTCCCCCGAGCGCGAGATGCTGCAGGCCCTGATCGACAAGAGCCAGGAGCATGTGACCGGCACGGTGCGGCTGAAACTCTACAAGGGCATGGCCACCTGCGTCGGCCGCTGGTCGGACCATTCGCTGTACAGTGAGGCGCATGTCACCTTCGAGGACGACGCCGGCGCCTATGACCAGAAGGATGCGGCGGGCTTCATCCGCCTGAACGCGCTGCGCCTCAAGCTGATCGCCAACCGCAACGCCCGCGTGGCGAAATGACCGCCGGGGCCGCCCGCATCGCCATCGTGACCGTCAGCGACCGCGCGTCGCGGGGCGAATACGAGGACAAGGGCGGCCCCGGTGCCGAGGCTTGGCTGCGGGGTGTCATCACCTCGCCCATGATTATCGACCGCCACATCATCCCCGACGGCCGCGACACGGTGGCCGCCACCCTGCGCGATCTGGCCGATGGCGGCGCCGACCTGATCCTGGTCACCGGCGGCACCGGCCCCGCGCCGCGCGACCTGACCCCCGAAGCCGTCGCCGACGTGATGGACAAGGAACTGCCCGGCTTCGGAGAGGAGATGCGCCGCGCCTCCCTGCGCGAAGTGCCCACCGCCATCCTGTCGCGTCAGACCGCCGCGATCCGCGGGCGCAGCCTGATCATCACCATCCCCGGCAAGCCCTCGGCTATCGTGACCTGCCTGGACGCGATCTTCGCCGCCGTCCCCTATTGCCTGGACCTGATCGGCGCCGCACGGATCGAGACCGACCCCGCCCGGATCACAGCCTTCCGGCCAAAGGGCGCCTGACCCTTCTTCTTCACTCAAATATCCACCTTCAGCCACCCATCAGGCGCAGCGCCACGGGTGCGATGATCGCCGTCAGCACCGCGTTCAGCCCCATCCCGATGCCCGAAAACGCGCCCGCCGTCGCGTTCACCTGAAACGCCCGCGCGGTGCCGATCCCGTGGGCCGCGACGCCCACGGCAAAGCCCCGCGCCCGCCAGTCGCGGATCTTCAGCGCGTTCAGCAGCGGCGTCACCACAATCGCGCCGAAAATCCCGGTCAGCAACACCAGCGCGGCGGTCAGCGTCGGCTGTCCGCCCAGCTGTTCGGCGATGCCGATGGCCACCGGCGCAGTCGTCGATTTCGGCGCAAGCGATGCCAGCACCGACCCCTCGATCCCGAAACCCCGCGCGATCAGCAGGGCCGACACGACCGCCACCCCCGACCCCGCCAGCAGCCCCGCCAGCATCGGCAGCGCCGCGCGCCGCACGCGGGGCAGGTTGTCATAGAGCGGCAGGGCCAGCGCGACGGTCGCCGGGCCCAGCATGAAATGGACGAATTGCGCGCCCTCGAAATAGGTCGCGTAGTCGGTACCGGTCACCCCCAACAGCACCGCCAGCAGGATCACCGCGATCAGCACCGGATTGGCCCAGCTGGCCCGACCCAATCCCCGCGACACGGCGTCTCCGCCCAGATAGGCCAGCAGCGTCGCGGTCAGCCACAGCAGCGGCTCCTGCGCCAGATAGGACCAGATCAGGACCGGATCACTCACGGCCCTGGTCCCTCAGCGCCTCACGCTCTTCCGATCCGGTCAGGCGGGCGACGGCGGTGAAGGCCCAGGCCCCCGCCGCGATGGCCAGCAGCGTCGACCCCATCAGCGCCACCGCCAGCCCCAGCCCCTGATCGCGCAGCAGGTCCCAATGCGCCACGATCCCCACGCCCGCGGGCACGAAGAACAGCGACAGATGCGACAGCAGGCCGGTGGTCGTGGGCCGGATCGCCTCGGCCAAGGCCGGGCGCAGGATGCAGGCCAGGACCAGCGCAATCAGCCCCACCACCGGCCCCGGCAGGGGCAGGCCCAGACCGCGCGAAGTGATCTCTCCGGCCAGCTGGAAGGTCAGGATCAGGGCAAGGGTGCGGATCATCGCGCCAGACTATCGCGCGCGCCGGTCCCGCGCCAGAGGGGCCGGCGCGGTCCTCCGGTTGACTTGCCCCCCCGGCGCATGGAAAATCGCCCCCTGTTTCCTTGTCAGACCGGACCCGACCCTTGCGCTTTGACCGCCTTCGCCTGAATGGCTTCAAAAGCTTCGTGGACCCGACCGATCTGGTCATCCGCGAGGGGCTGACCGGCGTGGTCGGCCCGAACGGCTGCGGCAAGTCCAACCTGCTGGAGGCCCTGCGCTGGGTCATGGGCGAGAACCGCCCCACCGCCATGCGCGGCGACGGGATGGAGGACGTGATCTTTGCCGGCACAACGCGCCGCAGCGCCCGCGCCCATGCCGAGGTGTCGCTGACCGTCGACAACCGCGACCGGCTGGCGCCCGCGGGCTTTAACGACGACGATCAGTTCGACATCACCCGCCGCATCACCCGCGACGCGGGCAGCGCCTACAAGATCGCGGGCAAGGACGTGCGGGCGCGCGATGTGCAGATGCTGTTCGCGGATGCCTCGACCGGGGCGCACAGCCCCGCGCTGGTGCGGCAGGGGCAGATCAGCGAGCTGATCAGCGCCAAGCCCAAGGCGCGGCGTCGCATCCTGGAGGAGGCTGCCGGGATCTCGGGCCTTTATGCGCGGCGCCATGAGGCCGAGCTGAAGCTGAACGGGGCCGAGGCGAACCTGCTGCGCGTGGACGACACGCTGGATCAGTTGTCCGCGCAGGCCGCGACCTTGGCGCGTCAGGCCCGCGCGGCGGCGAAATACCGCGAGATCGGCGCAAGCCTGCGCCTGGCCGAGGGCGTGCTGCTGCTGCGTCGCTGGTCCGAGGCCGAGGCCGCGCGCCTGGCCGCCGTCGAGGCGCTGGCGCAGGCGGTGCGCGCGGCCTCGGATGCGGGGGCCGCTGCCGCTGCCGCTCAGGCGCGCCGCGCGCAGGCCGACGAGGCCCTGCCGCCGCTGCGCGAGGAGGAGCAGATCGCCGCCGCCCTGGTCAGCCGCCTGACCGCCGAGGCCGAGGCGCTGGACCAGGCCGAGGCCCGCGCCACCCAGACCATCGTCGCGCTGTCCGGGCGCATCGCCCAGCTGGACCGCGACATCGAGCGCGAGGAGGCGCTGAACCGCGACGCCGCCGAGGTCGTCGCCCGGCTGGACTGGGAGAAGACCCAGCTGGAGCAGGCCGCCCTGGGCCATGACGACCGGCTGGATCAGGCCGCGGCCCTGGCCGATGCCGCCTCCGAGGCCCTGCGCGAGGTCGAGGCGCGCCTGACCGAACTGACCGACGAATCGGCCCGCCTGGCCGCCCGCCACCAATCGGCCGAGCGTCTGGCCACCGACCTGTGCGCCATGTTCACCCGCGCCGACCGCGCCGCGACCGAGGCCGCCGAGGCGTTGGCGACCGCCAATGCCGCCGGAGAGGCCGCCGCCGCCGCGCTGGATCAGGCCGATGCCGCCCAGGATCAGGCCCGCGACCGGGTCGAGGCCGCCGAGGATGCGCTGGCCGCCGCCGAAGCCGCCCGGGCCGATCTGGAGACGCGCGAGGCCGCCGCCCGCGCCGCCCGCGCCGCGGCCGAGGGCGAGGCCGGGGCCCTGGCCGCCGAACGTACCGCCCTGCAGCGGCTGGTCGAACGCGGCCAGTCGGGGGGTGCGACCCTGCTGGACCGGGTGCAGGTCGCGCGCGGATACGAGGCCGCCTTCGGTGCCGCCCTGGGCGACGATCTGCGGGCGGGGGTGACGGGCGACGGGTCGGGCTGGCACGCGCTGCCCGGTTGGGACACGCCGCAGCCCTTGCCTCAGGGCGTGCATCCGCTGGCCCCGCATGTCGCGGGCCCCGACCTGCTGGCGCGGCGGCTGTCCCAGACCGGGCTGGTGCTGGACGCGGCGCAGGGGGCGGCGATGCAGGCCGCGCTGGCGCCCGGTCAGCGGCTGGTGACCCCTGCGGGCGATCTGTTCCGGTGGGACGGGATGCGGGTGATGGCGGGGCAGGCGACCTCGGCCGCGGCGCTGCATTTGCAGAAGGTCAACGAACTGGCGCAGATCGCCGCGCAATCGGACGAGGCCCGCGCCCGCGCAGACACCGCGCGCGACGCGCATGAGGAGGCCCGCGCCGCCCTGTCCGATGCTGCGGCCCTTGAGAAATCCGCCCGCGATGCGCGCCGCGAGGCCGAGCGCCTGCTGTCGGATGCCGCCCGTGCCGCGACGCGGGCCGAATCGGATCTGGCCATGGCCGCCAGCCGTGCCGACGGGGCGGGCGCCGAACTGGCGCGTCACCGCGCGGATGCCGATGACGCGCGCCTTCGTCTGGTCGATGCCGAACAGCAGCTGGCCGCCCTGCCGGACCGGGGCGATGCGGCGGCGGCGGTCGAACATGCCCGCACCGGGGTCGAGGCCGCGCGCATCGCCACCATGAGCCGCCGCGCCGCCCTGGACGAACTGAAGCGCGAGGCCAATGCCCGCCTGAAACGCCTGCAGGAGATCGCGCGCGAAGAGTCCGGCTGGCGGCTGCGGCTGTCTCAGGCGGGCACGCGCGCGGCAGAGCTGGCCGCCCGCCGCGACGCCACCGCGGATGAGCTGGCCGAGGCCCAGGACCAGCCCGCCATTCTGGCCGACCGCCGCGACGCCCTGACCGCGCGCGAGGTGCAGCTGACCGCCCGCCTGACCGCCGCCCGCGACGCGCTGCACACAGCCGAGGAGGCCGCCCGCAGCGCCGCCCTGGCCGAGCGCGAGGCCGAGCGTCTGGCCTCTGACGCCCGCGAGGCCCGCGCCGCCCGCGAGGCGCGCACCGAGGCCGCCCGCGAGGCCGAGGTCATGGCCCGCGCCCGCATCCATGAGGAGACCGAGCAGACCCCCGACCAGCTGCGCACAGCCCTGGGCCAGATCGACGACAGCGCCCCTGCCGACGCGCTGGAGGCGCAGATCGCCCGCCTGCGCCAGGCCCGCGACGCGCTGGGCGCCGTCAACCTGCGTGCCGACGAGGACAAGCGCGCGCTGGAGGAGGAGCGCGACACCCTGGCCGCGGAAAAGACCGACCTGGAGGCCGCGATCGCGAAGCTGCGCGCCGGTATCGGCAGCCTGAACCGCGAGGGGCGCGAGCGCCTGCTGGCGGCGTTCGAGACGGTGAACGCCAATTTCGCGACGCTGTTCACCACGCTGTTCGGCGGCGGCGAGGCGCGGCTGGTGCTGGTCGAATCCGACGACCCGCTGGATGCGGGGCTTGAGATCCTGTGCCAGCCGCCGGGCAAGCGGCTGTCGACGCTGTCGCTGCTGTCGGGGGGCGAACAGACGCTGACCGCGATGGCGCTGATCTTTGCGGTGTTCCTGGCCAATCCCGCGCCCATCTGCGTGCTGGACGAGGTGGACGCGCCGCTGGACGACGCCAATGTCAGCCGCTTCTGCGACCTGCTGGACGAGATGACGCGCCGCACCGACACGCGGTTCCTGATCATCACCCACCATGCGGTGACGATGGGTCGGATGGACCGGCTGTTCGGCGTCACCATGGTCGAGCAGGGCGTCAGCCAGCTGGTCAGCGTGGACCTGAAACGCGCCGAGGCTCTGGTCGCCTGACGCGGCCCGCGCTAGGGTCGCCCCGAACCACGAGCGAGGACCCCATGAGCATCGAGCAAACCCTGGCCGACAAGGGCATCACCCTTCCCGCAGCCCCCATGCCCGCCGCGAATTACGTGCCCTTTGTGCAGACCGGCAACCTGGTCTTCATCTCGGGGCAGATCAGCGCCGATGAGAACGGGCTGATCACCGGCAAGCTGGGCGACGGCACCTCGGTCGAGGAGGGCGTGGCCGCCGCGCGCCGCTGCGGCCTGGCGCTGATCGCGCAGCTGAAGGCCGCCGTGGGCGACCTGGACCGCGTGACGCGGGTGGTCAAGCTGACCGGGTTCGTGAACTCCACCCCCGATTTCACCGACCAGCCCAAGGTCATCAACGGTTGTTCCGACCTGATGGTCGAGGTGTTCCAGGATGCCGGCCGGCATTCCCGCGCCGCCGTCTCGGCCCCGTCGCTGCCCTTTGGCGTCGCGGTCGAGATCGAAGCGATCTTCGAGGTCCGCTGATGCTGGACCCCCGCTTTCTGACGGTGCCCATCACCCATCGCGGCCTGCACGAGGCGGGGGTTCCGGAAAACAGCCTGGCCGCCGCCCGCGCCGCGATCGAGGCCGGATACGGCATCGAATGCGACATCCAGCCCGGCCCCGACGGTGTGCCGATGGTCTTTCACGACTATCAGCTGACCCGGCTGACCGGGGCGCAGGGGTTCATGGCCGCGACCGATTCGGCGACGCTGGCGGGCCTGCGCCTGCTGGGCACGGACGAGCCGGTGCCGACGCTGGCGCAGTTTCTGGAGCTGGTTGCGGGGCAGGTGCCCCTGCTGATCGAGATCAAGGATCAGGACGGCGCCTGCGGCCCGAATGTCGGCACGCTGCCTGCGCGCGTGGCCGAGGCGCTGGCGGGCTATGACGGTCCGGTTGCGGTCATGTCCTTCAACCCGCACATGATCGCCGCCTTTCACGAGGCTGCGCCCGATGTGCCGGTCGGCCTGACCACCTGCGCCTTTCCCGAGGCCGACTGGACCCGCGTGGCCCCGGCCCGCCGGGATGATCTGGCGCAGATCCGCGATTTCGACGCGGTGGGTGCCTGCTTCATCTCGCATGATAAGGGCGATCTGGACAATCCGCGCGTCGACGCGCTGCGCGCGCAGGGGGTGGCCGTCCTGTGCTGGACCATCCGCAGCGCGGAGGAGGAGGCGCAGGCCCGCCGCGTCGCGCAGAACGTGACCTTCGAGGGCTATCGCCCGGTGCCGTGATGCCGGAAAATGCGGCGGGGCGCCCCATTCGGTGCCCCGCGACACAGGCGGCCCCTGACAAGGCGCTGCGGACCGCCTATCTTGCGGGCATGAGCGACATGCTGACCCTGACGACCCATCCCTCCATCGCCGCCATCGACCCGCATGTCTGGGACGGGCTAGGCGACGGCAACCCCTTTACCTCGCACCGCTTTCTGCTGGCGCTGGAGCAGTCGCGATCCGTTGGCACGGGTAGCGGCTGGCAGCCCCTGCACCTGACGGTGGAACGCGACGGCGCCATCGTCGGTGCCGCGCCGCTTTATGCGAAATCGCACAGCCAGGGCGAATATATCTTCGACCATAACTGGGCGCAGGCCTATGTGCGGGCGGGGGGGCGCTATTACCCGAAATTGCAATGCGCGGTGCCCTTTACCCCCGCGACCGGCGCGCGGCTGCTGGCGCGCGACGACATGGCGCGGGCGGCGCTGCTGGACGGGATGATGCAGGTCGCCGGGCGGCTCGATGTGTCGGGCACGCATGTGACCTTCTGCACCGAGGCCGAGGCCGCCCTGGGCGCCGCGGCGGGGTTCCTGCCCCGCATCACCCAGCAATATCATTGGCTGAACCGCGGCTATGCCAGCTATGATGATTTCCTGGGGGCGCTGTCCTCGCGCAAGCGCAAGGATCTGAGGAAGGAACGCGCCCGCGCGCAGGGCTTCGGCGGCACGATCCGGCACCTGACCGGCGACGATCTGAGGCCGCATCACTGGGATGCGTTCTGGGAGTTCTACCAGGATACCGGCGCGCGCAAATGGGGCCAGCCCTATCTGACGCGGGCGTTCTTCGACCGCATCCACGAGACGATGCGCGACGACATCCTGCTGGTTCTGGCCGAGGCGGACGGAATGCCCATCGCGGGGGCGCTGAATTTCCTGGGTCCCGACGCGATCTATGGCCGCTATTGGGGCTGCGCCGAGGACCACGCCTTTTTGCATTTCGAGCTGTGCTATCACCAGGCCATCGACCATGCGATCGCCCATGGACTGGCGCGGGTCGAGGCGGGGGCGCAGGGCGATCACAAGCTGGCCCGCGGATATGAGCCGGTGCCGATCCATTCGCTGCACTGGGTGCGCGATCCGGGCTTTCTGCGCGCGCTGGAGGGCTATCTGCGCCAGGAGCGCGACGCGATGGGCGCCGAGATCGAGGCGCTGGCCGAGTTCACGCCCTTTCGCAAGGGCGACCTGTCGCCGTGACCGGGCCTTTTGCGTCCCGCGACGGTCCGGGGGGCCAGCCCCCCGGACCCCCCGGTGTCGTGCGGTGGATCAGACCTTGTCCAACAGGGCTTCTCCGGCGCTGACGGTGCAGTTGCCGGGGCTGTCCTCGACGTCGATGGCCTTGATCTCGCCATCCTCGACCAGGGCGGCAAAGCGCTTGCAGCGGCCGAAGAAGCCCACCGGGGGCGCGGTGAAGTCCAGGCCCAGGGCCTTGGTCATGCTGCCATCGGCATCGGCCAGGACCTCGATCCCGGCCTCGGTCGCGCCGGTCTGGTCGGCCCAGGCCTTGACCACGAAGGGGTCGTTCACGGTGATGCAGACGATGCGCAACACGCCCTTGGCGCGGAACGCGTCGGCATGGCGCACAAAGCTGGGCATATGCGCGTTGGTGCAGGTGCCCGTGAAGGCGCCCGGCAGGCCGAACAGGGCGACCTTGCCCTTCATCAGTTCGGCGGTGTCGACGGCCTCGGGGCCGGCCTCGCCCACACGCAGCAAATGGCCCCTGGGCAGTCTGTCTCCGGCGGTGATGGTCATGGAACGCTCCTGAATTGCAACGGATTCGCGGCGACTATAGGGTGCTGCCGACGGACAGGCCAGCAGGGGACGCGGGATGCGCATCGTGATCGTGGGTGGGGGGCAGGCGGCGGCCTCGATGGCGGCGCGGCTGCGGGCCAAGGGGCACGAGGGGCCGCTGACCGTCATCGGCAATGAACCCGCCGCCCCCTATCAGCGCCCGCCCCTGTCCAAGGCCTATCTGCTGGGGCAGATGGGGCTGGACCGCCTGACGCTGCGGGCGCCCGACTGGTGGCGCGATCAGGGCATCGGGCTGCACCTGTCGGAGACGGCGCTGTCGATCGACCCGGCCGCACGGGTACTGACGACCGACCGGGGCACCTATCCCTATGACGCGCTGGCGCTGACGACGGGGGCGGTGCCGCGCCGCCTGCCCGCGGCGATGGGCGGCGATCTGCCGGGCACGCATGTGATCCGCACGCTGGCCGATGTCGACGCGCTGGCCCCGCAGATGCGCGAGGGGCGGCGGCTGGTGGTGATCGGCGGCGGCTATATCGGGCTGGAGGCGGCGGCGGTCGCCCGCAAGCTGGGGCTGGAGGTCACGCTGATCGAGGCCGCGCCGCGCATCCTAGGCCGGGTTGCGGCGGCAGAGACGGCGGATCTGATCCGCGCCCTGCACCGCGCGCATGGCGTCACCATCCTGGAAGGCGCGGCCATCAGCCGCATCACCGGAGAGGCGCAGGCCGACGGCGTGGCGCTGACCGATGGGCGGCAGATCCCGGCGGATCTGGTGATCATGGGCATCGGGGTGCTGCCCGACACGGCGCTGGCCGCGGCGGCGGGGCTGGCGCTGGACAACGGCATCGCCACGGACAGCCGGGGGCGGACCTCGGACCCGGCGATCTGGGCGGCGGGTGATTGCGCCAGCGTGCCGTGGCAGGGCGGCAGGCTGCGGTTGGAGAGCGTGGGCGGGGCCATCGACATGGCGGAATGCGCGGCCGACGACATGTTGGGGCAGGGCCGCGATTATGCGCCCAAGGCCTGGTTCTGGTCCGATCAGTTCGACGCGAAGCTACAGATCGCGGGGCTGAACGCGGGCCATGATCAGGTCGTGACGCGGGCCGAGCAGGGCGATCACACGGCCTCGGTCTGGTATTACCGGCAGGGCAAGCTGATCGCCGTGGATGCGCTGAACGACGCCCGCGCCTACATGATCGGCAAGCGGCTGATCGAGGGCGGCCTCAGCCCCGATCCGGCAGCCATCCCCACGGTGGCGGATCTCAGGGTGCTGCTGTCATGACCGGGTCCGGCCCGTTGGGCGGCCCAGGGGGGTGCGGGGGGCAGGATGCCCCCGGCTGCCACCGCGGGACGCAATCATGAGGATCGTCGGCGGCACGCTGCGCGGCCTGAAGCTGGCCGAGCTGGGCCAAGGCGACCCTGCCGCCCATCTGCGCCCGACGACCGACCGGGTGCGGGAGTCGATCTTCAACCTGCTGATCAACGGCAGCCACGGCAATCCGCTGCCCGGGGCGCGGGTGCTGGACCTGTTTGCGGGGACGGGGGCCTTGGGGCTGGAGGCCCTGTCACGGGGGGCGGCCCATGCGACATTCGTCGATGACGGGGCGCGGGCACAGGCGCTGATCCGGCAGAATGTGGACAAGGCGCGGCTGCAGGGTGCTACGGATCTGCTGCGCCGGGATGCCACCCGGCTGGGGGAGTGCCGGGGGGGTGGCTATCAGGTGGTGTTCCTGGACCCGCCCTATGCGCAGGGCCGCGGAGAACGCGCGCTGGCCTCTGCGATGGACGGAGGGTGGCTGGCGCCCGGCGCGACCGTGGTCTGGGAGGAATCGCGCCCTCCGCTGTTGCCGGCGGCGCTGACCCTGCTTGATCGGCGGGTCTATGGCGATACGGTGGTGACCCTCGCGCGGCTGGCCGCTCCGTCCTGAGGCGGGCGGGATGCGTCCATCCGCGTGGTCGCGGGCCGCGGCAGCGCCTGACGGCGCGGGGCCGCTGCGGTGGCGCCGGGCCTGCCTTCGGCGGCCCGGCGCGGCAGTGCCGGCCGCCGGTGGCGGTCAGGTCGTGCGGGCGATGCTGGCCGCAGCCGCCTCCAGCGCGCCGGTGCCGTGCGGGATGTCCAGGGCGGTCATGCCGGCCTCGATTGCACCAAGCGTGCCCAGAAGGACGCCTGCGTTGCAATGGCCCATATGCGCGATGCGCAGCGCGCCGGTCGGGTCGGGCGCGCCCAGACCCACCCCGAGCGTCACGCCGCATTCCCGCACCGTCCAGGCCCGCAGCGCATCCGCCCCCGGCAGCGTCACCGCCGTGACTGACAGCGCCCGCGCGGCCGGATCGGCCACCGACAGCCGCACACCGCCCGCGCCCACAGACCAGGCATCGACCGCGGCCCAGGTCGCGCGGGCCAGGCGGGCGTGGCGCGACCAGACGGCCTCCAGCCCCTCCTCGTCCAGGATCATCGTCAGCGCCTCGGACAGGGCGAAGATCTGCTGGACGGGCGGCGTGCCGCCCCAGAAGCGCCACAGCGCATCCGCCCCCGCCCGCAGATGCCAGTCCCACCAGGGCGAGGTCAGCGCCGTGCGCCCCCGCGCCGCCGCCCGGTCCGAGAACCACACGAAGACCGCGCCCGGCGGGCACATCATCCCCTTCTGGCTGGCCGCGATCAGCACGTCGACGCCCCAATCATCCATCCGCATCGGCGCGCAGCCAAGCGACGCGATGGCATCCACCACCAACAGCGCCGGGTGCCCCTCCATCGCCGCGCGGATCGCGGGAATGTCGGCCATGGTCGCGCTGGCCGTGTCGGTCTGGCAGACCATTACCGCGCGGATGCGCCCCTCGGGGTCGCGGGACAGGCGCTCGGCCAGGCGGGCGGGGTCGGGGGGCAGGGCGCCGAAATCCAGCCGCTCGACCGTGATGCCCAGGCCCTCGGTCATCTCGGCCCAGGAGCGGCCGAAATGCCCGCTGGTCACGACCAGCGCCAGATCGCCGGGCGCGAAGATGTTGGCGGATGCGGCCTCCCACCCGGCATGGCCGTTGCCGATATAGGGGGCCAGATGCGCCCGCGTGCCAGCCAGCCGCTTCAACTGGGCCATCAGGTGCAGGTTCACCTGCGCCAGATCGGCCCCGTAGATGTCGGGAGACGCGCGATGCGCCGCGTTCAGCACGCGCGCGGGCACCGGAGAGGGGCCGGGAATCGCAATCAGGTCGGGGCCAGGGGGCATCGCAAATCATCCTTCACAACGTGCAAGATCGGTAGGGCCACACCCTGTCCGCGTCAACGGGGGGCGGCCTTGTGGCACGGGGCCGGAACGGGGTATGGCTGGGCCCTGACCAGGAAGGGGCGCGCGCGCCCGCCACCGAAAGGCCCGACGACACCGTGGACCCGCGCCAAGACAGCCCCGCCCGCCTGATCGCCGCCGCCACGCGCGGGGGCACGGTCCCGCCCGGCCCCGACGCCGCCCGCGTGCCCGGCCTGCTGCGGCGGCTGTGGGACGATTACCTGCACCCGCACAAGGGCAAGATGGGCCTGGCGTTCTTTCTGATGACGCTGGAGGGGTCGACCCTGGCGCTGATCAGCTGGATGCTGAAGCCGCTGTTCGACCTGGTCTTCATCGGCCGGCAGGAGGGCGCGATCTGGTGGGTCGGCGGCGCCATCTTTGGCATCTTCGTGCTGCGGGCGGTGACGCTGGTGTCCAGCCGCGCGCTGCTGACGCGGATCTCTCTGTCGGTGTCGACGGCCATGCAGACGCAGTTGCTGGCGCATATCCTGACGCTGGACAGCCGGTTCTTTCGCGACAATTCGCCCGGAGCCATGATCGAGCGCATCCAGGGCGACACGATCGCGGTGCAGGGAGTCTGGGCCACGCTGATCACCGGGGCCACCCGCGACGCGATCAGCCTGGCGATGCTGTTCGGCGTGGCCATGACCATCGACCCGATCTGGACCCTGGGCGCGCTGGTGGGGGCGCCGATCCTGATCATGCCGGCGGCGCTGGTTCAGCGCTACATCCGCCGCAAGATGCGCCAGAACCGCGCCAATGCCAGCCTGCGCGCCACCCGCCTGGACGAGGTTCTGCACGGCATCGCCTCGATCCGCCTGAACCGGGCCGAGGCGGACCAGACCGCGCGTTTCGCGGGCATCGTGGGCCGCATCCGCGATGCCGAGACCAAGGTCGCGGCGACCTCCAGCGTGATCCCGGCGCTGACCGACATCGTCACCGGCATCGGATTCGTCGCCGTGCTGGCCCTGGGCGGCAACGAGGTGATGGAGGGCAACCGCAGCGTCGGCGACTTCATGGCGTTCTTTACCGCACTTGCCTTGGCGTTCCAGCCGATGCGGCGGTTGGGGGGGCTGGCGGGCATCTGGCAGACCGCCGCCGCCAGCCTGGAGCGGATCTATCAGGTGTTCGACACCCGGCCCACCATCGTGTCCGGCCCCCGCCAGACCCCGCCCGAAACCACCCGGATCGCGCTGGACGATGTCTGGCTGTCCTATGACGGGCAGGTGGTGCTGCACGGGCTGTCTTTCACCGCCGAGGCGGGGCAGACCACCGCGCTGGTCGGTCCGTCGGGGGCGGGAAAATCGACGGTGTTCAACCTGCTGACGCGCATGGTCGACCCGGACCGGGGGCAGGTCACCTTGGGCGGCGCGTCGGTCGCGGACTATGACCTGGGGGTGCTGCGCGACCAGTTCTCGACCGTGGCGCAGGAATCGGCGCTGTTCGACGAGAGTCTGCGCGACAATATCCTGATGGGCCGGCCTTCGGCATCCGATGCCGATCTGGCGGCGGCGCTGGATGCGGCCAATGTCAGCAACTTTCTGGACGATCAGCGCACGCTGGACAGCCCCGTGGGCCCGCGCGGATCGGCCCTGTCGGGCGGTCAGCGCCAGCGGGTGGCCATTGCCCGCGCGCTGCTGCGCGATGCGCCCGTGTTGCTGCTGGACGAGGCGACCAGCGCGCTGGACAGCGCCAGCGAGCGGTTGGTCCAGGACGCGCTGGACCGGCTGTCGGCGGGTCGCACCACGCTGGTCATCGCGCATCGGCTGTCGACCATCCGCAATGCCGACAAGATCGTCGTGATGGAGGCGGGCAGGGTTGTCGAACAGGGCAGCCATGACCAGTTGATGGCGGGGGGCGGTGCCTATGCCCGCCTTGTCGCGCTGCAATTCGGAGACCATGAATGACCCGCCAGATCATCCGCCTGACCGGCGAGGACCGCGTGCCCTTTCTGCAGGGGCTGGTGACGAATGACGTGACCCGCGCCCCCTGCTGGGCGGCGATCCTGACGCCGCAGGGCAAGTATCTGGCCGATTTCCTGGTGATCCCCGACGGCGACGCGCTGCTGATCGACGTGGATGCGCGGCTGTCGGATGACCTGATCCGCCGCCTGTCGATGTATCGGTTGCGCAGCAAGGTCGCGCTGGAGGCCGTGGACATGCCCGTGGCCCGCGGCACCGGTCCCGCGCCCGAAGGCGCCGTGGCCGACCCGCGCCACCCGGCACTTGGCTGGCGGCATTACGGGGTGGCGGGCGATGACGGCACCGATTGGGACGCGATCCGGGTGGAGCACTGCATCCCCGAGACGCTGATCGAGCTGATCCCGAACGACACCTATATCCTGGAGGCCGGGTTCGAACGCCTGCACGGCGTCGATTTCCGCAAGGGCTGCTATGTGGGGCAGGAGGTCACCGCGCGGATGAAGCACAAGACCGAGCTGCGCAAGGGCCTGACCACGCTGCGCATCGACGGCGCGGCGCCCATCGGCACGCCCATTACCGCCGAGGGGCGCGAGGTCGGCGCGGTCTTCACCCAGTCCGGCGGGCAGGCCATCGCCCATGTCCGCCACGACCGCGTGGCCCCCGCGATGCAGGCCGGCGAGGCGCGGCTGTCCCCGCTGTGACCGACCCCGCGCCGGGGCCGCGCAAGATCATCCATATCGACATGGATGCCTTCTTCGCCTCGGTCGAACAGCGCGATTTCCCCGAACTGCGCGGCAAGCCGGTGGCGGTGGGCGGATCGGCCGCGCGCGGCGTGGTCGCCGCCGCCAGCTATGAGGCGCGGGTCTTTGGGGTGCGCAGCGCGATGCCCTCGGTGACGGCGGCGCGGCTGTGCCCGGACCTGATCTTCGTGCGCCACCGCTTCGATGTGTATAAACAGGTCAGCCAGCAGATCCGCGAGATCTTTCTGGACTATACCCCCCTGGTCGAGCCGCTGTCCTTGGACGAGGCCTATCTGGACGTGACCGACCATCTGCAGGGCCGCACCGCGACCAAGATCGCGGCCCAGATCCGCGCCCGCATCCGCGAGGCGACGGGCCTGACCGCCAGCGCGGGCGTCAGCTACAACAAGTTTCTGGCCAAGCTGGCCTCGGATCAGAACAAGCCCGATGGGCTGTGCGTGATCACCCCCGAGCAGGGGCCGGGCTTCGTGTTGAACCTGCCGGTGGGCAAGTTCCACGGCGTGGGGCCAGCTACGGTGGCCAAGATGCAGGCCATGGGCATCGCCACCGGGGCCAACCTGCACGCGCAGGACCTGGATTTCCTGTTGCGCCGTTTCGGCAAGGCCGGGCGCTATTACTGGAACATCGCACGGGGAATCGACCACCGCCGCGTCAGCCCCGACCGCATCCGCAAGTCGGTGGGCGCCGAGAACACCTATTCCGCCGACATCATCACGCTGGACGCAGCGCTGGAGGCGCTGGAGCCGTTGGCGGCCAAGGTGTGGGCCGCCGTGGCGCGCCACGATCTGCGCGGGCGGACCGTGACCCTCAAGGTCAAGTTCAGCGATTTCCAGCAGATCACCCGCGCGCGCAGCCTGGGCCACGCGATAGCCTCACAGGACGAACTGCTGGCGGTGGCGCGCGATCTGGCGGCGGGCGTGCTGCCCGATCCGCGCGGCGCGCGGCTGCTGGGCGTGACCCTGTCGGGGTTCGAGACCCCCGATGACGGCCCCGCCCAGCTGTCGCTGTTCGATTAGCGCCAGCGCACCCACCGGCCCGGCCCCTGCGCCGCCAGGATTAGAAGGCCCCCGGCCACGGCCCAGTTCTTGACCACGATGGTGACCTGCCAGGGGTCGGCGCGCAGCTGCCAGTGAAACCAGCTGGTCCCGATGCAATAGACCGCCAGGATCAGCGCCCAGGCCCGCACGCGCGGCCCCAGGATCAGGCACAGCCCCGCGACCAGATTGAAGGCCGCCACCGGCCAGACCAGCGCGCCGGGCAGGCCCAGCCCCTCGATCATGGCGATGACCTGGGCGGGGTCGCGGAGCTTCTGCACCGCGCCGCCGATGAACAGCACCGCGATCAGCAGGCGGCCCGTCAGGTTCAGGGCGGGGTTCATGCGCGGGTCGCGAACCAGTCCTCGGGGACCCAGGCAAAGGCGTCGCCGCGCGATTCCACATGGCCGATGCCGGGAAAGGGCAGATGCGTGCCCGCCACGGCGATCCGGTCGGCGGTGACCATCTGCAGCAGGTTGCGCCGCGTCGTGGCCGCCTGAGCGCCGTCGATGTCAAAGGCGATGCCTGCATCGGGGTGGCGGAACTGCAGCGCGGCCAGCGCGGCCGCGTCGCCCAGGATGACCATCTGCGCATCGCCGTCCGACAGGCGCAATCCGCTGTGCCCCGGCGTGTGGCCGGGCAGGGCCATCACCGACACGCCGCCGCCCAGATCGGCATCGTCCGCGAAGGTCTGGACCCGGTCGCCATAGGCGTCGCGCACGCCCTGGGCCAGCGCGAAGAAGGGCTGAAAATCGGCGGGGGCTGCGGCGGCGGCCTCCTCATCGGTCCAGAAGGCAAGCTCGTCCTGGTGGACATGCAGGCTGGCATTGGCAAAGACCGCGCCCGCATCGCCGATCAGCCCGCCCGCGTGGTCGGGATGCAGATGCGTCATCACGACCCGCCCGATCTGGTCGGGCGCGACGCCGATCGCCTCCAGCGAGGCGGCCAGATGCCCGGTGGTCGGGCCAAAGGCCGAGCCGCCGCCCGCATCGACCAGGGTCAGCTGGTCGCCCTGGCGGATCAGGTGCACGCTGACTGGCACGCGGATGGGCTGGGCGGGGTCCAGATAGGCGGCGCGCAGCGCGGATTGATAGGCCGCGTTGTCCAGGTTTACGATTAGATCCTGCGCGAAATCGAAATGCCCGTCGGCGATGGTGGTGACCGTCATGCCCCCCAGAGCGCGGGTGTGGACCGTGGGCAGGAAGGCGGTCGGGGCGGGTTCCTGGGCAAAGGCCAGGCCACGACCCAGAAAGGGCAGGGCCAGGGCGGCGCCGGTGGCGGTCAGCATCAGGTGGCGGCGGGACAGGGTGGTCACGGGCATCTCCTTCGGGGGCGGTCGGGTTTTGACCGAATCTTCCCGCACAGGCACGGCCTGCACCACGGTTCCCGCGCATCCTCACGCAAAGGTGAGAATGCAAGGCGCCCCGCAGCGGGGCTGCGGGGCGCGCATGCGTCAGGCGGCAGCGATCAGGCGCGTTCGCTGTATTCGAACATCTCGGTGTTGACGATGATCGCCTCGCCCTCGCCGACGAAGGGCGGGATCATAATGCGCACGCCATTGTCCAGGATCGCCGGCTTGTAGCTGTTGGCGGCGGTCTGGCCCTTCACGACCGGCTCGGTCTCGGCGACGGTGCAGGTGACCTTTTGCGGGATCGAGACCGACAGCGCCTCCTCGCCGTAATATTCGATGGTGGCGGTCATGCCGTCCTGCAGGAAGGGGCGGCGGTCGCCCAACAGATCGGCGTCCAGCTCGGTCTGCTCGAACGTTTCGCTGTCCATGAACACCAGCTTGCCGTCGGTCTCGTACAGGAACTGCTGGTCCTTCTGGTCCAGGCGGACGCGCTCGACCTTGTCCTCGCTGCGGAACCGCTCGTTCAGCTTGCGGCCGTCGCGCAGGTTCTTCAGCTCGACCTGGGCGAAGGCGCCGCCCTTGCCGGGCTTGACGTGGCTGACCTTGACGGCGCCCCACAGGCCGCCGTCATGTTCCAGGATGTTGCCGGGGCGGATTTCGTTGCCGTTGATCTTGGGCATGGGATGGGTCTCGTGCGTTTGCGGAAATTTCGGGCCGTCCGGCCGGGGCCAGCCGTTGAACGACAATATCGGCCCCCTATATCGAGGCCTGATGTCACAGGCAACCAGAACGGATCTGCGGCGTTGTCAAGGCGGCACAACACACGCCGCAGCGTCAGCGGTGCAAGGCGGTCACGATTTTTGCCGCAATTTGCGCGGCATGCAGTAAGGACATGGCAGGCATGCGGCTGAGGGGATACCGAATCGGCGTCGATAAGGGCTAAGCCCGCTGGCACCGTCAGAGAAACGGATTCAAGAAACAGGGGGAACGTCAAGTTTCCCCCGCAAGGGCCCTGTTCCCCCAAAGCCGGGCCCCAAGAGATGGACGAAACAAGATGCGCGATTTTGTTGACGGCTCGGCTTTCAATTTCGAACAGGGCCAGCGGGCCCGCAAGCTGTTTGCGGCGGTGGTTCTGGCGGCACTGGATGACGCCATTGCCGATGACAAGAAATACGGCAACGGTCCCGAACAGATCGCCCGGTGGGCGCGGTCGCGCGATGGCCGCGAGGTACTGTCCTGCGCCGGGATCGACCCGAACGAGCGTGTCGTGAAGGGCCTGATGGAATTCGTCTCCAAGGGCGTGCGCACCTCGGTCGCGCTGTCGCGCGAGGAGAGCGAGCGCCGCATGGCCGCCGAGGCCGAAGAGGCCGAAGCCGCCTGAGACCCTGCGCATCGCCGGAACAGGGGCCGTCCTTCGGGGCGGCCTTTGTCGTTACAGGCGGGTGACGACGCGCTGCGAATAAAAATGGCGCACGTCCTCAGCGTGGCACAGCTCGGTCGCGGGGGTCATCACGGCGGCGGATGCGGCGGCGGCGCCCAGGGCCAGCGCCTCGGGGGCCGGCCAATCGCGCGCCATGGCCAGCACGAAGCCCGCGACAAAGCTGTCGCCCGCGCCGACCGCGCTGACCACCCGGACGGGCGCGGCGGCCGCGTGCCACGCACCATCCGGTCCGGCGATGACCGATCCGTCAGCGCCGCGCGCCACGATCACCGATCGGGCGGCCCCGTTGCGCACCAGCCCCGCCGCGAATTCCGCGCTGTCGGCACGGGTGGGCAAGGGGCGTCCGGCCAGGCCCTCGGCCTCGTGGCTGTCCATGCGCAGCACGTCCACCGGGATCGACGACCCCGCCAGCGCGCGCAGCGCATCGCCCGACGTGTCGACCAGCAGCCGCGCCCGCCCGTCCTTGAGGCGCACGGTCAGCATCTGTTCGAACCCCGGCGCGATGCCCGGCGGGTTCGACCCCGACACCACCACCCAGCCCCCGGCCAGGGCGGCCTCGGCGATGGCGGCGATGGTGCCGGCGACCTGGGTCATGTGCCATTCGGGGCCGGGCATGACAAAGCGGTACTGGCCCCCCGTCGCGCGGTCGGTGACGGCCAGCGACTGGCGGGTCTCTCCGGGTGCGGTCAGGCGCAGGATGTCCAGGCCGGATGCCTTGAGCATCTCGGCCATGCGCTGTCCGGTCGCGCCGCCCAAGGCCACCATGGCGGTGGACTTGCCGCCGATGATCTTGATCGCGCGGCTGACATTGATGCCGCCGCCGCCGGGATCGACCACCGGCTTGTCGCAGCGCAGCTTGAGGTCGGGCATCACGCTGTCGGCGGCGGTGGACAGGTCCAGCGCCGGGTTCAGCGTGACGGTCAGGATCGGGGCCTGACCGCTCATCTCATTCCCACCACTGGTCGATGGTGGCGATGTCGTCGTCTGACCAGCCGAAATGATGCGCCATCTCGTGCGTGACGATATGGACCACCAGATCGCCCAGGCTCACGTCCCCGCGCGACGCCCATTCGTCCATGATCGGGCGGCGGTACAGCCAGATGATGTCCGGGCCGGCCGGCTGGTCGCTGATCGACTTCTCGGTCACCGGGATGCCGTCATAGATGCCGGTCAGGTCGAACGGATCGTCGATCTGCAATTCGTCCAGCACGTCGTCGGGGGCGAATTCGGCGACGCGGATGGCGACCTGGGCGGCGGCTTCGCGAAATTCGGGGGGCAGGGTGGTCATGGCGTGCCGGGCCATGGCCTCGATCTCGGCCGCGTCGGGGGCCGTGCGGCCGTTCCAGTCACTCATTCCAGCGCCTCCTGCATGGTCCCCCCGATATGGACAAAAATGCCCGTCTGTGAAAGAGCAACAGCAACAGGAGACGCCCAATGACCATCACCCGTTTCGCGCCATCGCCCACCGGCCACATCCATGTGGGCAACCTGCGCACCGCGCTGTTCAACTATCTGATCGCCCGCAAGACCGGCGGCACCTTCATCCTGCGCCTGGACGACACCGACCAGGAGCGCAGCAAGCAGGAATATGTCGACGGCATCCAGCGCGACCTGGAGTGGCTGGGCCTGCACTGGGACCGGGTCGAGCGTCAGTCGCTGCGCATGGACCGCTATCGCGCCGAGGCCGAGGCGCTCAAGGCGTCGGGCCGCCTGTATGAGGTGTTCGAGACCCCGGTCGAGCTGGACCTCAAGCGCAAGAAGCTTTTGAACATGGGCAAGCCGCCGGTTTATGACCGCACCGGCCTGTCGCTGTCGGATGCGGACCGCGACCGCCTGCGCGCCGAGGGGCGCGAGGGATACTGGCGCTTTCTGCTGGAGCAGGAGCGGATCGAATGGACCGACGGCATTCTGGGCGACATCTCGATCGACGCGGCCTCGGTCAGCGATCCGGTGCTGATCCGCGCCGACGGGCAGGTGCTGTACACCTTCGCCAGTTCGGTGGACGACACCGACATGGGCGTGACGGATATCGTGCGCGGGTCCGACCATGTGACGAACACCGCGACCCAGATCCAGATCATCCAGGCCATCGGCGGCACGCCCCCGCGTTTCGCGCATCATTCGCTGCTGACCGGCGCCAAGGGCGAGGAGCTGTCCAAGCGCATCGGTGCTCTGTCGCTCAAAGACCTGCGCGAGGCGGGCGTGGCGCCCGAGGCGCTCCTGGGTCTGATGGCGCGTCTGGGGTCGGGGGTGCCGGTGGGGCTGGCCTCGCTGGAGGAGCTGGCGCAGGCCTTTGATCTGGGACAGTTTGGCGCGTCTCCGACCAAGTTCGATGCCGAGGACCTGTGGCCGCTGACCCGCGAGCGCAACCAGTCGCTGCCCTTTGCGGCCGTCGCCGAGCGGATCGCGGCTCTGGGCGTGCCCGACGATCAGGCCGAGCGGTTCTGGCGCGTCGCGTCCCAGAACATCACCCGGCTGGACGATCTGGCCGATTGGTGGCGCATCTTCAACGAGGGCGCCGAGCCGCAGATCGACCCCGAGGATGCCGATTTCATCGCGCAGGCCATGACCCTGCTGCCCGAGGGACCGTTCACCGACGCGACCTGGGGCGAATGGACGGCCGCGGTCAAGGAGGCGACCGGCCGCAAGGGCAAGGGCCTGTTCATGCCGCTGCGCAAGGCCGTGACCGGCCAGGCCCACGGCCCCGACATGTCGGACGTGATGCCGCTCTTGCGCGTGGTCAAGGCGCGCGCCTGATTGCGTCCCACGACGGCGGGGGGCCTGCTGCCCCCCGCACCCCCCGCCCCGCGCGAGACGCCTCCGGGTCGCGCGGAAAAACCCGTCGAAACCGCTTGACGCCCCCGCGGCATTCTTTTAGATCGCCGCTACTCTGTGGCGGAGTAGCTCAGTTGGTTAGAGCAGCGGAATCATAATCCGCGTGTCGGGGGTTCGAGTCCCTCCTCCGCTACCAAGACCCTCCTCACAATCGTCTGTTCAGATTGAACGCCCTGACATGGCGGTCAGTGGCGATTTTCCGCTGTCCGTCGGATGTCTTGAGGCGGGCACGGGTTTGATGAGCCGCCTTGGGGTTCGTCACGTATCGTCCGGGGCACATGATGCGCAGGCTTTCGTGATACAGTTCTGTTCCTTGACGAGATGCGCCTGATGAAGGCGCTGGATCGAGCCGTCGTGAGCCCTCGGGCTAAGGGCAATAGCTAGGGTCAGGACTCGTTCTTGATCACAGCCAGAACAGGACGGTTGCGGCCAATGCGATTGCGGAGAGGTAGGTTTCCGGGCACCTGTCGTAACGCGTGGCGGCACGTCTGCAGTCCTTCAGACGACCGAACATGATCTCGATGCGATTGCGGCGTTTATAGCGGCGCTTGTCGTATTTCACGGTTTTCTTGCGGGACTTCCGGCCGGGAATGCAGGCTTTTATCCCTCTGTCCTGCAACGATTTTCGCAGCCAGTCAGCATCATAACCCCGGTCCGCCAGGAACCAGTCGGCCTGCGCCAGACTGTCCAGAAGCGGCGCCGCTCCGGTGTAGTCGCTGACCTGTCCTGCCGACAGGAAAAACCGGATAGGTCTTCCTGTCGCATCGGTGACAGCGTGCAGCTTTGTGTTCCGTTCTCGGGCAAAACTGTCCACTGGACAGTTTCTTTCTCCCTCGAACCCTTTCGTTCGACCGATCAGACGTCCGCGCGTGTCATCGGACCCCCCTTTTTGGCGCGCAGGCTACAAGCCGTGCGATGCGCCTTCAGATACGTGGCATCGATCATGATCGTCTTGGGATCGGCGCCTTCGGCGGCCAGACCGACCATGATCCGCGCGAAGACCCCATTATCGCTCCAACGCTTCCAGATGGGATGGTTGCCGCCCTCTCCGGACGGCATCGCGATGTGCCAAGATCGTGGTGTTCAACGCCACGCAAGGGAGAGGACGGCGAGATGAAGGATATTATGATCGGGGTGGATTTGGCCAAGCAGGTTTTCCAGCTCCACGGTGCACAGAGGAGTGGCGAGATTGTGTTCCGCAAGAAGCTGTCGCGTGACCAGTTTCAGGGCTTCATGGCAGCGCAGCCTGCCTGTCTGGTGGTGTTCGAAGCCTGCGGCAGCGCACATCACTGGGCGCGTCAAATGGCGGTGCTCGGTCATGACGTCAAGCTGATCGCACCGCAATACGTGCGCCCTTTTGTGAAGCGCCAGAAGAATGACGCTGCTGATGCCGAGGCTATCGTGATCGCTGCGCGGCAGCCGGAGATGTGCTTTGTGATGCCCAAAACAAAGGAGCAACAGGCCAAGGCCGTCGCATTCCGGAGCCGCGAACGGCTCGTCCACCAGCGCACAGAGCTTGTGAATGCGCTCCGTGCCGTGTTCTATGAATATGGACATGCCTTTCCGATCGGCATCGCTCATCTGAAGCGGATGGAAGCCGTGGTCGAAGGACCGGGCATCGACCTGCCTGAGCTTGTCATCGATGAATGCCGTGATCTGCTGGCGCAGATTGCCGAGAAAACAGAAAGAATTGCGGCGAAGACCAAGACGCTGAAGGCACTTGCGGCCCAGACCGAAACCGCACGCCTCCTGCAAACGATGCCTGGCGTCGGCCCTTTGACGGCGCTGGCGGTCGAGGCCTTTGCGCCCGACATGGCGGAATTCAAAAGCGGCCGAAACTTCGCGGCGTGGTTGGGGCTTGTCCCGCGCCAAAACTCCTCCGGAGGCAAGGCGCGGTTGGGGCGTCTATCGAAAGCTGGCCAGAGCGATATCCGGCGCCTGCTGATCATCGGCGCGATGACCAGGACCACGGGGGGCGCACGCAGAAGGATTGCGGCTGATGGTTGGATTGGGCGGCTTCTGGCGCGCAAGCCAGGGATGTTGGTCGGGATCGCACTGGCCAACAGGATGGCCCGGCAGATCTGGGCC
Organism: Paracoccus hibiscisoli; assembly: GCF_005048265.1. Lineage (GTDB taxonomy): Bacteria > Pseudomonadota > Alphaproteobacteria > Rhodobacterales > Rhodobacteraceae > Paracoccus > Paracoccus hibiscisoli. Next base: position 124,430 of record NZ_SUNH01000005.1, read on the forward strand.
ATGATGACACGGCGCCAAGCCTACAGGGATCCGGCGGTGGTGGCTGCGGCATGAACATCATGACGTGATCGCTCCTCACGGATGAAGGGGAGTGTGAGAAGCCGACGACCTTGAATGGGCACAACGATCGAACAGATCCGGATCAGGAAAACCAGGACAATCGCCAGAGCCAGACAGCTCGGCTTCCAGATCAGGACCTGATCCGCTGATCACCATACCGGCCCGCGGCTTCTGAAAGTGCCGCACCGAGAGGCCTGAAAGAAGACCGCACTCGATCACTTGCCGACAGGGACGAAAGCCTCTTGCATTACGGGCGGCAGCCAAAGAAGCGATTGTAGAGCGTCTTGGCCGGTCCGTATTCTCCGTTCGGGCATTCTCTCGAACCGGTGGCGTTCATGCCCTCACCATCGCACCATCGCACCATCGCAGGCCATTGCGATTGATGAAGATAATGCCGCTCAGAACCCGCAGATCATCGACTCGCGGAGGGCCGTGGGACTTCGGGAAAGAACGGGCGAAGACGCGCCATCTGCGCCTCCGTCAGCCAGAAGAGGTTGCTTATTGATCAGGTCTCCTTGCGGCGGCCTGAACCATCCAAAGAGCGTAAAATCAATGGGTCTGGGGTCTAGCGAAAACAGCCGTTCCAAGATGATCGCCGCCGATCTGACGCCGGATCGGGTAGACGGTGAGCGTGTGGGCGCCACCGGTCCGAGAGAACCCGCGAACGGACGCCATCTGCCGACAGGCCGCCAGCCGTCTTGGACGCATGGGCCTGCGCCGACGACGTCACCCTGAAGTTTTCATGCCTTTGGAAGGTTATAGCGGTGCCATCGGTTTAAGCCTGATCGTCCTGCATCATCCCGCCGGCGAGGCCAGCCTGTCGCTATGACAGGGCCGGAAAGCTCCAGCATCCGGTAGCCAAGGTCGAAAGGCGGCGCAACCTCAGGTGAACCCTTGTTGTGGACGAAGGACCAATGTGGGGCAGGTGAAGCCCGGCGTATGGTCGGTTGGCTACGGTCGCCCGCGTGGAGCATGACCCCGCGATTGACGGCCCGGCACCCGGCACGGGTGACCGGCAACGTCGCGTTGGGTTTGTCATGCCGGATGCAGGTCGCACGAGCGGCAGGGCGAGCCTGAGGCGTTGGTCGGGAAACCGGTCGGTCCGGGTTCGGTAAACAGCCGCGGAATTCGGCACAACGCGATGGCGGAGCGCGAATCTGAACCAACGGCAGTCGTCTGCGTGCTGTCCATGTCCGACGCGTCAGTCGTAATCCGGCCAGCCGCAGGGCAATCCGGCCAGTCGCCAGGTTCCCGAGAGGCCTTAGGGCCTTGCCCTGTTACGAGAGCCCGATTCCCGTGACCGGCGCGCCCTCGTTTCAGCCGGCTAGGGGCGCGAAAGTGCCCGTCTAGGCGATTTGCATGAAGGCTTGTTCATGGCCCGCCTGATTTCGTTGAGCCAGTGGTGTGTGCCGTATCCAAGTGCTCGCCATCACCCTTTGACGTGTCGCCGGGTTTGGGCCGCGCCCCGAGGGCATGGGGTCGACTCGGCCAAAGGCGCCTTGCAGGCCTTGGGCTGATGCGCCTTCCGCGCCATCGCGCCTTGGGTTGCGCTCGGAAGGGGTCTGCTCATATCCATCCGTTGCGATCTTGTGGCATGGCCGCGACAGGGCCCCCTGATCGGCCGCAATGCGGTCTCGGCATCGTATGCGGGGCGCGCCTGCAGCCGCGCCGCTTCGGGACGGAAAAGTGGCCTGCCAGCCATCTGACCCCACGTTTGGATGCGCATGATGGAATTGTCCTTGGCGCGGGCGGTGCGTAATCTTGGCGCCAATCGACCATCAGGGACCGAACTCATGAAGCCAGCCTCCGCGCCCCGCAGATCCGTCCTGCCCGTCCTGGTCCTGGCCCTTCTGGCCGCGCTGGTGATCGCCGCCGTCTGGTGGGCGACGCGTCCCGGTCCGCTGCTGATCCAGGGTGAGGTCGCCGCGCCGCGTGTCGATGTGTCGGCCCGGACCTCGGGGCGGGTCGTGCGGATCGACGCCGATCTGGGCCAGCGCGTCGAGGAGGGTCAGCCCATCGCCGGGCTGTCGAACCCGCAGCTGGTGACCGCCCATGCCGCCGCCGCCTCGGGCCTTGAGGTCGCGCGCGCCTCGGAGGCCGCGGCCGGCGCCACCCGCCCCGAGGTGATCCGCGCCCGCGAGGCCGAGCTGGCCGCAGCCCAGGCCGACCTGCGTCTGGCCGAGGAGCAGCTGGGCCGCGACACTGGCCTGTCGCAGCAGGGGTTGCGCCCGCAGGCGGCGCTGGACCAGTCCACGCGCAACCTGGATGCCGCCGCAGGCCGGGTCGAGGCCGCCGAGGCGCAGCTGGACCTGGCCCGCGCCGGGGCCTCGCCCGAGGAACGCGATGTCGCGGCCGCCCAAGTCGCCCAGGCCGAGGCCGCATTGGCCCAACGCCAGGCGGATCTGGACGAGCTGGAGATCTTTGCACCCCTGTCCGGCGAGGTCTCGGGCCGGATGATCGAGCTGGGCGAGAATGTCGGCCCCGGCGCGCCGCTGTTCACCATCGTCGATCTGGACCAGGCCTGGTTCACCTTCAACCTGCGCGAGGATCTGCTGGCGGGGCTGGAGATGGGCGACCGGCTGACCATCCGCATCCCCGCCCTGGACCGTGAGGCCGAGGCCCAGATCACCCTGATCAACGTGCAGGGCCAGTTCGCCAGCTGGCGCGCCACCCGCGCGACGGGCGATTTCGACCTGCGCAGCTTTGAACTGCGCGCCCGCCCGGTCGAACCGCTGGAGGGCCTGCGCCCCGGCATGTCCGCGCTGATCCAGCTGGACCGCTAGGGCCATGCTGGCCGTCATGGCACGCGAAATCCGCCTGCTGCCGCGCCGCCCGGCACTGGCGGGGCTGGTGATCGTGCTGCCGGTGATCATGCTGCTGGTTCTGGGCGGCATCTTTCGCGCGGGCATTCCCACCGGCATGGCGGTGGCGGTGATCGACTTGGACCGCTCGGATCTGTCGCGGGCCGTCACGCGGATGCTGGACGCCGCGCCCGAACTGACCGTGACCCATCGCGCCTCGGACTTGTCCGAGGCGCGGTCGCTGATCGTGTCCGGCGCGGTGCGCGGCGCGGTCCTGATGCCGCCCGATCTGGAACGCGACCTGATCCGCGGCGATCGCCCCGAGATCGTCACCTTCTACGACAACCAGCACATGAGCGCCGGATCGCTGGTCGCCCGCGGCGCCCGCAATGCCATCGACACCGCGCTGGCCGGGCTGCGCCTGTCGGTGCGCCAGGGCCAGGGAGAGGCGCCCGTGCAGGCGATGGTCGCCCTGCAGCCGATCCCGATGCAGGCGCATGCCCTGTTCAACCCGGCCTTCGACTATGTGCATTTCCTGCTGGCCGCGCTGATCCCCACGGTGCTGCAGATCATCGCCGCCGCCGCGACCGCCTATGCGGTATCGCTGGATTTCGGGCCGGGGCGGCATCCGCGCGTGCTGATGCGCATGGGCGGGGGCATCCTGCCTGCGATGCTGGGCAAGATCCTGCCCTATACAATCATCTTCCTGCTGATCCTGGGCCTGTCGGATGTGGCGCTGTACGGCTGGCTGGCCGTGCCTTTGCGCGGGTCGCTGTGGCTGATGGCGCTTGGGGCGGTGCTGTTCGTGCTGGCCTCGCAGATGATCGGGGCGCTGGCCTTCGTGCTGACCCGCGACATGGGCCGGGCGGCCAGCATGATCGCGCTGATCACCGCGCCCGCCTTCGGCTTCATGGGCCTGGGTTTCCCGCGCGAGGCGATGTCGACGCTGGCCCAGGCCTGGGGCGCGGCCATTCCCGGCACCTGGTATGTGCAGCTGCGCATCGACCAGTCGCTGCGGGCGACGCCCCTGGACATATCCGCCATGTCGGTCCTGTGGCTGGCGGTGATCGCGGGCGTTCTGGCGGCGCTGATCCTGGCGCAGCTGTCGCGCCTGGCCCGGCAGGAGGCCGCGCCATGAGCCCGCTTGCCACCGCCTTTCGCGCGGAACTGGCCGCCGTGCTGGGCGACAAGCAGGTGCGGATGATCGTGCTGCTGGCGCTGATCCTCTATGCGGTGATCTATCCGCTGCCCTATCGGGCCGAACTGCTGCGTGACGTGCCGGTGGTGCTGGTCGATCAGGACGGCTCGACCGCATCGGCCGATCTGGCGCGGCGCGTGGACGCGTCGGAGGCGGTCGCCCTGACCCACCGCGCCCCCGACATGGCCGAGGCCACCCGGCTGGTCCACGAACGCCGCGCTTACGGCGTCATGCTGATCCCCGACGGGTTCGAACGCGCCCTGCTGCGCGGCGATCAAAGCCCCGTCGCGCTTTATGCCGATGCCAGCTATTTCCTGATGTATCAGCGCGTGATGCAGGGCGCCGCCGTGCCCCTGCGCCAGATGGGCGCCGAGATCGAGGCCGGGCGCCTGATCGCCCAGGGCACGCCCCGCGCCGTGGCCACCGCCCAGGTCAGCCCCGCCGTCCAGGTCGAGGTGCCGCTGTTCAACCCCGCCGCCGGTTACGCGACCTATGTGCTGCCCGCGGCCTTCGTGCTGATCCTGCAGCAGACGATGATGATGGGCCTGGCGCTGGCCGCGACCCGGCGGGGGCCGCTGCCCGGCCATCCGGTCTGGCGGCTGATGGGCCGGGCGGGGGCGTGGCTGGCGATCTGGGCGGGGCTGCTGCCGATCTATCTGATCGTGCTGCCGGTCCTCTATGGCCTGCCGATCCTGGGCGGGCCGGGGGCATTGATGATGCTGGGCCTGCCCTTCGTGCTGGCGGCCGGGTTCCTGGCGCAGCTGGTCGCGGCGCTGTTCCGGTGCGGAGAGGTCGTGCAGGTCGTGCTGCTAGCGCTTGGGCTGCCGTTCTTCTTTCTGTCGGGCTTTGCCTGGCCGGTCGAGGCGATCCCGGCGCATCTGAACGCGGTGGCGCAGCTGATCCCCTCGACCCCGGCCATCGACGGGCTGGTGCGGGTGACGCAGATGGGCGCGACCCTGCCGCAGATCGCGCCGGTCCTGTGGCATCTCTGGGCGCTGGCCGGAGGGCTGGGCCTGACCGTGCTGGCGGTCGAGACGCGCCGCACCGCGCGGCAAGGCCACCGGCTGCCCACCTGACGGGCAAAGGGGTGTTTGCGAAACCGCGTGGCCTGCCCTAGGCAGGGCACCAGCACTGCCCGGCCCCGGAAGGACCCGCACCGTGAACGCCGATGCCGCCCACCAGAACAACATCATCGGCGCTGCCTGGATGATCGCCGCCATGGCGGCCTTTGCCGTCGAGGACGCGCTGGTCAAGGCCGTGACGACCGCGCTGCCCATCGGGCAGATCCTGATCGTCTTTGGGCTGGGGGGCGCGCTGATCTTTGCGGTCATCGCCCGGCGCCGGGGCGACGCGCTGATGACCCGCGATGTCGTCTCGCCCGCCATGCGCGTTCGCGTCATCTTCGAGATCACGGGGCGGCTCTTCTATGTGCTGGCGCTGGCGCTGATCCCGCTGTCGACCGCGACGGTGATCCTGCAGGCCACGCCGCTGGTCGTCGTGGCCGCGGCCGCCGTGATCTTTGGAGAGCGGGTGGGCTGGCGGCGCTGGACCGCCATCGGGCTGGGGCTGTCAGGCGTGCTGATCATCCTGCGTCCCGGGACCGAGGGCTTCTCGGCCCTGTCGCTGCTGGCCGTCGTGGGCATGTTGGGATTCGCCGGGCGCGACCTGGCCAGCCGGGCCGCCCCGCGCAGCCTTAGCACGGCGATCCTGGGCCTGTACGGCTTTCTGGCGCTGGCGGTCGCCGGGCTGATCGTCTGGCTGTGGCAGGGCGAGGCGTTTCGCCTCCCCGATGCGCAAGCGGGCTTGGCGCTGGCCGGGACCATCCTGGTGGGGGTGGGCGCCTATTCCTGCCTGATGAAGGCCATGCGCACCGGGGCCGTCTCGGCGGTCACGCCGTTCCGCTATACCCGGCTGCTGTTCGGCGCGGCCCTGGGCATCGTGCTGTTCGGAGAGACGCTGACCCTTGGCATGCTGGCGGGGTCCGGGCTGATCGTGCTTTCGGGCCTGTTCATCCTGTGGCGCGGCCAAAGGCGGGCAGCGGTCGGCTGACCCGCGCGCATCAGGCCGTGTGGCGCGCCCCTGGCGGTCTTGACCGGCCCGCGCCCGGACGGTTACGCTGGGGACCTGGATGAGGAGTGCGTGACGATGGACAGACCGGACCGGTAACCCCAGCCCCATGCAGGCCACGCGGCCTTCCGACCATCCGCATTCAGGAAATGATCATGCCCCGACTGTCAGGAAAGACCGCCCTCGTGACCGGGGCCGCGCGCGGCATCGGCGCGGCCATCGCACGCGCCTTTGCCGCCGAGGCGGCCCAAGTCATCGTCACCGATATCGACATGCCCCTTGGCCAGGCGATCGCCGCCGAAATCGGCGGCACCTTTGCCCGCCTTGATGTCGCCTCCGAGGCCGATTGGTCCGACATCGCGGACCGGTTCCCCGGGGTGGACGTGGTCGTCAACAACGCCGGCATCACCGGTTTCGAGGGGCCGTCCGACGCAATCCCGCCGGCCCATGACCCCGAACATGCCACGCTGGCCGACTGGCGCGCCGTGCACCGGGTGAACCTGGACGGGACGTTCCTGGGCTGCCGCTATGCGATCCGCGCGATGCGGGGCCGGGGCGCGGGGTCGATCATCAACATCTCGTCCCGCTCGGGTCTGGTCGGCATTCCGATGGCCGCGGCCTATGCCTCGTCCAAGGCGGCCATCCGCAATCACACCAAGACGGTGGCGCTGTATTGCGCGGCGCAGGGCCTGAACATCCGCTGCAACTCCATCCACCCGGCCGCCGTGATGACGCCGATGTGGGAGCCGATGCTGGGGCACGGCCCCGACCGCGCGGACCGCGAGGCGGCCATGGTCGCAGACACGCCGATGCGCCGCTTTGGCAGGCCCGAGGAGGTCGCGGCGCTGGCCGTCCTGCTGGCCTCGGACGAGGCCGCCTACATGACCGGCGCAGAGCTGACCATCGACGGCGGCATCCTGGCCGGATCAGCCGCCGCGCCGGGCAGCTAGGCGCAGGGCGCGTCAGCCGATCTGCGCTCTCCGGGCCTCACGGACCGACCTCCAGCCCCGCGATGGATGCGATCCGCACCGGCATGGGGTCTGCGGCTGGCGTGACGCCGCCGCCCTGCAGATCCACCGGAGGCGCGGCGGATCAGGGTTGGTGCCCGGGCACACCCGGCATGGGCTTTCGGTGCGGCCCGGCGCCTGGCCTGCGATCACCTGCCACAGTTCGGTCACGGGGTGGTCGGGGTCCAGCTGCTGGATCTCTCCCTCGATGCGGGTCTGGGGCGGGTATTCGACAAAGATCCCGGCACGATGCAGGATCGCGGGGGCCAGTTCCGTCTTGCCGGGACAGTCGCCGCCGACCGCGTTCAGATGGACCCCGCCGCCGACCATGTTGTCGGTCAGGATCGTGGCATATTGCTTGTCCGCGGTGCAGGTGGTGATGATCTGCGCGCCCAGGATCGCCTCCTCGGCGCTGGCGCAGGAGGTCACGCGCAGGCCGCGCCCGGCCAGGTTCGCGGCGCATTTGGCCGTGGCGGCGGGGTCGATGTCATACAGCCGCACCTCGCTGATGCCGCAGACGGCCTTCATGGCCAGGGCCTGGAACTCGGCCTGCGCGCCGTTGCCGATCATCGCCATGACGCTGGCGTCGCGGGGCGCCAGCCATTTCGCGGCCATGGCGCTGGTTGCGGCGGTGCGCAACGCGGTCAGGATGGTCATTTCCGACAGCAGCACCGGATAACCGGTCGCCACATCGGCCAGCACGCCAAAGGCCGTGACCGTCTGCAGGCCGCGGCGCATGTTGCCGGGATGGCCGTTCACATATTTGAACCCGTAATGCGTCCCGTCCGATGTCGGCATCAGCTCGATCACGCCGATGTCGGAATGGCTGGCCACGCGGGGCGTCTTGTCGAAGTCGGGCCAGCGGCGGAAATCGGCCTCGATGGCCTCGGTCAGCTCGACCATCAGCGGCTCGATCCCGATGTGGCGGACCAGGCGCATCATGTGATCGACGCTGACAAAGGGCACCATCGCGTGGCGGGAGGGCGGGGTCATGATGTGGGCTCCTGCGGGAAGGGGCGTTGCGGCCTTTGGGGCAGGATGCTGTGCGAAACGGGCCGGTTTCAACTGGACAATCCGTCAATCCGGTGGCCCTGCTGGCCGAAACGGACAGCAAAAGTGCCGAAATGGACGAACTGGACCAGAGGCTGATCGCCGAGCTGCGCCGCGACGGGCGCGCCCCCGTTCAGGCCTTGGCCGAGCGGTTGGGCGTCAGCCGCGCGACCGTGCGCCTGCGCCTGGCCCGCCTGCAGCAAGCGAACGAGATCCTGGGCTTTACCGCCATCACCCGCGGCGATGTGGCGGATGCGCCGGTGCGGGGGCTGATGCTGATCGGGATCGAGGGGCGGGGCGGTGACCGGATCATGGCGCGCCTGTCCGGCATGCCTGAGGTTACGGCGGTCCATGCCACCAATGGCCGCTGGGACCTGATCGTCGAGATATCGGCCCTGTCGCTGGCCGAACTGGACGAGGTTCTGCGCCGCATCCGCAATCTGGAGGGGGTCATGACGTCCGAGACGAACCTGCTGCTGTCGTCCCGCCGCGCGCGGTCGCGGGGGTAGAACTCTTAATGATGTTAAAAAACGGGATGAAACGATAAGAATTGTTGCGCGCATGCGCAGTTTGTGACTAATTGTGACAAACCGTGAGGGAGAGGGCATCATGACCGTGAATTCCAGCTATCGTGTCTGCGTGATCGGCCTGGGGTCGATGGGCATGGGGGCGGCGTTGTCCTGCCTGCGCGCCGGGCTGGCGACCAACGGCATCGACCTGGATGCGGGACGCCGCGACGCCTTTGCGGCGCAGGGCGCCGAGGGCGTCGCCGACGCGATCACGGGCCTGACCGGCGCTTTCGACGCGGTGATCGTGCTGGTCGTGAACGGCGCGCAGGCGCGGCAGGTGATCCTGGGTCAGGGGGGCGTCGCGGATCGCGTGGCACCGGGCGGCGCGATCATGGTCAGCTGCACCCAATCGGCCGATGATGCGCGCGCCCTGGGCGCCGATCTGGCGGCGCGCGGCGTGCTGATGCTGGACGCGCCGGTGTCGGGCGGGGCCGCCAAGGCCGCGCAGGGTGCGATGACGGTAATGGCCTCGGGTCCGGATGCGGCCTTTCACGCGCTGGCCCCGGTGCTGGAGGCGGTGGCCGCCAAGACCTATCGCATCGGGTCCGAGATCGGCCAAGGCGCGACGGTCAAGGTCATCCATCAGCTGCTGGCGGGCGTGCATATCGCCGTCGGCGCCGAGGCGATGGCCCTGGCCGCCCGCGCGGGCATCCCGCTGGACACGATGTACGACGTGGTCACCAACGCCGCCGGCAATTCCTGGATGTTCGAGAACCGGATGAAGCATGTGGTCGACGGCGATTACACGCCCACTTCGGCGGTCGACATCTTCGTCAAGGATCTGGGGCTGGTCACGGAAACGGGCCGCGCCATGGGCTTTCCCCTGCCGCTGGCATCGGCGGCCTTTGCCATGTTCCAGCAGGCGTCCAACATGGGTCACGGGGCCGAGGATGACAGCGCGGTCATCAAGACCTTCGCAGGCATCACCCTGCCGGAGGGCAAAGCATGAAGATCGGCGTCATCGCGGATGATTTCACCGGCGCGACCGACATCGCCGGTTTCCTGGTCGCGGGTGGCCTGACCACCACGCAGATGATCGGCGTGCCGGACGCGGATGCGCAGGTCGATGCCAATGCCGTGGTGATCTCTCTCAAAAGCCGCTCGAACCCTGCGGCGGAGGCGGTGGCCGACAGCCTGGCCGCGCTGGACTGGCTGCGCGCGCGGGGGTGCGCGCAGATCTATCAGAAATACTGCTCGACCTTCGATTCGACGGCTGAGGGCAATATCGGCCCGGTGGCCGATGCGCTGATGCAGGCCTTGGGCACCGACATCACGGTGATCTGCCCGGCGCTGCCGGTGAACGGGCGGTCGGTCTATCTGGGCCACCTGTTCGTCGGGCGCGACCTGCTGCAGGATTCGGGCATGCGCGATCACCCGATCACGCCCATGCGCGACAGCAGCCTGATCCGGCTGATGGAGGGGCAGGCGCAGGGCCGCTGTGGCCTTGTCGATGCGGCGACGGTCGATCAGGGGCCGCAGGCCGTGCGCGACCGCATCGCCGCGCTGCGGGCCGATGGTGTGCGTTACGTGGTGCTGGACGCGATCAGCGACGCGCATCTGGCGACCTTGGGGCAGGCCGTGGCGGACATGGCGCTGGTCACCGGCGGGTCGGGCCTGGGTTACGGCATCGCGCGGGCGGTGTCGGGCGGGGCCTGCGCGCAGGCGCAGGATGCGGGTGCGCCGCTGGACGGGCCGGGGGTGGTGATCTCGGGCTCGTGCTCGGTGATGACCAACCGGCAGGTCGCGGCCTATCGCGAATTGGCGCCGACGCTGGATGTGGACGTGGAGCGTTGCCTGGCGGACGCCGACGCCTATGGCGTCGAACTGGCCGACTGGGTGCTGGCGCAGCCGCAGGGCCGCGCGCCGATGATCACCGCGACCGCCGCTCCGGCGCGCCTGCGCGAGATACAGGGGCAGCACGGCGCCGCCGCGTCGGAGGCGGTCGAACGCACATTTGCTGCCGCCGCCGCGCGTCTGGCAGAGGGCGGCATCACCCGCTTCATCGTCGCCGGGGGAGAGACCTCGGGCTCGGTCACACAGGCGCTGCAGGTCACCGGCTTCGCCATCGGCCCCCAGATCGCGCCTGGCGTGCCGTGGGTCCGCGCGGTGGACAAGCCGCTGTCGCTGGCGCTGAAATCCGGCAATTTCGGGGCCGAGACCTTCTTCACCGACGCCCAGCAGGTGCCCGCATGAGCGCCGCCGACCGCATGGTGCTGCTGTGCCGCAGCCTGTTCGACCGCGGCTATTCCGTGGGAGGGGCGGGCAACGTGTCGGTCCGCAACCCCGATGGCGGCTTTATCGTGACGCCCACGGGCAGCAGCCTGGGCCGCCTGTCCGCCGATGCGCTGTCGGTGATCGGCGCGGATGGCGAACCGCTGCCGGGACCCAAACCGTCTAAGGAGTTCGCGTTCCATCGCGCGTTGTACGATGTGCGGCCGCAGGCGGGGGCCATCGTGCATCTGCATTCGACCTATCTTACCGCCCTGTCCTGCCTTGAGGGGTTGCCCCGCAACAACGCGATCCGGCCCTTCACCCCCTATTACGTCATGCGTATCGGGCACATGCCGGTCATCCCCTATTCCCGCCCCGGATCGCCGCAGATCGGGCTGGACCTGGCCGCCGCCGCGCAGGGCAGCAGCGCGCAGGCCTTCCTGCTGGCATCCCACGGGGTCGTGGTGCTGGGCCGCGACATCGACGATGCCGTCAACAATGCCGAGGAGCTGGAGGAGACTGCCAAGCTGCAGTTCATCCTGTGCGGCGAAAAGCTGCATTACCTGACCGAGGCCGAAATCGCCGAACTGGGCGGAGGATACTGACATGACCCGCATTGCCGCGAACCTTTCGATGCTGTTCACCGACGCGCCGTTTCTGGACCGGTTCGACCGGGCGGGCGCTGCGGGCTTTGACACGGTCGAGTTCCTGTTCCCCTATGACCACCCCATCGACGTGGTGAAGACCCGGCTGGACCGCAACGGGTTGCGCCTGTCGCTGATCAACGCGCCCGCAGGCGATTGGACGGCGGGAGAGCGGGGCTTTGCCGCGCGTCCGTCCAAACGCGCCGAATTCCGCGCCAGCGTGGAGCAGGCGATCACCTATGCCACGGGCCTGGGCTGTCCGCGCATCCACGTGATGTCCGGCATCACCGCGGGCGAACCCGACCGCGCCGCCTGCGAGGCGGTCTGGACCGAAAACCTGCGCGAGGCCGCCGACATGGCCGCAAGCGCCGGTCTGTTCATCAGCATCGAGCCGCTGAACAGCCGCGACGTGCCGGGATACTTCATCGCCCATCAGGACCCGACGCTGGCCCTGATCCAGGGGCTGGACCGCCGCAACGTCATGCTGCAGTTCGACGTCTATCACACGCAGATCATGGACGGCGACATCATCCGCCGGATCGAGCGGCTGAAGGGCGCCTATGGCCATGTCCAGATCGCGGGCGTCCCCGACCGCCACGAACCCGACACGGGCGAGCTGAACTACGCGGAGATCTTCGCGGCCTTCGACCGGACCAGATTCGACGGGCCGATGGGCTGCGAATACAACCCGCGCGGCCGGACCGAGGACGGTCTGGGCTGGGCCGCGCCCTATCTGCGCACGCCCGCATGATCCCCGCCGAACGCCAGCAGTTCATCCTGTCCTGCCTGGCCGAACGCGACATCGTCAGCATCGCCGACCTGGTGGACCGCCTGGGCGTGTCGCACATGACCGTGCGCCGCGACATTCAGGTGCTGGAGGATGCGGGCCGCGTCACCTCCGTCACCGGCGGTGTGCGCCTGTCGCGTAGGTTGGCGCAGGAGCTGCCGCACCTGCAGAAGGCCGCGATCAACACCGACGCCAAGCGTGCCGTGGGGCAGGCCGCGGCCGATCTGGTCCGCGACGGCATGGTGATCTATCTGGACGCGGGCACGACGCTGCTGGAGCTGGCGCGCCAGATCGCCGGGCGGCGGGGGCTGACGGTGGTGACGAACGATTTCGTCATCTGCGCCTGGCTGTCGACGCATTCCGACTGCACGCTGTATCACAGCGGCGGGCTGGTCGAGCGCGCGAACCAGTCCTGCGTGGGGGGCGCCGCCTCCGAGGCGCTGGCGCGGTTCAACTATGACATCGCCTTCATCTCGACTTCGTCCTGGACGGTGGCGGGGCTGAGTTCGCCCTCCGAGGCCAAGGGCCCGGTCAAGCGCGTCGCGGTCGATCGCGCGCGGCGCGCCGTGCTGGTGTCGGATTCGACGAAATACGGCGCGGTGGCGGCGATGAACATCCTGCCCGTCTCGGTCTTCGACACGGTCGTGACCGATGCGGGCATCGACGCAGAGGCGGCGGACGCCCTGCGCGAGATGGGCGTCCAGGTGATCCTGGCCCCCGACCTGAAGGGAGAGAGAGCATGACCATCGTGGTGACCGGCGGCGCCGGTTTTCTGGGCGCGCGCCTGATCGCCGCCCTGCTGAAGGACGGCGCAGAGCGCATCCTGTCGCTGGACCGGGTGGCCTGCCCGGTCGACGACGCGCGGGTGCACAGCCTGGTGGGCTCCATCGACGACGCGGATGCCGTGGCGCGGGCGCTGTCGGGGGGCGCGGAGACGGTCTATCACCTGGCCGCCGTGCTGTCGGGCCAGTCGGAACAGGATTTCGACACTGGCCTGCACATCAACGTCGATGCCACCCGCCTGCTGCTGGAAGCCTGCCGCAGGCTGGACCGCGCGCCACGGTTCGTGTTCACCAGCTCGCTGGCGGTGTTCGGCGGAGAGATGCCGCAGATCGTGCCGCCGACCATGGCGCTGATGCCCCAGTCCTCCTATGGCTGTGGCAAGGCCATTGGGGAACTGCTGGTCAGCGAATACAGCCGCAAGGGGTTCGTCGACGGGCTGACCGTGCGCCTGCCCACGATCTGCGTGCGCCCCGGCGCGCCCAATTCCGCGGCCTCCAGCTTCGTGTCCGGCATCATCCGCGAACCGGTGGCGGGGCAGGCGTCGGAATGCCCGGTGCCGCTGGACACGCGGCTGTGGATCAGCTCTCCGGGCGTGGCGGTGGACAACCTGGTCCGCGCGGGCCGGATTCCGGCCGCCGATCTGGGCCTCAGCCGCGTCATGGACATGCCCGGCATCACCACGACGCCCGCAGAAATGCTGGACAGCCTGGAACGGTTGGCGGGCCCGGAGGCCCGCGCCCGCGTCGCCCTGACCCGCGAGCAGCGGATCATAGACATCGTCTGCAGCTGGCCTGGCGCCTTTGACGTGACCCGCGCGCGTGCCCTGGGCTTTGGGGCGGATACCGATTTCGACGCGATCCTGCAGCAGTTCCTGGCAGATCGCTGAGCGTTTTCAACTGGAGGCGCCCCAACCGGGCGCAGTGGAGGAGTAACCCATGGCTGAACCCGGAATGGAGTTCCAGCTGATCGCAGGGCTTGGCTTTGCCATCTTCCTGCTGATCTTTCTGGTCGTAAAGACCAAGGTCCACGCGATCATCGCGCTGATCATCGCCGCATCCGTGTCGGGCCTGATCGGCGGCATGATGCCCGCCGACGTGATCAATTCGATCACCACCGGTTTTGGCCGCACGCTGTCCACCATCGGCCTGGTCATCGGCTTCGGCGTCATGATGGGCCGCATCCTGGAGGTGTCGGGCGCGGCCGAGCAGATGGCCTATTCGCTGATCCGCTGGGTCGGGAAAAAGCGCGAGGATTGGGCGATGGTCCTGACGGGCTATATCGTGTCGATCCCGATCTTCTGCGACAGCGCCTTCGTGATCCTGTCGCCGCTGGTCAAGGCGCTGGCGCGCAATTCCGGCAAGTCGGTCCTGACCCTGGGCATCGCGCTGGCGGGCGGTCTGATGCTGACCCACCATGCAGTGCCGCCGACCCCCGGCCCCCTGGGCGTCGCGGGCATCTATGGCGTCGATCTGGGGCTGATGATCTTCTGGGGGATCGTGTTCACCATTCCGGGCATGGCGGTCATCGTCTTCTACGCCCGCGCGATGGGCCCCCGGCTGGAGCGGATGATCCTGGCCGATACCGGAGAGGACATTGCCGCCGCCTATCGCCAGTTCGAGACCGCCGCCGATGACCGCCAGAAGGTCCTGCCGTCGCTGGGCCTGTCGGTCCTGCCGCTGGTGCTGCCGATCGTGCTGATCTTTATGAACACCATCGCCACGACCATCGTGCGCCTGTCCGACGACCCCGAACTGGCCAACAACATCGCGGTGCAGGCGATGTCGTTCTTTGGCAACCCGGTGATCGCGGTGGCGATGGGCCTGCTGGTCGCGATCTACACCCTGCTGCCGGGCTGCCCGCGGGAGGAGGTCCTGCGCTATATGGAGCAGGGCGTCGAAAGCGCGGGCATCATCCTGCTGGTGACCGGTGCGGGCGGGGCCCTGGGCTCGGTCCTGCGCGATTCGGGGGTGGGTGACGTGATCGGCCAGGCGGTGGCCGGGCTGGCCATTCCGGCGGTGCTGATCCCCTTTGTCATCAGTTCGCTGGTGCGGCTGATCCAGGGGTCGGGCACGGTCGCGATGATCACGGGCGCGTCGATCTCGGCGCCGATCCTGATGAACATGCCGGACGTGAACATGGTCTTTGCCGCGCAGGCGGCGGCTATCGGGTCGATGGTCTTCGGCTATTTCAACGACAGCTATTTCTGGGTCATCAACCGGATGCTGGGCGTGAAACAGGCGAAACACCAGATGCTGCTGTGGTCGGTGCCGACCACGCTGGCCTGGGGATCGTCGCTGGCGATGCTGCTGATCTGCAACGCGCTGTTCGGCTGACACGACCCCGAGACCGGCGGGCAGGGGCGGGCGCGACGTGCCCGCCCCTTGCCATGTCGGCCGCGCGGAACCAAAATGGCGCGACAGGGTTCCGCTGTCGCGCGCGATTGCGACACAGCAACAGAGGGTTGGCGAAACAGGATGGATGCTTCGAGTGACCGGCTGGCCCGTCCGGGGTGGAATTGCTGGCGGGTCGAACAGTCGGGGCGCTTTGCCGTCATTGCCGATGCCGACGAATATTTCCGCGTGGTGCGCCAGGCGATGCTGCAGGCGCGTCACAGCATCCTGATGATCGGGTGGGATTTCGACGCCCGCATTCATCTGGGCGACGCCTCGGACGGCGGCCCCCCCGCCTTGGGCGATTTCGTCATGTGGCTGGCGCGCCGCAGCCCCACACTGCATGTGCGTCTGTTGCGGTGGGATACCGGCGCGCTCAAGGCGCTGTTTCGCGGATCGACCCTGCTGACCATCCTGCGCTGGAAGATGCATCCGCGCATCACGCTGCGTCTGGACGGCAAGCATCCCTTTGCCAGCAGCCACCACCAGAAGATCGTGGTGATCGACGATTGCCTGGCGTTCTGCGGCGGCATCGACATGACCGAGGGCCGGTGGGACACGCGCGAGCATATCGACGACGATCCCCGCCGCACCAGCGCGGGCGGCAAGCCGCTCAAGCCATGGCACGATGCGACCAGCGCCTTTGACGGACCCGCCGCGCGGGCCCTAGGCGATCTGGCGCGTGACCGCTGGCGCATCGCCTCGGGCGAGGTGCTGGCCCCGATCAGCGATTCCTCGGGCTGCTGGCCCGAAGCGCTGGTGCCGACGTTCCGCGATGTGGCGCTGGCCATCGCGCGGACCCGCCCCGAGATCCCGGACGTGCATCCCGCCTTCGAGATCGAGCAGATGTATCTGGACCTGATCGCCCGCGCGCGGCGGGTGATCTATGCCGAAAGCCAGTATTTCGCATCCCGCCGCATTGCGCAGGCCATCGCCAAACGGCTGATCGAGGACGATCCCCCCGAGATCGTGATCATCAACCCGGTCAGCGCGCAGGGCTGGCTGGAGCCGCTGGCGATGGACACCGCCCGCGCGCAGCTGATCGAGGCGCTGCGCAAGCTGGATCATCGCGACAGGCTGCGCATCTATCACCCGGTGACCGATGCGGGCGCCGAGATCTATGTCCATGCCAAGGTCACGATTGTGGACGACACCTATCTGCGGGTGGGTTCGTCCAACTTCAACAACCGCTCGATGCGGCTGGACACGGAATGCGACGTGATGCTGGCGGCTGAACGCCCCGGCGCCGACGCCACCCGCGCCAGCATCACTGCCCTGCGCGACGACCTGCTGGCCGAGCATCTGGCCATGCGCCCCGAGGAGGTCGCCCCGGCCATCGCCGAACACGGCAGCCTGATCGCCATGATCGAGGCCCGCCGCGGGCCGCAGGGGCAGGGCCGCACCCTGATCCCCTACGAGATCCCCGAGCTGAGCGATTTCGAGGCCTGGCTGGCCGACAATGAGATCCTGGACCCGGAAGGGCCCGACAAGATCTTTGAGCCTCTGGGTAAGCGCAAGGGACTGATCCGCCGCATCCACTGGCCGCGCCGGCTGACCTGGCGGCGCAGGGCAGAGCGCCGCAAGGCGGGTTAATCCCCGTCAGGTCCGGTCGGCAGCCCCTTGCTGAGGCCGGACACGCTGACCCCGTTCAGCAGTCCCGCATCGATGGCCTTGCGGATCGCATGGCCGTTATCTTCGACCCCAAGGGCGGTGCGGGCCTGCCCCAGCCGGTACCGCAGCGCCGTCCGCGAGATGCCAAGCGCCGCGCAGGCCTGATCATAGGTCATGCCGCAGGCGATCGCCTCCAACGCGTCCACCAGGATCGGGCGCAGCGAGGCACCGCGTTCGACGATGTCATGCGCGCGGCGCAGCAGCTGGCTCATCCGGGTGATCTCGGTATCAGTGAAGTCGCGGTCGTCGCGAGCGGCCCCGATATAGGACCGCGATTCCGGCGGACCCCAGGACAGCGCCACCCCGTGGGTCAGGCCGTGGTCGCGGGCCTGGCCCATGACGTTCAGCGGGTCGGGCATGATGCGGGCCAGATCGCTCCAGCGGATGCTGCCCTGGTGCAGCACGCACCAGATGACCATCGGGTCGCCCACCCCCAGATTCGCGCGGGTATAGGCCTGGATCCAGCGCGACGGATAGGTCGAGATGCGCCGCACGGGCCGCGAATAGCGGATGTGCAGACCGATCGTAAAGCCGCGCGGCGCCAGCGCGGCCAGCGCCTCGTCGATCTGTTCGAGGGAAGAGGGGGACATGATGCGGACCCGGTCACCGTTTATGTGCAGGCATGTAGGCCCATGAGCCGGTCGCGGGCAAGGGCCGTGTCCTTTGTGCAACATAGCCTTCTGGGGCTATTTCGTTGCGGGGTGCGGGCGGGGTAACCCCTGTCGGGCGCAGGTTGCGCTTATTTTACCGGTAAAGGGCGACTTGCCCCGCTTTTCAGTTTTTCGGGGACGCCTTTCGGGGCGTCCCTTTTTTCATGCGCGGCCAAGACGATGCCCGGCCTTGCGCCCGGCTGGCGGATCGCTAGCCTGCGCGCCGGAACAGCATCGAGGAGGCGACGGATGGAACGCGTGACATTGGGCGGCAGCGCGGTCGAGGTCAGCCGGATCTGCCTGGGCACCATGACCTTTGGCAACCAGACCGACGAGGCCGGGGGCCACCAGCAGATGGACATGGCGCTGGAGGCCGGGATGACCTTCCTGGACTGCGCCGAGATGTATCCGGTCAACCCCGTTCGCCGCGAGACGATCGGCGTCTCGGAGGAGATCATCGGCCGCTGGCTGGCCCGCACCGGCAACCGCGACCGCGTCGAGATCGCGACCAAGATCACCGGGCCCAGCCAGATGGTCCGCGACGGCGCGCCCTTTGACGGGGCGACCGTGCGCGCGTGCATCGACGCCTCGCTGCGGCGGCTGCAGACGGACCGCATCGACCTGTATCAGCTGCACTGGCCGGTGCGCGGCTCTTATGGGTTCCGGCAGAACTGGGGCTTTGACCCCTCGGGTCAGGACAAGGCGCAGACCCTGGCGCATATGCGCGACGTGCTGGAGGCGCTCAAGGAGGCCGTGGCGGCGGGCAAGCTGCGCGCGGTGGGCCTGTCCAACGAATCGGCCTGGGGGCTGACGCGCTGGTGCGACGTGGCCGATGCGATGGACGCCCCGCGCATGGCCGCGATCCAGAACGAGTATTCGCCGCTGTACCGTCTGTACGACACCGACCTGGCCGAGGTGGCGGTGAACGAGGATGTCACCCTGCTGTCCTATTCGCCGCTGGCCGCGGGCCTGCTGACCGGCAAATACGCCGAGGGCGCGCTGCCCGAGGGCAGCCGCGCGGCGGTGGACAAGGCCACCGGCGGGCAGGGCAACCTGGGCGGGCGCAAGACCGGGCGCGGGCTGAAGGCCGCGGCCGCCTATGGCGCGCTGGCGGCCGAGCATGGCTGGGACGTGATCCACATGGCCATCGCCTGGCAGCTGACTCGGCCGTTCAAGGTCGTGCCGATCATCGGCGCCACGACGACCGACCAGCTGCGCCATCTGATCGCGGGCCTGGACCGCGACCTGCCTGACGAGCTGCGCCGCGGGATCGAGCGTCTGCACCGCGCCCATCCGCTGCCCTATTGATGTGAACCGCGTGGTCTCTATCTTGAGAGACAGGCAGACGAAGACAAGGATATGGCAATGGCAGGCGATCCCTATGCGGCCCTGGGCGTGTCGCGCGGCGCCAGCGCGGACGAGATCAAGCGGGCCTATCGGCGCATCGCCAAGACCGATCACCCGGACCTGAACCAGGACCCGGCCGCTGCGGCACGCTTTGCCGCGGCCTCGGCGGCCTATGACCTGCTCAAGGATCCCGAACAGCGCCGCCGGTTCGACGCGGGCGAGATCAACGATCAGGGCCAGGACCAGGGCCCGCGCTGGAGCGGGCGTCCCGGCGCGCAGGGCAACCCCTTCGGCCAGGGGCCGGGGCATGGCGGGGACCCCGACCTGTCGGACGTGTTCGCCGACCTGTTCGGCCAGCGCCAGACGGGCGGCCAGTCGGGCGGCCCGCGGGGCGGGTTCGGAGGCTTTGGCGGTTTCGGCGGTTTCGGGCGCGGCGCGGACATGCGGGGGCAGGATCTGCGGCTGGTGCTGCAGGTCGATTTCCTGACGGCGGCGCGCGGGGGGCGCACGCGCATCACCATGCCCCAGGGCGGATCATTGGAAGTGGCCATTCCCAAGGGCGTGCGCGAGGGCCAGGTCATCCGCCTGCGCGGCAAGGGAGAGCCGGGCCTCGGGCGCGGCGAGGCCGGCGACGCCTATCTGGAGGTTCGCGTGGGCGAGCATCCCCAGTTCCGGCGCGACGGCGACGACATCCATGTCGTGCTGCCGATCAGCCTGGACGAGGCGGTGCTGGGCGGCAAGGTCGCGGCACCGACCATCGACGGGCCGGTGAACCTGACCATTCCGCGTGGCGCCACCTCGGGTCAGCGGCTGCGGCTGCGGGGGCGGGGGATCAACGGCGGCGATCAGCATGTCGAGCTGCGCATTGCCATGCCGCCGCACGTGGACCCGGCACTGGCGGCCTTTTTCGAGGAATGGCGCCGCGAGAACGCCTATGACCCCAGGCGGGGCATGTCCGACGTTTCCTGACGGGCGGGCAGGTCCGCCATGACGCGGGCGCGGGCGGCGGGGGTCATGCGGCCCCAGGCGGCGATCTCGTCCAGGGTGCGGTGGCAGCCGAGGCACAGCCTGCTGTCGGGGTCGATGCGGCACAGCTTGATGCAGGGGCTTTGAGTCACGAGCGTCGGTCTTTTCGGGAGGGTGTCGGGGAGAGCGGGGGACGGGTCGGGCACAGCCCGACCCGGTCGCTGCCGCTGGGCCGCGCGCCGCGCTGGCGCGCGGCGGTCGTGCGGTCAGCCATGGGTGGCGATGTGGCGCAGCCGGTCCAGCGCGCCCTGCAGGATATAGCCGGCGGCGACCTGGTCGATGACCTCGGCCCGGCGCTTGCGCGAGGTGTCGCCCTCCAGCAGGGCGCGTTCGGCGGCGACCGTGGAGAGGCGTTCGTCCCAATAGGCGATGGGCAGGTCGGTCAGCCGCGTCATGTTGCGGGCAAAGGCGCGGGTGGCCTGGGCGCGCGGGCCTTCGGAGCCGTCCATGTTGCGCGGCAGGCCGAGGACGAGGCCCGCGAGGCCCCGGTCGGCGATCAGCGCCAGCAGGGCCTGCGCGTCCTGCGTGAACTTGGTCCGGCGGATCACCGTGATGGGCGAGGCCACGCTGCGCAACCCGTCGCTGATGGCCACGCCGATGGTCTTGGTGCCCAGATCCAGCCCGGCCAGGGCGCCGTGGCGGGGCAGGCTGGCTGCGAATTCGGTCATCTCTTCGTGGATCATGGGGTCAATCCGGCGCGTTCGGCGGCGGCCTCGATGGGGGCGATGGCCTCGGGGGTGGCGCCAAAGCGGTTGCGGGCCTCGGCGAGGATTCGCCGGGCGTGATCGTCGCGGTCCAGGACCGACAGCGCCGAGATCAGCCGCGCCCATTCGTCCGGCGTCCCGCCCTGGCTTGCCAGGCGGTCCTGCAGGCGGGCGACCATGTCCTCGGCCATGCGGGCCTGATCCGCGGGGGTCATGTCACGGGCGGCCTCCAGGTCCAGGGCGTCGGGGCCGGACTGGTCCGAGGGTGCGCGATAGCCGGCCTCTCCGGCCAGCCAGGCCAGTTCCTCGATGGCGGCGCGGATCGAGGGGACCCAGGGCGCATTGGCCGGCCCCTCCTCCAGCAGGAGGCGCCAGATCGGAAAGGCCAGATCGGGGCGGCCGTTCTGGATCAGCATGACGCCGCGCAGATAGCGGGCCTGGGGCTGGTCGGGGTCCAGGGTCAGGGTGCGGGCCAGCACGGCCTCGGCCTCGGGGGTGACCACACCGGCGGCGGCCTCGACCATCAGCGTGGCCAGCTGCATCAGCTGCACCGGATCGGCCTGGTCGCCCCGCAGGTCGACCAGGCGCTGCTGGGCGTCGCGTGCGGCGGTCAGGTTGCCCAGACGCATCTCGTTCGTGGCCAGCAG
This sequence comes from Paracoccus hibiscisoli, assembly GCF_005048265.1. GTDB lineage: Bacteria > Pseudomonadota > Alphaproteobacteria > Rhodobacterales > Rhodobacteraceae > Paracoccus > Paracoccus hibiscisoli. The sequence goes on from NZ_SUNH01000005.1 coordinate 146,042, forward strand.
CGCCAGGCCCTGCTGATCCTGCGGGTTGCGGGCGACGGCGGCGCGCAGCTGGTCGATCATCGCCAGATATTCGGGGTCGGCCTGCGACAGGTCGGGCGCGGGGCGGGCGGGGGCCTGCGCCTCGGCCTCGGCCTGGGCGGGGCGGGCGCGATAGGCGGCATCGGCGGCGGCCACGCGTTCGGCCAGCGGCATGTCGGGCGCGCCGGGCACGCCCTCGCGCAGATACAGCACGACCGCCCCGGCCAGCATCAGCGCCAGGACCAGCGCGGGCACCAGCGCGCGACCGGCCCGGCCCGCAGGCCCCGCCTGGCCAAGACGGCGGTCGGCATCCAGCACCTTGCGGCCGATCTCGGCGCGCAGGCGCTGCGCATCCTCGGGGCCGATCACGCCACGTTCCAGGTCGCGCTCGACCTCGGCCAGCTGGTCGCGATAGACGCGCAGGTCGTAGGAGGCGGCAGGCGCAGGCCCGGCGCGGCCCTTGCGCAGCGGCGACAGGATGGCGAAAGCCGTGATCGCGGTCAGACCCGCAGCCAGTATCCAGAACATGCGTCACCTCCAGTTGGCCCGTTCCTATCGCGGATGGCCGCCGACCGAAAGCGCGCGCCGTCATCGCGGGCTGGAACAGGCCCGCCGGATTGTCGCATGTCGCATTTCGCCGCGATCTGCCGCAAGCCGCCTTGAGGGTTCGGCCCCGCCCCGCCATGGTGCCAGCAACCCACCCCCTGAGAGGCCCCATGCCCGACACCCCCCGCGCCGGCCGCTATTCCGTCTTTGCCATCGCCCGAGAGGCGCTGCGTCAGCATACCGGCTGGAAACGGGCCTGGGCCAGCCCCGAGCCCAAGGCCCGCTACAAGGTCATTGTCGTGGGTGCGGGCGGGCACGGTCTGGCCACGGCCTATTACCTGGGCAAGAACTTCGGCATCACCGATGTTGCGGTCATCGAAAAGGGCTGGCTGGGTGGCGGCAACACGGGGCGCAACACCACGATCATCCGGTCGAACTATCTGCAGGACCCGTCGGCGGCGCTGTATGAAAAGGCGCGCAGCCTGTACGAAAATCTGTCGCAGGACCTGAACTACAACATCATGTTCAGTCCGCGCGGTCTGATCATGCTGGCCCAGACCGAACACGAGATCCGCGGCTACAAGCGCACCGTCTATGCCAACAACCTGCAGGGCGTCGCCACCGAATGGCTGGACCCCCAGCAGCTTAAGGCCAAGGTGCCGATCATCAACCTGGACGGGCCGCGCTATCCGGTGCTGGGGGGCCTGTATCAGGCCCGCGGCGGCACGGCGCGCCATGACGCGGTGGCCTGGGGCTATGCCCGGGCCTGTTCCGACATGGGCATGCACATCATCCAGAACTGCGAGGTGACGGGGGTCGAGACCGAGGCCGGACAGGTCCGCGCCGTCAACACCTCCAAGGGCCGCATCGGCTGCGACAAGCTGGCGATCGTGGTCGCGGGCCATTCCAGCCAGCTGGCCGAGATGGCCGGGTTCCGCCTGCCCATCGAATCCGTCGCCTTGCAGGCCCTGGTCAGCGAACCGATCAAGCCCTGCATGGACGTTGTGGTGATGGCCAACACGGTCCACGGCTACATGTCGCAATCCGACAAGGGAGAGATGGTGATCGGCGGCGGCACCGACGGGTTCAACAACTTCACCCAACGGGGGTCCTGGCAGCATGTCGAGGAAACCGTCCGCGCCCTGATCGAGACCTTCCCGATGATCAGCCGCCTGAAAATGCTGCGCCAGTGGGGCGGCATCGTCGACATGACCGGGGATCGGTCGCCCATTCTGTCCACCACGCCGGTGGGTGGCATCTTCGTCAACTGCGGATGGGGCACGGGCGGGTTCAAGGCGATCCCCGGATCGGGCTGGGCCATGGCCGAACTGGTCGCCAAGGGCACGCCCGGCCCGCTGGCCGCCGATTTCGGGCTGAACCGCTTCCGAGAGGGTCGGTTCATCGACGAATCGGTCGCCGCCGGCGTCGCGCACTGACCGGGGGGGCGCGGGAATGTCCTTTTCGAACGGAACCTTGGGGGCGGCGTGCGACTTTGTCAGGCATGACAGGTTCGACCGAAAGGGTTCATCATGGCTGACCGCAACAACAATGGTCTCTACTTCATCGTCGGCGGCATCGTTGTCGTCGTCGCGCTGCTGTTCTTCTTCATGTCGGGCAGCGATACCGGCGTGGCCACGACCGATCCGGTCGCAGGCGACACCACGACCATCAATGTCGACACCCCCGACGCCGATCCCGCACCCGCAGCGCCCCCCGTCACGGTCGAGACCGACAGCCCCCCGGCCGTCGAATCGCCTGCCGAACCGGCCGCGCCCGCTCCGGCCAACTGACGGCCCGACGCGCGCGCAGCCCCTGGCCGCGTGCGCTGCAACGGGGGTCCGGGGGCAGTCAGCCCCCGGCCATCGTCCGACAGCATGTCGGACAGACGGCACCGCCGGCTTGCGCCGCTGCGGTGCCTTTTCGCATCCGCAACTCTCGCACCCCAAGGAAGCCCGATGCTGATCCTGACCTGTCCCTATTGCGGTGTGAACGCCGAGGAAACCGAGCTGCATCCCGGAGGAGAGGCGCATCTGGCCCGCATCGGCCCGAACGGCACCGACGACGAGTTCGAGGCCTATCTGTTCGCCCGCAAGAACGCCAAGGGCGTGCATTTCGAACGCTGGCGCCATGCCTATGGCTGCGGCAAGTGGTTCCTGGCCGCGCGCTGCACCGCAACGCTGCAGGTGTTCGGCACCTACCGGGCGCAGACGCCCCACCCGCCTGCCGACATCGTGGAGGCGATCCGCAAGGCCCGCCCCGACTGGACACCCGACTGGACCCCCGCCGAAGGCACCGCCGAATGACCCACACGCCCCCCTTCCGCCTGCCCGCCGGTGGCCGCCGCATCGACCGTGCCTGGCAGGTCCCGTTCCGCTTTGACGGCCGCCACCTGCGCGGCCTGACCGGCGACACCATCGCCTCGGCGCTCTTGGCCAACGGCCAGATGCTGATGGGCCGGTCCTTCAAGTATCACCGCCCGCGCGGCCCGATGGCCTCCGGCTCCGAGGAGCCGAACGCCCTCCTTGGCCTGGGCCAGGGCGGCCGGTTCGAGCCGAACCAGCGCGCCACCACGACGCCCCTGACCCATGGCATGATCACCCGCAGCCAGAACTGCTGGCCCAGCCTGGAGGCCGATATCGGCGCCATCAACAACTGGCTGTCGCCGGTCTTTCCTGCGGGTTTCTACTACAAGACCTTCATCCATCCGCGCCCCTTCTGGAAGCATGTGTTCGAACCCATCATCCGCCGCAGCGCGGGTCTGGGCCGGGCGCCGACCGATCCCGATCCCGACCGCTATGAACAGGCCTACGCCTTTGCCGACACGGTCGTGGTCGGCGGCGGCATCGCGGGCCTGACCGCCGCGCGCGAGGCGGCCGATGCGGGCGGCACCGTGCTGGTCCTGGAACAGGACGGGCATTGGGGCGGGCGCACGCCCACCGACCATGACGGCGGACAGGCGGCGATCGACGCGGCTCTGGCCGACCTGCGGGGCCGCAAGGGTGTGACCCTGCGCCGCAACACCATGGCCACGGGCCTCTACGATCACGGCTATCTGATCGCGCGGGAATCGCTGGCCGATCACGACCCGAACCAGGGCATCCCCCGCCAGCGCCTGTGGCGCATCCGGGCGGGCCGGGTGATCGCCGCGACGGGCGCATTGGAACGCCCGCTGTCCTTTGCCTGTAACGACGTGCCCGGCGTGATGCTGGCCAGTGCGGTTCGCGACTTCATCGCCGATTTCGGCGTGGCGCCGGGTCGGCGCATCGTGGTCGTCACGAACAATGACGACGCCTATCGCACCGCCCTGACCGCCCATGCCGCGGGGCTGGAGGTGCCGGCCATCATCGACGCGCGGCCCCTGGCCGACGGGGCGCTGCCGCAGGCCGCGCGGGACGCGGGCATCACCGTGCTGACCGGCACCGCCATCGCGAAGGTGAAGGGCGCCAAGCATGTCGAGGGCGTGGTGCTGTGCAGCCATCAGGGCGACGGCCGCCCCACGCAGACCATCGACTGCGATGTGGTGGCGATGTCGGGCGGCTGGTCGCCGGTCGTGCACCTGTATTCCCATTGCGGCGGCAAGCTGATCTGGGATGAGGGTCAGTCGATGTTCCGCCCCGACCCCGACCGCCCGCCCTTGGGCGCGGACGGGCAGGGCAACGTGACCGTCGCGGGCGCCGCCAATGGCGATCTGCGCTGCGCCGGCGATCTGGAACACCCCGAGGCCCCGACCATGCCCGTCTGGGTCATGCCCGCCCGCGCGCCCTACACGCTGCGGGCCAAGATGTGGCTGGATTTCCAGAACGACGTGAAGGTCACCGATGTCGAACTGGCCGCCCAGGAGGGCTATGCCAGCGTCGAGCATACCAAACGCTATACCACCCTGGGCATGGCGACCGATCAGGGCAAGCTGTCCAACATCAACGGGTTGGCGGTCCTGTCCAACGCGCTGAACCAGCCCATCCAGGCGACCGGCACCACGACCTTCCGCCCGCCCTATACGCCGCTGACCCTGGCCACCATCGCGGCCGAGGCCAAGGACGACGCGTTCCAGCCCCTGCGCAAGACGCCGATCCATGCCTGGCACGAAACCCACGGCGCCAGCTGGGAGCCTGTGGGCCACTGGCGCCGCCCCTATGCCTATCCCCGCGCGGGAGAGGACCGCCACACCGCCGTCCACCGGGAGATCCTGGCGGTGCGTGCGGGCGTCGGCACGCTGGACGCCTCGACCTTGGGCAAGATCATCGTCAAGGGACCGGATGCGGGGCGGTTCCTGGACATGCTGTATACCAACATGATGTCCACGCTGCCGGTCGGCAAATGCCGCTATGGCCTGATGTGCAACGAGAACGGGTTCCTGATGGATGACGGCGTGGTCGCGCGCCTGTCGGACGACACCTGGCTGTGCCACACCACCACCGGCGGCGCGGACCGCATCCATGGCCACATGGAGGATTGGCTGCAATGCGAATGGTGGGACTGGAAGGTCTATACCGCCAACCTGACCGAGCAGTTCGCCCAGATCGCCGTCGCCGGACCCAAGGCCCGCGACGTGCTGGAGCGTCTGTCCGGCACGATCGACCTGTCGGCCGAGGCGCTGCCCTTCATGCAATGGGCCGAAGGGGAGCTGGCGGGCATTCCCGCGCGCGTCTTCCGCATCAGCTTTTCGGGCGAGCTCAGCTATGAGATCGCCGTGCCCGCCAATCGCGGCCTGGAGCTGTGGGAGGCGCTGCACCTGGCCGGGGCCGATCTGGGCATCACCCCCTATGGGACCGAGGCGATGCATGTCATGCGCGCCGAAAAGGGCTTCATCATGATCGGGGACGAGACCGACGGCACCATCATCCCGCAGGATCTGGGGCTGGACTGGGCGATCTCGAAGAAAAAGGCCGACTATATCGGCAAGCGCGCCCAACGCCGCAGCCACATGACCGATGGCACCCGCTGGAAACTGGTGGGCCTTGAGAGCCTGTCGGACAAGGTCATTCCCGACGGCGCCTATGCGGTGGCCGAGGGGGTGAACGGCAACGGCCAGCGCAAGACCCAAGGCCGCGTCACCTCCAGCTATCATTCGCCGACCCTGGGCAAGCCCATCGCGATGGGGCTGGTGCGGCACGGACCGTCGCGCATGGGGCAGGTGCTGGATTTCCCGATGCCCGACGGCACGGTGATGCAGGCGCGGATCGTCGATCCGGTCTTCTACGACAAGGAAGGAAGCCGTCAGAATGGCTGAAGCGCTGGCTACCATCACCCGCGTCGCGGGGCTGGGCATGATCACCCTCCGTGCCGACCTGGACCGCGCCGGTGATGCCCTGGCCGAGGCCGCGGGCCTGGCCATCCCCGACACCACCGGCGCCACCACCGATGGCAGCCGCACCCTGGCCTGGATGTCCCCCGACGAGCTGCTGCTGATCCTGCCGCAGGCGGAGCTGGCGCAGGCGCTGGACGACCTGACGCAGGCGCTGATGGGCGAACACGGGCTGGTGGCCGATGTGTCGGATGCCCGCGCGGTCTTCGACGTGATCGGCGCGGGGGCCGCGGATGTGGTCGCCAAGCTGGCGCCGGTCGATGCCGCCGCCATGCCCCAGGGTCATCTGCGCCGCACGCGCATGGCGCAGACGGCGGCGGCGATCTGGCGGGTGGATGGCGGGTTCCGGGTCATCGGGTTCCGGTCGACCGCCGATTACCTGGCGCTGATCCTGACCAATGCGGCCATCCCCGGCAGCGGGCTGGCACCCCGCTAGCGTCACGGGGACGCGGGCGGGCTGGAACCCCCGCCCGCCCCTTGCGTTGGTCCCCCGAATGCGCGACCTTTCGCGCCGAGCCGACCAACCGTTTCGAAAGGACCGCAAAATGGCCTTCACCCTTCCCGATCTTCCCTATTCGCACGACGCCCTGGAAGCCGCCGGCATGTCGCGCGAGACGCTGGAATACCACCACGACAAGCACCACAACGCCTATGTCACCAAGCTGAACGAGCTGGTGGCCGGGACCGAATGGGACGGCAAGTCGCTGGAGGATATCGTCAAGGGCACCTATCAGAAGGGTGCCGTGGCGCAGAACGGCATCTTCAACAATGCCAGCCAGCATTGGAACCACGCCCAGTTCTGGGAGATGATGGGCCCCAACAGCCACGCCATGCCCTCCGAATTGGAAGCGGCGATCAAGGACAGCTTTGGTTCGGTCGACGACTTCAAGAAAAAGTTCACCGAGGCTGGCGTCGGCCAGTTCGGGTCGGGCTGGGCCTGGCTGGTCAAGAACGCCGATGGCGGGCTTGAGGTGACCAAGACCGAAAACGGCGTGAACCCGCTGTGCTTCGGTCAGACCGCCCTGCTGGGCTGCGATGTGTGGGAGCACAGCTATTACATCGACTTCCGCAATGCGCGCCCGAAATACCTGGAGAACTTCTTGGACAAGCTGGTGAACTGGGAGAACGTGGCCTCGCGCCTCTGACCCCTGCTGCCATCGCGACCGAAGGCCCGTCCCGCAGGGGGCGGGCCTTTCGCGTGGGCCCTGCGCCGGCATTGGCATTTCCCCGCGCGCCGGTATAAGACCACGGGAACGCAAGACAGATCGGGCAGGGCGGGCATGGCCAACCAGAACGACACCTTCATCGACGAGGTCACCGAGGAACTGCGCCGCGACCGGCTGTATGGCCTGATGCGGCGCTATGGCTGGATCGTGATCCTGCTGGTGGTCGCGGTCGTAGGCTATACCGCCTGGCGCGAATACGACCGCGCCCAGGACCGGGCCGCGGCCCAGGCCTGGGGCGACGCGGTCCTGACGGCCGAGGCCGGGGGCGACCCCGCCGCGATCCTGGCGGTCGATCCGCAAGGATCGGCGGGCCGCCAGGCGCTGTCCGGCCTGCTGGCCGCGGGTGCCCAGCAGGACGCGGATGCCGCGGCCCAGGCCCTGCGCGACGTGGCCGCCGCCCAGCCCGACACCGTGTTGGGAGAGCTGGCCCAGCTGAAGCTGGTGATGCTGCAGGGCCAGCAGATGGACGTGGTCGAACGCGACGCGATGCTGACGCGCCTGTCGCGCGCCGGCGCCCCGTTCGAGCTGCTGGCACTGGAGCAGAAGGCCGTGGCGCTGATCGGCGCGGGGCGGCCCGACGACGCGATCACGCTGATCCGCCAGATCCAGGACAAGGACGGCCTGACCGAGGCCTTGCGCCGTCGCCTGTCCGAGATGATGATCGCCCTGGGCACCGAGCCCGAACCCATCGAATAACGGCCGCCCGCGCGGCCAAGACGGATTGCTTGAGGGATAGACAGGGATGACCGCCATGCTGCGACTGACCTTGGCGATGGCCGCCGGACTGGGACTGGCGGGCTGCGCCGACCGCGACATCATCCTGCCCGGAGAGCGTCTGGACCCGATGGCGGTCACCTCGCCCGACGGGCCTGCGGTCCAGGGCGCGCCCGGCGTCAGCAGCACCGCCCTGTCGCTGGCGGCCCCGGTCACCAATGGCGAATGGACCCATCGCGGCGGCAATGCGGCCCATGCGCCCGGCCATGTGGCCCTGGGCACCGCCAGCCAGCGACTGTGGTCCGCGCCCATCGGCCAAGGCGACACCCGGCGCCACCGCATCACCGCCGATCCGATCGTCGCGGGCGGGCGCATCTTTACCCTGGACAGCCGCGCCCGCGTCACCGCCACGGCACTGAACGGCGCCCGCGCCTGGTCCACCGACGTGACGCCCGCGCTGGAGAACCCCGACAGCGCCTCGGGCGGCGGGCTGGCGCATGAGGGCGGGCGCGTCTTCGTCACCACCGGCTTTGGCGAACTGGTCGCGCTGGACGCGGCCAGCGGCGGCGTGCTGTGGCGCCAGCGGGTCAATGCCGCGATCGGCGGCGGCCCTGCGGTGCAGGACGGCGTCGTCTATGTGGCCGGGCGCAATTCCGTGGGCTGGGCGGTGCGCGCCAGCGACGGGCGCGTGCTGTGGCAGACCTCGGGGACGGGCTCTGGCTCGGGCGTGATGGGCGTGTCGGTGCCGGCGGTTCAGGGCGGCACGGTGGTCTTTCCCTTCTCGTCGGGGCAGATGCTGGCGGTGGATCGCCAGTCCGGCCTGACCAACTGGACCGCGCAGATCGCGGGCACCCGTCCCGGCCGCGCCATCGCGGTGATCCGCGACGTGACCGGCGATCCGGTGATCGCGGGCGGCCGCGTCTATGCCGGGACGTCGTCGGGGCGCATCGCCGCCGTTGATCTGGCCAGCGGGCTGGAGGACTGGTCCGCGCGCGAAGGGGCGAACAGCCCCGTCGTCGTGGCGGGCGGGTCTGTCTTTGCGGTGAACGACCAGGCGCAGCTGGTGCGGCTGGATGCGGCCACCGGCGGAGTGATCTGGCGGCAGGCGCTGCCCTATTTCACGACCGAGCGGGTGCGGCGTCAGGATGCCATCCACGCGCATTACGGCCCGGTGCTGGCGGGGGGACGGTTGCATGTCACTTCCAGTGATGGCATGTTGCGCAGCTTCGATCCCGCCTCCGGCGCGCTGGTCGGTCAGGTGGCGATCCCCGGTGGGGCGGCATCGGCCCCGGTGGTTGCCGGTCAAACCCTTTACGTCGTTGCGCGCAACGGCCAGTTGCATGCGTTGAGATGACATTCACACTCGCCATCGTCGGGCGGCCCAATGTGGGCAAGTCCACCCTGTTCAACCGACTTGTCGGGAAAAAGCTGGCCTTGGTCGATGACCAGCCCGGCGTGACCCGCGACATCCGCGAGGGCGCGGGCCGCCTTGGCGACCTGCGTTTCGTCGTGATCGACAGCGCCGGCCTCGAAATGGCCGAGGATGACAGCCTGCAGGGCCGCATGCGGCGCTTGACCGAACGCGCGGTCGATGAGGCCGACATCTGCTTGTTCGTGGTCGATGCCCGCATCGGCATCACCGCCGCCGACGAATATTTCGCCGAGATCCTGCGCAGGCGTGCGAAACACGTCATAGTCGCCGCCAACAAGTCCGAAGGCCGCGCCGGGGAATCGGGCGCGATGGAGGCCTATGCCCTGGGCCTGGGCGAGCCGCTGCGCATTTCGGCCGAGCATGGCGAGGGGATGGACGATCTGTATCGCGTCCTGATGCCCTTGGCCGACCAGCTGGAGGCCGAGCGTCCCGCCCCCATCGAGGCCGTGACCGACCTGGACCTGTCCGAGGAGGACGCCGAATCTGGCGCAGGCTCCGAGGAGTGGCGCCCGTCCGAGGCGCGCCCGCTGCAGATGGCCGTGATCGGTCGCCCGAACGCGGGCAAATCGACGCTGATCAACAAGATCCTGGGCCAGGACCGCCTGCTGACCGGCCCCGAGGCCGGGATCACCCGCGATTCGATCAGCGTGACCACGAATTTCATGGGCACGCCCATGCGCATCTTTGACACGGCAGGCATGCGCAAGCGCGCCCGCGTGACCGAAAAGCTGGAAAAACTGTCGGTCGCGGACGGGCTGCGCGCCGTGCGCTTTGCCGAGGTCGTGGTCGTGCTGCTGGACGTCGAGATCCCCTTCGAGACGCAGGACCTGCGCATCGCCGATTTCGCCGAGACCGAGGGCCGCGCCGTCGTCATCGCCGTGAACAAGTGGGATACCGAGGACGACAAGTCCCACAAGCTGAACGAGATGCGCGCCAGCTTCGAAAAGCTGCTGCCGCAGCTGCGCGGCGCGCCGCTGGTCACCGTGTCGGCCAAGACCGGCAAGGGGCTGGACCGGCTGCACAATGCCGTCATCAAGGCGCATGAGGTCTGGAACCGCCGCGTGCCGACCGCCCGCCTGAACCAGTGGCTGGGCGCGATGACCGAAAGCCACCCGCCCCCGGCACCCGGTGGCCGCCGCATCCGCCTGCGCTATATGACGCAGGTCAAGACGCGTCCGCCTGCCTTCATCGTGAAATCGACCCATACCGACCAGATCCCCACCAGCTATCAGCGGTATCTGATCAACGGGCTGCGGACCGATTTCGACATGCCGGGCACGCCGATCCGGCTGTTCTTCCGCGATCAGGGCGGGGAAAACCCGTTCAAGGCCAAGGCCACCAAGATCGTGCAGTCGGGCGCCCTGTCCAAGCACAAGAACCGCCAGAAGCCCAAGGGCAACTAACTGGCGGCACGCACCAGAACCGACGCCATGGCCGAGATCCCCAGGATCGCGGCCAGGGCGATCATCGGATCGGTCCCCATGGTCGAGATGGCCAGCCCGCAGAACGCCCAGATCAGCGCCGCCGAATAGCCGATGCTGGGTCCGATCCAAAGCTGGGCGGCCATGCCGACGGCGGCTGCGGGCAGGATGGCGATGACGGGAATGACATGGCCCGGCAGGCCCAATTGGGTCGAGGCCAGTTGCGCCAGCGCGGCGGATGCCACCGCCGTGGCCCAGCCCGCGAAAAATCCGATGGCCGGGCGATGTCGCCCCGCCGCACGCCGCGCGCCCATGATCATCAGCCCCGCGCCGGCCCCCGCGACCACGGTCAGCACCGCCGGATGGCCCGACAGGCCCGGCCACAGCGCCGCCCCGCCCACGGCCACCACGATCAGCGGCCAGACGCGCGGGCGCCCGTCACGCAGCGCGTTGGAATCGGTGGGGTCGATCCATTGCCCGACCGCATCCAGCAGCACCATCGCCCAGATCGCGATCAACAGCGCCCACATCAGCGGATTGTCCGGGTCCAGATAGAACGAGGGAATCGGCACCTGCGGCATCACCGGCAGGGGCAGCAGCGGCCCCGCCAGATGCGCGGAATCGGTGACCACCGCGCGCGGCGCAAACAGCGCGTGCCGCAACCCGGCGATCACGAAGATCGCCGCCGTCACCAGATGCAGGAGTGAACCGTTCCGTGTCATGCGGGCCAACGCGCGCCGGGGTCCGGCAGTTTCGCATGGCCCGCAATCGCGTCAGTCCAGCGCGCCTTCCGCCGTCAGCCGGGTCGCGCCGCCCAGATAGCGGTGCAGCACCGCAGGCAGGGTGACCGAGCCGTCAGCCTGCTGGCCGTTCTCCAGCACCGCGATCAGCGCGCGGCCCACCGCCAGGCCCGATCCGTTCAGCGTGTGCACGAATTCCGGCTTGCCGCCGCCCGTCGGGCGATAGCGCGCGTTCATCCGCCGCCCCTGATAATCGCCGCAATAGCTGACGCTGCTGATCTCGCGATAGCGGTTCTGGCCGGGCAGCCAGACCTCCAGATCATGGGTGATCCGCGCGCCCGCGCCCATGTCGCCGGTGCACAGCACAATCGTGCGATACGGCAGCTCCAGCGCCTCGAGGACGGCCTCGGCGCAGCGGGTCATGCGGTCATGTTCGGCAAGGCCCGTCTCGGCATCGGTGATGGACACCATCTCGACCTTTTCGAACTGGTGCTGGCGCAGCATGCCGGTGGTGTCGCGCCCCGCGCTGCCCGCCTCGGATCGGAAGCACTGGCTGTGCGCGACCATGCGGCGGGGCAGGGCTGTCTGATCCAGCAGGTCGCCATGCACGGTGTTGGTCAGCGTGACCTCGGCGGTGGGGATCAGCCAATATCCCTCGCGGGTCTTGTAGCTGTCCTCGCCGAACTTGGGCAGCTGGCCGGTGCCCAGCATCATGTCCTCCAGGACCAGGACCGGGGTCCAAGTCTCCTCCAGACCGTGTTGGTCGACATGCAGGTCCAGCATGAACTGCGCCAGCGCGCGGTGGATGCGCGCCACCGCGCCCTTCAGCACGACAAAGCGGCTGCCGGACAGTTTCGCGCCGGTCTGGAAATCCATGCCGGGGATGACGCCCGCGATCTCGAAATGCTCGCGCGGGGTGAAATCGGGCGTGGCAGGGGTGCCCCACCGGCGCAGCTCGACATTGTCATCCTCGTCGCGGCCATCGGGCACCTGCGGCAGCGGCAGGTTCGGGATGCCCAGCAGCAGATCGCGCAGCTGGCCGTCCAGATCGGCGGCCTCGGCCTGCTGGCGGGCGATGTCGGCCTTGGTCTGGGCTACCAACGCGCGCAGACGCTCGAACTCGGCATCGTCGCCGCGGGCCTTGGCGGCGCCCACGTCCTTGCTGGCCTTGTTCTGGGCGGCCTGCGCGGTCTCGGCGGCGGCGATGCGCGCGCGGCGCGCCTCGTCCAGCGACAGGATCTGGGCGGTCAGGCCGGTCAGCCCGCGCCGGTTCAGCGCAGCCTCGAAGGCGTCGGGATTGTCACGGATCGCACGGATGTCATGCATGGCGGCACCTTCGCGGGTCAATTGGGTCACGACTGCCTAGCGCAACCGCGCGGCAGGCAAAAGCCCAAGCGCCACCCTCAGGCCGCGCAGAACAGCCGATACATCAGTGCCACGACCTGGGCCGCGCGGGGGTCGGACACGGAATACAGCCGCGTCTTGCCCTCGCGGCGGCAATCGACCAGCCCCTCGGCCCGCAACCGGGCCAGCTGCTGGCTGACGGCAGCCTGCCGCTGGCCCAGCAGGGCCTCCAGCTCGGACACGGTGCGCTCTCCGCCCGACAGGTGGCACAGGATCATCAGCCGCCCCTCATGGGCCAGGGCCTTCATCAGGGCGCTGGCCTCGGTCACGCTGGCCTGCATGTCGGCGGCGGTGGGCTGATCGGGCGCGGTCATCAGGATGCCCCCGGCAAGGCCAGGCCGGCCTCGCGCATCATCGCCTCCAGCACCGGGTGGAAATGCCGGGCACCGACATAGCCCTCGACCCGGCCCCGTTCGAACCCGTCCGACAGCAGAACGAAGGTGGGCGTGATCCACGGCCTGCGATCCAGCGCCAGCCCGTCGGGATAGGGGCCGTCGACATCGACATGGATCATCGGTGCCGCCCGCCCGGCGCGCGATGCGGCATAGCCAGGCCCGATCTGGGCGTGCCAGGCGCGGCAATGATGGCAGGCAGGCGATTCGACCATCATCAGCCGCCAGCCCGGGGGCGGGGCTGCGCGTCCCGAAACCGGCAGGACCGCGACGGCCGCGCCCAGCAGGATCGCGCGGCGGGACAAAAGCCGGGATGGGGTGGGCATGGGCGGACCTTTGGTTGCACGCTTCACAGTTAGGCAGGCGGCCTGTCGGGCACAAGCCCGACGGGCTTGCCCCCCGGCGGGCGCTGGTCCACTGTTTGGCGCAAAGCGGGGCGTGCGTAGGGCTGCGATGACGGACGATCTTCTGACACCTTTGCTGCAGGGCGACCGCCGTGCCCTGTCGCGGGCCATCACGCTGGTCGAATCGACCCGCCCCGATCACCGCGACCGGGCGCAGGCGCTGATCGCCGCGCTGCCCGATGGCGGGGCGCTGCGCATCGGGTTGTCGGGGACGCCGGGGGTCGGTAAATCGACCTTCATCGAGGCGTTCGGCACGCGCCTGACCGCCCAGGGGCTGCGGGTGGCGGTGCTGGCGGTGGACCCCTCCTCGACCCGGTCGGGGGGCTCGATCCTGGGGGACAAGACGCGGATGGAGCTGTTGTCGCGCAACCCGCGCGCCTTCATCCGGCCCAGCCCCTCCAGCGCGCATCTGGGCGGCGTCGCCCGCCGCACCCGCGAGGCGATCCGCCTGTGCGAGGCCGCGGGCCATGACATCGTCCTGATCGAGACCGTGGGCGTGGGCCAGTCGGAAACCCTGGTCGCCCAGATGTCGGACCTGTTCATCCTGCTGCTGGCACCTGCGGGCGGCGACGAATTGCAGGGCGTCAAGCGCGGCATCATGGAGATGGCCGACCTGATCCTGGTCAACAAGGCCGATGGCGACCTGCTGGCCCCCGCCCGCCGCACGGTCGCCGATTACGCGGGCGCGCTGCGCCTGCTGCGCAAGCGGGCGCAGGACCCCGAGGGCTTTCCCAAGGCGATGCCGGTCAGCGCCACGACCGGCGCGGGCCTGGAGGAGGCCTGGACCCAGATGCACGATCTGACCGCCTGGCGGCGCGATCACGGCCATTTCGACCGCATCCGCGCCGAACAGGCCCGCGACTGGTTCATGGCCGAATTGCGCGGCGGTCTGCTTGCGCAGCTTGATGCGCCCGCCGCGCGCCGGCGCATCGCCGATCTGGGCACCCGCGTGGCCCAGGGCGGCCTGCCCCCGGTCGAGGCCGCGCGCCAGATGCTGGACTGGCTGCGCGCGCCGCGATGAGATGCCCGAAACGGCACCCCATGCCATCCGCGAATCGGCTATGACCGGTCGGGCTGGACAGGAGGGAGCGATGCCCGATCACGATACGCTTTATGCAGCGCTGCTGGCGCGCGATCCGCGGTTCGAGGGGCGGGCGCTGGTCGGCGTCACCTCGACCGGGATCTTCTGTCGCCTGACGTGTCCTGCGCGCAAGCCGCGCGCCGACAACTGCCGCTGGTTCGCGGATGCCGATGCCGCGCGGGCCGCAGGCTTCCGTCCCTGCCTGCGCTGCCACCCCGAGGGACGCCTGCCGCCGCTGGTCGCCACGCTGGAGGCGGCGCTGGCCGCCGACCCCGCCCGCCGCTGGTCCGAGGGCGATCTGCGCGCTTTGGGCCATGACCCCTCGACCGTACGGCGGCTGTTCCTGCGCCATCGCGGCACCAGTTTCCTGACCTTGGCCCGGGCCGCCCGTTTGCGCCAGGGCCTGGCCGCATTGACGAAAGGAAGTGCCATGATCGACGCACAGCTGGAGGCCGGGTTCGATTCGGCCTCGGGGTTCCGCACGGCCTTTGCGCGGCTGTTCGGCCACCCGCCGCACCGGATGCAGGGGGCGGCTGACCTGCGCGCGGACTGGATCGACACGCCCCTGGGCGGCATGATCGCCATCGCCGACGATAATGCGCTGCACCTGCTGGAATTCACCGACCGCAAGGCGCTGCCCCAGGGGCTGCGGCGGCTGTCGGTCCTGGCGGGCGGGCGCATCGGGCTGGGCCGCAGCGCCGTCACCGACCGCACCGAGGCCGCGCTGCAGGCGTTCTTTGCCGGGCGCTGCGGGCGCCTGGACGTGCCGGTGGCGCTGCGCGGCACGCCGTTCCAGGTCCGCGTCTGGCAGGAATTGCAGGCGATTGCGCCCGGCGCCACGCGCAGCTATGCCCAGCTGGCGGCGGCCATCGGGCGGCCCACGGCGATGCGCGCGGTGGCCGCGGCCAATGGCGCGAACCGGCTGGCGCTGGTCGTGCCCTGCCACCGGGTCATCGGATCGGATGGCAGCATGACCGGATATGCGGGCGGTCTGTGGCGCAAGGAACGCCTGATCGCGCTGGAACGCGGCTATGGAATCGCCTGATCAGGCTTGACGGCGACCCCCTCATGCGGTAGCCACCCGCGAACGGAATTCCGGGCGCTGCCTCGCGGCGCCCTTTCACATTGGGACGGACCCCCCGCCCGCACAGCTGAGACGAAGGAACACACCATGTCGCGCGTCTGCGAACTGACCGGCAAAGGCCCGATGAGCGGTAACAATGTCAGCCATGCCAACAACAAGACCCGTCGCCGGTTTCTGCCGAACCTGAACGAGGTCACGCTGCTGTCCGAAAAGCTGGGTCGCGGCTATTCGCTGCGCATCTCGGCCGCGGCGCTGCGTTCGGTCGATCACCGTGGCGGCCTGGACGCCTTCCTGGCGAAGGCCAAGGACACCGAGCTGTCCGACCGCGCCCAGAAGATCAAGCGCGAGCTGGTCAAGGCCGAATCGGCTGCCGCCACCGCCTGATCGCACGGCATCTGATCGGACACTGCATCGCCCCGCCCCTTCCGGCGGGGCTTTTGCATGGGCGGCTGCCCCGTGCCGCTGCCGCTGATGCGGCCGATTGTCTGCTGACCCCGCCCCGCCGACCGGTTAGAGTGCGCGCCATGTTCCGACCCGTGCCCCTGATCCTGATCCTGGCCGTGATGCTGACCAGCATCGGGCTGGGCGCTGCGCGGGGCACGGTCCGCATGGACGACCAGATCGTCCTGTGCACCGGCCATGGTGTCATCGTCGTGCCGCGCCCCGACGGGCAGGGCGAGCGCGTGCATCTGTGCCCCGACATGGCGCTGTCGCTGATGGCGGGGCTGGCCCCCGCCGACGTGGCCCTGCCGCAGCGCGTGGCCGTGCCGCGCGCGCTGTCCCGCGATTCCGGTCCGCCCGCCACTCCGCAGGCGCGGGCGCAGGTCCGGGTGCGCGACCCCCCGCAGGGGTCGCCCGCCTGAGCCCAAGCCGACCCTATCGAAGGACCAAGACATGAAGACCCTGACCCTTGCCGCGCTTGCGGCCCTGATGCCCGTGGCCGCCCTGGCCCATGACGGCATGCACGCCAACGATGCCTATGCCCGCAGCACGAACCCGATGGTGGGTGCCGTGTTCCTGGAGCTTGAGAACCACCGCGAAGTGGATTGCACCCTGCAATCGGCGGCCTCCGACGCGGCCGAGCGGGTCGAGCTGCACACCCATCTGGAGGAGGATGGCGTGATGAAGATGACCCGGATCGAAGACGGCATTCCCGTCGCCGCCGGCCAGACCCACGCCCTGGACCGGGGCGGCGATCACATCATGATGCTGGGTCTGACCACGCCGCTGACGGATGGCGACACGGTCACGTTGACGCTGGATTTCGGCGATTGCGGCACAGAGACCGTGGAGGCGGTGGTGGATAATCAGCGCGCCGCGGACGGGCATGACCACGGCCACGCCCATGGCGCGGGCGATCACGCCGGGCACTGAAAGGCCGCCTCAGCCCAGCTGGGCCACCAGCTGGGCCGCGACCGGTCCCAGGTGCTGCACCAGCACCCGCACCCCTTCAGCCGAGGGATGCACCCCGTCGCGCAGCAGCAGCGGCGCGCGCTGCGCCGCAGGCACCTGCGCCAGCGGCGCATACAGGTCCTGCAGCAGAAGCGTGCCGTGACGCTCGGCCAGGCGCGGCCACATCCGGCCCCAGGCCCGCCGCCATTCCGGGTCGCCCGCAGGCGCGTGGATGCCCACCAGCAGCGCGGGCCTGCCCCCCGACCGGGCCGTGGTCAGGATCGCGTCCAGATTCTCCTCGGCCTGGGCGGGCTGCCAGCGACGCAGCATGTCATTGCCGCCCAGCTCCACGATGACGGCGTCGGGGCGGTGGCGGCGCATCGACACCGGCAGGCGCACGCGACCGCCATAGGTCGTGTCCCCCGACAGCCCTCCGTCGATCAGATCGGCAGGCCGCCCCGCCGCCTCCAGCCAGGCCGACAGCTGGGGCACCAGCCCCTCGGACCGCGCCAGGCCATAGCCCGCGGTCAGGCTGTCGCCAAAGCACAGGATGCGGGGCAGGGTCTGCGCCCGCGCGGGGCGGGCCAGCGGCAGGGCGGCGGCGGCGGCCAGCAGGGATCGGCGGGTCAGGGTCATCGGGCAGCAGTCCTCAGGCGCAGGGCATTGGTCACCACAAAGACCGAGGACAGCGCCATCGCGCCCGCCCCCAGCATGGGCGACAGTTGCGGTCCACCAAAAGGCACCAGCACGCCCATGGCAACCGGGATCAACGCAACGTTATAGGCGAAGGCCCAGAACAGGTTCTGGCGGATGTTGCGCATCACCGCCCGCGACAGGCGGATGGCGCGCACCACCCCCTGCGGATCGCCCGACATCAGCACCGCATCGGCCGATTCGATGGCGATGTCGGTGCCGGTGCCGATGGCCAGCCCGGTCTCGGCGGCGGCCAGCGCCGGGGCGTCGTTGATGCCGTCGCCCACGAAGACGCTGCCCGGGCCCAGATCGCGGATCGCGTCCAGCTTGGCCTCGGGCGACAGGCCGCCCTGGATGCGGCCCAGCCCCAGGCGCGCGCCCACCGCCTGCGCGGTCGCAGACAGATCGCCCGACAGCATCACCGTCTGCAGCCCCATCGCGTCCAGGGCGGCGATGGTGGCCGCGGCCTCCGGACGCTCGGGGTCGGCCAGGGCAAAGACCCCGCGATGCGTGCCGTCCACGGCCAGATGCACGGGCGTCGCGCCTTGGCGCGCGGCCGCGTCCGCATGGGTTGCCAGCGTGGGGTCCAGGGCGATGCCCGCCTCTGTCAGCGCCGATGCGTTGCCGATCAGCAGGGCGTGGCCCTCGACCGTGGCGGTCAGGCCGCGACCGGGGGCGGCGGTCACCGATTGCGCGGGCGGCAGGTCCAGGTCGCGCGCGGCCTCCAGGATCGCGGCGGCGAGGGGGTGTTCGGACCGCGCCTCGGCCGCGGCGGTCAGGCGCAGGGCCTGATCGGGGGCGATCCCCGCGACCCAGGTCCCGGTCACGCGGGGGTGGCCTTGGGTCAGCGTGCCGGTCTTGTCAAAGGCCACGACCCGCGCGCCCGCCAGCTTTTGCAGCGCGTCGCCGCGCCGAAACAGCACGCCCAACTGCGCGCCGCGCCCGCTGCCCACCATGATCGAGACCGGCACCGCCAGCCCCATCGCGCAGGGGCAGGCGATGATCAGCACCGATACGGCTGCCACGACCGCATGCGCCAGATCCGGCCCGAATGACAGCCACAGCGCGAATGTCAGCGCCGCCAGCCCGATCACCACCGGAACAAAGACCCGCGTGATGCGATCGACCAGCGCCTGCACCGGCAGGCGCGCGGCCTGCGCCTGTTCGACCAGCGCCACGATCCGCGCCAGCACCGTGTCGCCGCCGGTGGCCGTCACCCGGCAGGTCAGCGCCGCATTGCCGTTCACGGTGCCGCCCGTCACCCGGTCGCCGGGCAATTTCACGACGGGAACCGGCTCTCCGGTCAGCATGGATTCGTCGATGGCGCCAGTCCCCTCGGTCAGGACGCCGTCCAGCGCGATGCGTTCGCCCGGCGCCAGCAGGACGGTGTCGCCGGGTCGCAGATCGGCCACCGCGACGCGCACCGGCCTGCCGCCCCGTAGTGCGGTCGCGTGATCGGGGGCCAGCGCCACCAGCGCGCGGATCGCGGCCCCGGCGCGGCCCTTGGCGCGGGCCTCGAACCAGCGGCCCATCAGGATCAGGGTGACGATGACGGCGGCGGCCTCGAACCAGACATGGCGGGACTGCGCGGGCACCAGATCGGGCGCCAGCGTGACCACGGCCGAGAACAGGAACGCCGCCCCCGCGCCCAGGGCCACCAGGCTGTTCATCTCGGGCGCGCCGCGACGCAGCGCCGCCAGCCCCGTGGCAAAGAACCCGCGCCCCGGCCCCGCCAGCACCGCCAGCGTCAGCGCCATCTGCACCAGCCACAGCCCGCGCATCGGCACCAGCCCGTGCAGCCAGTGATGGAAGGCCGGGACCAGATGGCCGCCCATCTCCAGCACCACGACGGGCAGTGACAGGGCGGCGGCGGTCAGAAAGGCGCGGCGCAGGGCGGGCGCCTCATCCACGGGCGGGGGCGCCGGGCGGTCATCTGCCACGGTCGCGGGATAGCCCAGATCGGTCACGATCCGCGCCAGCGCCTGCGGGGTCAGGTCGGGGGCATGGGTGATCTGCGCGCGATGGGTGGCCAGCTTCACCTGCGCCTCGGCCACCTGCGGATGGGCCGACAGCACGCGGGCGACGCGGCCCGAACAGGCGCCGCAGCTCATCCCCGCGATGTCCAGCCGGGTGACGGGCAGATCGGCGGGATAGCCCGCCTGATCCAGCGCGGCCTGCACCTGCGGCAGGGTCGCGCCGGCCAGGCGCATCCGCGCATGTTTGGTGACCGGGTTCACGGTCAGGTCGGTGATGCCCGGCAGGTCGCTCAATGCGCGGGTCACGCGGCCCGCGCAGGCGCCGCAGCTGATCCCTGGCAGGGGCAGGTCAAGGGTGATGTCTGTGGTCATGTCCATATCCGCTGATGATGCAAAGGGTGTGCTGCATCATCGCGGCAGGTGGGGCCTGCGGTCTGGCGGGGGCGCGGTCGGGCTGATCGCGCCGCGCCCAGGCATCGGCCACGCGCGGGGCGGGCCGGGGCGCGGGGCGCGCATGGCGGGGTCGCGCCGACAGGTGGCACCGGCAGGCCCGGTCGCCCCGGCCCCGGCACAGATGCGTCGGACGGGAGGTCGCCGCGCGAGCGCGGCAGCAGGGGCGGGGGTTGTCCATTCCCTACAGATGTGGCCGCAGGGCCGCGCGGTCAAGCCCGCCTGCACCAAGAACGCCGACGTGAGTTGCGGGCGGGGGCGGTTTGGCTGTATCCGGGGGAAAACCACGGACTAAGGACCACGCCATGAACCGTCGTCAGATGATCTCGCTGGCCGCCCTGATGGCCGCCGCCCCCGCCCTGGCGATGGCGCAGGCCGCCCCCACGGCCACCGGAGGCGACCGCTTTGCCCCTACAGAGGTCGCCATCCGCGACGATTTCGAGACCGGCAGCATCGTCGTGGTCAGCCGCGATTTCTATCTGTATCACGTCGTGGCCCCCGGCCGGGCGATCCGCTACGGCGTGGCCGTGGGCACCGCCGAACTGGTCTGGAAGGGCAAGGCCACCATCGGCCGCAAGGTCGAATGGCCCAGCTGGCGCCCGACCAACGACATGATCGCCCGCAACCCCGACGCCTATCAGAAATACGCCGACGGCATGCCGGGCGGGCCGCAGAACCCCCTGGGGGCGCGGGCGCTGTATCTGTATGACGACCGCGGCAACGACACCGCCATCCGCATCCACGGCACGACCGATCCCGGCTCCATCGGGCGGGCGGTGTCCAACGGCTGCCTGCGCATGCGCAACGAGGCCGTGATCAGCCTGTTCGACCAGGTGCCGATCGGCACGCCCGTCTACGTCTTCTGATCTTGGACGCGCTGCGGCTGGCCAGTGCGGCGGACCCGGTCCTGGCCGGGTATGACGACATCATCGATGTCCGCGCCCCCGCGGAATATGCCGAGGATCACCTGCCCGGTGCGATCAACCTGCCGGTGCTGTCCGACGACGAACGGGCGCAGATCGGCACGATCTACAAGCAGGTGTCTCCGTTCGACGCGCGCAAGCTGGGCGCGGCGCTGGTCGCGGCCAATGCCGCGCGGCATCTGCAGGGGGTGCTGGCCGACCGGGGCGGGGCGTGGAAGCCGCTGGTCTATTGCTGGCGCGGCGGGCAGCGCTCGGGCAGCTTCGGCACCATCCTGGGCCAGATCGGCTGGCGCGTGGGTCGGGTCGAGGGTGGCTACAAGGCGTGGCGGTCGCTGGTGGTGGACCGGGTGCAGAACGGGCCCATCGCGGCCCCGGTGATCGTGCTGGACGGCAATACCGGCAGCGCCAAGACCGCGATCCTGCAGCGGCTGGCGCTGCGCGGCCATCAGGTCATCGACCTGGAGGGCCTGGCCAACCATCGCGGCAGCCTGTTCGGCGGCCACCCCGAGGGCCAGCCCAGCCAGAAGATGTTCGAGGGCCGCCTGGCCGTCGCGCTGGAGCGTCTGGACCCCACCCGCCCCCTGCTGGTCGAGGCCGAGAGCAGCCGCATCGGCCAGATCACCGTCCCCAAGGCCATGTGGCAGGCCATCTGCCGCGCGCCGCGCCTGCAGTTGCGGGTGCCCGTCGCGGCCCGCGCGGCCTTTACCGCCGCCACCTATCGCGACATGGTCGCGGACCCCGATCAGGTCGCCGCCATCCTGGACCTGATGGCACCCCTGCACCCCGCCGAGCGGGTCGAGGCCTGGCGCGCGGCGCTGGCGCAGGGCCAATGGCAGGCCCTGTCCGAGGGGTTGCTGCGCGACCATTACGACCCGCGCTATGACAAGCACCGGTCGCGGCATGACGATGGGCGCGGACAGATCGTCGCACTGGAGGGGCTGTCCGACCTGGACGCCGCGACCGGTCAGGTCGAGGCTGCGCTGGCGATCATGACCCTCTGAGGGGTCATTGGCCGCAGGGCCGCGCGGCACAGGTCGCCCTTTTGTGATCGGGCGGGGGCGCGGGTTCGGCCTAGGCTGCGCGTCGTGCAACCCAAGGAGAGCCCGATGACCCGGATGAGTGCCAAGGATTTCCCGCAGGAATTGCTGGAGCTGTATGACTTTTACGCCCACGGCCGCATCACCAAGCGGCAGTTCCTGGACCGTGCGGGCAAGTTCGCGGTGGGCAGCGTGACCGCGCTGGCGCTGCTGAACATGCTGCGCCCGAATTATGCGCTGGCCCAGCAGGTGAACTTCAACGACCCCGAGATCGTGCCGGAATACGTGACCTATCCCTCGCCCGAGGGGCACGGCGCGGTGCGCGCCTATCAGGTCGCCCCTGCAGGCGACGGCCCTTGGCCCGCCGTGCTGGTGATCCATGAGAATCGCGGGCTGAACCCCTATATCGAGGATGTCGCGCGCAGGCTGGCCAAGGCCGGCTATCTGGCGCTGGCCCCCGACGGGCTGACCTCCAAGGGCGGCTATCCGGGCAATGACGAGGAGGGGCGGGCTTTGCAGGCCGAGGTGGACCCCACCCTGCTGATGAACGATTTCTTTGCCGGGGCCGAGCATCTGATGGGCCACGACGATGCCACCCGCGTGGGCGCGGTGGGGTTCTGCTATGGCGGCGGGGTCTGCAACGCGCTGGCGGTGGCCTATCCGGAGCTGGGCGCGTCGGTGCCCTTTTACGGGCGACAGGCGCCGGTGGCGGATGTGCCCAAGATCCAGGTGCCGCTGCTGTTCCAGTTCGCCGAGATCGACGAGAACGTCAACGCCACCTGGCCCGCCTATGAGGCCGCCCTGCAGGCTGAGGGCAAGACCTATGAGGCGCATGTCTATCACGGCACGAATCACGGCTTTCACAACGATTCGACGCCGCGATACGACCCCGAGGCCGCCGATCTGGCGTGGCAGCGGACGCTGGACTGGTTCGCCCGCTACCTGACCTGACCCTTCAGGAACCGGCGCAGCACCGCCTCCAGCTTGGCCGCGCCCAGGGGGGCCATCGCCTTGGTGTGGTCGTGGCTGATCGATTCGTCGGACAGCCCGGCCCCCATGTTGGTGATGACCGAGATGGCCGCCGTGCGCAGCCCCAGGAACCGCGCCAGGATGATCTCCGGCACGGTGGACATGCCCACCGCATCCGCGCCCAGCACGCGGGCGGCGCGGATCTCGGCCGGGGTCTCGAAGCTGGGGCCTGAGAACCAGCAATAGACCCCCTCGGGCATCTCGACCCCTTCGGCGGCGGCGGCGTCGCGCAGGGCACCGCGCATCTCCGCGTCATGGGCGTCGGTCATGGGCACGAAGCGGGCGTCGGTTGCCTCTCCGATCAGGGGGTTGGTGCCGGCAAAGGCGATATGGTCGTTCAGCAGCATCAGCCCGCCCGTCGGGATGTCCGCGCGCAGCGATCCGGCCGCATTGGTCAGGATCAGCTTTTGGCACCCCAGGGCCGCCAGCACCTCCAGCGGCAGGCGCATCGCGTCCGCCCGCCCCGATTCGTAGTAATGCGACCGCCCGCCAAAGACCGCGACGCGCCGCCCCTCCAGCTGGCCGATGACCAGTTGGGGGACATGGCCCGACACGCCCGCATGGGGAAAGCCCGGCAGATCGTCATAGCGGATCGCCACGCCATCGACCTGGGCCGACAGATGCCCCAGGCCCGATCCCAGGATCAGGCCGTATTCCGGGGCCTCCGGACCCGCGCGGTCGCGGATCAGGGCGGCCAGCTCAGCGCTCTTTGACATAGGGCTCTCCTCCGGCGCGGGGCGGGATGGCGCGGCCGACGAAGCCCGCCAGGATCACCACCGTCAGGATATAGGGCAGCGCGTTCATGAACATCGACGGCACCACCACGATCCCCAGATCGAGGTTCGGATAGAGGTTCGCGATCGCCTCCAGCAGGCCGAACAGGAAGGTCGCAAACAGCGCCTGCCAAGGCCGCCACTTGGCAAAGATCAGCGCGGCCAGCGCGATGAAGCCGCGCCCGGCGGTCATCTCCTTGACGAAGCCCGCCGAAAGGCCGGTCGCCAGATAGGCGCCCGCGATGCCGCACAGGATGCCGCAGATCGCCACCGCCGTATAGCGTAGCCGGGTGACCGACACGCCCGCCGTATCCACCGATGCGGGGTTTTCCCCCACCGCGCGCAGGCGCAGGCCGAAGCGGGTGCGGAACAGCACCCACCAGGTGATCGGGACCATGGCAAAGGCCACATAGACCAGGATCGTCTGCCCCGAGATCAGCCCCGAATAGATCGGCCCCAGCACCGGCACATCGCGCAGGGCATCGGCCAAAGGCAGGGTGATCGGCTGGAACCGACCCGCCCCGGTCAGGGACGGCGTCCGCCCGCCCAGACCGAATGCGTTCTGCCCGATCAGCACCGTCAGCCCCGAGGCCAGGAAGTTGATCGCCACGCCCGAGATCAGCTGATTGCCCATGAAGGTGATCGAGGCGAGGCCGTGGATCAGCGACAGCGACAGCGACCCCGCGATGCCCGCCGCCAGTCCCAGCCAGGCACTGCCGGTCAGATAGGCGACCGATGCGGCGGTAAAGGCCGCCATCAGCATCTTGCCCTCCAGCCCGATGTCAAAGACCCCGGCGCGTTCGGAATAAAGCCCCGCCAGACAGGCCAGCAACAGCGGCGTCATCAGGCGCAGCGCGCTGCCGATGCCCTGCTGGGCGGCGGCCCCGTCGGCCAGCGCCCAGATCACGCAGATGGACAGGACGATGATCGCGATCAGCGATTCGCGGATGTTCATTTCACCGCCCCCCGGCTGGTCCGTTTCATGGTCAGGAACAGCCGCTCCAGCGGCATGCGGACCATGTTGTCCAGCGCGCCGGTGAACAGGATGACCAGCGCCTGGATCACCACGATCAGCTCTCGCGGGATCGAGGTCCACAGCGCCAGCTCTCCGCCGCCCTGATAGAGGAACCCGAACAGCAGCGCCGCCAGCAGGATGCCCAGGGGGTGGTTGCGGCCCATCAGGGCCACCGCGATGCCGATGAAGCCCGCACCCTCGACCGCGTTCAGGACCAGACGCTCGGCCTCGCCCATGACGTTGTTGATGGCCATCAGGCCCGCCAGCCCGCCGGAAATCAGCATGGCGATGACGGTGATGCGCACCGGGCTGATGCCCGCATAGACGGCGCCGGGTTCCGACCGGCCCAGGGCGCGGATCTGATAGCCAAGGCGCGTGCGCCAGATCAGCACCCAGATCAGGAAGCAGGCCAGCACGGCCACCAGAAAGGTGATGTTGGCGGGCGTGTTGCGCCCCCAGGTGATGCCGATGGCTGCCGCCATGTCGGTCAGGGACGGCAGGTTCGTGGAGGCCGGGAACCGCGCCGTGGCGGGGTCCATGCTGCCCACCGGGCGCAGCAGGTTCACCAGCACATAGTTCAGCGTCGCGGCGGCGATAAAGTTGAACATGATCGTGGTGATCACGATATGGCTGCCACGTTTCGCCTGCAAGATCGCCGGGATAAAGGCCCAGGCCGCGCCAAAGGCCGCCGCCCCGATCATCGCGGCCGGCAGCGCCAGCCCCCAATGCGGCAGCGGCAGGTACAGCAGCACCAGCGCGACCCCCAGGCCGCCCATCGCCGCCTGCCCCTCGCCGCCGATATTGAACAGGCTGGCGTGATAGGCGACCATCACGGCCAGCCCGGTAAAGATGAAATTGGTCGCGTAATACAGCGTGAACCCCCAGCCATAGCTGGAGCCGAGCGCGCCCTGGACCATCGTCTTGAGCGCCTCCCACGGGCTTTCGCCGATGGCCAGGATCACCAGCGCGGAAATGCCCATCGCCAGGATCAGAGAGATCAGCGGCGTCAGGATCACGTCCGCCCATTTCGGCATCTTGTCCATCAGGCGCGTCCTTCCGGCATGTCATGGGTCGTCTCGGGCGGAATACCGGCTTCGGCGGGGGTGTTCTGCGTATCGGTGATGCCCGCCATCAGCAGGCCCAGCTCGCCCGTGGTGGTCTGGCCGGGCAGGCGTTCGCCCATGATGCGGCCGTCGAACATCACGGCCACGCGGTCGGACAGGGCCAAAATCTCGTCCAGCTCGACGCTGACCAGCAGGATCGCCTTGCCCGCATCGCGCAGCGCCACGATCTGCTTGTGGATGAACTCGATCGCGCCGATATCGACGCCGCGCGTGGGCTGGCCGATCAGCAGCAGGTCGGGGTTGCGTTCGATCTCGCGCGCGACGACGATCTTCTGCTGGTTCCCGCCCGAAAAATTGCGCGCCGCCAGATGGCAGTCGCGCGGGCGCACGTCGAAACGCTCCATCTTGGCCTGGGCGTCGCGGCGGATGGCGTCATTGTCCATCAGCCAGCCCTTGTTGAACTCTGGCGCATCGTGCCAGCCGAAGGCCACGTTCTCCCAGGCGGTGAAATCCATGATCAGCCCCTCGACCTGACGGTCCTCGGGGATGTGGCCCACGCCGTCGCGGCGGCGCTGACCGGCATCGCAGCCGCGCCCGGACAGGGGCAGGGGGGCGCCGTTCAACTGCACATCGCCGCTGACCTTGGCGCCCTTTTCGGGGTATCCGCCCAGAATCTCCAGCAGCTGCGTCTGACCGTTGCCCGACACGCCCGCGATCCCCAGGATCTCTCCGGCGCGGATGTCCAGGTCGATGCCGCGCAGACGCTCGACCCCGTCGATATCCACCATGGTCAGGCCGCGCACCTCAAGCACCGGGGCCTGGGGCCGCGCCGGTTGCTTGTCCACGGACAAAAGGACCTTGCGGCCCACCATCAGCTCGGCCAGCTGCTCGGGGCTGGTCTCGGCGGTCCTGACCGACGCCACCATCTCGCCGCGGCGCATGACGGACACGTTGTCGGTGATCTCCATGATCTCGCGCAGCTTGTGGGTGATCAGGATGATCGTCTTGCCCTCGTCGCGCAGCCCCTTGAGGATGCGGAACAGGTGGTCGGCCTCAGCGGGCGTCAGCACGCCGGTCGGCTCGTCCAGGATCAGGATGTCGGCCTGGCGGTACAGCGCCTTGAGAATTTCGACCCGCTGCTGGTGGCCGACGGACAGGTTCTCCACCACCTCGTCGGGGTCCACGTTCAGCTGGTATTCGGCCGCCAGCTGCTTCAGCACGCCGCGCGCCTTGGACAGGGAGGGGCGCAGCAGCGCGCCATCCTCGACGCCCAGGATGATGTTTTCCAGCACGGTGAAGTTCTGCACCAGCTTGAAATGCTGGAACACCATGCCGATGCCCGCGCGGATCGCGGTCTGGCTGTCGCTGATGCTGATCGGCTGGCCGCCCACCAGGATCTGCCCCGCATCGGGCTTGTAGAACCCGTAGAGGATCGACATCAGCGTCGATTTCCCGGCGCCGTTCTCTCCGATGATGCCGTGGATGGTGCCGCGGGGCACGGACAGGCTGATGTCGCGGTTCGCCTGAACCGCCCCGAACGCCTTCGAGATGCCGCGCAGCTCGATGGCAGCGGGGGCGGCCGTGTCCGACCGCCCCCCCAACATGTCGCTTGCGGTGGTCATTACGAGGCCGGGCAGGCGTTGTCGGTCATGTAGTCATGCACCACGACCTCGCCCGAGGCGATGGCGGCGCGCGCCTCGTCCACGGCGGCCTGCATCTCGGCGGTGACCAGATCGGCGTTGTTGTCGTCGATGGCGACATCGACGCCCTCGGCGGCCAGGTCCATGACGCGGATGCCCGCCTCCAGCTCGGTCCCCGCCGTGAAGGCGTCGAACACCGCGTTATCCACGCGCTTGACCATCGAGGTCAGCACCTGCCCCGGATGCAGCGCATTCTGGTTGCTGTCCACGCCGATGGACAGCACGCCCAGATCGGCCGCCGTCTGCAGCACGCCGATGCCGGTGCCGCCCGCCGCCGCGTAAACCACGTCGGCGCCCTGCGAGACCTGCGCGCGGGTCAGCTCTCCGCCGCGGACCGGGTCGTTCCAGGCCGCGGGCGTCGTGCCGGTAAAGTTCATCAGCACGGTCCCCTCGGGCTGGACCGCCTTGAAGCCCTGCGCAAAGCCGCAATGGAACTTGTGGATCAGCGGGATGTCCATGCCGCCGATGAATCCGACGGTCCCCGATTCAGACGCCTGACCGGCCATCACGCCCGCCAGATAGCTGCCCTCTTCCTCGGTGAAGACGATCGACTGGACGTTCGGCGCCTCGACCACCATGTCGATGATGGCGAATTTGGTGTCCGGGTAATCGCCCGCCACCTGGGTCAGCACGTCGCCAAAGGCAAAGCCCACCATCACGATCGGGTTCGATCCGCTTTCGGCCAGGCGGCGGAGCGCCTGCTCGCGCTGCGCCTCGGACTGCATCTCCAGCTCGCGATAGGTGCCGCCGGTCTCCTCGACCCACCGCTGCGCGCCCATGAAGCCCGCCTCGTTGAACGACTTGTCGAACTTGCCGCCAAGATCATAGATCAGGGCCGGATCGGCCAGCGCTGCGCCGGTCGACAGCACCGCCAGGGCCGAGCCCGCCAGAAGCGATTTCATCAGGGACATGTAAGCAACCTCATCCTGTTTTTCGCGGGCGATTCAACGGGCCCGCTGATCGCCCGATTAGGGCGCATCGCATGGGGCCGGTCAACCGCCTTCTTGGGTGGCACGCAGCGTCAGACGCATGACGATCGCATCCGTCGCGGGGCCGTAATATCGCCGTCTGACGCCCGCTTCCAGCCATCCCGTGGCCTCATACAGCCGCCGTGCCGCAAGGTTGTCTGCCGCGACCTCCAGATAGGCCGCATCGGCCCCCATCCGGGCGGCTCTGCCTGCGAAATCGGCAACCAGACCACGCCCGATGCCCGCCCGCCGCGTATCCGGGTCCACCGCCAGGGTCAACAGTTCGGCCTCACCGGCGATGGCGCGGCCCATCAGGAACCCGCCCGGCGCGGTCAGCAGGAACACCCCGCGCGTACCCAGCAGACCCGCGAATTCCGCAGGCGACCACGGGCGCGGCCGTTTGAAACAGC
Source organism: Paracoccus hibiscisoli (assembly GCF_005048265.1). Lineage (GTDB taxonomy): Bacteria > Pseudomonadota > Alphaproteobacteria > Rhodobacterales > Rhodobacteraceae > Paracoccus > Paracoccus hibiscisoli. The sequence continues at coordinate 175,239 of NZ_SUNH01000005.1, forward strand.
GCGCATGCAGGGCGGCCAGCGCCTCGGGCGTCGCGCCGGTCACGCCAGGATCACCGGCGGCGCATCACGCGCGGGCGCCGCATCGGCGGGCCGCAGATAGACGGGCGCGGGCCGGGGCTGCGGATCGCCCGCGCGCGCGGCCGCCAGACGCGCCACCCCCTCGGCGATCCCCACCGCCGGCGCAGCCGGCGCGGGGCCGGGCGGCAGCGCGCCGGTCGCAGCTTGCTGCGGCCGGCCCCCTGCGCCCTCGGCAAAGTCCTGCCAGATGACCATGTCGCCCTTGCCCGCGATCACCACCCGGCAGGGCCGGGGCAGCCCCCAGGCCAGCGCCTCGGGCGCGCCCACGCCCACCGCCGGGATGCGCAGCGACAGTGCCAGCCCGCGCGCGGCCGCGACCGCCACGCGGATGCCGGTGAAATTGCCCGGCCCCGTGCCGACCCCGATCCCGTCCAGATCGCGCCAGCCCAGCCCCGCCGCGGCCAGCATCTCCTCCAGCATTGGCATCAGCCGCTCGGCCTGGCCCTTGGCCATCGGCTCATGGCGCAACGCCAGAACCGCATCGCCGCGCAGCAAAGCGGCCGCGCAATGCGCGGCCGATGTGTCGAAACCCAGGGTGATCCGCTCAGGCAACGGGCCTGACCTCGACCACCTCGGGGATGTAATGGCGCAGCAGGTTCTCGATCCCCATCTTCAGCGTCAGGGTCGAGGACGGGCAGCCCGCGCAGGCCCCCTGCATGTGCAGATAGACGATCCCGCGATCGAAACCGTGGAACGTGATGTCGCCGCCGTCCTGCGCGACCGCAGGGCGCACGCGCGTGTCCAGCAGCTCCTTGATCTGCACGACGATCTCGGCATCGGGGCCGGCCTCATGGGCGACATGGCCGCCATTGTCGGATGCAGCCCCCTCAATTGCCGGGGCGCCCGACTGGAAATGCTCCATAATCGCGCCCAGGACCGACGGCTTCAGATGATCCCACGGCACCTGGTCGGCCTTGGTCACGGTCACGAAATCGCGGCCCAGGAACACGCCGGTCACCCCGTCCACCGCAAAGATCCGCCGCGCCAGGGGCGATGCGGCCCCGGTCTCGGGCGAGGGGAAATCGGCCGTGCCGCTGCCCAGCACCGTCTCTCCGGGCAGGAATTTCAGCGTTGCGGGGTTCGGGGTGGTCTCGGTCTGGATGAACATGGGGGCGCTCCTTTGATCCCGATATGGCGATCCGGGGGGCTTGGGTCAACCCGCCCGCCCGCCACGCGCCGGGCCATGCCGCGGCAAGGCTCAGGTGATGGCCTCCAGCCGCTCCTTGGACAGATCGCCCGGCACCAGAGAGATCGCGCAGGGCAGCGCCGTGGGGTCGCGCAGCAGCCGCGTCAGCACCGGGTTCGTGCTGCTCTTGTCGGAGGACAGGCCCAGCACGACGACGCCCACCTCGCCATCCTCGGTGATCTGCGCCAGCAGCTCCTCGGCGGTGTCGCCCTCGCGGATGACCAGCGCGGGCTCGATCCCCTGGCGGGACCGCATCCATTTGGCGAACACCTCGAAATGCGCCTCGATCCGCTCGCGCGCCTCGGCGCGCATCACGTCGGCCACGCCGAATCCGTGCTGGATCTCCTCGGCGGGAATGACCGACAGGATCACCACCGACGCGCCCTGCGATTTCGCCGCCCGCATCGCGGCAAAGCGCATCGCGTTCAGGCATTCCCTGCTGTCGTCCAGCAGGACCAGAAATTTCCGCATCGTCACCCGGACCCCTGTTTCCTGTCCCCGGACAGTGGCCGATGTGCCATGCACGCGCAAGTGATTGCCGAGACGGCAGGCCGGGCGGTTCCCAATCTCTGCACGATGTGCTAGCGGCGACGTATATATTCTGGAAATCGCAAAGCGGACGGTGTCGTGACGATCCACCATGACTGGGACAAGACGGACGCCGTAGGCATCGCGGGTTCGCAGATGGCTTGGTTCGCCCGGCTCAAGATCGCCGACCGCAATCCTATGCCGACTTCCAAACGGCTGTTCGACATCGTCTTCGCCATCCTGCTGCTGATCCCGCTCTCGCTGTTGATGGGCGTGGTCACGCTGGTGCTTTTGGTGACGCAAGGTCGACCGATCTTTTACGCAGCGCCGCGTATGCGCGGTCCGAACCGGCCCTTTACCCATCTGAAGTTCCGCACCATGCTATGCACCGAGACGGATTCGGGCGTGACTGGCGGACATAAAAAATGGCGGATTACGCCGCTCGGGCATTTCCTGCGCCGCACGCGTATCGACGAATTGCCGCAGCTGTTCAACATCCTCAAGGGCGACATGAGCTTTGTCGGACCCCGCCCGACCATTCGCGAGTATGTCGAGCGGTATCCCAGCATTTACGGCCAAGTGTTGAAAAGCCGTCCCGGCGTCACGGGGCTCGCCACGCTGATCTATCACCGCCACGAGGATCGGATTCTTGCCAGCTGCAAGTCTGCCGAGGATACCGAGCGCGCCTACGCTCGCCGCTGCCTGCCAGCCAAGCTCAAGATCGACCTGATCTATCAGCGCCACCGCTCCATGCGGCTGGACCTGTGGATCCTGTGGCACACGGTCAAGATTGTCGTCTCCTCGCGAGACGAGCGCCCGCGCCGTCGCCGCCGAGGCCATTCCTATCTGCCGGTCGGCCCCTCGCCACGCGCGCCGAACGGATCGCGCGGGTAACCCACCCCCGTCAGATACAGCCCGTGGGGCGGACAGACCGGCCCGCAGGCCGCGCGGTTGCGTGCCTCCAGCGCGTCGCGCACCCGGTCCGGCGCCCATGATCCCGCGCCCACCCGCTCCAGCGTGCCGACGATGCTGCGCACCTGATTGTGCAGGAACGACCGCGCGCGCAGGTGGAACCGGTATTCCATGCCCTGCGGAATGGGCTGCGCCTCGATCCGGATCTCGTCCAGCGACTTCACGGGGCTTTTCGCCTGACAGATCGACGACCGGAAGGTCGTAAAGTCGTGATGCCCGACCAGATGCGCCGCCCCCGCCCGCATCGCGCCCACATCCAGCGGGTTCAGCACCTGCCAGACCTGCCCCTTGCCATGGGTCATCGGCGCCCGCCGCGCCACCAGCCGGAACAGATAGCGCCGCTCGACCGCGGAAAACCGCGCGTGGAAATCGTCATCGACCCGCGCCGCCTGCAGGATCGCCACGGGGGCGGGCTTCAGGTGCCAGTTCAGCGCCTCGGACAGGCGGAACGGGTCCCAATCGCGGTCCAGATCGGCATGGGCCACCTGTCCGGTCGCATGCACGCCCGCATCGGTGCGCCCGGCGGCGGCAATGCGGCGGGTCGCGAAACCGGGGTCCAGCCGCGCCAGCGCGGTTTCAATCGCACCCTGGACCGAGGGCTGGTCAGCCTGCGCCTGCCAGCCGGCAAAGGGCGCGCCGTCATATTCGACCTGCAAGGCAAAGCGGGGCATCAGTCGCGCGGAACCTTCTGCCCCGGAAAGGGCGTGCGCAGCAGATCGTCCAGCGTCTGCGCCTCGGCGCTCTGCAGGGCGGGGCGGTCGGCGGGGTCGACGCGGGTCGCGGCGCCGGTCAGCCCCTCGCGGGCCAGGCGGTCGCGCAGGACCGACATCTCGATGTCCAGCGCGTCGCGGTCGCCATCCAGAAGCCGGTCGGCGCGGGCGATGAAATCTTTTTCCAGATCGTCCAGGAAACTCTCGTAATCGGCCCGCGCCGTCTGGTCCTGGGTCAGCGCATAGAGGTCCGCGAAGCGCATCGTCGCGTCCCGCGCCCCCATCAGATAGACCCCCAGATAGCGCCGGGCAGAGGACAGCCCGCCGGGATTGTCGCGCACCCGGTCGAACAGGTGCCGGACGGATGCGTCGAACATCGCCACCCGCGCCTCCAGCCGCCGGTCGCCGGTGCGGGTGATGGCCGCGCGCATCTGCTCCAGATGGCCCTCGGCCTCGTCGATCATCCGCTGCGCGCGATCCTGCTGAAAGCTGTCCACGCCGGCGGCGGTCTTGTCGCGCCAAGGGTCCAGGCCAAAGCTGATCTGGTGCAGCGCCAGGCCCGCAGCCCCGATCAGCCCGGCCTCGGCCCAGATGCCGGGTTCAGCGGCGCCCAGACCCAGGCCCAGCCCCGCCAGCACACCGCCGAACAGCTTGCGCGGGATGGCGGGCCGCTTGGCGATGCGGCGCGCCTGAAAGGTGGCCTGCGCCACCAGCCCCTCTCGGGTCATCCACATGCCGCTGGCGACCAGGCCAAAGGCCGCAAGGTCGGTGACCATGCCCGCAGCCCCCTGAAAGAACGCGCCCAGCAGAAAGGGCGTCGCCGCCAGGGTGATCCATTTCGGCCGCCCCTCATGGGGGTGGCGCGGCGTGGGGGGCAGGGCGGGCTGCGTGCGGGTTCCGGGCGAAAAGCGCCCTCCGAATCGGTTCGACATGATCCCCCCTCAGCCCCCGCCCGCCATCGAGGCATAGAGCGTCAGCACCAGCAGCAGATAAAAGCTCAGCCGAGCCTGGGCATTGCGAGACATGGCCATCCTTTCGCATCCAGCGCCTTATATCGGCATCACGCCCGGAAATTCAAACGGCGCGCGGAAACAGCCGGTCCAGCGCCGCAGTCAGGAGCGCGTCATCCGTCAGGGCCAGCCGCACTGGCAGGGCCATGACCTTGGGGCGAAAGGCGCGGGGCAGGCGGGCCGCGTCCTTTTCGGTGGTGACCAGCTGTGCGCGGGTCATCCGCGCCTCGGTCTCCAGCCGGGTCAGCAGGGCGGGGGTGAAGGGCTGGTGGTCGTCCAGCCCCTCGGCCCGGACGATCTCGGCGCCCAAGGACCGCAGCGTGGCAAAGAACTTCTCCGGGTGGCCGATGCCGGCAAAGGCCAGCACCCGGTGCCCGCGCCAGTCGAAGCCCATTTGCAAAGGCGCCAGTTGCCCGCGCAGATGCGGTGGCGCGCCGGGGGGCGGGGCAAACCCCGCCTGCGCCGCATCCGGCCCGATGGACAGCAGCAGGTCGGCCCGCGCCAGACCCACGGCGACCGGCTCGCGCAGCGGACCCGCAGGGATGCACAGCCCGTTGCCGAACCCCTTGGCCGCATCCACCACCACCAGCGACAGGTCATGCGCCAGCGCCGGGTCCTGGAACCCGTCATCCAGGATGATCGCCTGCGCCCCCGCCGCCACCGCCGCCCGCGCGCCCGCCCGGCGGTCATCGGCCACCCAGACCGGGCCAAAGGCCGCCATCAGCAGCGGCTCATCCCCGGTCAGGGCGGCGTCATGGGCGCGCTCGTCCACGCGCAGCGGCCTCGTCGCGCTGCCGCCATACCCGCGAGAGACCACATGCGCGGCGATCCCCCGCGCCGCCAGCGCCATCTGCAGATGGATCACGGTGGGCGTCTTGCCGGTGCCGCCCGCATTGACGTTGCCCACGCAGATCACCGGCACGCCCACCCGCTCGCGCGGCCCCTGCGCCAGGCGGCGGGCGGTGGCCCGCGCATAACCCGCGCCAAGCGGCGCCAGCAGGCGCGCGCGCATCGTCGGAGGGGTCAGGAACCAGAAGCCGGGGGCGCGGGTCATGCGGGCTGCCTTTCGGGACGCTCCAGCGTCTCGGCGACGCGGGTGGCGATGCGCAGGGCGACGTCGGCGCCCCCCGTGCTGACGGTCCAGGCGTTGCTGGCCAGGGTGGCGATGGTTTCGGGCTGGGTCAGTTCGGTGACGGCCAGGGCCAGATCCTCGGCATGGCGCACCTGGCGTGCGGCCTGGGCGCCCGACAGCTGCTGCCATTCGGTGGCATGCGGGCCGGTCTGCGGGCCATGCACGATGGCCGATCCCAGGGCGGCGGGTTCGAACGGGTGGCGCATCGCGTCGGCTTCCCCCGACAGCGTGCCGCCCATGAAGCTGACGGGCGCCAGGCGATACCACAGCCCCATCTCGGTCGGGCCGTCGGTCAGCAGGACCTGGATCTCGTCGCCGAAATCCTCGTCCTCGCTGCGCCGGGCGACGGTCAGGCCCTGCGCCTCGATGTCGCGGGCCAGGGCGTCCATACGGGTCGGATCGGCGGGCGCGATGATCAGCAGCGCACGATGCGACCGCCGCAGCGCCGCCTGATGCGCGGACAGCACGGCCTCCTCCTCGGCCTGCGGCAGGCAGGCCGCGAACCAGGCGTGGCGCCCGTTCATCTGCTGCGCCATCGAGGCGCGCTCGGTCTCGGAACAGCGCAGCGGCTCGCGGATCTCAGAGACGGGGCCGGTCATGGACAGCCGCCCCTCGGGCAGGGACATGCGGCGGGCGATGATCAGGCTGGGCATGTCGGTCAGCAGAATCGCCTCCATCTGCGACAGCAGCTGACGGCGCATCAGCGCCTGCAGCCCCCAGCCCAGATCCGCCGCGCTGAGCCGGCATTCGGCCAGGATCACCGGCACCCGCCGCGCGGTGGCCGCCGCGATCAGCGCGGGCGGCAGATCGGAGCCCAGCAGCAGGACGGCACGTGGGCGCGCCTGGTCCAGCAGCTGCGCGGCCACGACCGGGTCGTCGGCCCCGCCCTCCGCGTCCAGGCGCAGCCCGGCGCGCGCGCGGGTCAGGCAGGCGATGATCTGGGGCGCGGCCCGGGCCGCGTCAGGGGCGGTATGGACCACCAGCGCGGGGCCGGTGCCGGCCGGGATCGCGGGCAGGGACGCGGCGTCGGTGCGGCGGCCGCGCAGATGCAGCCACAGCCCCAACTGGCCCAGCCCCGATCCCGGCCGGGTCATCAGCCGCCCAGTTCCTCGGTCGGGCTGACCTCACGCTGTTCGTCGCGCAGGCGGTGCAGATGCGCGATGAAATAGCGGGTATGGGCGCTGTCCACGGTGCGCTGCGCCTCGGCCTTCCAGGCGGCGAAGGCGCTGTCGTAATCGGGAAAGATGCCGACCATGTGGATCTGTTTGGTGTCGCGGAACTTGGTGCTCTGCGGATCGACCAGCTCGCCACCGAAGACGAGATGCAGGCGCTGACTCATGGGACCTCCTGAGGGGGGATACGGGGTATCGGGACGGGGGCGAACCTAGCGCGCGCCGCCCCTGCGGTGAAGCGGAAACGCATAAAATTCGAGGTGTTCCGCCTTTGCCTGCCCGGCGGACGGGCGTCTAGGATCGGGCCCGAGGGCAGAAGGCCCGGAACCATCGCGGGGACAGGGGTGTGCCCGCATCACCGCGCTTTGCCCCCTTGGCAGGCCAAAGCGCGGCGCGACAGACGGACCGGGGGCCTGCCGCCCCCGGCGCCCCTTCCGCGAACGCGATCAGCCGGGGACGGTCAATCCGGGGCGTCCGCGCCCGACAGCTCCATGATGACGGCCCATTCGGCCTCGGTCACCGGCTGGACGGACAGGCGCGAATTGTTCACCAGCACCATGTCGGACAGGCGCGGCTCGGCCTTGGCCTCTTCCAGGCTGATGGCGCGGGGCAGGCGGGACAGGGCGCGGATGTCCACGCATTCCCATTTCGGGTCCTCGGCGGTGCTGTCGGGATGGGCCAGCGCGATCACCTCGACGATGCCCACGGCCTCCTTGCCGATGTTGGAATGATAGAACAGCCCCCGGTCGCCCAGGGCCATCGCGCGCATGTTGTTGCGCGCCTGATAGCTGCGCACCCCGTCCCATTCCTCGCCCCGATCGCCCTTGGCGACCAGATCGTCCCAGCCAAAGACGTCGGGTTCGGATTTGAACAACCAATAGGCCATCAGCCGATCACCTTGTTCCACTCGACCACATCGACCGAGGCGAACAGCCCCGCCGACTTGTAGGGGTCGTTCGCGGCCCAGGCCTGCGCGGCCGGCAGGTCGTCGGCCTCCAGGATCACCAGCGATCCGCGCATCTCGCCCTCCTCCATCAGGGGGCCGGCCATGCGGACGATTCCGGTCTCGCGGATAAAGCCCAGATGGGCGTCGCGGGTGTCCAGACGGGTTTGCAGGGCACCGGGCTTGTCCCGGCAGATCACGGCGAACAGGGGCATCATTCCTCCTTGAGGGGTCGGGCCAGCAGGCGGTCCATGGCCTTTTCCACCGAAACGTCGCCTTGGGCAAGGCGCGCGACCATCGCGGCGATGGGCAGGTCCAGCCCGTCGCGCAGCGCCATCCGCGCCAGCGCGCGGGCGGTGGCGGCGCCTTCGACCGTGGTGGCGCTGTCCCAGGCCGACCCCGACCCGATCGCGCAGCCGAACCGGAAATTCCGCGACCCCGCCGAGGTGCAGGTCAGCGTCAGGTCGCCCAGGCCCGACAGCCCGGTCAGCGTCTCGGGGCGCGCGCCCAGATGCGTGGCCAGCCGCGTCATCTCGGCAAAGCCGCGGGTGATGATCGCGGCGCGCGCGCTGTCGCCCAGACCCGCGCCGATCACCACGCCCGCGGCGATGGCGATGACGTTCTTCAGCGCGCCGCCCAGCTCGGCCCCGGTCACGTCGGTGGTCCGGTAAAGTCGCAGGACCGGCGTCGACAGCCGCGTCTGCAGCGCCGCGCCCGCCGCCGCATCCGCGCAGGCCAGCGTCAGCGCGGTGGGCAGCCCGCGCGCGATATCGGCGGCAAACGACGGCCCCGTCAGCACCGCGACCACCGCATCGGGGGCCGCCTGCGCGATCAGCGCGGATGGCCCGGTCAGATGCGCAAGGTCGATCCCCTTGGCCGTGCTGACCAGGACCCGGCCCGCCAGCCGCGCGCCGTGTTCGTCCAGAAACCCGCCCAAAGCCTGCGCGGGCAGCGCCAGCAGGATCGTGTCGCAGGCCAGCGCGGCGTCCAGATCCTGGGTGACCGTCACCGCACCGGGCATGGTCACGCCGGGCAGGCGCGGATTTTCGCCGCGCCAGTCGATGCGCCGCCCCCACAGCGTGACCGGCCCGTTCGCCGCCAGCGCCACCGCCAGCGCCGTGCCAAAGGCGCCTGCGCCCAGAATGCCGATCATGCCTTGGCCCCCCGCTTGCCGCTGCCCAGCATGGGTGCGGCGCCCTGATCCAGCGGCCAGCGCGGGCGCGCCGACAACGTCATGTCGTCGCGATGACCCATGCGGAACCGCTCGATCCCGGCCCATGCGATCATCGCGCCATTGTCGGTGCACAGCCGCAAAGGCGGGGCCAGAAACCGCGCGCCCGCCGCCGCCGCGACCTGCTGCAGGGCCGCGCGGATCGGCCCGTTGGCGGCAACGCCCCCCGCCACGGCCAGCACCGGCACCGGCGACAAAGCCAGCGCGCGGCGCGATTTCTCGGCCAGCACATCGGCCACCGCCGCCTGGAACGCCGCGCACAGATCGCGCCGGTCGGCCGTGCGCAGGCCCCCCTGATCCGCAATCAGCGTGTCGCGGGCGCGCAGCACCGCCGTCTTCAGCCCCGAGAAACTCATGTCGCAGCCGGGGCGGTCCAGCAGCGGGCGGGGCAGGGGGATGCGGTCCGCATCGCCGCCCGCCGCCTCGGCCTCGACATGCGGGCCGCCGGGCTGGGGCAGGGCCAGCAGCTTGGCGACCTTGTCAAAGGCCTCTCCGGGCGCGTCGTCGATGGTGCCGCCAAGGCGGGTGAAGGCGTCCGGCCCGTCCACGCGCAGGAACTGGCAATGCCCGCCCGACACCAGCAGCATCAGATAGGGATAGTCGATCCCATCGGTCAGCCGCGGCGTCAGCGCATGCCCCGCCAGATGGTTCACCCCCACCAGCGGCAGCCCGGTGCCCGCGGCGATGCCCTTGGCGCACATCACGCCCGCCATCACGCCGCCGATCAGCCCGGGTCCGGCGGTGACCGCGATGCCGCTCAGCGCGTCCAGGCCCAGACCGGCATCAACCAGCGCCTGTTCGACGACCAGGTCCAGGCGTTCGGCATGGGCGCGGGCGGCGATCTCGGGGACCACGCCGCCGAAATCGGCATGCAGGTCGGACTGGCTGCTGACCACGCTGGACAGGATCTGCCGGTCGCCGGTCACGATGGCGGCGGCGGTGTCGTCGCAGCTGCTCTCGATGCCCAGAAAGATGGTCTGTGTCATGGCTCTTGCCCGGATGATGGCTGAGGCGTAGCCACAGGGCGTAACACCCGCCCGACAGGATGCCAATGCCGCCCGCGCCCCGCCCCCTGCTGCTACTGACCCGCCCCCGCCCCGATTCGGAGCGGGACGCGGCGCGTCTGGGCCATGACGCGCTGATATCTCCGGTGCTGCGCATCGTGCCGGTCGATCATGATGGGGCGCTGCTGGCGCAGGCCCACGGGCTGGTCTTCACCTCGGCCCATGCGGTGCCGTCGGCGGGGCCGGGGCGTGGGCGCCCGGCGATCTGCGTGGGCGAGCGCACCGCCCAGGCCGCCCGCGATGCGGGCTTTGCGGTGACGGTCGGGCAGGGCACGGCGGACAGCCTGGCGCCGCTGATCGCGGCCTGCCCGGTGCCGCTGGTCCATGCGCATGGCCGCCACCTGGCGCAGCGGCTGCCGGTGCCGGGGGTGGTGGTCTATGATCAGCAGCCGCTGGCGCTGACGCCTGTGGCGCGGGCGGCGCTGATGGGCGCGCGGCCGCTGGTCGTGCCGGTCTGGTCGCCGCGTTCGGCGCGGCTGCTGTCGGCGATGGCCGCCGGCGCGCGGGCGCCGCTGCGGCTGGTGGCGATCAGCGCGGCGGCGGATGCGGCCTGGACCGCGCCCGCGGCGCTGCGGATCGTGGCGGAGACGCCTTCGGGACCGGCGATGGATGCGGCAATTCGCCGGGCCATGATCGCGGAACCAAGGTGACGACGGCGGGTTGAGCGTTCAGCCCGCGCTGATTAGGCTGCGCAGGATGCCCGCGCGGCCAGACCCGTTCTGGAGACGCAAGGGCGACCCATTCGGGCATGAGACGGGGACAGGGACGTGAAGAAACCAAAGACCACCACCGGGGGCACCGCCCCCACCAGCGATTCCACCATCCCCGCGGCGGGCTCTGCCGCCGATGCCGGACCCGAGATCCGTCGGATTCCCGCCCATGTCGGCGTGATCGACCATGCCGCGGTCGGCGCCGGAACCCCCGCCCAGGCCGGCCAGCCCGGAGAGGTCCGCCCCGTCGGATCGACGCTGGTCGGTGACGGCACCGATGGACTGGCCCCGGCCGCCGCCCGCAGCGCCAGCGCCGGGCCGTCGCCCTTCGCGGCCAAGGATGCAGAGGCGCCCAAGCCCCGCACCGCCCCCGCCGACAGCGCATCCCCCCGGCCCGCCGCCGCGCCGATGCGCAAGACGGGGTTCTGGCCCGTGGCCCTGGGCGGCGTCGTGGCCGCCGGTCTGGGCGCCGCCGCGACCATCTATGCGCTGCCGCACCTGCCCGCCGCCTGGCAGCCCGCCCCGGTTGCCGCAAACGGTGACGCGCAGGACGCCGATCCGCAGGCGATGATCGACGCCGCCGCTGCCGCAGGCCGTGACGCCGCGCGCGAGGAACTGGCCCAGACCCAACCGGACGCGGCCCTGCCCGACGATCTTCTGCCGCGCATCGAGGCGCTGGAGGAGCAGGTCGCGGCCCTGTCCCAGGCCCCGGCCGACACCCCCGCGCCTGAGGCCGACACCGCTGACGCCGACGCGCCTGACGCCGACACTCCCGTCGCCGCCGCCCCCGCGGTCGATCCCGACCAGTTGGCCGATCTGCGCCAGCGCCTGGACGAACAGCAGGCCCGCCTGGACGAACTGTCCGCCCGCCCCGCCTTCGACCCCGAGGCCGCCCAGGCCCTGCAGGAGCAGATCGAGACCGCCGCCGCCGATGCGCAATCCAGCCTGGATGCCACCCGCGCCGAGGCCGAGGCCCTGCAGGAGGCCGCCGCCGAAAGCACCCGCCGCGCCGAGGCCGTGGCCGCCATCGCCGCGCTGCAGACCGCGCTGGACGCGGGCGTGACGCCCGAGCAGGCCCGCACCGCGCTGGAAGGTGCGGGGCTGGACACGCCCGACGCGCTGCAGACCCCGGTGCCCAGCCTGACCGAATTGCAGACCGATTTCCCCGAGGCCGCCCGTGCCGCCCTGCGCGCCAGTCTGCGCGACAGCAGCGCCAGCGGTCAGGGCAACCTGCTGACCAATTTCCTGCGCGCCCAGACCGGCGCCCGCTCGGTCGCGCCGCGCGATGGCGACGATGCCGACGCGATCCTGTCGCGCGCCGATGCCGACGTGCAGGCCGGGCGCATCGACGCCGCCCTGACCCAGATGCAGGCCCTGCCACAGCCCGCGATGCAGGCCCCGGCCATGGCCGACTGGATGTCGCGCGCAACCGCCTATTCCCAGGCACGGGCGGCATTGACCGACCTGTCCTCGGGCTCGAATTGAGGGTCGTCCGATGCTGTTGTCGCTGTTGAAAATCCTGTTCTTCTTTGCGGTCGTCCTGGCGCTTGCCCTGGGGGCCGTCCAGCTGTCGGAAACCGGGCAGGTGCTGCGCCTGGAATATGGCGGCATGGAATACGCGCTGTCGCCGCTCAAAGCGCTGGCGGCGCTGTTCGTGCTGATGATTGCCGCCTGGCTGATCTTCAAGCTGGTGGGCCTGCTGATTGCGGTCCTGCGGTTCCTGGTCGGCGACGAGACCGCCATCAACCGCCATTTCGCCCGCTCGCGCGAGCGCAAGGGCTATGCCGCCTTTGGCGAGGGGATGCTGGCCGTCGCCTCGGGCGAGGGCAAGCTGGCCCAGGACAAGGCCGCGCGGGCCGCGAAATACCTCAACCAGCCGCACCTGACCAATCTGCTGGCGGCGCAGGCGGCCGAGACCTCGGGCGATACCCGCCGCGCCATCGACATCTATCGCACGCTGCTGGATGACGACCGCACCCGCTTTGTGGGCATCCGCGGCCTGATGCGCCAGAAGCTGGCCGAGGGCGACACCCACAAGGCGCTGCTGCTGGCGCAAAAGGCCTATGCGCTGAAGCCGCGCCACAAGGAGGTTCAGGACACCCTGCTGGATCTGCAGACCCGCGAGCATGACTGGAAGGGCGCCCGCCGCACCCTCAAGGACAAGCGCAATCAGGGCGACCTGCCCAAGGACGTCGCGCTGCGTCGCGACGCCGTGCTGGCCCTGCAGGAGGCCAGCGACGTGCTGGCCAAGGGCAACTCCATCAGCGCGCGCGAAGCTGCCATCTCGGCCGCCAAGGCCTCGCCCGACCTGATCCCGGCGGCGGTGCTGGCCGCGCGCAGCTATGTCGCGCAAAAGGATTATCGCAACGCCTCGCGCATCCTGGAAAAGACCTGGTCGGTGCGCCCGCATCCGGATGTGGCCGCCGCCTATGCCGAGATCGTGCCCGACGAATCCTCGGCCGCCCGGCTGGCGCGCTTTGACCGGCTGATCTCTCAGAATCGCGACCACGAGGAATCGCGCCTGCTCAAGGCCGAGCTGCTGCTGGCCGCCGAGGACTTTCCCGGCGCCCGCCGCGCCTTGGGCGATCTGGCCGAGAAACATCCGACCGTGCGCACCCTGTCGATCATGGCCGCGATCGAACGCGGCGAGGGCGCTGATGACAGCGTCGTGCGCGGCTGGCTGACCCGGGCGCTGTCGGCGTCGCGCGGCCCGCAATGGTGCTGCGACACCTGCCACAACGTGATGCATGCCTGGGCGCCTGTCTGCGACAGCTGCGGCGGTTTCGACACGCTGACCTGGAAAGAGCCCGACGGCCCCCGCAGCGGCGCCACCACCCCCACCGGCGCCGAGATGCTGCCCCTGCTGGTCGGCAGCCCCAAACCGGCCGAGCCCGATCTGGCTGATGCGCCGGACCTCAGCAGCCCGGTCCAGCCGCATCCGCCCGGCCCCGCACCGCGCCGGGTGGAACAGCCGAAGGTCGCCCCCGGCATGGTCCCGCGCGAAAGCGATTACGTGGCCTATGACCACCCGTCCTCCACGGTGACCACGCCGGAACCCGTGCGCGTCGAGGCGCCCGCCCCGCAGCCCGCGGTCGCAGCGCCGGACGCACCCGTGCCCGACCTGACCGGCCCCGTCACGGACCCGATGCCCCAGCCCGAGCATTCGGAACCCGCGCCCGACCCCAAACCCGAGCCGGTCAACGAACCGGTCATGGTCCGCCCCGATGTCGAACCCTCCGACGAGGCCGACTGGACCGAGGGTCGCACGCGCCCCTGAGCGGCGCATCCCACCGGGCATGGCGCAAAAAATCCGCCATGCCCCCTTTCGCCCTTGGCGCGAAGATGCTATCCGCGCGCCATGACCAGCGGCCGGTGTAGCTCAGCTGGTAGAGCACATCATTCGTAATGATGGGGTCGGGGGTTCGAGTCCCTTCACCGGCACCACCTTCCCGGTGGTCATCCTGCCAAAAGGGCCGCCCTCCGGGGCGGCCCTTTTGCATTGGGGCGCGCGGGAACAAATACGCGTGATCGCCGTTGGCCTTACATGCGCATCATTCCCGTCCTCCCGCTTCTCCTCCTTGCCGCCGGTGCCGTGCTGGCGGGCATCGCCTTTGTGGGGCCCTTCGGCAATACCGGCGTGGACCTCACGCTTGGCGCCGGGCTGGCCCTGCTGGGCAGCGTGGCCGCGACCCTGCTGGCGGGCATCGCGACGCTGGCGCATCCGCGCCGGGGCTGGCGCAGGGCGTTGATCGCGCTGGCGGTGCTGGCCGCGCTGCTGACGGCGCTGGCGGCGGTGTTCCTGATGCAGACGCTGCTGGCGGCGGCAATGCTGGCCGGGGCCGCCGGGCTTATCGCCGCGCCCTTTTTCGAACGGACCCCCCGATGATCAGATCGCTGATTCCCGCAGCCCTGCTGCTGACCGCCACGGCCGCGCAGGCCCAGCAGGACAGCTGGACCGCCTTTCACGGAGACCTGGCCTCGACCAAGTTCTCGAACGCGCGCAGCCTGACCCCCGACAGCGTGGGCCGGCTGGAGCGGGCCTGGGACTATCGCACCGGCGACGTGTCGGACGGCAGCGGCGATCTGGCCGAAACGGTCTGGTCGGCCACCCCGGTCTATGCCGACGGGACGCTCTATCTGGGCACGCCCTTCTACCGCATCGTGGCGCTGGACCCCGCGACCGGAGAGGAACGCTGGACCTATGACAGCACCTCGACCTTGGAGCCGCTGACCCAGCCCGCGCTGAAGAATCGCGGCGTCGCTTATTGGAACGGCGGCGACACCGGCGTTTGCGCGCGGCGGGTGTTCCTGGGCACGATGGACGCCGAACTGCACGCGGTCGATGCCGAAACCGGCCAGCGCTGCGCCGATTTCGCCGATGGCGGGGTGCTGAACGTGAACCAGTGGAACACCGTCAACGACGTGTTCCCCTTTTCGCTGCTGCAGCCGCCGCTGGTGGTGGGGGACACGCTGCTGCTGGGTTGGGCGGGCGCCGATTGGGAATATTCCGTCGCCCCGCCGGGCAACCTGCTGGCCATCGACGCCCGCAGCGGCGATCTGCTGTGGGAGGCCAGCTTCATCCCGCCCGAGATGATCGACCGCACCGGCACCGCCAATATCTGGACCGCGATGACCGCCGATCCCGATCTGGGGCTGGTCTATGCGCCGGTCTCGTCGCCCAGCCCGAATTACTGGGGCGGCGCGCGGACCGATCCGATCCCGATGGCGACCTCGGTCACCGCCGTGGACATCGCCAGCGGAGAGGTCGCCTGGACCTTTCAGCATGTCCGCCACGACATCTGGGATTACGACACGCCCTCGGCGCCGACGCTGGTGGACATCCCGCGCGACGGCCAGATGATCCCCGCGCTGGTCCAGGCGACCAAGCAGGGGTTCCTGTTCGTGCTGGACCGCCGCACCGGAGAGCCGCTGTTCCCCATCGAGGACCGCCCCGTCCCCGCCAGCACCGCCACCGGAGAGGTGACCGCGCCGACCCAGCCTTTTGCCATGACCCCCACCCCCGTCGGCAACCCGCTGGAGCTGCCGCCGGTCTGGCGTCTGTCGGACATCGTCAGCCTGGGCCAATGCTCGCGCGACCGCGAAAAATACCTGTATCAGGGAATCTTCACGCCCCCGTCGGAACAGGGCACGCTGTTCTTTCCCGGCACGGCGGGCGCCACCAACTGGGGCGGCGTCTCGGTCGATCCGGACCGCGCGATCCTCTATGTGAACGCCTCGCGCATCGTCCAGCTGATCCACCTGATCCCGCGCGACGAATACGACAGTGAGGCCCGCGAGGGCGGCAATGAGGAGGGGTATCACCCGCAGGAGGGCGCGCCCTATGGCATCCACCTGACCGATTGGAGCAACTGGGCCGGCATGCCCTGCTGGGCGCCGCCCTTCGGCACCTTCTCGGCCATCGACCTGACCACGGGCCAGACCCTCTATGAGGTGCCCTTTGGCAAGGCGCAGTTCCACGGCTTTTACGGGCTGGGGGATTGGGGTTCGCCCACGCTTGGCGGGCCGGTGGTGACGGCGGGGGGCGTGGTCTTCATCGGCGCGTCGATGGATTCCCGCGTGCGGGCGCTGGACGCGGCCACCGGCCGCGAGCTGTGGTCCGACCTGGTCGAGGCGCCCGCCGTCTCGATCCCCGCGGTCTTTACCCATGAGGGGGTCGATTACGTCGTCTTTGCCGTGGGCGGCAACTCGATCCTCAAGCCCGAGGTCTCGGACCAGGCCGTGGCCTATCGCCTGCCGCGCTAGGCGCGATCAACCCGCATCGAACCCCTCGGGGATGCGCAGGGGCCCGTGCGGCGCCAGCCCGGCCTCGGCGATCTGCTCCTCGGCCATCGACGCCGCGTTCGGCCCCGCCGCCGCCAGATGCGCCCAGATCTGGCGCACGGGGTCCGCGATGCGTGGCTCGGCCACGGTGCGGGCGCTGTGCATCCAGACGGCCAACCCGTCGCTGCTGTCGTAGTCCCGCGCCTTGCGCAGCACCGCGATCCGCGCCAGCGCATCGGCCGCGAACCGCGCCGCCTTGGCCTTGGGCCAGGTCGCGATGCTGTGCAGATCCTGCCCCTGATCGCGGAACACCGCCTGCCACAGCAGGGCAGCGGCTGCATGGGCCTCGACGATATGGGGCTTGGTTCCGGCCAGCTTGTCGGCCAGGGCCTGCGCCTCGGCGACCAGTCCGGCGGTGGTCTTTTCCTGCTTCCAGGCGGCAAACATCGGTGGTCCTTTCGCGCAGTGCCCGCCGACCCTACAGGTCCGGGGGCGCGCTGTCACGGCGCGACCCGCAGCCGGTACAGATCCAGCATCCGCACCAGCGCCGCATCGAACCCCTCCAGCGCCTCGTCGCGCGCCGACCAGGCGTCCCAGACCGCGCAGCCCGCCTGATAGCCCTGCGGCAGCGCAGCGGGCGAGCCCAGATCGACCGGCCCCGCGCGGAACCCGTGCCCCGGCAGCGCCGCCCGCGTGGCCGCCGCCTGTGCGCGCAGATGGCGCAGCCCCGCGTCGGGGCCATGCAGGCGCAGCGCATCCGCCGCCCCATGCTGCAGCGACAGGACCACGCCCTCGTCCCGCGCATTCACGAACACCGCCACATACAGCCCGTGCCGCATGCTGCGCGTCACCTGCGGCGCAAAGAACGCCAGCCACGGCACCGCCGCCCAGCCCGGCGCGCCGGTGCTGGCCCGCACCAGCAGGCGTTCCGGACGCGCCGCGATGGCCGCGCGGCCCATCGCCGCCACATCGCGGCGAAAGAACCCGGCCAGTGGGTTGCCCGCCACGGGATGCGCGCGTTCGAACGCATAACGCCGCGCCGTCAGGGACAGCGCGGCGTCAAGCCGGTCGGGCCAGGCGGCGGTCAGACCAGCCGCCCTTCCTCCATCGCCGCGCGCACGAACCCTGCGAACAGCGGCGCGGGGGCAAAGGGCTTGGACTTCAGCTCGGGGTGGGACTGCACGCCGATGAACCAGGGGTGGTCGGCATATTCCACGACCTCGGGCAGCTTGCCGTCCGGCGACATGCCCGAAAACCGCAGCCCCGCCTGCTCCAGCTGTTCGCGATAGGTGGCGTCCACCTCATAGCGGTGGCGGTGGCGGTCCTCGATCTCGGTCGCGCCGCCATAGACCTCAGAGATGCGCGAGCCTTCGGTCAGCACCGCGGTATAGGACCCCAGACGCATCGTGCCGCCCTTGTCATCGCCGACCTTGCGGCTGACGGTGTAATTGCCCTGCACCCATTCCTTCAGGTGATAGACGACGGGGGTGAACCGGGTCTGCCCGGCCTCGTGGTCGAATTCCTCGGAGCCCGCATCGGGCATCTGCGCCAGATTGCGCGCGGCCTCGATCACGGCCATCTGCATGCCCAGGCAGATGCCCAGATAGGGCACTTTCTTCTCACGCGCGTAACGCGCTGCGGTGACCATGCCCTCGGTGCCGCGTTCGCCAAAGCCGCCGGGCACGATGATGCCGTGATAGCCGTCCAGCAGATGCGCGCCGTCACCCTCCAGCTTTTCGCTGTCGACCCAATCGGCCTTGACCCGCACCCGGTTGGCCATCCCGCCATGGGTCAGCGCCTCCGAGATCGACTTATAGGCATCCTCCAGCTGGGTGTATTTGCCGACGATGGCGATGTTCACCTGGCCCTCGGCATGCTCCAGCCGGTCCATGACATCCTCCCACCGCGACAGGTCGGGTCGCGGCGCGGGGCTGATCGCGAAGGCGTCCAGCACCGCCCGGTCCAGACCGGCGCGATGATAGGCCAACGGCGCCTGATAGATCGTCTTGAGGTCATAGGCCGGGATCACCGCATCGGGCCGCACGTTGCAGAACAGCGCGATCTTGGCGCGTTCCTTCTCCGGGATCGGATGTTCCGACCGGCAGACCAGCACGTCGGGGGCCAGGCCGATGGATTGCAGCTCCTTGACGCTGTGCTGGGTGGGCTTGGTCTTCAGCTCTCCGCTGGCGGCCAGATAGGGCAGCAGCGTCAGGTGCATCAGGATGCATTCGCCGCGCGGCCGCTCGTGGATGAACTGGCGGATCGCTTCGAAGAAGGGCAGCCCCTCGATGTCGCCCACCGTGCCGCCGATCTCGCACAGCATGAAGTCGACCTCATCGTCGCCAATCGACAGGAAGTCCTTGATCTCGTTGGTGACGTGCGGAATAACCTGGATGGTCTTGCCCAGATATTCGCCCCGGCGTTCCTTCTCCAGCACGTTGGAATAGACACGCCCGCTGCTGATGCTGTCGGTGCGCCGCGCGGCGACCCCGGTGAAGCGTTCGTAATGCCCCAGATCCAGGTCGGTCTCGGCGCCGTCATCGGTGACGAAGACCTCGCCATGCTCGAACGGGCTCATCGTGCCGGGATCGACGTTCAGATAGGGGTCCAGCTTGCGCAGCCGGACGGTGAACCCCCGCGCCTGCAGCAGCGCCCCCAGTGCCGCCGATGCCAGCCCCTTGCCAAGGCTCGACACGACGCCGCCGGTGATGAAGATGTAACGCGCCATGAAGGCCCCCGTGATGTGCAGTTCAGGTTCGGCCGGTCCGAATGACGATGACCACGGGACTTGCGAAATAACCGATTCGCCCCGTGGCCGCAACGGACCGCAAGTGGATGAGGGGGGCGACGGTCATCGCGCCCCCGGATGTCATGTCGCTCAGTTGGCCGGCGCGGGGGCCGGTTCCTCGGTCTGCGGGGCCGGGGGCGTCAGCGCGTCGGCGGCCGGTGCTTCCGTGGGGGCCTCGGCCGCAGGGGCGGGCGGGGTCACGACGGCGGGGGCCTCAGCAGCCGGGGCCTCGGCGGCGGGGGGCGTCACCACGGCGGGCGCCTCTGCTGCGTCGGCGGGCGGGGTCTGTGCTGCCGGCGGCGTGGCCGCGTCGGGGCTGGGCGGGACCAGCGGGTTGCCCTCGGTCGTGGGGGGCGGGGTATAGGCGGGCAGGCCGGGCAGGGTGCCTGCAGGCTGGCTGGCCGGTGCCGTGCCGCCGAACTGGTCCATGATCGAGCTGTTGGACGCGCTGCGGGCCGCCAGGATGGTCAGCGTCAGCGAGGTCGCAAAGATGGCCACGCCCAGGATCCAGGTCGCGCGCGTCATCACATTGGCCGCCGCGCGGCCCGACATCACGCCGCCCCCGGCACCACCGCCGCCGCCCATGCCCAGCCCGCCCCCTTCGGAACGCTGCAGCAGGACAACCCCGACCAGCACCAGGGCCAGGATCAGATGGACGGTCAGAATGACGTTTTCCACGGCTTTCGGCCTTTCATTTGCGGACGCGCCTATCTAGTCACCGATCAGGGTGATGGCAAGCAAGACTGTCCCTCATGCAGGCGGTGTTTGGCGGGGGGTGATCGAATGACGGCGGTGATGATCCAGGGCACCGGCTCGAATGTGGGCAAATCGGTGCTGGTGGCGGGCCTGTGCCGCGCGGCCCGCAGGCGGGGCCTCAAGGTCGCGCCCTTCAAGCCGCAGAACATGTCGAACAACGCCGCCGTGACCGCGGACGGCGGAGAGATCGGCCGCGCCCAGGCCCTGCAGGCCCGCGCCTGCGGGCTGGAGCCGCTGACCGACATGAACCCGGTCCTGCTGAAGCCCGAGACCGAGATGGGCAGCCAGGTCATCCTGCAGGGCCGCGCCATCGGCCGCGCCCAGGCCCGCGATTATCAGGCGATGAAGCCGCGCCTGCTGACTGGCGTGCTGGACAGCTTTGCCCGTCTGTCCGCCGCCCATGACCTGGTCATCGTCGAGGGCGCAGGCAGCCCGGCCGAGGTCAATCTGCGCCCCGGCGACATCGCGAATATGGGATTCGCCCGCGCGGCGGGGGTGCCCGTGCTGCTGGCGGGCGATATCGACCGCGGCGGGGTCATCGCCCAGATCGTGGGCACCCAGGCGGTGATCGACCCGGGCGATGCGGCGATGATCCGGGGGTTCCTGGTCAACAAGTTCCGCGGCGATCCGCGCCTGTTCGATGACGGCTATCAGTTGATCGAACGCCACACCGGCTGGCCCGGCTTTGGCGTGGTGCCGTGGTTCGCGGGCGCGCATCGCTTGCCCGCCGAGGATGCGGTCGATCTGCGCCAGGGGCGCGGGACGGGGCTGCACGTCGTCTGCCTGACCCTGTCGCGCATCGCCAATTTCGACGATCTGGACCCGCTGGCCGCCGAACCGGGCGTGCGCCTGACCATGCTGCGCGCCGGTCAGGCGATCCCCGGCGACGCCGATCTGGTGATCGTGCCGGGCACGAAATCGACCCTGGGCGATCTGGCCTTTCTGCGCGCGCAGGGCTGGGACATCGACCTGGCCGCGCATCACCGGCGCGGCGGCCATGTGCTGGGCATCTGCGGCGGCTATCAGATGCTGGGCCGGGTGATCGACGATCCGTCCGGCGCGGACGGGGTGGCGGGGCAGGTGGCGGGGCTGGGCCTTCTGGACGTGGCCACCGTCATGTCCGCCGACAAGCGGGTGATCCGCGTGACCGGCACCGCGATGGGCCGGCCCGTCAGCGGATACGAGATCCACATGGGCCGCACCGACGGCCCCGATTGCGCCCGCCCCTTTGCCCATGTCCCCGATGCCGATGGTGCGACCGCCCCCGATGGCCGCGTCATGGGCAGCTATCTGCACGGCCTCTTTTCCGACGATGCCTTCCGGGCCGCGTTTCTGGCGCGGATGGGCGCGTCGTCGCAGCCGGGATACGAGGCCGGGGTGGACGCCGCGCTGGACGATCTGGCCCTCCACCTGGAGGCGCATCTGGACGTGGCCCGCCTGCTGGGTGTTGCGCGCTGATCGTTAACGATGCGTGCGTTGTCGGTGTACAGGCTGTGCACGCGTGGTGCAGCGGTTGTGACCTTCTGGTGCTGGACGAAACCGGGGCTTCGCGCTACCTGAGGGGCATGGAACAGATCAAGCCCCCCCTGAAGCTCTTTCTGGCCGCGCCGCGCGGCTTTTGCGCCGGCGTCGACCGCGCGATCAAGATCGTCGAGATGGCGCTGCAGAAATGGGGCGCCCCGGTCTATGTCCGCCACGAGATCGTTCACAACAAATACGTCGTCGATCAACTGCGCGAACAGGGCGCTGTTTTCGTTGAGGAATTGGACGAATGCCCCGATGACCGGCCGGTGATCTTCTCGGCCCATGGCGTGCCCAAGGCCGTCCCGGCCGAGGCGCAGCGCCGCCAGATGGTCTATGTCGACGCGACCTGCCCGCTGGTCAGCAAGGTCCATATCGAGGCCGAACGCCACCACGCAGCCGGTCTGCAGATGGTCATGATCGGCCATGAGGGTCACCCCGAAGTCCTTGGAACCATGGGACAATTGCCCGAAGGCGAGGTGATCCTGGTCGAGGATGCCGCCGATGTCGCCGGCATCACGGTCCGCGACCCCGAGCGTCTGGCCTTCATCACCCAGACCACCCTGTCGGTGGACGACACGGCCGCCGTGGTCGCGGCCCTGCAGGCGCGCTTCCCGGCCATCGTCGGCCCCGCAAAGGAGGACATCTGCTATGCCACCACCAACCGCCAGGCGGCGGTCAAGGCGGTCGCGCCGCATGTCGATGCACTGCTGGTGATCGGGGCCGAGAATTCCAGCAACTCCAAGCGGTTGGTCGAGGTCGGGCGCGCCGCCGGATGCGGCTATGCGCAGCTGGTGATGCGCGCCGCCGAGATCGACTGGCGCGCGCTGGACGGCATCCGCAGCATCGGCGTGACCGCCGGCGCCAGCGCGCCTGAGGTGCTGATCAATGAGGTCATCGACGCCTTTCACGACCGCTACGACGTGACCGTCGAGATCGTCGAGACCGCCGTCGAGCGGGTCGAGTTCAAGGTGCCGCGTGTGCTGCGCGAGGCCGTGGCCTGAGGGCTGAGGCGAAAGCGCCGGGGCTCTGCCCCGGGCCCCGGGATATTTTTATGAAGAAGAAGGGGTTTCCCTTGAAGCTCTATTCCATGCCGTCCTCCGGCAACAGCTATAAGGTGCGGCTGCTGCTGGCTTTGTTGAGCCGTGCTTGCACAGTGGTCGATGTCGAATACGGCAGCCTGGCGCTGGAGGCGGCGCAGCGGGATGGTCGGCTGCCCTTTGGCAAGGCGCCGGTGCTGGAGCTGTCCGACGGGCGGCTGCTGCCGGAATCGAATGCGATTCTGTGCTGGCTGGGCGAGGGGACGCGGTTCTGGCCCACGGATGCGGTGGAACGGGCCGAGATGCTGGCCTGGATGTTCTGGGAACAGAACCAGCATGAGGGCGTGATCGCCGTGCGGGCCGCGCTGGCCTGCTATCCGCATCGGACAGCGGACGCCACGCCCG
The DNA here is from genome assembly GCF_005048265.1 of Paracoccus hibiscisoli. Taxonomy (GTDB): domain Bacteria; phylum Pseudomonadota; class Alphaproteobacteria; order Rhodobacterales; family Rhodobacteraceae; genus Paracoccus; species Paracoccus hibiscisoli. The sequence continues at coordinate 198,266 of NZ_SUNH01000005.1, forward strand.
AGCGGATGGCCGCGCTGCTGGAGGCGGGGCATCGGCTGCTGGGGATCATGGAGGCGCATCTGGCACGGCGCGACTGGCTGGCGGGCGATGCGGTCAGCCTGGCCGACATCTGTCTGTATGCCTACACCCACAGCGCGGGCAGCCGGGGCGGATTCGACATGGCGCGCTTTCCGGCGGTCGGGGCGTGGCTGGACAGGGTCGCGGCGCTGCCGGGGCATGTGACGATCGATGCCTGACCTGTTCGCCTGGACCGACGGCGCCTGCAGCGGCAATCCCGGCCCCGGGGGCTGGGGCGTGCTGATGCGCGCGCTGGACGGCGCGACCGTGGTCAAGGAGCGTGAGCTGCAGGGCGGCGAGGCGCAGACCACCAACAACCGCATGGAGCTGATGGCCGCGATCAGCGCGCTGGAGACGCTGAGCCGCCCCAGCCAGATCGTGATCGTGACCGACAGCAATTACGTCAAGAATGGCGTGACCCAGTGGATTCACGGCTGGAAGCGCAACGGCTGGAAGACCGCCGACCGAAAGCCCGTCAAGAATGTCGAGCTGTGGCAGCGGCTGGATGCCGCGCAGGCCGCGCACAAGGTCGAGTGGCGCTGGATCAAGGGCCATGCGGGGCATGCCGAGAACGAGCGCGCCGATGAATTGGCCCGCGCGGGCATGGCGCCGTTCAAATGACGCTGGCCGCCTTGGTCACGGCGCTGGATTACGGATCGGTGCTGATCTTTGCGCTGACCGGGGCGCTGGTGGCCAGCCGGGCGCAGCTGGACCCGGTGGGCTTTGTCTTCATGGCGGCGCTGACGGCGGTGGGGGGCGGGACGCTGCGCGACCTGATCCTGAACCGCGAGGCGGTGTTCTGGGTCGCCAACCCCACCTATGTGCTGCTGGCGGCGGGGGCGGCGCTGATCGTGTTCTGGACCGCGCATCTGCTGGAAAGCCGCCAGCGCTGGCTGGTCTGGCTGGACAGCGTCGCGCTGGCCGTGGCGGTCGCCGCCGGGGCGGGCGTGGCGATGGAGATGGGCTCGCCCCCGATGATCGTGGTCATCATGGGCATCGCCACGGGCACCTTTGGCGGGCTGATGCGCGATGTCGTGGGCAATGAGGTCCCGCTGATCTTCAAGCAGGGAGAGCTGTATCTGACCGCGGCATTCGGGGGCGCGGTGGCTGCGGTGACGCTGGACTGGCTGGGGGTCGCGCGGGCCGAGGCGCTGATCGCGGGCGCCGTCGTGGTCTGGGTGCTGCGCGCGGGCAGCCTGACATTCGGCTGGCGGCTGCCGCTGTATCGGCCCCGCCCGCCGCGCCGCTAGCGCAGCACCGGCGGCCCGGCGCGGCCCGCGTCGATGTTCTGCACGCCCGCGCGCAGCCCCTGGCCGATGCGATGCGCCATCTGCGACCAGGCGCGGGCCGACCAGGGGGGCAGGGTGCGGCGCAGCGCCTCATCGAAGAGCGCCAGCCAGATATCGAAATGCTCGGGGCGGACATTGCCCGCCGACAGATGTGCGCGCATCGGGCTGCCGTTATAGCCCGCCTTGTGCAGGATCGCGCCCTTCCAGAAGGCGGCAATGCGGTCCTCATGCGCGGGCCAGTCGCCGACATGGTCGGCAAAGATCGGGGCCAGCACCTCGTGCCGGCGCACGGCACCGTAGAAGACGGCGACCACGCGGGCGATCTCGGCTTCGGTGATGTCGAAACGGGGGTCCATCCGTCGCATCTGGGACAGAGGCCGCCTGGTTGCAAGGGGTTTCGCGCGGGCTTATGGGGGGCCACCGGTCGCAGCCCACCCGGTCAAAACAGGAGCAGAGCCATGAGCCATTACACCGACGCGCTGACCCAGCTGGGGGCCGACACGCCCCTGCCGCAATCCCCCGAGGAGGCCGTGCTAGAGCGCGTGCCCAACCCGCAGCCCGGCCAGACCTATGCCGTGCGCTTTACCCAGCCCGAATTCACCAGCCTGTGCCCGCTGACCGGCCAGCCCGATTTCGCGCATCTGGTCATCGACTATGTCCCCGGCGACTGGCTGGTGGAATCGAAGTCGCTGAAGCTGTTTCTGGGCAGTTTCCGCAACCATGGCGCGTTCCATGAGGATTGCACCGTGGGCATCGGGCGCCGCATCGCGGACCTGCTGGACCCCCAGTGGCTGCGCATCGGCGGCTATTGGTATCCGCGCGGTGGCATGCCCATCGACGTGTTCTGGCAGACGGGCGCCGTACCCGCGGGCCTGTGGCTGCCCGATCAGGGCGTGCCGACCTATCGCGGCAGAGGCTGAAGGCGCGGCTGAGGCGGCTTGCGGGGCCGTCGGTCAGTTTCTATAGAGGGGCCATGATTTTTCAGGCGTCCCGCATTCGAATTAGCAGCCCGGCGGCGTGAGGTTTCGCGCCGCCGGGTTTGCCTGTGCGAGAACGACCGACAAAGGACCGCCCCCATGAGCGACGCGACCCCCGATTACCGCGACACCGTCTTTCTGCCCCAGACCGATTTCCCCATGCGCGCGGGCCTGCCCGCCCGCGAGCCCGAATGGCTGGAGCGGTGGGCGCGCATCGGCGTCTATGACCGGCTGCGCGCGACCGCGGCGGGGCGAAAGCCCTTCGTGCTGCATGACGGCCCTCCTTACGCGAACGGGCATCTGCATATCGGCCACGCGCTGAACAAGACCATCAAGGACATCGTGGTGCGGTCGCATCAGATGATGGGCTTCGATGCGCGCTATGTGCCGGGCTGGGACTGCCATGGCCTGCCCATTGAATGGAAGATCGAGGAGAAGTACCGCAAGGAGGGTCGCGACAAGGACGCGGTCGACATGGTCGAGTTCCGCCAGGAATGCCGCCGTTTCGCCGATGAATGGGTCGATATCCAGCGCGAGGAGTTCAAGCGTCTGGGCATCACGGGGGCCTGGGACCGGCCCTATCTGACGATGGATTTCCACGCCGAGGCGGTCATCGCCGCCGAGTTCATGAAGCTGGTGATGAACGGGTCGCTCTATCAGGGGTCCAAGCCCGTGATGTGGTCGCCCGTGGAAAAGACCGCCCTGGCCGAGGCCGAGGTCGAGTACCACGACCACACCAGCCACACGATCTGGGTGCGGTTCAAGCCGTCATTTGCCATGAGTTCGGGCAGTAGCCCTGATCTGGTTCAGGCGTCAAATGATGAACTTCAAAGTGCGTCAGTCGTCATCTGGACCACCACGCCTTGGACGATTCCGCAAAACCGTGCTGTCGCGTTCAACCCGAGCATTGAGTACGGTCTGTATGTCGTTGATACCGTCGCTGATAACTCTACAGCCGTTGCAGGCGAAAAGCTGATCTTGGCTGATGCATTGGCCGATGCTGTCATGAAGTCAGCGAAAGTTGAAACATTCACACGAGTGCGAAGCGTCCCTGCTACTCAGCTTGAAAAGATGCGGCTTATGCACCCCCTGCGCGGGGTCGAGGGGGGCTTGGGCGAGTGGGACTATGACGTCCCCATGCTGCCCGGCGATCATGTCACCGACGAGGCGGGGACGGGCTTTGTCCACACCGCGCCCAGCCATGGTGACGACGACTATCAGCTGGGCCTGCGCTTCAAGCTGCCGATGACCTACAACGTCGAGCCGGACGGTAGCTATCGCAAGGATCTGCCGCTGTTCGGTGGAGAGGCGATCGTGGCGCCCGACGGCAAGGACGGCCCCGCCAATGTCAGTGTGATCAAGCAGCTGGCCTGGGCCGGCGCGCTGCTGGCCAAGGGCAAGATCAAGCACTCCTATCCGCATAGCTGGCGGTCCAAGGCGCCGCTGATCTATCGCAACACCCCGCAATGGTTTGCGGCCATCGACAAGCCCCTGGATGACGGCATGGGCGCGCATGGCGACACGATCCGCACGCGGGCGCTGACCAGCATCGACCAACTGGTGAAATGGTGGCCCCAGACCGGGCGCAACCGCATCCATTCCATGGTCGAAAACCGCCCTGATTGGGTTCTGTCGCGCCAGCGGGCCTGGGGCGTGCCGCTGACCTGTTTCGTGCGCCGGGGGGCCAAGCCCACGGACGAGGACTTTTTGCTGCGCGATGCGCGCCTGAACGACCGCATCACCGCGGCCTTTGAGGCGGATGGCGCGGATGTCTGGTACAGCGCGGGCTTCAAGGCGCGGATGCTGGAGGGGATCGTGGACCCCGAGGCCTATGATCAGGTCATGGACGTGCTGGACGTGTGGTTCGATTCAGGCTCGACCCATAGTTTCGTGCTGCGCGACCGCGAGGATGGCGCGCCGGACGGCATCGCCGACGTCTATCTGGAGGGCACGGACCAGCATCGCGGCTGGTTCCAGTCCTCGCTGCTGCAGGCCAGCGCGACCAAGGGCCGCGCGCCCTATCGCAACGTGGTCACGCATGGCTTCACGCTGGACGAGAAGGGCATGAAGATGTCCAAATCGCTTGGCAACACCATCGTCCCCGCCAAGGTGATCGAGCAATACGGCGCCGACATCCTGCGCCTTTGGGTGGCGCAGGCGGATTACACCGCCGACCAGCGCATCGGCCCTGAGATCCTGAAGGGCACTGCCGACAGCTATCGCCGGCTGCGCAACACGCTGCGGTTCCTGCTGGGCGCGCTGGCGGGGTTCAGCGACGCCGAGCGCGTCCAGCCCGCGCAGATGCCCGAACTGGAGCAGTGGATGCTGCACCGGCTGGCGCAGCTGGATCACCAGGTCCGCAAGGGCTATGCCGCGTTTGATTTCCAGGGCGTGTTCCAGACGCTATTTCAGTTCTGCACCGTCGATCTGTCGGCCTTCTATTTCGACGTGCGCAAGGATGCGCTGTATTGCGACGCGGCGGACAGCGACCGCCGCCGCGCGTCGCGGACGGTGCTGGACCTGCTGTTCCACCGCCTTGTGACCTGGCTGGCGCCGATCCTGCCCTTCACCATGGAGGATGTCTGGCTGTCGCGCTTCCCGTCCGACGATGACAGCGTGCACCTGCACGATTTCGCGGCCACCCCGGCCGATTGGCTGAACGAGCCGCTGGCTGCGAAATGGGAGCATGTCCGCCGCGCCCGCCGCGTGGTGACCGCCGCGCTGGAGGTCAAGCGGTCTGACAAGACCATCGGCGCCAGCCTGGAGGCCGCCCCCGTCGTCCATGTCGAGGATGCGGACATGCTGGCCGCGCTGAAATCGGTGGCCTTCGCGGATGTGTGCATCACCTCGGACCTGTCGCTGAGCGCGGACCCCGCCCCGACCGAAGCGTTCCGCATGGCCGAGACCCCCGGCATCGGCGTCGTCTTCGAGACCGCGGACGGCGAGAAATGCCAGCGGTGCTGGAAGATCCTGCCCGATGTCGGCACGCATGCCCACCCGGGCGTCTGCGCACGCTGCGACACGGTTTTGGGATGACCGATGACGACCTGCGCGGGGCCATCCTTGCGCAGGTCGCCCGGCTGCGGCCGGGCACCACCTGCTGTCCCAGCCAGGTGGCCCGCGACCTGGCCGCCGACTGGCGCCCGCTGATGGAGCCCCTGCGCCGCATCGCCCTGAATCTGGCGGCCGAGGGGCGCATCGCCGTCACGCAAAAGGGCCGCCCGGCCGGACCCGACCCGCGCGGGCCGATCCGCCTGGCCCCGCCCACCAAGGAGGACCCCGATGTATTACCCTGACCCCACCCGCCATGACCGCATGGAATACCGCCGCTGTGGCCGCACGGGCCTGAAACTGCCCGCGATCAGCCTGGGGCTGTGGCACAATTTCGGCCATGACACGCCCCACCAGACCAAACGCGACATCTGCCGCACGGCATTCGATCTGGGCATCACCCATTTCGACTTGGCCAACAATTACGGCCCACCCCCCGGCAGCGCCGAGGAGGCGTTCGGAGAGATCCTGCGGACCGATTTCCACGGCCTGCGCGACCAGTTGGTGATCAGCAGCAAGGCGGGCTATGACATGTGGCCCGGCCCCTATGGCGTCTGGGGCAGCCGCAAGTCGCTGATCGCCAGCTGCGACCAGTCGCTGAAGCGGATGGGGCTGGATTACGTCGACATCTTCTATTCGCACCGTTTCGACCCCGAGACCCCGCTGGAGGAGACGATGGGCGCGCTGGACCATATCGTGCGGTCGGGCCGGGCGCTGTATGTCGGCATCAGCAGCTATAACAGCGCGCGCACCCGGCAGGCGGCGGCGATCCTGCGCGATCTGGGCACGCCCTGCATCATCCACCAGCCCAGCTACAACATGCTGAACCGGTGGGTCGAAAACGACGGCCTGCTGGATACGCTGGCAGAGGAGGGGATGGGCGGCATCGTCTTCACGCCGCTGGCGCAGGGGATGCTGACGTCGAAATACCTGGGCGGCGTGCCCCAGGACAGCCGCGCGGCGCAGGGCAAGTCGCTGTCGCCCGACTGGCTGAGCGACGAGATGATCGCCCGCCTGAACGGGCTGAACGACCTGGCCGCCAGCCGCGGTCAGAGCCTGGCGCAGATGGCCGTGGCCTGGGTGCTGCGCGATGACCGCGTGACCAGTGCGCTGATCGGGGCGTCGCGGGCCGAACAGCTTCGCGACTGCGTGGGGGCGCTGCAGAACCGCGATTTCACCGCAGATGAGCTGGCCCGCATCGACGATTTCTCCGCGATGGGCGACGTCAACATCTGGGCGCAATCGTCTGAAGGGGCGGGGCAGTAGGCCTTAGACCAGCCACCACCCCCGCGCCTTGAGCTGGTTGCGAATCATCCGCTCCGGGGCGCCGGGGCGGTCGGCAAAGATGGGTCGGACCTTTTGGCGGCCCTTTTCCTGATAGGCCAGCTTGCGCGCGGGTTCCCATTCGCGCAGCACGCGCTTGATCTCGCGCGGGGCGATGGCGGATTCTAGGGCCGCGATGGCGGCATCGGAATGTTGCGCGTAAAGCAGCGGCAGCTTGCGGTAATGGCAGGTGATGTCGCCATCCAGACCGGCCAGAGCCGGCCCCGGACGCCCGCCGCCCAGGCTGGCGATGACCACCGGCAGGACCACCTGATCCAGCCAGGGGTCCATGACCTGACAGGCCAGTTCGTCATGCGGCGTGTCGCGCAGCGCCAGCGCCCAGTCCAGATAGCGGCGCCCGAATTCCGCCGGATCGGCACCGAAGAACCAGCCCGCGTTGAAATACAGATAGCGTTCCCAATGCTCGTCCGGCTGCGACAGGTCCAGCGTGTCGTCGAAGGACACGCCAAAGCGGTCATAGATCGACCGCCAGATGGCCTGATAGCCCGGCCCGTACAGCGGCGGCTTGGGCCAGGTGCCCTCGCGGCGCATCGACGCGGAGGGGCGGGTCGGGTCCAGACGGACCTGGTCCAGCGGCCCGGTGATCAGCGTGTCCGTGTCGAAGAACAGGAACGGCTCGCCCGCGGGCAGAAGGGCCAGGGCCTCGATCTTGTTGCCCTGGGGATAGGCCGCGCCGAAATGGCGTGCGGTAAAGGGCAGGATCTCGGCGCCAAACCCGGTCAGCAGGTCGCGGCAGGGCTGAGAGATGGCGGTCTCATGCCCGCTCCAGGCGCCGTCGGGGGTGGGTTCGGCGATGATGACGCGGCCGGTCCAATCCGGTGCGTGGGCCCGCAGGCTGGCCGTGAAGATTACGGCCTCGTATTCCAGCCGCCCGGCCTGCCCCACGATCAGCAGATTGGGCTGTTCGCGTTTCTTGGCTGGCACTTGAAAACCCCGGCACTCGTGATGATGCGGGCAGATTAGCCGGGGCATGGCCGCAGCAAAACCCCCTGCCGGACCTGTGCGGCGGTTTTATTGCCGCGCCGCGGCGGGGTCGCCTGAAGGGTGTCGGGGGAGGGGAAGTGGTGGGCGACCCTGGAATCGAACCAGGCGTGGGTCTCCCCGGCGGAGTTACAGTCCGCTGCCGCACCTTGCAGCACGTCGCCCGCCGATCGCTTTCGGCGTGCGGGGTGATTAGCTGCCCCGCCGGGGGGCGTCAAGCACATTTCCGGGGCTTGCGCGACAGGCCCGTCCCGCGCACAGAAGGGGGGACGACGAAAGGAGGCCGCGCATGGCCGAAAGACCGGCAAACCCCAAGAAACCCACCTGGGTCATCGACAAGGAACGCGCCCGCCGCGCCGCCGCCGCCGAGACCGTCTGGCTGTTCGGCCTGCATGCCGTGCGCGACGCGCTGGCCAACCCCGTGCGCGAGAAGCTGCGCCTGGTGGTGACCCAGAACGCGGTCACCCGCCTTGGCGACCTGCACGGGATGGAGCCCGAGATCACCGATCCGCGCGTCTTCGACAAGACCGTGGGCCTGGCCGCCGAAAGCGTGCATCAGGGCGCCGCGCTGGAGGTCAAGCCGCTGAAATGGGGCAGCCTGTCCGAGGTCGCCCTGCGCGAGGCCCCCGGAGAGACGCGGCCCCTGCTGGTCGCGCTGGACCGGGTGACCGACCCGCATAACGTGGGTGCGATCCTGCGCAGCGCCGAGGTGTTCGGCGCCCGCGCGGTCATCGCGCCCTCGCGCCATTCCGCCCCCGAGACCGGGGCGCTGGCCAAGACTGCGTCGGGCGCGCTGGAGCGGCAGCCCTATCTGCGCGTGCCGAACCTGGCCGAGGCGCTGACCCAGCTGAAGAACATGGGCTTTATCCTGGTCGGCCTGGACGGCACCGGCACCGAATCGCTGCCCCAACTGATGTCGGACCTGTCGGGCCGCGCGGTCTGCCTGGTGCTGGGCGCCGAGGGGCCGGGCATGCGCGAGCTGACCATGAAGACCTGCGATCATGTCGCGCGCATCCCCTTTGCGGCCGATTTCGGGTCGCTGAACGTGTCGAATGCCGCGGCGGTGGCGCTTTATGCGGCGGGGCGTGCCTGAATATCACATCGCTGCGACGATTATGTCACGCGCGTTGAGATTCGGTGCGGCAGGTGTCACACAGGCCCGACCCCTAACGCCCGAGTCGCCATGCGTGCCCTTGCCCTGTCCCTTCTGCTGACCCTGGTGCCCGCCCTGCCTGCGGCGGCGCAGGACTGGGCCGTGGGCGGGTTCGACCCGGTGGGCTATGCGCAGGCGGGCCGCGCCCTGCCGGGGCGCAGCGACATCGCGACCATGTGGCGCGGTCAGCTGTGGCATTTCTCCTCGGAGGAGAACCGCGCCCGGTTCGAGGCCGACCCCCGCAGCTATGCGCCGGCCCTGGGCGGCATGTGCCCGGTCTCGGTGGTCGAGGGGCGGCCCCAGCCCGGTGATCCGCGCCATTTCGCGCTGGTGGGCGGTCGGCTGTACCTGCTGGAATCGGGGGCCGCCGAACGACGCCTGATGCAGGACCCCACGGGGATCACCCAGGCCGCGCGTCAGATCTGGCGCGAGTGACCGCGGGGGACCTGCGAATCACGAAACCGCGATCGCTCTGGAACTTTTGTGGCTGATGCCCATTTACATCTCATGGCATGACCCCGGAACGGTCATGTCCAGATCACTGTCCCTCGTTCCGCGACTTGCGCCCGGCCATCATGGACCGGGCGCTTTTTCTATGAGAGGCTGCAACCCAGAGCTGTGGCCATGCGGGAGGGCATCATGGACATCGATACGGTCGAGGATCAGGACATCGCGCGCATCGCCCGCGACACGCGCATCGTCGCCATGGTGGGCCTGTCGCCCAACGAGGCGCGCCCCAGTTGGGGCGTCGCGCGCTATCTGCAGTCGCAGGGAATCCGTGTGATCCCGGTGAACCCCGGCCATGCCGGCGGCACCATCCTGGGAGAGCCGGTCCACGCCACGCTGGCCGATATTCCTGCAGATGCCGGGGTGCAGATGGTCGACGTGTTCCGCCGGTCGGATGCGGTGGAGGCGATCGTGGATCAGGCCCTGGCGCATCTGCCGGACCTGCGCGTCATCTGGACCCAGCTGGGCGTGCGCGATGATGCTGCCGCCGCGCGGGCGCGCGCCGCCGGGGTGACCGTGGTCCAGGACCGCTGCCCCAAGATCGAGTTTCCGCGGTTTCTGTGACGGTGGCCCGGCGGGGAAGGGCGCGCTTATCTGCTTGACGCCCGCGCGGGGTGGTTCTAATCAGGCCCGACCTCAGGGGTATAGCTCAGTTGGTAGAGCATCGGTCTCCAAAACCGAGGGTCGTGGGTTCGAGTCCCCCTGCCCCTGCCAGGTCCTTCCGCCATCAGCGACCTGCGCCGTTCAGGGTTGAAGTGCCGCCGTCATGGCGCTAGACCCAGCCTCGCATCTGCTCAAGGAGCCGCCCGTGGCCAATCCCGTCCAGTTCATCAACCAGGTCCGTGCCGAGGCCGCCAAGATCACTTGGCCGACGCGTCGCGAGGTGATCACCACCACCATCATGGTGCTGATCTTTGCCTCGATCACCAGCCTGTTCTTTTTCCTGGTCGACCTGGCGATCCGCACGGGTCTGACGCAGGGGCTGCGCCTGATCAGCGGCTGATCGGGGGTTGCAATTTCCCGGCAGGGGCGGTATCTGCCCCCGACTGTCCGGGAACACGGCGTGCATCGAATGCGCATGCGCGCCGATATCTATATTTTCGGACGTTATGGAATTCAAAGGGTTGGCGCGTCCGCGCGTGATTCCCGAAAAGATGAGCAGGGGTCGATCGAGACATGGCAAAGCGTTGGTATTCGGTCAGCGTCCTGTCGAACTTCGAAAAGAAGGTCGCAGAGGCGATTCGCCAGGCCGTCGCCGAGAAGGGTCTTGAGGATCACATCGACGAGGTGCTGGTCCCGACCGAGGAAGTGATCGAGATCCGCCGCGGCAAGAAGGTCACGTCCGAGCGGCGCTTCATGCCCGGTTACGTGCTGGTCCACATGGAAATGTCGGATCGCACCTATCACCTGGTCAATTCGATCAACCGCGTCACCGGGTTCCTGGGCGCGCAGGGCAAGCCGATGCCCATGCGCGACGACGAGGTGAACATGATGCTGCACCGCACCGGCGACGGTGAGCCGGTGGCGCCGCGCAACCTGATCCGCTTTGACGTGGGCGAGAAGGTCAGCGTGACCGACGGCCCGTTCGAGGGGTTCTCGGGCATGGTCGAGGAGATCGACGAGATTTCCTCGCGCATCAAGGTGACGGTGTCGATCTTTGGCCGGCCCACGCCGGTCGAGCTGGAATTCACGCAGGTCTCCAAGACCGCGTGATGCAACTGCGGGAGGCCCTTGTGCCGCACCGCTAAGTCGGCCCCGCATCCCGGGGCGTGATGATAAGGAGAAGGCCAGATGGCCAAGAAAGTTGTCGGCAGCCTCAAGCTGCAAATCAAGGCGGGTCAGGCGAACCCGTCGCCCCCCGTCGGCCCGGCTCTGGGTCAGCGCGGAATCAACATCATGGCGTTCTGCAAAGAGTTCAACGCCAAGACCCAGGAGATGGAGCAGGGTTCGCCCGTGCCCGTCGTCATCACCTATTACGCCGACAAGTCGTTCACCTTCGAGACGAAGACGCCCCCGGCGTCCTTCCTGCTGAAGAAGGCGGCTGGCCTGAAGCCCGTGGGCAAGCGCAACCGCGCCAAGGGTTCGGACAAGCCGGGCCGTGCGAATGCCGGTTCCGTGACGGTCAAGCAGATCCGCGAGATCGCCGAGACCAAGATGAAGGACCTGTCCGCGAACGACATCGACGCCGCGATGAAGATCATCGTCGGCTCGGCCCGTTCGATCGGTATCGAGGTGAGGGGCTGATCATGGCAAAACTGTCGAAGAAAAAAGCCGCCGCCCGCACCGCATTCGAGGGCAAGGCCAACCTGACCGTCGAGGACGCCATCAAGCTGGTCAAGACCTCGGCTTCGGCCAAGTTCGACGAGACCGTCGAGATCGCGCTGAACCTGGGCGTCGACCCGCGTCACGCCGACCAGATGGTCCGTGGTGTGGTGACCCTGCCCGCAGGCACCGGCAAGGACGTCCGCGTCGCCGTGTTCGCCCGTGGCCCCAAGGCTGACGAAGCCAAGGCAGCCGGTGCGGACATCGTCGGCGCCGAGGACCTGATGGAGACCATCCAGTCCGGCAAGATCGAGTTCGACCGTTGCATCGCGACGCCGGACATGATGCCGCTGGTCGGTCGTCTGGGCAAGATCCTGGGCCCGCGCAACCTGATGCCGAACCCCAAGGTCGGCACCGTGACGATGGACGTGAAATCGGCCGTCGAAGCAGCCAAGGGTGGCGAAGTCCAGTTCAAGGCCGAGAAGGCCGGCGTGGTCCATGCCGGCATCGGCAAGGTCTCGTTCGACGAGGACAAGCTGGCCCAGAACCTGCGCGCCTTCGTGGACGCGGTCAGCCGCGCCAAGCCGACGGGTGCCAAGGGCACCTACATGAAAAAGGTTTCGATCAGCTCGACCATGGGTCCGGGCGTGTCGGTGGACGTCGTTTCGGCGACCGCCAACTGAGACCACAGGATTTCCCTGCCTGAAAGGGCAGGGGATGGCGGGGCCGCACGCGGCCCTGTCCTGTCCGAGACGGAGGGTGCGGGGGAAACCCCGCTTAATGTCCTTCCTGAGATGGGGAAGCGTTTTTCCGGAGGTTCCGACCTTCGGGTGATCTTGCCCTAACGGACCCGACCCGGCCCCTCTTGGCCGGGAAAAGTGAGAGCCGGGGGGATACCCCCCTACTTGGAGTGAAACCGTGGATAGAGCACAGAAAGAACAGCTGGTCGACGAACTCGGCCAGATCTTCGAAAGCTCTGGCGTCGTGGTGGTTGCCCACTACGAGGGGATGACGGTTGCACATATGCAGGACCTCCGCGCGCGCATGCGCGAAGCGGGTGGTTCGGTTCGCGTTGCCAAGAACAAGCTCGCCAAGATCGCCCTGGAAGGAAAGCCTTGCGCAAGCATCGCCGACTATCTGACGGGCATGACCGTGATCGCCTATTCGGAGGATCCGACCGCTGCTGCGCGGATCGCCGACAAGTACGCCAAGGATAACGAGCGTTTCGTGATCCTGGGTGGTGCGATGGGTGACTCGGCTCTGGATCCGGCCGGTGTGAAAGCCGTCGCCTCGATGCCGTCGCGTGAAGAGCTGATTGCTCAGATCGTGTCGTGCCTCGGTGCGCCCGCTTCGAACATCGCCGGTGCCATTGGCGCGCCTGCTTCGAACATCGCGAGCATCCTCACGACCCTCGAGGAACGTGAGGCTGCGTAAGCAACCTGATCCCTACTGGTGGTTGAAGACCCGACGTTGGAACATTAACTGGAAAGAACGGAAAAATGGCTGATCTGAAGAAACTCGCCGAAGAAATCGTGGGCCTGACCCTGCTGCAAGCCCAGGAACTGAAGACCATCCTGAAGGATGAGTACGGCATCGAGCCGGCCGCCGGTGGCGCCGTCATGATGGCTGGCCCTGCTGCTTCGGCAGAGGCCGAAGAAGAGAAGACCGAATTCGACGTCGTCCTGGTCGAAGCCGGCGCCAACAAGATCAACGTGATCAAAGAAGTTCGCGGCATCACCGGTCTGGGCCTGAAAGAAGCCAAGGACCTGGTCGAAGCTGGCGGCAAGGTCAAAGAAGGCGCTTCCAAGGCTGACGCCGAAGAAGTGAAGAAGAAGCTGGAAGCAGCCGGCGCCAAGGTCGAGCTGAAGTAATCGGTCATCTGATCGGTTGAAGACAGGCAGGGTCCGGGGTTTCCCGGTCCCTGCCGAACCTGTCTTGAAGGGCGGTCCGGCTGGCGGACATTCCTTCAGGGCATGTTCGAGGTTCGGGAGCCGCGCGGTGGGACGCGTGGCACGAATGGAACCTCACCCCTGCATTCGTAGGTGCGTTCCGGGGGCCCCGACCCGGACGCGCGCGAAGACGAAAGGTGACAAGACCCCATGGCGCAAGCTTATGTCGGCCAAAAGCGGATCCGCCGCTATTATGGCAACATCCGTGAAGTTCTGGAGATGCCGAACCTGATCGAGGTTCAGAAATCCTCCTATGACCTGTTCCTGAACTCGGGCGAGGGCAGCGGTCATAACGATGGTGACGGCATCCAGGGCGTGTTCCAGTCGGTGTTCCCGATCAAGGACTTCAACGAGACCGCGACGCTGGAATTCGTGAAGTACGAGTTGGAAAAGCCGAAATACGACGTGGACGAGTGCCAGCAGCGCGACATGACCTATGCCGCGCCGCTGAAGGTCACCCTGCGTCTGATCGTGTTCGATGTCGACGAGAACACCGGGGCGAAATCCGTCAAGGACATCAAGGAACAGGACGTCTTCATGGGCGACATGCCCCTGATGACGACGAACGGCACGTTCATCGTGAACGGCACCGAGCGTGTGGTCGTGTCGCAGATGCACCGCAGCCCGGGCGTGTTCTTCGACCATGACCGCGGCAAGACGCATTCGTCGGGCAAGCTGCTGTTCGCCTGCCGCATCATTCCCTATCGCGGATCGTGGCTGGATTTCGAATTCGACGCGAAGGATCTGGTGTTCGCCCGCATCGACCGCCGCCGCAAGCTGCCGGTGACGACGCTGCTCTATGCCCTGGGCATGGATCAGGAAGCGATCATGGACGCGTTCTACGAGACCGTGACCTATACCCTGCGCCGCGAGGGGCGCGAGCAGGGCTGGGTGACGCGGTTCTTCCCCGAGCGCGTGCGCGGCACCCGCCCGGCCTTTGATCTGGTGAACGCCGATACCGGCGAGGTCATCAGCAAGGCCGGCGAGAAGGTGACTCCGCGCCTGGTCAAGAAGCTGCTGGAGTCGGAAGAGCAGCTGAACCTGTTCGTCCCGTTCGAGCGCATCGTCGGCCGCTTTGTCGCCAAGGACATCGTCAACGAGCAGACCGGCTTCATCTATGCCGAAGCGGGTGACGAGATCACCGCGGAATACGACAAGCAGGGCGAGATGAGCGGCGGCCTGCTCAAGGTGCTGCTGGACAACGACATCACCGACGTGCCGGTGCTGGACATCGACCACGTCAATGTCGGTCCCTACATCCGCAACACGATGGCCGCGGACAAGAACATGGGCCGCGAAGGCGCGCTGATGGACATCTATCGCGTCATGCGCCCGGGCGAGCCGCCCACCGTCGAGGCCGCGTCGAACCTGTTCAACTCGCTGTTCTTCGACAGCGAACGCTATGACCTGTCCGCCGTGGGCCGGGTCAAGATGAACATGCGTCTTGCGCTGGATGCCCCCGATACGCAGCGCACGCTGCGCCACGAGGACATCGTCCACTGCATCAGCGGCCTGGTCGAACTGCGCGACGGCAAGGGCGAGATCGACGACATCGACCACCTGGGCAACCGCCGGGTGCGTTCGGTCGGCGAGCTGATGGAGAACCAGTACCGCGTCGGCCTGCTGCGCATGGAGCGTGCCATCCGCGAGCGTATGTCCGGCGTCGAGATCGACACCGTCATGCCGCAGGACCTGATCAACGCCAAACCCGCAGCGGCGGCGGTGCGTGAATTCTTCGGCTCCAGCCAGCTGTCGCAGTTCATGGACCAGACCAACCCGCTGTCCGAAGTGACGCACAAGCGCCGCCTGTCGGCCCTTGGGCCGGGCGGTCTGACGCGCGAGCGTGCGGGCTTTGAGGTTCGCGACGTCCACCCGACCCATTATGGCCGGATGTGCCCGATCGAGACGCCGGAAGGTCAGAACATCGGTCTGATCAACTCGCTGGCCACCTTTGCGCGGGTCAACAAGTACGGCTTTATCGAGACCCCCTATCGCAAGGTGATTGAGGGCAAGGTGACCGACGAGGTCGTCTATATGTCCGCGACCGAGGAGATGCGTCACACCGTGGCGCAGGCCAACGCGACGCTGGACGCCGAAGGCGGGTTCGTCGACGAGCTGATCAGCACCCGCCAGTCGGGCGACTTCATGCTGAACCCGGTGGATGCGATCGACCTGATCGACGTGTCGCCCAAGCAGCTGGTGTCGGTCGCGGCAGCCCTGATCCCGTTCCTTGAGAACGACGACGCCAACCGCGCGCTGATGGGCTCGAACATGCAGCGTCAGGCGGTCCCGCTGCTGCGGGCCGAGGCGCCGTTCGTCGGCACCGGCATGGAGGCGACCGTCGCCCGCGATTCCGGGGCCGCCATCATGGCGCGCCGCGGCGGCGTGATCGACCAGGTCGACGCGCAGCGCATCGTTGTCCGGGCGACCGAGAACATGGGCGCGGGCGATGCGGGCGTGGACATCTATCGTCTGCGCAAGTTCAAGCGCTCGAACCAGTCCTCGACCATCAACCAGCGTCCGCTGGTCAAGGTCGGCGAGAAGGTCGTGGCCAACCAGGTCATCGCGGACGGTCCCTCGACCGACCAGGGCGAACTGGCGATCGGCCGGAACGTGGTCGTCGCGTTCATGCCGTGGAACGGCTACAACTACGAGGACTCGATCCTGATCAGCGAGCGGATCCACCGCGACGACGTGTTCACCTCGATCCATATCGACGAATACGAGGTTGCGGCCCGCGACACCAAGCTGGGGCCGGAGGAGATCACCCGCGACATCCCGAACGTGGGCGAAGAGGCCCTGCGCAATCTGGATGAGGCTGGCATCGTCTATATCGGCGCCGAATGTGGACCGGGCGACATCCTGGTGGGCAAGATCACCCCCAAGGGCGAAAGCCCGATGACGCCGGAAGAAAAGCTGCTGCGCGCCATCTTTGGTGAAAAGGCGTCCGACGTCCGCGACACCTCGCTGCGTCTGCCGCCGGGTGCCTATGGCACCATCGTCGAGGTGCGGGTCTTCAACCGCCACGGCGTCGACAAGGACGAGCGCGCCCTGCAGATCGAGCGCGAGGAAGTCGAGCGTCTGGCGCGCGACCGCGACGACGAACAGGGCATCCTGGACCGCAACATCTACGCGCGTCTCAAGACGTTGATCCTGGGCAAGACCGCGCTCAAGGGCCCCAAGGGCATCCGCTCGGGGACCGAGATCACCGAGGAGCTGCTGGGCACCATGTCGCGTGGCCAGTGGTGGCAGCTGGCCGTGTCCGAAGAGGACGTGGCCAAGGATGTCGAGGCCCTGAACGGCCAGTACGACACCCAGAAGAAGCTGCTGGAAGCGCGTTTCGAGGACAAGGTCGAGAAGGTCCGTCAGGGCGACGACCTGCCGCCGGGCGTGATGAAGATGGTCAAGGTCTTCGTCGCCGTGAAGCGCAAGCTGCAGGCGGGCGACAAAATGGCCGGTCGTCACGGCAACAAAGGCGTCGTGTCCAAGGTGGTCCCGATGGAGGACATGCCGTTCCTGGCAGACGGCACCCCCGTCGACCTGGTTCTGAACCCCCTGGGCGTGCCGTCGCGCATGAACGTGGGTCAGATCCTGGAGACCCACATGGGTTGGGCCAGCCGTGCCCTGGGCCTCAAGATCGACGAGGCGCTGGAGGATTACCGCCGCAATGGCGACATGACTCCGGTCCGCGAGGCCATGCGCATCGGTTACGGCGACGAGCTGTATGCCGACACCTTCGAGGGCATGGAGGATGAGCAGCTGCGCGAGCACGCCGATACGGTGCGCGCCGGTGTTCCCATCGCCACGCCGGTCTTTGACGGCGCCAAGGAGGCGGACGTGAACGACGCGCTGACGCGTGCCGGGTTCGACACCTCGGGTCAGTCGGTGGTGTTCGACGGCCGCACGGGCGAGCAGTTCGCCCGCAAGGTCACCGTGGGCATGAAGTACGTCCTCAAGCTGCACCACCTTGTCGATGACAAGATGCACGCGCGTTCGACAGGTCCGTACTCGTTGGTCACGCAGCAGCCTCTTGGCGGCAAGGCCCAGTTCGGTGGCCAGCGTCTTGGCGAGATGGAGGTCTGGGCCCTGGAGGCCTATGGCGCCGCCTATACGTTGCAGGAAATGCTGACCGTCAAGTCGGACGACGTCGCCGGCCGCACCAAGGTCTACGAGTCCATCGTCAAGGGCGAGGACAACTTCGAGGCGGGTGTGCCGGAATCGTTCAACGTGCTGGTCAAGGAGGTCCGGGGTCTGGGCCTCAACATGGAACTCCTGGATGTGGACGAGGACGAGTGAGGGCGAAAGCCCTCACCACCCCTTCCTCCATGCCCTTCATTAGGAATTGAGAATGAACCAGGAACTTGCCACGAACCCCCTGAACCCGCTGGCCCCGCCGCGGCAGTTCAATGAAATCAAGATCTCGCTGGCCTCGCCCGAAGAAATTCTGGCCTGGTCCTTTGGCGAGGTGAAGAAGCCCGAAACCATCAACTATCGCACGTTCAAGCCTGAGCGTGACGGCCTGTTCTGCGCGCGCATCTTTGGTCCGATCAAGGATTACGAATGCCTGTGCGGCAAGTACAAGCGCATGAAGTATCGCGGCCTGGTCTGCGAGAAATGCGGCGTGGAAGTGACCCTGCAGAAGGTCCGCCGCGAGCGGATGGGCCATATCGAGCTGGCCGCCCCCGTGGCCCACATCTGGTTCCTGAAGTCGCTGCCGAGCCGCATCGGCCTTATGCTGGACATGACCCTGCGCGATCTGGAACGGATTCTGTACTTCGAGAACTATGTCGTCATCGAGCCGGGTCTGACCGACCTGACCTATGGTCAGCTGCTGTCCGAGGAAGAGTTCCTGGACGCGCAGGACAACTTTGGCGCCGACGCCTTCCAGGCGGATATCGGTGCCGAAGCCATCCGCGCGATGCTGGCCAATATCGATCTGGCGGCAACCGCTGATCAGCTGCGCGAGGACCTGAAGGCCGCCACCGGCGAGCTGAAGCCCAAGAAGATCATCAAGCGCCTGAAGATCGTCGAGAGCTTTCTGGAATCGGGCAACCGTCCGGAATGGATGGTCCTGACCGTGATTCCGGTCATTCCGCCGGAACTGCGCCCGCTGGTCCCGCTGGACGGCGGCCGGTTCGCCACGTCGGACCTGAACGACCTCTATCGCCGGGTGATCAACCGCAACAACCGTCTGAAGCGGCTGATCGAGCTGCGCGCGCCGGACATCATCGTGCGCAACGAAAAGCGCATGCTGCAGGAATCGGTCGATGCGCTGTTCGACAACGGCCGCCGTGGCCGCGTCATCACGGGCAACAACCGTCGCCCGCTGAAGTCGCTGTCGGACATGCTGAAAGGCAAGCAGGGCCGCTTCCGCCAGAACCTTCTGGGCAAGCGCGTCGATTTTTCGGGTCGTTCGGTCATCGTGACCGGCCCCGAGCTGAAGCTGCATCAGTGCGGCCTGCCGAAGAAGATGGCCTTGGAGCTGTTCAAGCCGTTCATCTATTCGCGACTTGAGGCGAAGGGTCTGTCCAGCACCGTCAAGCAGGCCAAGAAGCTGGTCGAGAAGGAACGCCCCGAGGTCTGGGACATTCTGGACGAGGTCATCCGCGAGCATCCGGTTCTGCTGAACCGCGCGCCCACGCTGCACCGTCTTGGCATCCAGGCGTTCGAGCCGATCCTGATCGAAGGCAAGGCGATCCAGCTGCACCCGCTGGTCTGTTCGGCCTTCAACGCCGACTTTGACGGCGACCAGATGGCCGTGCACGTCCCGCTGTCGCTGGAGGCGCAGCTTGAGGCGCGCGTCCTGATGATGTCGACGAACAACGTTCTGTCGCCCGCCAACGGCGCGCCGATCATCGTGCCGTCGCAGGACATGATCCTTGGTATCTACTACGTCACGATGATGCGCGACGGGATGAAGGGCGAAGGCATGGCCTTCTCCAACATCGACGAGGTCGAGCATGCGCTGGCCGCAGGCGAGGTGCATCTGCACGCCAAGATTCAGGCGCGCATCAAGCAGATCGACGAGAACGGCAATGAGGTGTGGCAGCGGTTCGAGACTACGCCGGGCCGGCTGCGGCTTGGCGGTCTGCTGCCGCTGAATGCCAAGGCACCGTTCAGCCTGGTCAACCAGCTGCTGCGCAAGAAAGACGTTCAGGTCGTCATCGACACCGTCTACCGCTACTGCGGTCAGAAGGAATCGGTGATCTTCTGCGACCAGATCATGACGCTTGGGTTCCGCGAGGCATTCAAGGCCGGCATCAGCTTTGGCAAGGACGACATGGTCGTTCCCGACACCAAGTGGGAGATCGTCGGCGAGGTCCAGGATCAGGTCAAGGAGTTCGAACAGCAGTATCTGGACGGTCTGATCACCCAGGGCGAGAAGTACAACAAGGTTGTCGACGCCTGGTCCAAGTGCAACGACCGCGTGACCGAAGCCATGATGACCACCATCTCGTCCAAGAAAAAGGACGAGAACGGCGCCGAGATGGAGCCGAACTCGGTCTATATGATGGCGCATTCCGGTGCGCGGGGTTCGGTCAACCAGATGAAGCAGCTGGGCGGCATGCGCGGCCTGATGGCCAAGCCGTCGGGTGAGATCATCGAGACGCCGATCATCTCGAACTTCAAGGAAGGTCTGACCGTTCTTGAATACTTCAACTCGACCCACGGCGCCCGCAAGGGTCTGTCGGACACGGCGTTGAAGACCGCGAACTCGGGCTATCTGACGCGTCGACTGGTCGACGTGGCGCAGGACTGCATCATCCGCGAGCATGATTGCGGCACCGAACGCGCCATCACGGCATCCGCCGCGGTGAACGACGGCGAGGTCATCAGCCCGCTGGCCGAACGCGTGCTGGGCCGCACCACCGCCGAGGACGTGCTGGTCCCGGGTGAGGACGAGATCATCGTCCGCGCCGGCGAGGTGATCGACGAACGCCGCGCCGACGCCATCGAGGCGGCAGGCGTGCAGACCGTGCGCATCCGCTCGGCGCTGACCTGCGAATCCGAGGATGGGATCTGCGCGCTGTGCTATGGCCGCGATCTGGCCCGCGGCACGCTGGTCAACATCGGCGAGGCTGTCGGCATCATCGCCGCGCAGTCGATCGGCGAACCGGGCACCCAGTTGACGATGCGGACCTTCCACATCGGCGGCATCGCGCAGGGCGGCCAGCAGTCGTTCCAGGCCGCGTCCCATGAAGGCACAGTGTCCTATCGCAACGCCAATATCCTGGGCAATGCCAATGGCGAGCAGGTGGTGATGTCGCGCAACATGCAGCTGCTGGTCCTGGACGACCAGGGGCAGGAGCGGGCCAGCCACAAGCTGTTCTACGGCTCCAAGCTGTTCGTGAAGGAAGGCGAGCGGGTCATCCGCGGCGCGAAGCTGTTCGAATGGGACCCCTATACCCTGCCGATCATCGCGGAGAAGGGCGGCGTGGCCAAGTTCGTCGACCTGATGTCGGGGATCTCGGTCCGCGACGAGACCGACGATGCGACGGGCATGACCCAGAAGATCGTGACGGACTGGCGGTCGGCGCCGAAAGGCAACGACCTCAAGCCCGAGATCATCATCATGGACGCCAACGGCGAGCCGGTGCGCAACGATCAGGGCAACCCGGTCAGCTATCCGATGTCGGTGGATGCCGTGCTGTCGGTCGAGGACGGCCAGGAGATCCGTCCCGGCGACGTGGTGGCCCGCATCCCGCGTGAAGGCGCGCGGACCAAGGACATCACCGGTGGTCTGCCGCGGGTGGCCGAACTGTTCGAGGCCCGTCGTCCCAAGGATCACGCGATCATCGCCGAGATCGACGGCTATGTGCGCTTTGGCAAGGACTACAAGAACAAGCGCCGCATCACGCTGGAGCCGTCTGAGGAGGGTCTGACCCCCGTCGAATACATGGTGCCCAAGGGCAAGCACATCCCGGTGCAGGAAGGCGACTTCGTGCAGAAGGGTGACTATATCATGGACGGCAATCCCGCGCCGCATGACATCCTGCGCATCATGGGGATCGAGGCCTTGGCCGACTATCTCATCGACGAGGTGCAGGACGTCTATCGCCTGCAGGGCGTGAAGATCAACGACAAGCACATCGAGGTGATCGTTCGCCAGATGCTGCAGAAGATCGAGATCCTGGACGGCGGCGACACCACGCTGCTGAAGGGCGAAAACGTCGAGCGTGACGAATTCGTCGAGGAGAACGCCAAGATCGAGGCACGCGGCGGACGTCCCGCCACGGGCGAGCCTGTCCTTCTGGGCATCACCAAGGCCAGCTTGCAGACCCGCAGCTTCATCTCGGCCGCCTCCTTCCAGGAGACGACCCGCGTGCTGACCGAGGCTGCCGTCCAGGGCAAGCGCGACAAGCTGGTCGGCCTCAAGGAGAACGTCATCGTGGGCCGCCTGATCCCGGCGGGCACCGGTGGTGCGACCACACGCGTTCGCCGCATCGCGGCCGAGCGGGACGCCGAGGTCATCGAGGCGCGTCGCAGCGCCGCCGAGGCCGCGGCTGCCCTGGCCGCCCCCGAGCCGAGCTTTGCGCCCTCTGCCCCCGAGGCGGTGGATGTGCCCGAGGATCGCAACGAGGACTGATCGTCCCGGATCATGACTGGCAAAGGCCCGGCACCCTGTGTCGGGCCTTTGTCTTTTCGGTTGACCGACCGGACGCCGTGCACATACTGCATTTGCCGTTCAAGGAACCGTGATGCGCATTCAAGTCCTGGGCCTGTGTCGTTTTTCGCTGCTGACGCAGGGCGATTTCCAGACCACCGGCGATGATCTGGACCGCAACCGGGCCATTCTTTACGACCCTGCCCGCATGGAGCAGCGGATGCGCTGGTTCGAGGCCGTCTGCATCCCGCCGTTGATGTGGCAGACCGACCCCGATTTCCTCCTGATCATCGTCACGGGCTCGGATCTGCCCGCGCGCTGGCTGGCCCGCCTGCAGCGGTTGGCACAGGTGATGCCCCAGATCCGGATCGAGCAGCTGCCCCCCGCCCGCCATGCCCCGTCCTGCCGCGAGGCCCTGGCGCGCCACATCGATCTGACCGCCGACGTGGTGGTGCGTTTTCGCATGGATGACGACGATGCGGTCGCGGTGGATTACGTGCGCCGCGTGCGCGCCGATCATCGCCTGGCCGAGCGGTTGGCGGGCCAGCATCATCCCGTCGTCATCAACTATATCAGCGGCCTGGTGGCCGAGGTGGCGGACGGCCGCTTTGCGCTGCATGCCGAGATGGCGCAGAACTGGGTTCCGGCGCAGACCTTCTATTTTCCGGGGGGCGCAGTGCGGTCGCTGATGAATTATCGCCATGACAAGGTCTGGACCAAGGCGCCGACCATCGCCATGCCGGGCCGGGCGATGTGGATTCGCGGCCATCACGCCACCAATGACAGCCGCGGCCACCTGATCGGCCGCAATCGCATTCCCACCGACGAGGCCGAACTGGCGCAGGTGCTGAGCCGCCGCTTTGGCCTGGATCTGCCTGCGCTGAGTGCGGCGCTGACAGGCACCGAAGATCCGCTGGCCTGACATTCCCGCAACCGCCGCATTCACCGGAAAGCCCCCATGCCCTCGCCCCTGATCTCTCCGCTGCGCCGGACTCGCCCCGCCTCGATCCGGCCGGAACCGCTGCAGCCGGGCGACAACCTGCGTGGCGCGGGGCTGATGACGCTGTCGATGATCGGGTTCACCTGCAACGACGCGATCATCAAGTTCGTGACCCAGGACATGCCGCTGTATCAGGCGATCACCCTGCGCGGGCTGTTCGTGATGCTGGCGCTGGTCGCGCTGGCCAGTCGGACGGGGGGGCTGCGCCTGCGCATCCCGCAGGCCGCACGACGCCCCATGACCCTGCGTCTGATCGGAGAGATCGGCTCGACCCTGCTGTTCCTGAACGCGCTGCAGCGCATGGCCATCGCGGACTTGACGGCGGTGATGCAGTCGCTGCCGCTGGTGGTGATGCTGGGGGCGGCGCTGTTCTTTGGCGAAAGCCTGGGCTGGCGGCGGGTGCTGGCGGTGGGGGTGGGCATGCTGGGCGTGCTGATCATCCTGCGCCCGGGGGGCGGCACCTTCGGCATCTGGTCGCTGGTGGCGCTTGGGGCGATGCTGATGGTCGCGCTGCGCGACCTGTCCACGCGGCAGTTCGGGCGCGACGTCGCGTCATCGACCATCGCCTTCTACGCGGCGGTTCTGGTGACGCTGACCGGGCTGCTGTTCAGCCTGGGGCAGGGCTGGGTTCTGCCCACGGGGGCGCAGATCGGCCTGCTGCTGCTGAGCGCCGCGTTCCTGACCGTCGGATATGTCAGCGCGGTCGCCGCCATGCGCGTCGGAGAGATCTCCGCCGTGTCGCCGTTCCGCTATACCTCGCTGTTGGCGGCGATCGTGCTGGGGCTGGTGATCTTTGGCGACTGGCCGGACCTGTGGACCTGGGTCGGATCGGCCCTGGTCGTGGGGGCGGGCATCTATACGATCTGGCGCGAGGCGCAGCTGGGGCGGCGACGCTGATGCGGGTCCAGATGCTGGGATTGTGCCGGTATTCCTATCTGGGCCTGCGCGGCTATCAGGTCGAACACGACAGCATCGCCGCCCGGCGGGCCTACCTTTACGACCCGGCCCGGCTGGAGCGGCGCTGGCACTGGTTCACCACCGTCGCCCTGCCCGGATGGCTGGCGCAGACCGATCCCGACTATACGCTGGTGGTGATGACCGGGCCGGACCTGCCCGAGCCGTGGCTGGGCCGCCTGCGCGCCCTGTGCGACCGGGTGCCGCAACTGCGCCTGTCGCTGGTGCCGCCGATGGATTATCACCTGCAGGCCTGCCGCGCCGCCGTGGCCCCGCATGTGGACCCCGACGCGGATGTCATCGGCCATTTCCGCCATGACGACGACGATGCCGTGGCGGTCGACTATGTTCAGGCCGCGCGCCGCGATTTCGCCCTGATCGCGGGCCTGTGGCAGGCCGAGGGCAAGCTGTCGCTGGATTACGGGCGCGGCCTGATGGTCGAGGCGCGGGACGGCCAGCTGAAGATCACGCCCCGCATCTGCCACAACATGGGCGTCGCCCTGACGATCTTTCTGCGGCCCGATGCGGCGGAAACCGCCCTGCATTACAACCACACCAAGCTGGGGCAGTGGATGCCGGGGGTCCAGATCAACGGCCCGCTGATGTTCATCCGCTCGATCCACGGCGACAGCGACTCGGGCGATATGGGGCCCGGCCTGCCCTGGCAGCCCGAGGAGGGCCAGATGAACCGCCTGCTGCGCACCCGGTTCGGCCTGCGGCGGGGCGATCTGGCGGCCCTGGCGCGGTCGCTGACCTGAGGGGTGGGGCAGGGGGGCCGTGTTGACAGGCGCGGGGATTCACCCTATAGCCACGCGACCTGACGGGAAACCGTTCCGGGTACCAGAACCTGTGAGGTCTGGGCCGAACCGCCCTTATCCTCTGGAAGAATGCCCGTCAGCCCTTTATGGGCGGGACGGGCTTGGCATTTTGCGATTCGCGCAAGATGCCGTCGAGAAGCGGCGCAACCGATCGGTTGCGAGTATTGACAGAGCAAGACGGGGAACCGAATGCCGACGATCCAACAGCTGATCCGCAAGCCGCGGCAGCCGAAAGTGCAGCGCTCCAAGTCGCAGCACCTTCAGGGCTGCCCGCAGAAACGCGGTGTCTGCACGCGCGTCTACACCACGACGCCGAAGAAGCCGAACTCCGCTATGCGTAAGGTCGCCAAGGTGCGCCTGACGAATGGCTTCGAGGTCATCTCCTACATTCCGGGCGAAAAGCACAACCTGCAGGAACACAGCGTCGTGCTGATCCGCGGCGGCCGCGTGAAAGACCTTCCGGGTGTCCGTTACCACATCCTGCGCGGTGTGCTGGATACCCAGGGCGTCAAGGATCGTCGCCAGCGTCGTTCGAAATACGGCGCCAAGCGTCCGAAATAAGGAGAGGCAGATATGTCCCGTCGTCACGCCGCTGAAAAGCGCGATGTCCTGCCCGACGCCAAGTATGGCGATCGCGTGCTGACCAAATTCATGAACAACCTGATGGTTGACGGCAAGAAATCGATCGCCGAGCGGATCGTCTACAACGCGCTGGAGCGCGTCGAGATCCGTCTCAAGCGCGAGCCGATCGAAGTCTTCCACGAGGCGCTGGAAAACGTGAAACCCTCGGTCGAGGTGCGTTCGCGCCGCGTCGGTGGTGCCACCTATCAGGTCCCCGTCGAGGTTCGCCCGATCCGTCGCGAGGCGCTGGCCATCCGCTGGCTGATCACCGCCGCGGCCAAGCGCAACGAGAACACGATGGAAGAGCGCCTTGCAGGCGAGCTGTCCGATGCCGTCAACGGCCGCGGAACCGCCGTGAAGAAGCGCGAAGACACGCACAAGATGGCCGACGCCAACAAGGCGTTCAGCCACTACCGCTGGTAAGGCGAAAGGATCCACTTCATGGCACGCGAATATCAGCTTCCCCGTTATCGCAACTTCGGCATCATGGCCCACATTGATGCCGGCAAGACGACGACGACCGAACGCATCCTTTACTACACCGGCAAGTCGCACAAGATCGGCGAAGTGCATGACGGCGCTGCGACCATGGACTGGATGGAGCAAGAGCAGGAGCGCGGCATCACGATCACGTCTGCCGCGACCACCACGTTCTGGCAGCGTCAGGAAGACCCCACCACCGAGGGGACTTCGGACACGAAATACCGTTTCAACATCATCGACACCCCCGGCCACGTGGACTTCACCATCGAGGTCGAGCGTTCGCTGGCGGTGCTGGACGGCGCGATCTGTCTGCTGGACGCCAATGCCGGCGTCGAGCCGCAGACCGAGACCGTGTGGCGCCAGGCCGACCGCTACAAGGTTCCGCGGATCGTGTTCGTCAACAAGATGGACAAGATCGGCGCCGACTTCTTCAACTGCGTGAAGATGATCAAGGACCGCACCGGTGGCACCCCCTGCCCGATCGCCCTGCCGATCGGCGCCGAGGACAAGCTGGAAGGCATCATCGACCTGATCAAGATGGAAGAATGGGTGTGGGAAGGTGAAGACCTTGGTGCATCCTGGTTCCGTCGCCCGATCCGCGCAGAGCTGCAGGACCTGGCCGCCGAATGGCGCATGAACCTGCTGGAACTGGTGGTCGAGCAGGACGATGCGGCCATGGAGGCCTATCTGGAGGGCACCGAGCCCGACGAGGCAACCCTGCGCGCCCTGATCCGCAAGGGCACTCTGTCGCTGTCGTTCTTCCCGGTCACCGCCGGTTCCGCGTTCAAGAACAAGGGCGTGCAGCCCCTGCTGAACTCGGTCATCGACTTCCTGCCCTCGCCGCTGGACGTTCCGGCCTATATGGGCTTCCTGCCCGGCGACGAGACCGAAACCCGGAACATGGAACGCCGCGCTGATGACAGCCAGCCGTTCTCGGGCCTGGCGTTCAAGATCATGAACGACCCCTTCGTCGGTTCGCTGACCTTCACGCGCATCTATTCGGGCGTGATGAAAAAGGGCGATCAGATGCTGAACGCCACCAAGGGCAAGCGCGAGCGCGTCGGCCGCATGATGATGATGCACTCGATCAACCGTGAGGAAATCGAGGAAGCCTTTGCGGGCGACATCATCGCGCTGGCGGGTCTGAAGGACACGACCACGGGCGATACCCTGTGCGATCCGGCAAACCCCGTCGTTCTGGAAACGATGACCTTCCCCGAGCCGGTGATCGAGATCGCCGTCGAACCCAAGTCCAAGGCGGACCAGGAAAAGATGGGCCTGGCCCTTCAGCGCCTGTCGGCAGAGGACCCGTCCTTCCGCGTCGAGACCGATCTTGAATCGGGACAGACGATCATGAAGGGCATGGGCGAACTTCACCTCGACATCCTGGTCGACCGCATGAAGCGCGAGTTCAAGGTCGAGGCGAATATCGGTGCACCCCAGGTGGCATACCGCGAGACGATCTCGCAGTCGGCCGACATCGACTACACGCACAAGAAGCAGACCGGTGGTACCGGCCAGTTCGCGCGCATCAAGCTGACCATCACCCCGACCGAGCCGGGCGAAGGCTATTCGTTCGAATCCAAGATCGTCGGCGGTGCGGTGCCCAAGGAATACATCCCGGGCGTCGAAAAGGGCATCAAGTCGGTCATGGATTCCGGTCCGCTGGCAGGCTTCCCGGTCATCGACTTCAAGGTCGCGCTGACGGACGGTGCGTTCCACGACGTCGACTCCTCGGTGCTGGCATTCGAGATCGCGGCCCGTGCCGCGATGCGCGAAGGCCTGAAGAAGGCCGGCGCCAAGCTGCTTGAGCCGATCATGAAGGTCGAGGTCGTCACGCCGGAGGAATATACCGGCTCGATCATCGGTGACCTGACCAGCCGTCGTGGCATGGTCCGGGGGCAGGACAGCCGCGGCAACGCGAACGTCATCGACGCCTTCGTGCCGCTGGCCAACATGTTCGGTTACATCAACAACCTGCGTTCGATGTCGTCGGGCCGTGCGGTGTTCTCGATGCAGTTCGACCACTATGAGGCCGTGCCGCAGAACATCTCGGACGAGATCCAGAAGAAATACGCCTGATCTTGCGGCGGGGCATCGCGCCCCGCCCCTTTACCAAGCATTGAAGAACAAGGAGCCATTCCATGGCAAAGGCAAAGTTTGAACGGAACAAACCGCACGTCAACATCGGCACGATCGGCCACGTTGACCACGGCAAGACGACGCTGACGGCGGCGATCACCAAGTATTTCGGCGAATTCCGCGCCTATG
>NZ_SUNH01000043.1 GCF_005048265.1 Paracoccus hibiscisoli
GACCCCGACCGTCAGACCGCCGAAATCCATATCCGCGTCGCGCTCATGAACCGCTTCAACGCCCTCGGCACCGCCGAGATCGTCCGCGTGGCCTGACGATGAAGGGGGAAGGGGCAGTCACGCATCACGCCGCCTTTCTGCAACAACGCCGATCAGCGGCCAAAGGATAGGAACCTGCTGCCCTTGGCAGATCGAATTGGTTGATACAAAAGCCGACGCAGCAGGCGTGTGTAAGCCGTAATCGGTGGCTTTTATAAACCAGCCAGAGACATAGTCGAGCGACTTCCAGCTTGTCGTGCGCCCGCCAAAAACTCGCTGCAGATCGTCTTTTTGCTCTACACATTGTCACTTGGACCCCAAGTAAGGTGGGTTCCCGCAGATATAGGTCTCGCCCCCTTCATTCGCGAAGTCGATCTGCGCCTGATCCAGCGGCGACATGAACAGATCATCGGCTTGAAACTTTACCCCTGTCCCCGTGGGCGGGCAGACCGACAGCCAATCCAACCGCAGGGCATTGCCGCAAGTGATCCAGTTCTGCGCATCCAACGGCAGGAACTCGGCCAGCGCCTCCTTCTGGCCCCGATAGGTGACGTCGCACTGGTATTCCGCGATGATCAGCGCCAGCCGCGCGATCTCGGCCGATAAGCTGCGCAGCTCGATCCCGCGATAGTTGGTCAGAGGTATGTCTGTGCGGCGGTCCGCCTCGACGCGGCGCCAGTTGATCTCGGCCTCTATGGCCCGCATCGCCTTATAGGCGATGACCAGGAAGTTGCCTGACCCGCAGGCCGGATCAAAGACCCGGATCTTGGCCATGCGCGCACGCAGATTGGCCAGCTTGCAGGTGTTGTCGCCCGCCGCCTCCAGTTCGGCCCGCAGATCGTCCAGGAACAGCGGGTTCAGCACCTTCAGGATGTTCGGCACGCCGGTATAGTGCATGCCTAGGACAGAGCGCTCTTCCTCATCCGCCACCGCCTGGATCATCGAGCCGAAAATATCCGGGTTGATCTGCGTCCAGTCGAGGCCGCCGATGTGGGACAGATAGCGCTGCGCGATCTTTGAGAAGCGCGGCACGTCTGTGCTGCCCGAGAAGAGGCCTCCGTTCACATAGGGGAAGGCATCGGCCCATCGCGGCAACTTGGCCTCGGCTCGTTTCGCAATGGGCGTGTTCATCGCACGGAAGATCTCGCCAATGACCTCATGCGTGTTGGCACCGTCCCGGTCCGACATCCGATCGACCGTCGCGGTGAACAGGCGTTCAGTGGCAAAGATGTCAGTGTCCTCGGCAAAGAAGCAGAAGATCAGACGCGCCACGAAATGGTTCATGTCATCTCGTCGGTCCGAGCTGCCCCAATCGGGATTGTCCTTGATCAGCTCGACATAGAGCCGGTTCAGGCGGCTGGTCGCGCGGATATCGAACGCGCTCTCTCGGATCTGCTTGACCGTGGAAATGCCCGCGAGCGGCAGGCGATGGTTTCCCCGCTGGTGATGTCTTCTGCCTCAAGCTCGACACCATCAGTGGCAAGGATGAACTTGGCCTTGGCGCGGGCTGTCAGGGGACTGGCCCTGAGCGCGGCCAGCGCCTCGGCGACAGCGCCAGGCGCGCAGGCTGCCAGGTGGATGTTGTTTGTCTGGTGAACACCCGCCCCACGGGCCCGTAAAGTCAGACTTGTTGGTCCCCCCGCTGCGAAGCCGCTTGATCGTCGTGTCCTTGTTCCCGAAGGCGGTCAGGAAGGCATAAGGTAATTCGGCGGGGTCGAAGGGCTGCTCCGCCAGTTCGGAAATGGCCTGTTCAATTTCAACGGCGTTCATTCAGCATTCCAAGGATTGATCAGATCTATGCCACAGCCCTCGAAGTCGGGCGTGTTTCGGGTGGCAACAGGTGCGCCGTGGGCATGCGCTATCGCGGCGATCTGGCAGTCTGCCTGCATGATTGGGCGACCGGCAGCACGCCGTCCCGCTGCGATGATTGCATAGGATTGGGCAGCGGCACTATCGAAGGGCAGAATGCGGCCCGCCATATCCTCACGAAGGATATTATCAACAGCATCCATCAGGGCGGTGCGCCGTTTCCCCGCAGGCATGATGGCCAAGCCATGACGAAGCTCGGCTTCGGAAATTGCTGTCAGATAAACAGTCTGGCCGTCTTGCTGAGAAAGCCACCGCTCAACACGGGGCTCAGGCTCAGGGCGCAACAGCTCGGAGACCACGTTCGTGTCAACGATGATCATGCTCATGCCTGATCAAACGCTGGCGGGTCTCTCATGGGCTCTCGCGGCGGTAGATCCAAGGTGACCCCTCCAAGAGGCGCAACACGGGCTCGAATAGCTGCGGCCAGATCATGAGCGGGCTTCGCCTCCCCCACGACCTCGCGCAGGATCTCGCGGGCCTCCTCCTCCATGGAGCGACCATGCTCGGCAGCCCTGATGCGCAGCCGTCGCTTGACGTCATCCTGAAGGTTTCTAATGGTGATGCTGGCCATGGTACCTCCGCATAGGCTGTCATCATCGCATACAACGCAATCACATTCAATGTCAGGCTTTTGGCTTGGGGTATGTCTGCGCGTTCTCCCGTGTGAGTTCTGTATAGCGAGAAACTGCAAAAGACCCTTAGCCTGTATGAAGATATTGCGGCCTACCAAACCAGACGCGGCAAGCCGATCACCATGGAGATTGACACTCGCAATGCCGCGCAAAAGCAAATTCGTTTATGATGTGGAGGATGAGCTTATCATCATTCCGGCAGACGGCCTCCCTGCCCCTGATATGCCGCGCGGCTTGCGCGATATCCGCCAGCTAACCTATCGCAAGATGTTGCGCGACAGCCCCCACATGGCGCCGCTGAATGACATGGTGGCAGGCCTCAGAGCCGAAGGTCGCGGGGCTGTTCCAGACTTCGATCCGATGGACGGCGGTGTGGGTGCCCGCATCCTCTTTCTCTTGGAGAAGCCTGGTCCTATGACAGACGCCGATCGCCCGGGTCGCGCTGGTTCCGGTTTCATCTCCCGCGACAACGATGACGAGAGCGCGGGCGCCACGTTCACTTTCATGCAGCAAATCCCGATCATGCGAAATGAGACGCTCATCTGGAACTCGATACCTTGGTGGAATGACAGCACAAAGGTGACGCCTGAGGAGTGGCGACTTGGATTGCTGCGTTTGGAGGCGTTGTTGAACCTACTGCCTCGCCTTCAAAGCGTGGTCCTTGTCGGTAAGAAGGCCGCGCGTGCTGCGAACATGCTGGCAATGCGGGATCTGAGGGTGTGGCACTCGGCCCATCCCTCACCACGTGTCAGAGCGCGATACCCTGATCAGCATGCGGCCATTCCCGGCATCTGGGCCAAGGCAGTGACCTCACTCAATTAGGAGATTTCCAACTCAGAGGCCGCTCGGGGAATACATCATTTCCCCTGCCCCGTGTTTAAAAACGATCGCTGGTGCAACGGCGTCCTGCGTGCTGCATTAGCCGTCACGGACCGTATTTATGCGATATGGCCCAGAAAGGCATGGCTTTCGATACATGCCCTGAGTGAACCCCGTGGCCTGTAACATAGGCCCCTGGGGTTCATTCCTGCCATCATTTCCAGGTCGAGGAATTTTTTCAGCCTTCGCTACTGAAAGACTGAATCAGTCTCTGATTTGTTCAGCTGCGTCCACTGCCCCGGTGCCAGATCGGCCGGTAATGACAATCCACCCAACCGTTCTCTTTTCAAATGCTCGACGTGATTGCCGATCGCGGCAAACATGCGCCGGACCTGGTGATAACGGCCCTCGGTGATACTGAGCAGGACTTCGGTTTCCGACACGACTGTTAGGTCGGCCGGTGCCAACGGCTTGGTCTCTCCCCGCAGCATCAGATCGCCCGAAGCGAAGATGGTGCCTTCCGAACCGGCCAGTGGCCGGGCCAGGTTGACGCGATAGATTTTCTTGATGCGCCGCCTTGGACTGATGATGCGGTGTAGTAAATTACCGTCATCGGTCAGCAAGAGAAGTCCGGACGTCTGCCTGTCCAACCGACCGACGGTCGAAAGCACAGGGTCTCGCCGCCGCCAGCGATGGGGAAGTAACTCGTAGACCAGCGGTCCACTGTCGTTATGCGAGCATGTCACGCCGACGGGTTTGTTCAGCAAAATGACCATTCCCGGAAGCGGATCGAGCGCCTGTCCATCAATCGTGAACCGCAGTGGAAGGTCGGGCGTGATCGGAACGCGGCTTGCAGCGTCTAGCACCTTTACCGCATCCATCGTGATCGCTCCGGCCCTGGCCATTCTTGCGATATCCGCGCGTGATCCATAGCCCATGGAGGAAAGCAGCTTGTCGATGCGGGTCGTCGCGAGGCGTGTGATACTCATAGTCCTTGTTCAAGATCCTGGGGCAATGGAAGGAGTGAGCCGCTGCCCCTCCTCTAACGACACAGCAGGAAGTTAAATCGCCGTCGGTATACGAAGGTTATTCATTGGATTAGTGAGTTGACATACCGGAACATCCATCCCGTTTGAAGATTTTCCGGCAGGAGGACTGAAAATGACCCAGTTGTTACGGGAGTGGGTTCTGAGGTGCATCCTGCGTTAAGCTTAAGAAAACGCGTGAGCTTAATCTCGCCCGTTGCACTGTGTTGACAGCTGTCAATTCTCAGACCTGCATGCCGTTACCACACCGCAACAACGCCATAACCATCGGGCCTGGAGAGAACCCCTGCCCTTCTGCTTTGTCTGTGAGCGTGCGCAGATACCCACCTGGGCGCATGATGGAATCGTGGCGCTGCAGCATGCATGCCAGTGTGACTGCTGCGCCTTCCGTGCCCATTACCTTGCAGGCACGTTGCCATGCCTCGAGTGTGATGCCCAACATTGGCCGCACTAGATCAGCCACCCTTACCAGGTCTTGCCAAGTCTGGACACCCTCGGGCGCATAGTCTCAGATATCTGGAGTAGCTTTCAGTATAAGGCTAAGGGGAATGGATTGTGGTGCTCTTGTTCGTTTTTTATGGCTTTGTTCAGATTCTAAGTCATCTTTATTTGAACTCTGTTGGTGCCGCTCAATTTGGATGACAGTGCCGCTCATTTCAGACGTTTTGCTGGCTTCTTGTGGGGCGATTAAGGCGTGGACTTGGTCCGTCAAGGCCCGGATGCTGAGCTCCATGCTCTGAAGTTGTGACAGGTCTAGCTTACGCCTCAGGCCGCGCTGCAGGTTTTTGCAAGCATCTTTCAATGCGGTCCAGTCAGCAGAGGTCTGCTCGGCCCCCCAGATCACTAGCTTGGTCAAATCGCGAATGCCGATTACAACGGCTTCGCGATAGCAGCGCAGTTCATGCGCTGCGCTGCGGGCCTCGTCTGCTTTCATAGTGATCTCAGACGCGCGCAGCGCTAGTGGGCGCAGATCAAAGCCGAACGCGCGGTCAATCCGCCCCGAGGCGCTGCGACGGGCATAGCGTTTGCCGTTGGGGCTGTCGCGTCTCAGGATTAGACCCGATTGCACAAGTGCCGCAATATGGCGGCGCAATGTGCTTTCTGGCATTCCATGCGCGCGGTCCGACAGGGTGGCGTTTGAAGGGAACACGATCAGTGATGTGTCTTCGGTTAATTTTGGCGTCGGGTGACAGGACAGTAACGCCGCCAGAACAACCAGATCCCGGTCACTGACGCCAAAAGCCTGACGAGCGACGGTGAGATCCCGCAGTAACGCCCATTTGTCACACGCCTGCACCGGGGCAGGGGCCTCGGCCAGCGTATGGGTTGCCAACAGGCCAGCCGTCACCGGCTGCCGCCCAAAGGGCGTCATTGAAATATGCCTCATTTGATTATCACAAGGTATGAACCATCGGTCGCCCGACAAGACGCTGTTGACAGTTGTCAACGAAAGCCGCTATCTTCGAGGTGCGAGTTCGAGAAGCGGCCCTTCGGGATGTATGTCCTGAGGGGCTTTTCTTTTGGTCTGTCCCGTTGTGCCTCCTTATTTATGTCCTGCTAATCTTCGCGCCGCTATTGGTTCTTATTCGACCAGTCGCGGTGAAGGTCTTCGATGTGATCGATAAGCCAATCGGCAAAATCCCGTCCTTGACCAGATAGCTCGATCACAGTTTTTCCTTTTGTTTTTCGTGCTAGGCCTAACTGGCCGCCGTCGCGACCCGTTAGGGTGCGGGTACTTGGCACGGCCTTGGGCAGTGCCAAAGATTCCAGTACGGCCAGAAATCGCGCGTCGGAATCGGGGCCTTGGGCGGAGGCGATCAGGACTTCAGGCGGCTGACCTTGCGCCTTGTCGGCCAGGGCCAGCCAGCGGTCCCTACCCGCGCCGGGGGCGGCACCGATGGCGCGAATCAACCCGGCAGGCAGAGCGTCAATAATTGATAGCATCCGAGAGATTACCGTCTTATCGATCGACAGCGCGTCGCAGATGACCTTGCGGTCATAGCCGCCCTGCTGCATCTGCGCGGCGAAATTAGCCTTTTCAATAAAGCTTAGATCCTTGCGAGCGCTGTTTTCCTGACCCTGCGCAATGACTAGATCATGATCGTTCAGATTCCGCACCATCGCCTTGACCGGAAGTCGCAACTCCTTAAGGGCCTGAACACGCCTGCGACCAAAGACGATGTCGAACCGCCCTTCTTGCGTGGCACTGTGGCGCAGCAGCACCGGAACCTGCTGCCCGTATTCCGCGATTGAGGCCTTCAGTGCCTCTATCCCTTCGGGGTCGGCGTCCAGCCGGTCGCTCAGACCCGCCATGTCGATCACCTCGGCCGGCACTTCGACCAGCGCCCGTGATTTCAGGTCGGCGAGGGACTGGCTGACGGCGCCAATTGCGCCACGATGCGAGCGGGGTAGGGCGGTCGTCGGCGTATCTTGACCTGCGTGGGCCTGTGCCAACAGATCCTTGAGTAGATTTTTGCGTGCCATCAGCGTCCTCCCCGGCCCCATGCGGCCTGTATGAGCCCCTCGATCTCGCCGTTGACGGCGTTCAGGCTTTCCATTGCGCGCTCATAGGTTCCGCGCGTGAACTGGCTTTTCTCGACTTCGTAAAGCGTCTGTTTGGTGATGCCCGCGTCTGAAATTGCCGTTGATTTTAACACCGGGTGGTTCAAGACATGGTCGCCGAACAGCGACCGCATAAAGCTAACCATCTGATTTTGTGGCCCGTCGCCCGGCTCATACCGTGTCACAACATAACGCAGCCAGTCGTAGGTCATGTCGCCGCCCGCCTCAGCCACGACGCCCAGTAGATTCGAGGTCATCAGCAGGAACTGGCACATTGACATGACGTCTAGCATTTGCGGATGTACCGTCACGAGAATGGCGGTGGCAGCGGACAGAGCTGACATGGTTAGAAAACCCAGCTGCGGCGGACAGTCGATTACGACCACATCGTAATCGTCCTGAACTTCGCCCAGCTTGTCGCCAATCCTAGTAAAGAAAAGAGTACCCGACCGTTCCATCAATGCGCGGGGGGTGTCGTGTTCAAACTCCATCAGGTCTAGGTTGCCGGGGATCAGGTCGAGATGGGTGAAATAGGTCTGCTGAATCACGTTGCGCAACGGCACCGGGTCGTCATAACGGATCGCGTCGTACAGCGTGCCGCCATCCAGCAGGTCAAATTCCGGCTGAAAACCATGCAGAGCCGACAGGCTAGCCTGTGGGTCCAGATCGATCCCCAGCACCCGATAACCGTCCAGTGCCAGCTTCTGCGCCAGATGGGCCGCTGTGGTGGTCTTGCCCGAGCCGCCCTTGAAGTTGATGACCGCAATGACCTGCATGTGGTCGCCCGCGCGGCGGCCGGGCAGATAGGTTCCAGGACTTTTCGCCCCTTTTTCGAGCATTTCGCGCAGTGCTTGAATGTCGGCGGGCGAATAATAGCGCCGCCCGCCTGCCCGAGTCTCGGGCGAGGGGCCGCGCCCGTCAAGGTTCAGCTTGCGCAGATAGGCATCCTTGACGCCTAGGAGTTCCGCGACCTCGCCCGAGGTGAATTTGCGCAGTTCCCGACGTGCATCAGGCGGAAACAGCTGGGCGCGATGGGCTTGCAGACGCTCTGACAGGCGTGCAGCGTGGTCGCCGACCAGCTGGTCGATCCGTTCTTGTACTCTCATTCCGAGCCTGCCCGATGGTGTTACGCTTTGCGGCGTCTTATTCTGTTTGTGCCGTAAGTAAAGCTCAGTCCGTCGATTCCTGCAACAGATTTTGGCATAGCCTCCACTTGCCCTGCGGATGCCCGCGATGCGGCCGGAGGTGCTGATGCCCCCACTTGCGTCCCGAGACGGTAAGATATACATTATGAGAAGGATATACACATTAGCGGAGGTTGAGATGCAGGTCGCAAAGTGGGGCAACTCCTTGGCCGTCCGCCTACCCGCGGAACTGGTGCGGAACATGGGCTTAAAAGAGGGGGATCAGATCGATCTGCTGCAGGATGGCGGCCCAGTGAGAGTCCGACGCCTGCCCCGTGCCGACGAAGTGCTGGACGGGTTGCGTCGCTTTCGTGGCACACTGCCCGCCGCCGAACGGTTAAGCCGCGATGCCGCGCATGAGCGCTGAATTTGTCGACACGAATGTCGTTCTTTATCTGCTGGACGATGGCCCCAAGGCCGACCGCGCAGAAACAATTCTGGCTCAGGGCCCTCTTATCAGCGTGCAGGTGCTGAACGAGGCGATGGTCAACTGTCGTCGCAAGGCGGGCCTCGACTGGAAGGAAACGGCCAGCTTCCTGGCCGGGGTGCGGGCGCTTTGCCCTGTCGAGAATGTCACTCTGCACACGCATGAGGTCGGTCGAGCGCTTGCCGAGCGCTATGGGCTTTCGGTCTATGACGCGATGATCGTTGCTGCTGCCCTGATCGCCGGATGCAAGACCCTATGGACTGAGGACATGCATGCGGGCCTTCTAGTTGAAGGCCAGCTGCGGCTTGTCAATCCTTTCGTCTGACCGACAGCATCCCCAGCCTTTCCGCGCGTTCCAGCAGCATTCTGACCGATGACGGCTGCCATTTCGTGCGTCCACGCGGCGTGCGTTCGCGCATCGCCTCCAGGCGATCGCAAATTTGCAGCAACGTGATCTGCGGATCCGCCCCCTTTATCGCCGCCACAATCGCGGGCAGGCGGTCGTCACCCACGCGCCGGGCGGCACGCCCCAGCACCTCCGGGGGCAGGAACCCGTCGCGAACATAGGCCCGCACAGCCCTCAGCAGTCGCGCTTGTGTCCAGTGACGGTTCGGGGGCAGGGTGGCATTGATGATCCGCAGGACATCCTCCCAAGCCATGTGCGGCCGCAGTCGGCGAACCTGCGGGACCCAGTCCGTTGCGGTTTGGCCAACTCTCTCCATATAGCCCTCATGCCGCGCCATACGCACCTTGCGCAATGCGTCCGGGTTTCGGGCACGCAGACCGGGATTGCCGCCGATCCGACCTTCGAGACGGGCGCTGGCCAATCCTGCCTTGGTGCGTTCGCGGATCAGGGCGCGCTCGAACTCCGCCGCCGCCCCGAGGACCTGGAGTGTGAACTTGCCTTGGGGCGATGCGGTATCGATCGGATCCTCGATCGACCGAAAGAACGCCCCCTTTGCTTCAAGTTGTTCGATAACCTCCAGGAGATGCGAGAGGGAGCGGGCGAGCCGGTCTATGCGGACGACGACCAGCGTGTCGCCCCTGCGGATCGCCTCCAGGACCCGTGCCAGAACGGGACGGGCCCGATTGCCACCTGAGGCGTGCTCCTCCTGAATGGTGGCGCAGCCTGCGCCTGTCAGGGCCTGGACCTGCGGCAAGAGCGTCTGATCATCAGTAGAGACGCGAGCATAGCCAATCAAGCGCATATCAAGCCAACTTTCAATTTTCGAAGATGCCAATAAACGACCGTTTGTAGACGGATGCAAGCGGTGGAGTGCGCCGGGTGCTTACGGATTTCCGAGGAAATACGATGCGATTGCGATGCTGCGGGCCAGCCGGTGACGAAGATGGAACCGTCAATAACGTCGGTGTTCAGAAAGCCCGGAGTGTTCTTCAAAGTGAATAATAAGTGATTATTTAAAATACAATAATTTGATTTTAATAATTATTGTTAGGACCGAGATCATCCGATAGGCGGCGCTGCAACATCTATGGCGATCATCTCTTATTAGGTGGTGCGGGCATTGGTGAGGCCGCAGTCTTGCTGGTCTTGCCGGTCTTGCCGGTCTTGCTGGTCTTGCGGACCAAAGCGCTGGCGACCGGATATTCCTGAGGATTGGAACTCAACCGCTGGTCCGGGACGGGGACATCTAGTCTTGATGGCATGCTGCGGGGTGGGCTGAAGCCGTACAGGCTCTACCTTGTCGAGGGGATGCCGGGATCGGGCAAGTCGACCTGGCGCTGAAGTTTCTGATGGAGGGGCGGCGGGTCGGTCACCGCGGCCTGTACATCAAGATATTTAATACTGCCGACGAGTTTGGCGTCGATCAGGAGCAGTCGCTGCTGCATTCGAGCGAGGTCGAGCTGACCGAAACGGCCCGCGCCATCTTTGAGCTGGTGGAGAGGACCGTCCCCACCCGAGTGGGGCTGGACAGCCTGTCCGAACTTCGGCTGCTAGGGCAGAACCCGCTTCACTACCGCTGCCAGATCCTGGCGCTGAAGCTTTTTTTACGCGCCGGAAGTGCACGGTGCTGACACTGGACGACCGGACGGCAGAGCCGGCCACCTCTAACACCAGCTACATGCTGGAAATCGATAGGATTGTAACAAGCTGACGATGCAGGACACCGGCCAGGGGAGGGAGATGCCCCTCACGCTCAGCCTGCCGCTGATGAGACCAGCACTGGGTCAACACAGTGACCCCTGCCGTTCTGGTCCGCCTGCATCGTCAGAAGAATGCGGAGGGCTTCACATCAAGGGGTCTGGAACCGGGATGGCAAGAACAGGGACGTTCAGGAAAAGACGGGGGTGACGTCGCTCACGATGCACTTCCAAAGGATACCGCCCACAGAGCTGGGCACCGGCAGACCATGACCCTCCAGCCACTTTACCTGGCCCTGGGGCGTTCTGATTCGCCATTTGTGATGCCAAGGGATCATGCCCGCCGCAGAGTTTCCGAAGGAGGCGCGTGCCAAGGGATAGTCCTCGACTAGACACATCCCAAAGACATCGCTGTATGTATCAGCATAGACATGCCCGAGCATGCCCCAGATATCTGCGGTTTCCCTCGAAGCGTTTTCGATCCGCTCGGTGCCGTCTGGTCCGTGATGGTAGGTCAACGACGCTCCCACGATCTTGCCGATGCGGAAGGGGACATCCCGTGTGATGCCTGAGTTCTCAGTTCGCGCCTTCTCGGCCCAGAACATGCTCTTGATCTGCGTGGACACGCCCTCGGCGAAGGCCTGAAGAACCTCGATGTTGGCCGAGGTCCAGTTGCGCGGCACGGGCTCGACCAGGCACAGGGCTGCGATCGCCTGACCGGTCTCGTCCTTGATCGGCACGCCCAGATAGGCGACGGCATCGAACCTTGCGATGGCTTCATGCCCGGTGACACGCGGATCGTTTCGGGCGTCCTTGATGACAAGCGGCGCAGAATTTTGAACCACCGTTTTGCAAAACGAATAGGCGAGTGATGTTTCCCTGGCGTCATCGGCTGAGGAGGCAAGACCGGACTCAGCCTTGAAGAACTGTCTATCGTTTTCCTCGTCGATGATCGTCAACATGCTGGCCCGGCAGTTGAAGATCCGACGGGTCTGATCAACGACACGATCGAACATCGGCGTCCTGGCAGGAAGCAACAGGCCGCTGTTGGTCAGGCGGACCACATTGTGTCTTGATACAATCCTGTCGCCAGCATCTGACGTCGAGTCCGGCTGACAAGCCTGGGAGGCGGGTTCGTATTGCCGTTCTGTGCCGTATTCTGGTTTCGGATCGGACATGCAAACTCCAAGATTGGACCATATAAGATTTGTCTGTTCAAAATGTATAGACTGCGCCCGTATGCCTGTCTGTTGAGCAGCCAACAGATTGCGGAACTATCTTATGGGTTACCGCGCTAAACTGCGTCACTCGCAAAGACGATCCGATCGGGGCCGTCAGCGTGGCAGAAAGCCTTCCATGAAAACTGCAAGCAGCTTGGCCAAGCCTGGCTCGAATACGATCCTCGGCGCTCTTGGTGAAGACGCCTATCAGTATATCCTGCCCTCTCTGGAGCCTGTCGACGTCACATTGGGCGATATCATTTGCGAGGCAGGCGGCCTGCTGACTCACGCTTATTTCCCTGAGGGCTGCGTGCTTTCGCTGCTGACGGTCATGGAGAACGGGGCTGAGATTGAATGTGCCAATATCGGCAACGAAGGGGCGTTCGGGATTTTCCCTGCAATGTATGGTGCGGCATCCAGCACCCGATGTCTGGTGCAACTGGTTGGGCCGATGCAGCGCTGCGAGATTTCTCCGCTCAGGGAGTTGTTTCACGCCGATCCGGAAATCCAGGATCTGTTCGTCAGCTATTCCGACACGGTCCTGTCACAGGTCGCCCAAACCGTCGGCTGCAACGCCTTGCACACGATTGAGCAGCGGATGTGCCGATGGCTTCTGATGATGCACGATCGCGCCAAGGGGAACGAGTTGACCTATACACACGAATTCCTGGCACGGGTGATGGGTGCAAACCGCACGTCGATCACGCATGCCGCACAATCGCTGCAGAGGCGCGGATTCATCACCTATCGCCGGGGTCTGATGCAGATCGAGGATCGAGCGGGAATGGAGGCCGCATCCTGCGAATGCTATGGCGTGGTCAGGGCCAGGTTCGAGGAGTTTTTGTTCCCGCCCGACACCGCGTACCAGCCGACCAAGGGTGGACGAGGGCGGTGAACAGCCGACGCCTGCGCGGGGTCGCACACCTGCGTTTCAGCCTGCCAGGCACGCCTTGTTCAGCGTCATCTTGATGACTGCTCCATTTTTCGTCCAATCGTAGGTGATAGTGCCGCCAAGCTGCCCCTCGACGGTTTGCTGGACAAGCACACTGCCATAGC
Source organism: Paracoccus hibiscisoli (assembly GCF_005048265.1). GTDB lineage: Bacteria > Pseudomonadota > Alphaproteobacteria > Rhodobacterales > Rhodobacteraceae > Paracoccus > Paracoccus hibiscisoli. The sequence continues at coordinate 12,958 of NZ_SUNH01000043.1, forward strand.
CATGGGATTTCCTGCCACGGTCCATCTCCGGCGCGCCCTGTTCCGCCCAGGATATCTGGACGACATCGTTATCCATGGTCCCCGAGATATCTAATGTGCCGGTCGCCACGGATAGTGCGCCGTATTTCAGCGCGTTGGTTGCCAATTCATGAACCGCCAGCGCCAACGACGTGGCCGTTTCCTGACCGACACCGATCCGTGGAACGGCAACCCGGATACGACCGGCGAACGCCCCGTCATCATCATAGGGTGCCAGCAGGACAGTGAAGATATCACCCAGCAACGCGGCCCGTCCCTCTCCGCCGGGCAGGGGGCGGACCAGGTCATGGGCACGATCCAACGCGGTCAGGCGATGCATCAGCTGGGACGTCATGTCCTCAACCGAGCTAGAGCAGCGCGAGGTGATCCGCGTCAGTCCCGACGCGATGGCCAGCAGGTTCTTGACGCGGTGGCTCATTTCGCCTGCCAGCAGTTCGTGCCCCTCTTCGGCCTGCTTGCGATCGGTGATGTCCAGAAAGACGCCCGATACTTTTTGCTCGACGATCCCGGTGTCATCGCCCTTGCCCCGCGCAGAGATCCACCGCACGACGCCGTCATGCACGGTCCGAAAATCGATCTCATACGTGCCGACCAGCGCCCGCGTGGCGTTGAAAGCGGCCCGGACCCTGTCCCTGTCTGCAGGATGGACCTTGGCCGACAGGCATTCAAACGTCACGTCCCGATCAGGTGCGATGCCCCAAAGAGCGTAGCCCTTTTCGTCCATGGTCAGGTCATCGGTGTCGATGTGCCAGGTCCATAGGCTGATGCCGGCAGCATCGATGGCACGGCGTAGCACATCATAGCCCCAATCGGGGTCGGTCGCCGATTTATGGGGCAAGGTGCTTCACTTTTCCTGATGATTTTCATGAATTAAAACATTGTGCTTGGCATATAGATACCACAGCAGAGAAAATCTCAGCAAATATATATGCTTGGCTAACATGAATTAGCCAGTTTCCGCTCAGGCAGGGCAAGCACAGAAATTAGCGCCTTTGCAACATACACTTATATGAGATTCTCAGCCGAGATTTTCAGCTGAATATCTTTTCTGACGCCATATTTCCCATATTGCAGAATTACGACCCGGAACAATAGCAGTATCCCCTTGTTGGACCCATGCCCGACCAGGGTCCAGCATGAAAGGATAGCCAGCCATGTTTTACCATTCAGGTAAGCTGCAATATCAAGTCCGTGTCGATCGTCCCGATCCCCAGTTCGCCAAGTATCTGCAGCAGGCGATCGGTGGTGTCGAAGGAGAGATCCGGGTTGCCATGCAGTATTTTTTTCAGGCAATGGGTGCGCGGGGCGACAGCAAGTATCGTGACATGCTGATGATGACTGCCACTGAGGAATTGAGCCATATCGAGTTTCTGGGCCATGCCGTTGCCCTGAATCTTGAGGGCGCGCCCTTGACCGTGCAGGAGGATGCCGCCCGCGATCCGATCGTTCATGCGATCATGGGTGGTGCCGATCCCCGGCATATTCTGTCTTCAGGTCTGTCGGCGATGCCTGTGGATTCGAACGGTATCCCCTTCGACATGAGCCATGTTTATGCTTCGGGCAATCTGGCCGCCGACATGATGGCCAATGCCATGGCTGAGGGTAGCGGACGCGTTCTGGCGTCGCGGCTGTACAACATGACGGATGATGCGGGGATGAAGGATATGCTGTCCTTCCTGATCGCGCGTGACACCATGCATCAGCAGCAGTGGCTGGCCGTGATCGAAGAATTGGGCGGAATGCAGGCTGTCCTGCCGATCCCGAATTCCACGCCCACGGAACACGAAGCGACCGAGCATTCGTATTATTTCCTGAACACGTCGCTGGACGAGCCGACCCCGGAGGGGCGCTGGACCTCGGGACCCTCGCTGGACGGGCGGGCCGAGTTCACCGTTCGCGAAAAGGTCGAGCCCCTGGGACAAAAGCCCGACCTGGGCCGTGCGCGCCCCAATTCGGGCACCCAGATCGAACAGCAATAATCCATGGCGCGGCACCGTAATGCGGTGCCGCAGCCTGTCTGAAAGGACCGTCCATGCCCCGCTATATCGTCTCCGAACCCTATCGCACCCGCCACGCCACCCGCCCCGGATCGGGGCCAGGGCCGGGAATTGCTCTTGGTGTCTGTTTGGGGGTGGCGGGCGCCACTTGGCTGTTTCTGCGGCAGCCCAAACGCCGTCCCGCGGACAGTGCGCCGGAGCGCACCCTGAAACACGCATCGGGGGGCCGCTTTACCTTCGCCGGCCGGACCGTGACCATCGACCGGCCACGAGAGGAGATTTACCGCTTCTGGCGCAAGTTCGACAACCTGAGCGGTGTTATGGAGAGCGTCGACTCGGTGGAAACCCGAGGCGAGATCACCCACTGGACCCTGTGCGGCGCTGGAGCTGACATCAAGTTGCGGACCCGGATCACCGAGGATGAGCCTGGTAAGGTCATCGCATGGGCCTCGACCGAGGGGTCGCAGATCGAAACCAAGGGAAGGATCACCTTCCGTGACGCCCCAGGCAAGCGCGGCACCGAGGTAACGGCTGTCATTGGCTATGCGCCGCCCATGGGGGCACTTGGCCGGGTCGTGGCCATGCTGTTTCAAGCGGACCCTGCCATTCAGGGCCGTCGCGAGCTGAAGCGGCTTAAGATGTTCCTTGAGACCGGCGAAATCGCCACCCCCCGCAACCGCAGACAGGAGGCCTGATCCATGCGCGCACTCACCTGGCACGGCAAGTACGACGTCCGCGTCGAGACGATGCCCGACCCCCAGATCGTCAACCCCCGTGACGCGATCATCCAGGTCACCTCGACCGCGATCTGCGGGTCCGACCTGCACCTGTTCGACGGGGTGATCCCCGGCATGCAGGCGGGCGACATTCTGGGTCACGAGTTCATGGGCCGGGTTGTCGATGTCGGCCCCGGCAGCACGCTGAAGGTCGGCCAGCGGGTCGTCGTGCCCTTCACTATTTCCTGTGGCGCGTGCTTTTTTTGCCAGCGGGCTCAGTTCTCGGCTTGCGACAACTCCAACCCTGCCGACAAGCAGGACCCGACCGAAGCCATGTTCGGCCATGCGGCCGCCGGCTTGTTCGGCTATAGCCACCTGACGGGCGGCTATCCGGGTGGACAGGCAGAGTATGTCCGCGTGCCGTTTTCCGACGTGGGTCCGATCGTCATCCCCGAAGGCATGGACGACGATGAGGTTCTGTTCCTGTCCGACATCCTGCCCACGGGCTGGATGGCCGCGGACAACGCCGATATCGAGCCGGATGACACTGTCGTGGTCTGGGGCTGCGGTCCGGTCGGGCTGTTCGCGATCCAGGCTGCGCGGTTGATGGGCGCAGCACGCGTCATCGCCATCGACCACTATCCCAACCGTCTGGTCCTGGCCCGCCGAATGGGGGCCGAGGTGATCGACTTCAAGCAGACTTCGGTGCTGGAGGCGATCATGGAGATGACCGGCGGCATCGGTGCGGACGCCGTCATCGACGCGGTCGGCATGGAGGCGCACGGCTTTGCCCTGGACACGGTGATGGACAATATCAAGCAGGCCGTGGGCATCGGCGTGGACAGCGGTCACGCGCTGCGCGAGGCGCTGATGGCCGTGCGCAAGGGCGGGCGCGTGTCGATCCCCGGCGTCTATGGCGGATTCATGGACAAGTTCCCGCTTGGCGCGCTGATGCAGAAGGGGCTGCAGCTGCGCACCGGCCAGACCCATGTGCAGGCCTATACCCACGACCTGCTGCGCCGCATTCAGGAAGGGGAACTCGACACGACCTTCATGATCTCTCATCGCCTGCCGCTGGAGGACGCAGCCAAGGGCTATGACGGGTTCCGCTGGAACCAGAACGACTGGACCAAGGTCGTGCTGAAGACGTGACCAACGCGCAAAGACAGGAGAGACCAATGACGACCGACAAGAAACCGGAACCCGGAGCGCATGAGCCAGACCGCCAGAACGGGCAGGGGCGCCATGCCGGCGTCGAGCACGAGCCCGAGGACTTCGACGCGCTGAACCCCGCAAAGATGGAAAACCGGACCAAGGCTGATCGCCCGAAACCCTGATATACCTCCCGGATCAGCGCACCCATTGCCCGGATGCGCTGATCCAAGAAGCTATCCTATTTCGTCAATCCCCAAGCATCGGCAATGATCCGCGTCGACGAGATGCCGACCTCCAGCATGTAAGCGCCTTCGCGGCCCAGGCCTTTCTTGCCTCCGGCCCCGATCGGCGTGCCATGATCCATCCCCTTAATGAGAATTTCGTCGATCAGCACGCGTCCCTGCGCGTTGGTCCAGACCTGGCGCGTATAGCCGTCATGATGCTCGATCGAATCCGGGGGACCCTCGACCTGGTGGATCTGCTGCCACTGGCGCACGATTGAATCGGCGTTGCACATGTCCACGGTCCGGTCGCGTGCACCATGCCAGACTGAGATCGTTGGCCATGGCCCCCTGTTATCCGACGCGTCGCGGACCAATGCCGTTAGCTGCCGGTCAGACGGGCCGCTGTAGCCCTTCATGCGGTACAGGGCCTGCATCAGCGTGTTGGCGGTGCGATAAGGCAGACCCGCAATGATGGCGCCCCCGGCAAAGACTTCGGGATAGGTTGCCAGCATCACCGACGTCATGGCGCCGCCAGACGATAGGCCCGTGATGAAAACGCGGAACGGGTCTATGGCATGCTCCGTCACGACATCATCGATCATATGGCGGATGGAGAGAGGCTCGCCATAGCCCCGGCCGCTGTCACCGCGTCGGAACCAGTTGAAGGCTCCTTTGAAGTTGTTGCTGATGCGCTGTTCGGGGAACAATAGGGCGATGCCATATTCATCCGCCAGCGCGGACCACCCCGATCCACCATCATACCCTTCGGCTGACTGCGTGCTGCCATGCAGCACCACGACAAGCGGTCCGCCCGGGCGAAAGCCCTTTGGAATATATGTGTTCGCCAGCAGCGCGCCGGGATTGGTCCCGAAGGCCACGAGTGGCGTCAGGCGGTCGGGGTGATTGGATGATATGGGCATAAGCGCTCCTTTGCCGGAGCCGGGCTATGGCTTCGCTGATCGAACGGATGTGACGCAGAGTCGGTTCCATTATCGTCCACATGAGACAGGCATCTTAAATTCTGGCGTAGGCACTATAACGAAGGCCGATCCCACAGAGCGATTGAATTTAACGTCCCGATCAATCTGCATATTCCCGCGGGCGCAACTGGCCCGTCGCCGTGACTAAGGCAAAAGACTTCAGATTAAGCGGGGCAGGGAGTCTTAGGCAGCGCACGAGCCACGGAAATGCCGGTATTCGACAGTGCGGGAGCGGTGCACAAACTGGCATATTTTCTTCGGAGAAGGAGTTTCGACAGGGAACAGCTCATTCTGTCGAACGTATCTCGAAGCAGGCCATGGATGACGGAATGTTCCCTCCACCCGGTATTTGGGAGGATTAAACACCGAGCAGATGGCAACGGCTGTCCGACTAGATTCGGTCAACGCGACTCCAGTCATTACCTCGCGGCGAAGGCCAAGCTACCGCAATGCAGGAATGGCAGCACTCTCTTATACACAGGCGAGAACAGACGTAACCGCCTGTCGGCAGTTGTTGGACCGCTCCCAACGGGTAGGCGACTGCGATTTGTTACGGGAACGCGCAGTGGTTGAGAGGGGTTATAATGCGACTGCCCCGAATGTTCAAATGCAGGGATCTCCAGTGGATCTTTTAGGCGGCACCTTTACTCGGATCGACATCGCCATACCCGTTCGTGACGAGGCGGCGCGGTTGCCACGACTTTTGAAGGCCGTGGCGCGGGCGGTCGTGTCGCGAATGTGGTGGAAATTGGCGAGCAGCGCGCTCCGAGCATGTAACGTTGGCTCCGGTCAGGCCGCGAGGTCAAGAGACATCGGCACGAGAGGCTGAGAAAGGGTTTCCCAGCCAT
>NZ_SUNH01000044.1 GCF_005048265.1 Paracoccus hibiscisoli
GAACGGCCTCCGGGATGGTCGTAGGCAGTTATGGCGCGCTGCTGGTCCTGTGGCTGATCCTGGGCTTCGGCTATTCTGTCGCGCAGACGCCAGCGGGCCGGTTGCTGCGCCGCTCGGCCCATCCGGAAGATCGTCCGGCGATCTTTGCCGCTCAGTTCGCGCTGTCTCATGCCTGCTGGCTGATCTGCTATCCCTTGGCCGGATATTTAGGCGCCCGCGCAGGCATGACAGCCGCTTTTGCTGCCATGGCGATCATCGGCCTGATCGGGCTGGCCTTGGCGTGGCGTTTGTGGCCTGCGGGTGATCCGACGGATATTGTGCATGAGCATCCGGGCCTGCCTGTTGATCATCCGCATCTGCGTGAACATGGCGGAATAGGGCAGCATCACCACCCCTTGGTGATCGACGATCTGCACAGGCGCTGGCCATTCAGCATATGAAGCAAGCCGTCCTTGTTTGAGGACAGCTTGAATGACCGCAATGGGGCTTTTCGCGTCTATGTGGCGCCGACCGCTGACCGTCCACTCTCGTCAAGCTGGCAGGCTGAGGTAAGGCATATGGAAGATCCTGTTGCCTCTCTCTGGGAAGCAGCCTGCCGGATAGAAAAAGCAACGCAACCTGGCCCATTTAAAGTCAAGCAAAAACCCATAATCAGCCAATTCGCCTGACCAAAAGTTCATACTGCTTTTTTAGTCAGGCAAACTTGTTCAGACACCGCCGTTCAGAGGTCCTGAGCGGATTAACGGATGCCTGCCACCCTTCCCATATTCGAGCCATGTTCAAAAACGATCGTTGGTGCAACATCGTCCAGCGTGCTGCAAAAGCCGTCGTAGAACGACCTTTTGCGACATGTATCAAAACCGCACGGCTTTTGATACACGTCCTGGGTGTGAACGTCCTTCCTGCCTAGACGAAATGGACGCCTAGCCATCCCTCCCGGTCAGGTAAATAGCCCTGGTGCAGGTGATGGATAAGGGTCTCAGCCCAGTTCGCGTGATCGATGTTCCCAAGGTTTCCGCGCCGGGGCGATGCGGGCGCACGCGTCAAGATGGTCGGGGTCGCCGATATCGCCCACGTAAGCGTTGGCAGGTCCGCCCTCCACACGGCACTGAAGAACAATCTGGCCTTGGCCGTGTAACAGACTTTCTGGCCCTTGGGTCCTGCCGTTGCCACCGCCTCTCGCCGCGTCGCAGTCGCTGGAGGTCTGGCTGTTGGCTGAATTCGTGCATGAACCCTGCTTGACCGCTGTTCCTGGTACGGCCTAATCCCGTCTCAGGTATTACGGGGGCAAGGCGTCTATGGTGGGCACCGTGGTTGCAGTGGCAAAAGCCAAGGGTCATCGCTTCTCAAAAGACCCGGCGCTTGAAATTTTAGTTGTGGAAGGGCTCGGGGTCGCGGGTGACGCGCATTATGGGTCCACAGTAAGGCATCGCTCTCGGGTGGCGACCGATCCTACGCAACCCAATCTGCGCCAGGTCCACTTGATCCCCTCGGAACTCTTTCAGGAGCTGGCAGGCAAAGGTTTTGAGGTCCATCCGACCGATCTGGGGGAGAACATCACGACTGCTGGAATTGATCTGCTGTCCTTGTCGGAAGAGACTGTTCTGCGCATTGGTTCCGAAGTGGAACTGATGGTGACGGGCTTGCGCAATCCCTGCGCGCAAATCGAAAAGTTCCAGAAGGGTCTTCTTGGCGCGGTGCTCTATAAGAGCACAGATGGGCGCCTCGTAAGAAAGTCCGGCATCATGGCCGTGGTCAAGAGAGGCGGTGTTGTCAGAAAGGGGGATCTGATCGACGTTGTTGATCCGCTCCTACCGCACAAACCGCTGAAGCCGATCTGAGAGACCATGTGGTGGGCACCAGCCCGTAGGGAAGCGAGCCCGCGATCATAGGCGCCTTGGCGGTGCCCTCCTATAGCGAGCATTTGACTGAGATGGCCCAACATCGGGCCGAGACGCTGCCCTATAAATTCGGATATGCCCTATATCTGTCTTACACGCTCCTTCGTAGCGCTCAGCCTCTCTGTCGCCGCCCTCATCTTGGGTCATGCGCCGCCCGGCCAAGCCGCTGATCTTTCTGGCCCTATCCAAGCCGAAGCGGCGGAAATCGTGGATGGCGACGGCCTGCGTGTTCAGGGTGTCGTCATTCGTCTCCACGGTATTGACGCACCCGAGCGATCAAACCTGCCAAGATGCCCGAAGAGTGACCTGGCGCTGCGGGGAGGCCGCTACCGATCGCCTCGCGCAGATGATCGCCGACACCGTGGTGACCTGCAAAGAGTTGGACCGCGACCGCTATGAGCGAAGCGTTTCTCGCTGTGAGGCGGCAGGGGGCGACCTTGCCGAGGCAATGGTGGCTGAGGGCCTCGCATGGGCATATCTTCGCTATTCCGATACCTACGCACCCGCGGAAACCGTGGCCCGGCAGCAGGGGTTCGGGATCTGGTCCGGAGTCAATCAGCCCGCGTGGGAGTATCGAGCCATCAGGCGGGCAGATACTTCAGACGCGCCTGAATGCCGGATCAAAGGCAATATCTCGCAATCGGGTGATCGCATCTATCACCTGCCCGACAGCCGCAGCTATGCCGCGACCCGGATCAGCGAAGCCAAGGGAGAGCGCTGGTTCTGCAGCGAGGAGGAGGCGCGGACGGCCGGGTGGCGGGCGCCACGGGGCTAGAGCATCCACGGTCTCCGCCCCGCCATCCGTGCTGCTCAGATCGCCTCGTCGACCAGTCTCAGCGCGCCATCCGGCAGCGGGCGCTGCAACTCCTCGGCGCGGATGCCGTCCAGCCAGGCCTCCCACTCCTCCGGACGCGTCAGGATCACCGGCATGGCCTTGGGATGGATCGGTGCGACCTCTGCGTTCGGCGGGCAGGTCAGGAAGGCGTAGAGATCGTCGGTCGTCTCGCCATCCTTCACCTTGCGGAGCGAGGTCCAGCCGCGGGTCTCTATCCCGGCGAAGAACATCGTCGCGTCTGCGTCAGTCGGCGCAAACCACTGAACGCCCTGCCCCTTGCCGCGCGGCTCCGAGAAGCTGGTGACCGGCACCAGGCAGCGATGCCCCTGCCCCAGCCAGCGCCGCCAATGCGGCGAGCCGAGGTTGCGCACGTTGGTGACGCCCGGATCGCGCGCTGTCTTCAGGACCGACGGCGGCGACGGCATGCCCCATCGCGCCTTGACCAGCTCCGGCCCCTCGTCGCCGTTGCGGATGATCGGCGCCAGCTGATCGGGATAGACGCTGCCGGAGGCCAGGTTTCCGGCGCGGTCGGTGAGCCCATCGATCAGACGGGTCAGCCCCTCCTGCGAGGTGGTCACGTTATACAGATTGCAAATCGCCCTGCCCTCGCGCTGGTCTGGCTCCCATTTTGGGCCTGCTTTCTGCCTACGTCAATCACTCCGCGGCCGATGTCTTGACCCTGTCGGAGGACCAGGATGGATCAGTCCTCACGGCAACCGGCGAGTTATCCCCCGCTTTGAATCCAGCCTTTCCAATACCTTGTGGCGTCGTCGCCCGGGCTCATGCTGGAACGTCTGCCACATCGGTTGACAGAATGGCACGGTGAGAACAAAACAGGAACTAATCAAACCTGTTCATGCCGACCCCAAAGGAGCTTTTTCCATGCCTTCCGTCCGCCCCGCTCTGGCCGACTTACGCGCCCGGATCGGCGAGATCGACGGCACGGGAGCCCGCCAGCACGGCGTGTTGCCTTTCGAGGTGCGGGAGCTGGATCGTCGACTTCCACAGGGCGGGCTCTCGCTCGGCGCGCTGCATGAGGTGGCGGGCGGCGGCCAGGGGGCCGTGGACGGCGCGGCGGCCGCCTGCTTCGTGGCGGGCATTGCCGCGCGAATGAAGGGCCAGGTGCTGTGGTGCGTGACCCAAGCCGATCTCTTCGCGCCGGGCCTGGCGCAGGTGGGCCTGCCGCCCGAGCGGGTGATCCATGTCGAGGCCGGGGACGACATCTCGGTCCTGGCGGCGATGGAGGAAGGCCTGCGACATGGCGGGCTGGCCGCCGTGGTGGGCGACGTGGCGCGGCTGTCGATGACCGCCTCGCGCAGGTTGCACCTGGCCGCCAAGGGATCCGGCACCATCGGTCTGGCGCTTAGACGCTGGCGGCGACAGGCCGACGCCAGCGACTTCGGACAGCCCACCGCAGCGATGACGCGCTGGCGGGTGTCGGAACTGCCCTCCGCCCCCCTGCCCGTTCCGGGCGTTGGCCGAGCGCGGTGGCTCGTCGAGCTGATCCGGGCCCGGGCCGGGGATTCCTTCGATCTCGAACTGGAGGCATGCGATGGCGCGGGTCATCTCCGTCTTCCTGCCGATGTGGCCGATCGATCGGCGGCAACGGCAGGTGGGCGTCACATCGCCGTCGGCTGAGGGTCCGCTGATCATCGCCGGTCGCGTGGGCAACCGGCGGGTGATCACAGCCGCTTGTCCAGTGGCGCGGGATCTGGGCCTGCGGACGGGCATGACGGTCAGCCGGGCGCAGGCCCTGGTGCCGGATCTGCGCATCGAGGCGGACGACGCCTCCGCCGATGCTGCGGCACTGGACAGGCTGGCGCTGTGGCTGCTGCAGCGGGTCGCGCCCATCGTCTCGGCCGATCCGCCGGACGGGATCGCCATCGACTCCACCGGCGCCGATCACCTGCACGGCGGCGAGGCCGCGATGTTGGAGGCGCTGGCAGGCAAGCTGGCGCTTTCCGGCATCACCGCACGGCTGGCCCTGGCCGACAGCTGGAGCGCGGCCCATGCGCTGGCACGGCATGGGGCGGACGGCGTCATCATCGTGCCACCGGGAGCATCGGACGCCGCGCTGGCGCCCCTGCCCTTGGAAGCCCTGCGCCTGCCCGTCGCGACAGTGGCCGGGCTGCGGGATCTCGGCTTCGAGACCATCGGCGATTTGATGGATCAGCCCCGTGCGCCCCTGACGCGCCGCTTCGGCGCGGAGTTGTGCCGGCGGCTGGATCAGGCGCGGAGCTTGGCCTCCGAGCCGATCGCGCCCCTGCGCCCGGAGGGTCTGATCGAGATCCGCCGCGCCTTCGCCGAACCCATCGCCGCGCCCGAGACCATCGCCCGCTATATCGGCAAGCTGGTGGTTCAGCTCTGCACGGAGCTGACCGCCAAGGGGCTCGGCGCGCGGCGGCTGGACCTGCTGTGCGCGCGGATCGACAACCACACCGAGGTCCTGCGCGTGGGCCTCGCCGTGCCGCAGCGCGATCCGGCCCGGCTGACCCGGCTGCTCTGCGACCGGATCGTCACACTCGATCCGGGCCTCGGCATCGAGATCATGACCCTGACCGCCACCATTGCCGAGCCGCTGGTGCCGCGACAGGCGGCGACCTCGCTTCTGGAAGAGACGGCGCCCGATCTCTCCGGCCTGATCGACACGCTGTCGAACCGGCTCGGCGCCCGCTCGGTCTTCCGCTTCGCCGCGGTGGCCAGCGACGTGCCGGAACGCGCCATCATCCGCATCCCGCCGCTGGCGGACACGGCAACCCCCAGCATGGACACCTGGCCAGACCACTGGCCGCGCCCCTCGCGGCTGCTGCCCCGTCCCGAGCCGATCGAGACCATGGCGCTGCTGCCCGACCATCCTCCGCGCTGGATCCTCTGGCGCGGGGTGCGGCGCCATGTGCAATGCGCCGACGGACCGGAGCGCATCTTCGGCGAATGGTGGAAGCGCGACGCCGAGGCGCATGCCGTGCGCGACTACTTCCGGATCGAGGACGAGGCCGGAGCCCGCTACTGGATCTTCCGCCAGGGCGACGGAGAGGACCGGGCCACCGGATCGCATCGCTGGTTCCTGCATGGAATGTTCGGATGAGCGAGGTCTCTGGATGAGCGGCCCTTCTTACGTCGAGCTGCAGGTCACCTCGCAGTTCTCCTTCCTGCGCGGCGCCTCCTCGGCCGAGGAGCTGTTCGCCACCGCTGCCCTGATGGGCGTGCAGGCCCTGGCCGTCACCGACCGCAACTCCCTGGCCGGGATCGTGCGCGCCCATGTGGCGGCCAAGGAGACCGGCGTCCGGCTGATCGTCGGCTGCCGGCTGGACCTGGCCTGCGGCATGTCGCTGCTCGTCTATCCGACCGACCGCCCGGCCTATTCCCGCCTCTGCCGGTTGCTGTCGGTCGGCAAGGGGCGCGCGGGCAAGGGCAAGTGCCATCTGGAATGGGCGGACCTGGCCGCCGCCTGCGAGGGTCTTATCGGCATCCTGATCCCCGATCAGGCGGATGATCTCTGCGCCCTGCAGCTGCGCCGTATGCGCGAGGCCTTCGGCGACCGCGCCCACTTGGCGCTGACCCTGCGGCGGCGCCCTAACGATCAGCTGCGGTGGAGTGCCCCCATCGGGTGGTCCAGTTTGAATGTTAGTGCATGGTCGGTCTTTGGTCTATCGGGACGATGCTTTTCGGTGCCGGCGGCCGGTATGCCAAAGCGCTGTGCGGCCTGACCGTGTTGTAGTGACGCCGCCACCGTTCGATCAGGATCTGGGCCTCGCGTAACGTGGTGAAGACCTCGCCGTTGAGCAGCTCATCCCGGAAACGGGCGTTGAAGCTCTCGCAGTAGCCGTTCTCCCACGGTGAGCCTGGGGTAATGAATGCGGTTTTCGCGCCCACTGCCCCGATCCAGGCGCGGACCTTCTTGGCGATAAATTCTGCGCCATTGTCCGACCTTATGTATTCCGGCGGACCGCGTAGGATGAACAGATCCGTCAAAACATCGACCACATCCGTTGAATTGAGCCTCCGTTTGACTCGGATCACCAGCGCCTCCTTCGTGAACTCATCGATGATATTTAGCGTGCGGAAGATCCGCCCGTCGTGGGTCCGATCCTGGACAAAGTCATAGGACCAGACATGGTTCGTGCGCTCTGGCCGCAGCCTCACGCATGACCCGTCATTGAGCCAGAGTCGGCCCTTCTTCGGCTGCTTTTGCGGAACTTTCAGCCCTTCCTGCCGCCAGATCCGTTCGACCCTCTTATGGTTTACATGCCAGCCGCAATTGTTCAGCAGCCCGGTGATCATGCGATATCCATAGCGCCCGAACTCTTCGGCCAACGCGGTGATGTCCTCGGTCAGCCGGGCTTCATCCGGCAGACCACAGGGCACTTTGCGCTGCGTAGAGCGGTGCTGACCCAATGTGCGGCAAACCCTGCGCTCCGATACGCTGAGGGTTTGCCGCACATGGTCGATGCACTGCCTACGGCGGGAAGGGCTCAGTAGTTTCCCCGTGCAGCCTCGGCCAGGATCATCTTGTCCAACGTCAGATCCGACACGGCACGTCTGAGCCGGGTATTCTCGGCCTCCAGCTCTTTCAGCCGCTTGAGTTGATCCCGGCTCATGCCGCCATACTCCCTGCGCCACCGATAATAGGTCTGAACCGTCACACCGATCTGCCGCACGGCCTCCTGAACTGATTTGCCTTGCCCTTGCAGCACTTCAACTTGTCGCAGCTTCAGCACGATATCCTCGGGCTTCTCTCGCTTGCCGGCCATCTCGTCGTCCTCCTGAAAACGGGATAATTCTATCCCAAAAAGATGGACCACTTCAGAGGGGGCACTCCATACCACGTTAATTATCGTGGTCAGCGGAACAGCGATGGTGTCGAAATATCGGATACGACGCAGCGCGGCTTCTACGACGAGACCGGCGAGTTTCGTTGGATCAGTATCCGCCTGGAGGACACGCCTTTGTGGGTTCGTGACCGGGTTGGGTATCATGATGGAGAACAGGCTGGAACGAGGCGCGGCATCGCGATGCGGACCATGGATTACAGCGGTCAGATTTCCGAGGTCATTTGGGAGACTTACTGATGCAGGTACTTGGTAGCAAATCGGTATTTTATCAGTTGCCCTGCATTCGTCTGTCTCTCGCGCTGCATCCTAGAGCACCTGCACCGGGAGGGGCGCGCAAAGTCAGATAAAAATACCGGCCCAACAGAAACCCCCCGCGCGGGGGTCCGCACGAGGGGCTTGGTGTCGATAACTCAGGTTTTGCCGACCTGAACTAGCACTCATTTCTATCCGCTACAGTTATCCTCCCGCTCCCGAAAATCAAGAGTAAAGGCGCATCTGTGCGAACGGATACGGCTTGCCTGCGGACACCGCGCTTCTTGCTCAAGGAGCAGCAGATAAATACCAGAGAGGCCGCAGAACGCGGCAATTGTTTCAAACGCATAGACGGCGTCGTTGACGGCTCGCGCACTGATTGCGGTGCAGCCGATCACAAACCCATCCGCCGCAATTCACGTCGCAAGGGATCGTGCGAGGGATCATTCTGGCGCGGGACGTCGCGCCAGGACGTGCAGAAGATCCTGATGGCCGCGCGCCAGTATGAACGGGCAAGGAAGGAGCCCGGTAAGCGGAACGGCCCCCTCGGGGGCATCGCCTTGGAAGTCCTGGCGCTGTTCGCCAATCTGGTGAACTTCAAATCGGGCCGACTGGACCCGTCCCTTGATTACATCACCGATAAGCTGTGCCGCTCGCGTGACGCGGTTGTACGGGCGCTGAAGGCGCTGCGCGATCATGGCTTTCTGGATTGGCTGCGCCGCTTTGAACCAGCCCCGACAGAGGGCCGGGGGCCACAGGTCCGACAGGTCAGCAATGCCTATCGCCTGTCTGCCCCCAAGCGTGCCCTTGCGCTTCTTGGGCGATGGGCTGGGCGGCCAGCTACGCCGGATGACGACCAGGTAGCGCGCAAGGAACGTGCAGCGTTGGAAGCGGAGCATGTCGAAACCCTCGACCTTGAGGGTCTGGCAGCGTTCAAGATCGAAGACTCCGATCTTGCAAAGGCTCTGGCATTGATGGGCAAGGCCATAGATTCACGCGAGTCTGCCAAGCGGACTGAATCCCAATCTACCTTTCTCTCTTATGCTTGAAGGGATTGATGACGCGGCGCATTGGGCCGTTGATACGCTCCTGCAGCGGCTCTCAGCTATAGATAGCGGGTTGGCGAGCAACCGGGGCACCCGTTGCCCATTCCGTAAAATTGGCAGCACAGTTGCAGTATCTGTGCATAGTAGCCAGTAGCGGCCGGGAGGCAGTGCAACGCCGTGTGACACGGATACGGTCAAGTGCTTCAGTTCTTTGACCAGCACGCCATCGTCACAATACACTTCGATGGGCCGGGATCGCCATCAGCACCGAAGCCGGCCTATTATCCCTTGCAGCTCGTGCGCCGTGTCCAACTTAGGACGGCAGGGAACACGACGCTGATTTCAATGAGAAGCTCAAAGAAGAACCCTTATTTTTCTGACAGTATTACAGTGGCCTTAGCCGGTAGCCGCAGCTTGTTTCCGTATCGGCTATCCCCGCTTCGGTAAGGCTAATTGGAACATGACGTCCCCTTTTTGGTTAACGACCTAATAACGGCACCGGCGCGCAGGACCATGCTCGCCCTATTCCACACAAGGGAGTTCCCATATGACCGTCAACGATCCGCACATCGAGGAGACCTCAACGTCCCAACAGGGCAGCATCAAATCCAAAGCTACTGAACAAGCGTCGCGTTTGGCCGAAAACGTCAAAGAGGAAGTCACGCGTCGCGAACAGAACCTGCGCTCGGATATCGCAGATCGCGCCGAAAGCGTCGCTAAGGGCCTGCGCAAAGCTAAGTCTGACGTGGACGCAGACTCCACTATCGCAATGATGTTTGACCGCGCCGCCGACGGCGTCAGCGGTCTGGCCGACAGCCTGAACTCGACTGATCCCGCGCAGATGCTGGGTGACGTGCGCCGCTTTGCACGCCAACAGCCGGGCGCCTTTCTTGGTCTTTCGGCCTTGGCGGGCTTTGCCGCCATACGCTTCCTGCGGGCAGGGTCCACGTCTCCGTCGGAGCCCGTTACGACCAGCGGCTACGGCAATCCCAGCACGACCCGAGCGACGACTTCGTCGGATCGGCCGGCAGCCAGCTCGGCCGGCGCCACCAGCATCAACAGCACAACTGGCGTCGGCAGCGCCGCTCGCCCTGCATCGGCCGATACCTCGACTGTTTCAGGTAGCCGTAAAATTGGAGGTTCGTATGACTGACCCGGTCCGTTCGCAGAACCCCGCCTCTCTCGCGACTGACGCGCTGCGCCTGTCGGGGGATCTTGTCCGCAAGGAAATCGCGCTAGCAAAGGCCGAGATGCGCCAGAACCTGAGCCATGCGGGTGCTGGACTGGGAATGATCGTCGCTGCGGCTGTTCTCGGTATCGTTACGCTGAATGTATTGACGGTGGCGTTGGTAGCCGCACTTGCCGAGACTGACCTCGGACCGATCTGGAGTGCGGTGATCGTCGGGGTGATCCTGGCGATCCTAGCCTACGTGTTGCTACGCAAAGGCATGGCCGAGCTGAAACCCGAAAACCTCGTGCCGACGCGCACGGTTGAGAATGTCCAGCGCGACGCGCACGCGGTGAAGGAAGCCTATCATGACGCATGATCTGAACAACCCGGACCATATCCAACGAGAGATCGAACAGGACCGCGATGCGCTGCGTCGTACCCTGAACGATCTGCAAGGGGAGCTGTCGCTTGACGGCTTGTCACGCCGTCTTACGAGCTCGGTCCGCCGGAATGGAGCAGATTGGGCAGAGTCGGCCAGTGCTGCCGCCCGTGCCAATCCTGTTGCCTTGGGCCTGACTGGCGTCGGGCTCGCATGGATGATCTTCGGCCGAGGGCATGACCCGGTCCACGGCATGGGCCGCTCGTCTGTTGACCGGCACCATGGCGACGCAACCTCATCCCCGACGGCGCCGGGACGTGCTCGCGCCCCCCGATCGATGACCCCAGCCTGGGCCTCGGACCATCACCCGGCAACAACGGGCACGTCCTCCAGTCAGAGCACCGGAACCAGCAAGGAGCATAGTATGATGGACAGGACAAAAGAGACGGCCAGCAACTTACGCGATCGCTTGAGTGACGGTACGGCCGCTCTGGGCGAACGTGCACGTCATTTCCGTGACCGCCTCGAAGAGGGTACCGAAGGAATGAGTGAAGAGGCCCGTCGCCGGATCGAAACCGCAAGGCGCAAGGCACTGGACGCAAGCGACGCGGCCAGCCGCCAGATGGCACAGGCCAACCGTAAGGTCGCGCAGAGTTACGACAACGAGCCTTTGCTATTCGGTGCCCTGGCGCTCCTTGGCGGCGCCGCATTGGGCGCCCTATTGCCCGGTACCCGGCGTGAAGATGAACTGATGGGCGACTATCGCGATCAGCTGTTCGACGAGGCTGAAGAGATCTACCAAGAGGAAAAGACGCGTCTTGGGGACGCGTTTTCCGCCGGTCTCGACGAGGCAAAGTCTGCTGCTTCCAACGTGGTCGCCGCGGCAAAGGGCGAGCTAACCGACGATCATTCGAAGACGACCTCCCCCGTCTCTGGACAGACCCAATCCGCCGCTGCATCCGGGACGACAGATGCATCGGGCGAGGCCGGAACGACACGGACGATGGGACCGACAGGAGCGCCTCAACTCTAAACGCGCGACCGTAGCATATCCAAATAGCCCCGTATTCGCGGGGCTATCCCTATCGGTGATTGGCCCATTCAGACAGTGTGCTGCTGTGGACTGTCCGTGACCTTGTTTCAGCATAGTGCGACTTTATTCAATCATACCGCAATAATGTCGGGTCTCGATTATGGAGTTCGGCGAATAAAATAACCAAATCGACGCTTTGCGAGCCATTCTTCCTTGGCAAGTGAAAAAGCCTCTAACAAAAGAGTCTGCTCCATTGGAAATACCCGACATCCAAGATTGCGTAATCATCGGCGGAGGTCCCGCAGGACTGACAGCCGCGCTGTATCTGGCCCGGTTCCTGCGCAGCGTCACCGTATTCGACGGACAGGATGGGCGGGCCCGGATGATCCCCAAAACGCACAACCTAGCGCCGTTCCCGGACGGCATCTCTGGGCAGGAGATGTTGGAGCGGATGAGAACCCATGCCCTGCGCTATGGCGCAGGGCTAGCGGCCGGAACGGTCGAGGCAGTGGAGCGGCACGGCCGCGTGTTCCGGGTGGCGACCGACCGCCAGGCCGCGTGGGCGCGCAATGTCATCTTCGCCACTGGAGTATTCAATCATCGGCCGCCGCTGTCGGGTGATGATCACGCGCAGGGGGTGGCCCGGGGGCTCCTGCGCTACTGTCCGGTCTGTGACGCCCATGAAGTCCGTGACAAACGCATTGCGGTTTTGGGAAGCGGCACGCACGGCCAGCAGGAGGCCAGCTTTCTTTGCCATTACTCGCAATCGGTCACACTGATCTCCCTCGACGGTTTTCCTGCCAACGTGCGAAACGGCATCCGTGTTCTAAAGCCCGCGCTGACGGGTATTGCCCTGCCGGATTCGGAGGTTCTTATCACCCTGCAGGACGGGCAAACTCACCCGTTTGACACCCTTTATGTGGCCCTTGGAACGACCCCTCGCGCCGATCCGGCATCTTGTCTTGGCGTGGAGCTGGATGACGATGGCCATATCGCGATCGATGCGAAGCACAAGACCAGTCTGGACGGGGTCTATGCGATCGGGGATGTCACCAACGGACTGGACCAGATCGCCGTCGCGATGGGGCACGGCGCCATCGCCGCCACCGCGATCCACAACGATCTGTCCGCGTCGGCATCCTGACCACCACCGCTGTAACGGACTGCCACCCCTGGGCGGCGAGCATGGGCAGATCGATCAGACCGCCGTTAGCTCGAAGGCCTCTGTGATGGCCCGCATAACCGCGGTCAGATCAATCTGGTGGACCATGTGACCGCGGCCTGAGATCCGGTGGTTAGTGCTGTGGGGCACGGCATCATGAAGTTGTCCGGACAGCACTGCCAGATCAATTAAGCGATCCTCAGACCCTGCAACAATCACGACAAGCATTGCCAAGGCGAAGTATCATGCAGCGGCGGCGGCGGCGGCCACGGGAATCAGCAGCGCGGTTTCAGCAGCCGATGCCCGCAGCTGGAACGGCCGTACGGCCATCTCCCTAGGAAAACCGGTTCAGCGCATGATCGAGGCAGTGCCGTATCACGTCCACACCATTCTCACCTATTGAGCCAGCGGGCGCCATCGGATCAAGCCCCATGGCGAGGGGCATCGAGCTCGGGGTGCAGCCCTGAAACCGCCATCTACTCCCGGTCAATGCGTTTCGACAAGATCTGCGAAACCGACGCCGGTGGTTTGCTGCTTTTTATCTGTCCGCCGTGTCATCTCCTGCCAGCATCGATATGCCCATTTCCAGCGAAGCGGATGTGGCCGCTGCAAGTACGGCTTGGGGTTGACCAGGGAAGTTGAACTCTTTCACCACTGGATCCCGGCCCCTAAGACAGGCTGCGATACAGACGTAACCGGCGGGCTTTCCTTGATCGTCGTCGGGGCCACCCACCCCTGTAACGGCCAAGGCCAGCCCCGCATCACTGGCCACCTCCAATGCACCGATCGCCATCTGAACTGCTACCTGCGGGTCGTAGACAGTCCGCTCTTCAATCAACTGAGTGGATACGCCGAGGGCAGTAACTTTCATGGCGGGTGAATAAGTTACAAAACTCCCCTCGAGTGCAGAGGAGCTACCACCAACCCCGGAAATGCTTGCCGCCAAAAGTCCGCCCGTGCAGGATTCCACCGTAACAACGTGGACCTTCATGTCGGTCAGGCGATTGCAAAGGTCAGTTGCCGCCGCATGAACTTCAACCGGAAACTGAAGCTCAACCGTCTGCCGGTGCAGTGTATCGGGGCGAAACAGGCGCTCATCCAGCTTGTTCATCAGCGCAAGTCGGTCGGAAAGCGGGTGGTTGAGGTTAATTGGGTTGATGCGTTTGTACCAAGTTCCGCCCAGCCTGCGCAGCACCGCCTCTAGAACCGTTTGAGCGTGATCATCACCTTCAATTTGCAAAACGTGATCAAGGTCTGAAACGGCAGCGCGAGGGTTTTCCTGACACGCCTTGTCCAGGGCAAACACAGCGATGTCCCACTCGAGGTAGGTGGCTCCAATCTGAGCCTCATCCCCCGCTCCGATCCCCAAACCGTCCGTGGGCTTCGCCCGCCAGGTATGCTCGGGCACTCCAAGATTGCGTGCCAACCAAGGTATTTCCCAGGATTTCAGCAGTCCCTGCACCGGGGCCAGGTCGCCCACGTCCCCGTGCAGCGTCCAGAAGCCAGCTCCAAACTCCGAGAAGTTGTCCGTGCTGGCCACAATACCACCATGGCGATGAGCCTGATCGTACAGTGTCATCATGCGCAGGCGGGCACGGAGATTACCCCGTCGGGTGCGCAAGCCTTCATCCTCTCCCGTGGTGATAGTGGGATCGAGACGGCCCATGGCTCCCACCATAGCATCATACTCGCCTGAGAGATCGATGTGAAAATGCTCAAGGTTCAGTGCCGAGCACGCATCAATGCCGCGCTCGGTCTCCTCCGGATTTTGATGAATGGGCAAGGTGTGGCCAATCACTCTCCACCCAGCAGCTTTGAAAAGAGCAGCGGTCACGGCGGAGTCGACACCCCCCGACATTCCCAACACTGCTGTCGACACCCCGGTCTGCTGACGATAATCGCTCAGCTGGCTCACGAGCCGGTCCTGCACCTGCTGGAGCTTGGAAGGCGGTAGAAATAAACCCTCCTCGATCTGTACCGCGAAGTGCTTTGCAAACCACCGCGACAATCCTCCGGACTGCTCTTGCCGTGATAGGTTCAAGATGTCAGCTTCCAGCATAAGGCCCTCCAAAAATCTTAGGGGGAATAGAGGATCCGCATGAATTCTCATGGAAAAGGCCTGCCCGTCGGGGCAGGCCTTTGTGGAATGGTCAGGCTGCCTTGCCGCTTGCGGCGGTATTGATCACAGTCTTCGCCAGCATGGTCAGCTTCTCGTCCGTGGCGGTTTCTTCCTGAAGCGTCTGGTCCAGAAGCGTTGCAGCTTCGTCCATGCCCAGCTTTTCTGCCCAAGCCTTCAGCGTGCCGTAACGGCTGATTTCGTAATGCTCGACAGCCTGCGCAGCGGCCAGAAGGCCGGCATCATGCGCCGGGCTGCCCTTGAACTCTTCCATGATCTCTGCCGCTTCCGAGATGATGCCCTCGATCGCGTCACAGGTCTTGCCGCGCGGGCGCTTGCCGATCAACTCGAACACCTGCGTCAGGCGCTCCACCTGGCCTTGGGTCTCTTCTTCGTGCTGTTCAAACGCAGCTTTCAGCTCCGAGTTTTGCGCTGCACGGGCCATCTTGCGAAGGTTTGTCGTCAGCTTCTTCTCGGCATAATAAACATCTTTGAGAGTTTCGTGGAACAGCGTCTCGAGGGTCTTGTCAGCCATCGGTTTCTCCTGATGCTTGGGATTGCCCAGTAGCGGGCGGAATTTGACTTAATCAAACGTCAGCACATCCGCCGCTGGCAGGCAGGGCCATGTAGGGGCGCGTGACGGTCGGCAGGTTTTTCTAGATCCAACCCAACATGGGGCGCTCTTCGTCCAGGTTTTGACGCAGAAGCGATGTCGAACTCCTTGTTGCCAGAATTTCTCTGGTATCCTGGCTTCCATATTGAAGAAGCTTCGCGATGGTCGTTTGGTTCCTTGCCACCAAACGGCGCCGTTCATGACGCCGTGGTAACTTCTGGTGGGGCA
Source organism: Paracoccus hibiscisoli (assembly GCF_005048265.1). Lineage (GTDB taxonomy): Bacteria > Pseudomonadota > Alphaproteobacteria > Rhodobacterales > Rhodobacteraceae > Paracoccus > Paracoccus hibiscisoli. The sequence goes on from NZ_SUNH01000044.1 coordinate 15,569, forward strand.
GAGGTCGTTACTGGATTAGGGCAGAAACAGCGCCGTCTTCAGCTTTTGGCCTTGTCGCACTAATAGAGAGAATGACCCGACGTTGCTCCCGGTCGTGTCGCGAATGTGGTGGAAATTGGCGAGCAGCGCGCTCCGAGCATGTAACGTTGGCTCCGGTCAGGCCGCGAGGTCAAGAGACATCGGCACGAGAGGCTGAGAAAGGGTTTCCCAGCCATC
>NZ_SUNH01000045.1 GCF_005048265.1 Paracoccus hibiscisoli
GTTTTTCCTGCACCTGCGCAACATGAAGGGTCATCTCTGGAACCACAAGCGGGTCTACCGCATCTATTGCGCGCTGGAATTGAACATGCGGAGTGAGCCATGGAACGCCACTGGTCCGATAGAGGTTGTTCGGCTGATTTAAACAGTTCCGAGCGTTTTCTAGGTGGTGTTCCGCCTCGGTCACGCCGCCACCACTTCGGGCATTGGCCGGTTGAAGTAGGCCGGATTGGGGGTTTGAACCGTGAACCGCGCCGGGTTTGCCGGAGGCTCCAACTCCTGAGTAAGGTAGAGCATCATGAGCAAGACCACGAACAAGTTTTCTTCGGAAGTGCGTGAACGCGCGGTGCGATTGGTCTTAGACAATCAGAACCAGCATGGATCGCGCTGGCAGGCGGTCTTGTCGATTTCATCGAAGATCGGCTGCGCGCCACAGACCCTGAACGATTAGGTCAAGAAGGCCGAGGTTGATAGCAGCAAACGTCCGGGCGTCTCCAGCGAGATGGCCGAGAAGATGAAGGCGCTGGAACGCGAGAACCGCGAGCTGCGCCAAGCGAACGAGATCCTTCGCAAGGCGTCAGCGTATTTTGCGATGGCGGAGCTCGACCGCCGGTCGAAGTGATGGTGGGGCTCATTGACGCGCATCGGGATGCGCACGGGGTCGAGCCGATCTGCGACGTGCTGCCGATCGCCCCATCCACCTACTATGATCACCTGGCGAAGCGGGCCGATCCTGCTCGCCTTTCGGACCGCGCCCGCCTTGATGAAGCCCTGCGCCGCGAGATCCGCCGTGTGTTCGAAGAGAACTGGCGCGTCTACGGCGTGCGTAAGATCTGGCACCAGCTGCGCCGCGATGTATTGACCCATCTGAATCTGCTCAGGTTAAGCGGCTAATCTGAATGCCTCGGCCGGCGTGCGCATGGCAAGCGCCTGATGGGGGCGGCGGTTGTTGTAGAAGCTGATCCAGTCGCCGATGACCCGGCTCGCATGCTGGATGCTCTCGAAGCGATGGCGGTGAACACATTGCTCCTTGAGTGTCCTGATGACGCGCTCGACCATGCCGTTCTGTTGGTGACCTACCACGGGATTTTTCCTCCACCAGCGACTAGAGTCCGCCCCAAGGAAGGGACGGATGATGAAGCGAACGATACGAACCGAAGAGCAGATCATCGGCATTCTGCAGGAGCATGAAGCGGGCGCGAAGTGCGCCGATCTCTGCCGCAAACACGGGATGTCGGAAGGCACGTTCTATGCCTGGAAGGCGAAGTATTCCGGGATGACGGTGTCGGAGGCCAAGCGGCTGAAGGCGCTTGAGGAGTGAGCCTGCGAACGCCATCGGTCCGAGAGAGCAGGCGAACAACGCCAGACTGAAGCGGCGGCTGGCCGAGCAGATGCTCGACATAGCGGCGATGAAGGAACTCTTGTCAAAAAAGTGGTAGCGCCCGCCGTGAAGCGCGAGGCAGTCGCGCATCTGAAGGCCCTGTTCGGGCTGTCGGAACGGCGGGCGTGCCAGATTGCCGGGGCGGACCGGAAGATGGTTCGATACCAGTCGCATAGGGCGCCTGACACCGCGCTGCGGAGCCGGCTACGCGACCTGGCCAATGAACGGCGCCGGTTCGGGTATCCGCGGCTGTTCGTGCTCTTGCGCCGTGAGGGAGAGCCTTCCGGGATCAACCGCATCTACCGGCTCTACAGCGAAGAAGGGTTAACTGTCCGCAAACGCAAAGCGCGCCGCAAGGCGCTTGGGACACGGGCCCCGATCCTGATCGAGGCGCGGGCCAATGCTTGCTGGTCGCTCGATTTCGTCCATGACCAGTTCGCCTGCGGGCGGCGGTTCCGCATCCTGAATGTGGTCGATGATGTCACCCGGGAATGCCTGGCGGCGATCCCGGACACGTCGATCTCGGGCCGCCGCGTGGCCCGGGAGCTGGCGGCACTGATCGAACGCCGCGGCAGGCCAGAATGATCGTTTCAGACAACGGGACCGAACTGACTTCAAACGCGATCTTGAAGTGGTGCGCCGAGCACAAGGTCGAATGGCACTAAATCGCGCCGGGCAAACCCATGCAGAACGGCTTCGTGGAAAGCTTCAACGGCAGGATGCGGGACGAGTTTCTGAACGAGACCCTGTTTCGCAACCTGGCCCATGCCCGTGATCTGATCGCGGCTTGGGTGACCGACTACAACACCGAACGCCCTCACTCGGCCCTCGGATACCAAACCCCTGCAGGTTTCGCCCTGCACCTGACCACCGCAATCGCCCATCCCGCTGCACGCGATGAGGGCTCCGCGCGCCGGCCGATTGCTCAACCCGCGCCAACAGGCGTAAATGACCACCGGGCTCCGGTCGCGGCTGGATGAAAAACCAGTGGCAGGTCATGTTCACCGCCATCGCTTCGAGAGCATCCAGCATGCGAGCCGGGTCATCGGCGACTGGATCAGCTTCTACAACAACCGCCGCCCCCATCAATCAGGCGCTTGCCATGCGCACGCCGACTGAGGCATTCAGATTAGCCGCTTAACCTGAGCGGATTCAGATGGGTCAATACACAAAAGCAACGCCTCCTTCCCCGTTGCAGGCTGTTTTTTTGAGTCTGTGTTGAGTCATTTGCGCAACGCAAAAAGCCGCCCTTCCGGACGGCTCGTAACGTTCTGTTATCGCGATATTTTTTTGGTTGCGGGGACAGACAACCACCGTCACCTACCCCAGCTAATGTGCTCAATTTAATATGAATGGCCAACGCACAGCAAAAGGGTCATGCGTCATACATTGCCGCTAATAGATCAGGGTTCTTTCCGGATCCTCGTAGCTCCTCAAGAGCAGCCGATAAGAGAGGCTGCCACTTGCGGGCTACCCGCTCAATCTTATCCACCCGCCGCGCGCGACGCGACAAATCCTCCAGCGCCCGCTCAACCGCGTGCGCCAACTGGTCAGCAAGGGGATCGTGCCCAACCACGAGAGCTCGAGCAGATTTCAGCCGCCAGCGCATAAGGCCCACGAGCAAAAATGGCGCATAGCTGAACTTTGTGTATTCTGTCCCTAAGCTGGCCTCGAATTCTTCAAGCACACGGGCGCCAAGCAGATCTACATCGGCGCGTTCGAGAATAGCGGGGCTTTCGTCTGAGCGCGATAGCAGGAAAGCAGCCGCGGCGGTTTCCTGGCGCCAGTTCCAAGAGCTCATGGGAGTCCTGAGCAGCAATGAAAGTGCCGCGCCTTCGTGGTCGGACGACCTGATGATCCGACCTAAGCCCTGACGGATGAGAATCCATGCCTGTGATGATGTAGCGAGCGGATAGGGCTCTGAAAGCAGGCGCGCTTTCCAAGCATCAAGCAGAATCGACACGACTTCGATTGGGCATCTTCGGAATTGCCACGTGAGAAATTTCAATGGCGCCGTGTCTGGCTCGATGCTGCCATTATTCATCTGCCTTACGGTAAGAAGAGCACGTTGCGTCAGGTCATCAAGCTGTTCGACTGAATGCCCCGGTGCGTCCGAGGGAACATCGCCATCGCTCGAAATGCAGTAGTGTCCATTTGGCCGGGCTGAAAGCTTGGTAGCGAGTTCTTCCCAGTCGGGCCTGCTTTTTCGAGAGTTCTGATCAAGAAGTGTTATCAGGCCCGGTCCTTTTGGACTGTCCTCCCAAGCAAACATGCCGCACGGCAGCACGAGCCGTTTCGGAATCGTCGGTGGCGGCGTTGCGAGGTCATCAAGCAGCTCTTCCCATGTCTGGTCCAAAATTTCTGCCGAATCCCAGTCTACCATGAATTGTAGTGAGAGCGTGGGCGCTTGCATCATGATCTTGGCGCGCCCCGCGGCAGGGACCTGTTCGACCCAGAGATCGACTGGCGCGGCTTCCTGCGATTGCGTGGCTACCTCGACAAGCGCCTTGCGAGGTTTGGCATGCGTTTCCTTCCTAAGATAGACATGAAAACGGTCCTGCCCGCCCATCAGCAAAAAGCGTGCAGGTTGGGGACTGCGATAAAGTCTTCCGGCAGGCAAGGTCTCTGACTCGTCGATCAGCTCGTAATGCTGGGCTCCCTTGGCACCTTGCACAATGGTTGCGATCCGCGGCAGAAAATCGAAGTATACCGTTTGCCCACTGGCGTGCCGTTCAGCCGCGATCAAGGCCCCCTGTGCCACCGAGGACACCGGAAGATCGACAAATGGCATGGGCAGGAAATCTCGCATCCGATCAATAATGAATTGCCGCACCCCTCCTTCTGTCAGGCTTTCGAAGAGGACGACGTCGCAACCTGCCAGACGAGCACCGACAACGTTCGGTAAGGTCTCCAGCGGCAAGGTCAAATGATCTGGCGGCACCAGAACATCCCATTCTCCGTTCGCACGCCGCAATGGCTCGGGCCTGGAGTTTAGACCAAACGCCAGTCTTCCTACGGACCGAGCGTTCAGGTAATGTTCCGTGATTCTGTCCGGGGCTTGCGCCAAGATCTGCGCGGCGGCGCTATCCACAAGGCCCTCGTAACCGAGCGGGGAAGTGACGAGATCACCGACCTGCCGCCGCTCCGGGGCGAAGTGCCGCACCTCACCCTTCCTCTCGGCTCTGATACGAAGCGTCTGAACCGAGAAGCCCGCCCCGACGTGACCAATGATGCCGATCAAGGCGCCGTCGCGAGTGGCGCTGGCCATCGTCTCGTCGTGGATCGCGTATAGCACTGACAGGACAGACCGCCAGACAAGAAGCGATTTTCCCGCCTTGGCGGCTGACAGAGCTAAAAAGAGGCGCTCTTGCAGCGGCTCCGTCACAAGATCGGTATCTTCGATAGAGGCGACGGAATAATTGGCCCCCTCGGCCAGACCAGTGAAGGCTGCGGCCAAGCATGCCGAAGAGGTGCCCTCCTCACACATCAGTGATCGGACCGAGTGGCGACGGTCAGGATGACCGAACACACCCCAACCGCCACCCCGCCCATGTGGAGCCAGATCGGCCTGTGCGCCGCCGATCCAGCGCGCGCCTTTGCCGTCGCCGGACAGAACCGCATCCGGAAGAACCGCCCCCTCCACAATTCGGAGGGTGCCAAACTCTTCTTCATCACCAGGACGGGCGACCCAGTTTCGGGCAGCGCCATCGCGCCAGCCATTCACGTCGAATCCACATAGCTTTCGGAACTTCATACGCTCACCGCCAAATATCGCGTCGGATGAATTCCCTCAGCGCTTCCATGCCAAGAGCAAGGCTGACGCCGGACGCATCGAGCGCGATGACATCGACATGCGCTTTGCCGCGTGATGCGACAAGGTGCTGGGGGTCCCCCTGTGCCGGCGTCAGAATGAGACCGTCCCGCATGATTTCGCCCGATGCGACCTGTCCGATCTCGCTCAGCCTTGAGGCTGCATCTTCTCCGCCGACCTGAATGTCCATCCGCTGCATAGCATGCGGGGTCCAGACGGCTATCCGCCTTGGCAACTCGGTTCTAGTAGGGTCCGTCACCCTCAACGACACATGCGCACGAGCGAGAGTCAGAAGTGGACCCGGCTGCTCTGGTCGCGCCTGCACTTCTACGATCCGGCCGGTCTCCTCCAGCCAGAACACTGCCAGCGGACGGTCCTGGTCGAACCAGCGGCCTTTAAACGCCTCTTGCCGCCAGACTATCGGAGACTGGGCAATTGGCCGCGCCTCATCCAGCTCGTCAATGGCCAGAACAATCGCGAGAACAGCGAAGTCCGTCCAGGTCTGTGCCTGCCATGCCCAGAGATCGTCGAGGATCCGCTCTCGGCGCAACAAGCGCACCCAGTTTTGGCGAACCGTTCGATATCCCCTGTCTTGCATCAACACGTAGTTCGGAGTCGTGCCGGGCTCTGCCAATCCGACGCCGAGTGCCTCCAAGTCGCATGCGATGGCCCTACAGCGCAGACGCAGCGTATCGACCAACCGGAACCTGTCACTTCCATGTGCTTGTCGATGCTCTCGTTGCCACTCCCGGGCCACCAGCGCAGCAAGGCGGACGTAGGAATGGAACACCCGGTTCTCGAGGGTGTCGAAGTTCTCATATCTCACTGTCGAGAGGATACGTTGCGCAGGCCCGGCACGCTCAGCAATTGTCCTGCCGGGCTGGCGACTGAGCCACAACATCGAGGCCCGATCCATCTCCTGCACGCGATCCAGTGGCGTTAGCTCACGCGTGCGCCTCAGAACGCGGCGGATCCGCTTCTCGAGGTCCTTGAGGACCGGACTAATCTCTCGCGCCTGCCTCACAATCTCTGACATCCTTGGATCGGCCTCATCCTCGGCCCGTTTCCAAGCGCCGCGAAGTCGAGGCCAGATCTGCGAGGGATCGTCCAAAGCATCCTCAAGCTCCTGGATGCGGGCGAGAACCTCGTTCATCCGGCGCAGGGTATCAGATGCAAATTCCTCGTCCGCCGTTCTAGGCTCATTGTTCAGCGGTGGGCGTATTGGGAACCCTTCGCGGGAGGGGTTCTGATCACGGGCGCGCTTAGGGTAGGGATGCAGCAGCAGCTTGCGCACCTCACCCCGGAAGGAGCCAGACATCAGCTCGGCATATGACACGCCGTTTGGGACGAGAGGCCCACTCTCGCTCAGCAGACAGGCGTCTGGACCGAATGGATCGTCGTCATCGATGTGTCTGGAAGACCAAGGCCGCAGGAGCCGCTTCATTCGCGGCCGACTCCCAGCCAAACGAATTGACCGGTGGTCTCGGCAGCGGCGACGGACTTGCTGATCGCTGTCGCCAATTCAGTGTCACCAAGGCCCGAAACAAACGCTTCAAGCTCGTCGAGCTCCTGACGTTTCGCTTCGACCTCAATGCCACGTAGCTTTGGCAATAGTCGCATCTCGACCTGATCCGCCAACGCATGGTTAACGATATCGGGGATCCCTTGGGTTCGAGGATATAGATCGACATAAGAAAGCATCGCGCGACCCAAGCGGTGGCCGAAGGGACGACCGATATCCTTCATCATCTCGGCCATCTGCTCGATCTTGCTTGCAGCGTCCTTTCGTTCGTGATCAGCGCGCCTCGGCTGCGCCCAGCGTTGCCATGTGCTACGCTTAAGAGCCACATCGGCCGGGCGCTCTCTTCCTGCAGCACCACTGTCGATCTTTCGCGGCGCCGCAAATCGGATTACGTTTGCCCGGTCGACGACCTTGTCAGACAGAGACTGGGTGCTCTCATCTTCGTTCATGGTCCCGGCGAACAGCAGATTGTATCCAGGGAAGATGCGCGGCGACTTTCCATCAGGCGTAGGGATCTCCAGTTCGATCTCTGCATCTTTCCGGCGACTTCCTTCGCCGACTTCGAATGCGGCCGGGCGACTTTCCAGTCGGCTTAAGAAATCAGAGAAGTAATACTCGACCCGTGCGAGGTTCATCTCATCCAACAGGATCATCAGCATTCGGTCGTGGAGAGCGCCTTCCGGGTTGTTGAGCTCGTCCATCGCCCAGAGCGCGCGCGCCATATCAGTCGGACGGAAACGACCTTCGACATAATTGTAGAAGCCCATCAAGTCCTGCGGGCTGTCCCATCGCGGCTGCACCGGCACCTGCAAAAAGCCAATTCCCATACCCGCCGCGTATTGCCGCGGAAGCTGGCTTTTGCCTGTGCCCGATATTCCTGCAAGCACGGCCATCTGAGTGCTCTCGTTGACCTTCATAGCCGTATGGAAAGCGCGAAGCTTACGGTCGGAGTAGGTCAGGCCCGTGGCGCGGAAGTGTCCCTGGACGCGCTGCAATGCATCGTTCTCATCGATAGCTTCGCTTTCTTCCCAGTTGCGCAGCACAGTGATCAACTGCGGCTCCACCTTCAGTTCGCGAAGGGGATCGTCGTCGGAGGTGCCAGCCTCACCGCTCTGGCGCGACAGTTTCGCATTGCGAGCTTCAAGCATTGCTCGCGTCTCCTCAAGACGGTCGATCTCGCGACGCATGTCATCAAGAGAAAAAACCGCGTTCGAGCGTTCGGCTGCCAGCACGGCCTTTTGCTCTTGCAGCTCGTTGACGTGAGACGTCAGTTCGCCAACCTGATCTTGCAGATCTGTCAGCTCCAGACGCGAAGCGTCCAGATCGGCCTTAATGCGATCAAGCCCGGCCTGATTGCGCCGCATGCGCTCTTCCGCATCCCTGCTCTGTGCTTCTGCCCCGCGCAGCGCCAGCTCGACCGCAGAAAGATCTGCCAAGGCCTTTGTCCGCGCGTTCTCAACCTCCGCCGCGGCGTTGCGTGACGCTGCAATCCGGGTGTCCAGCTCATCAACTCGGTCCTGTCCGGCGTCGATCTGCCCTTGAAGCCGGGCAACATCGGCTTCAAGGGCGATGGCCCGGCCGTCAAGATGCGCAACTCTCTCCTTGGCCTCCTCCAAAAGCCGTAGTTCAGGCTTGAGCTGCTCAATGCGATTTGCCAGCTCTTCCCGCTCCTTCTTCAAGCTTTCAATCTGATCTAGAAGTCGCTCTGCCCGTGCCAGCCGGTCGCGGATTTCTTCGTGCTCGGCTTTGGCTGCCGCGAACTCTCCGTCGAAGCGCAGCTTTTCGACTTGCACCTCCTCGAGTTCTCGGCGCAGGGCCAAAACTTCCTGCCGGCGCGGCTCCATCTGGTTCCATTCGTCCAGCAGATCGTCGCGCTTGCGCGTGAGGGCATCGACCTCGGCCTGAACGTCGGCGACCACTGCCAACGCCTCGCGGCGCTTCTGCAAATCGTGCTCAATATCTGCCAGCGTGGCGCGCTTTTCGGTGATGCGGGCAAAAATGGCCCGTTCCTCCTCAAGCGGTCCCTGGATGGAACGGCCGTGGTCATACCGTGTTGCCAGCCAAAAATGCAAAACCGTAAGAAACGCCAAGGCACCAGCGACGAACAGAACGAGGATAGGGCTTCCGGTCAACATGGTCTACGCTTTCTCAATCATTCATCGGCCAGGGGCGTCTGGGATTGGTCTGATGATGCATCTGGCTCCCTCATCGGACCGATTTCTTGGACTGGGACATCCTGCTCCGGCGAAAGAATAGCGCTCACGGGCTGCGCATCATTCAGTGCTTCGGGCACGATCTGACTGTCGGCCGCGGCCGCTGCGACCTCGCCGCGCAAGGTCGTCAGTCGTTGCTCCCAGATATCGTTCTGAGTAGAGAGCTCTTGCCCACGAGCCTCAGCCAATTCCACCTCTGCAAGAATCGCACTCCGGACGATGATTTGCTGTTCAAGGCGTGCAAGATCAGCTTGAGCCGAGGTGCGCGCCGTTTCCAATGCCTCGCGCTCAGCCAAGGCCTCCGCCAAGGCGCCCTGTGCCCCCGACAGGGCCTCCTGCAGTGCCCTTTCTCGCGCTTCCGCCAGTTGGACTGCCCCCTCGATAGCACTCCTTCGGGCCACCGCGCCAGCTTCTGCGGTCTCCGCAGCGGCTTGACGTCCCTGAACGGCAGCCAGAGCCTCCTGCGCCTTTTCCAGGGAGGACGTCGCCTCGCTAAACTGGGTGGCGAAGGCACCGATCTCGGCCTGTCGGCGCGCGACCTCTTCGGCCAGCGCATCGCGCTGACCGGTCAGGGTGGCGATCTGGCCCTGCGCGGCTTCGATCTGTGCAAGGACCGCGCGATCACGCGTGATCGCTTCCTGAAAAGTGCCAAGCTCGGCCTGAACCCGGTCGCGCTCTGCGTGTGCGGTATCGCGGTCCGTCTGGACCTGCTGAAGCGCTTGCCGGGCGGAAGTCAGAGCGGACGCCGCCTGCTGCTGTGCTTCCTGTGCAGCCTGCCGTGCCTGTTCCACTTGTTGTAGCTTGGTCGCGGCCTCTTCAGCTTCTTGGGTCCAATCCCCACGCTGTCGCTCCAGACCGTCCACCTGGGTCCTTAGACTTGCGAGCTGGCCTTCAGCAACCCCGCGGGCCTGCACAGCCTCTGCAAGCCTTAAGCCTTCTTGCTCTACTTGCTCCTGAAGGGAAGCAAGACGATCCTGCGCAGTCTGCTGGCCGGCCTCGATGTCGCGCAACGCGATACGGGCCGCCGATAACTTCTGCCCAAGTTCGGTGTCCTCGGCTCGCAGTGCCTCCACGCGGGCCTTAAGCGGCTCGAGCCCCTCTTTTTCAACCTGAAGCCGCTCGACGTCGGAGGAGACGGTGTTTCGTTGATCCTGCAAAGCCAGAAGTGAATCCTGCGATGTCGCCAGTTCAGTGCGAGCGACAGAGGTAGAGGCCTCCAGCTCTTGCTTCCGGCGCTCGAGGTCAGCGACAGCGCGCTGCAACGTCTCGCTCCGGGAAGTCAGCGACTGTAATCTGCCGCTTTCCCGCTCGCCTGTCGCGATTACCTCGCGGGCCCCTGCCTCGCGCTCGCGAAGGCTCACCAGCCTGGCCTCCGCGGCTTCTGTCGCCTCAAGAGCCGCTTTTTCAGCCGCCGCCGCCTCGTCTCGCCCCTGCTCCGCGCGGCGCAGTTCATTGGAGGCAGCGCTAAGCTTGGCCTCAAGCTGCGAGAGCTCAGCACTCAGATTCTCTCGGGCCATTCGCAGCTGCTCGCGCTGTCCCGAGTAATGACTTATATCCCGTTCTATCTGGCCATACCGCTCGCTCAGGGTGTTAACCTGCCATGCCAGCGCACCAATCCCAGCCAGAGTCATGACGGTCAGGACACCTGCGAGGTAGCTGAACGCCCGCGATCTACGAAAGGTCTCGTTCGACGAGGTCAAGACATGCCTCCATATCCTTTGAAAGTTCATCTACCCAGAACCGGCGAACCTGCCAGCCCAGCGATTGCAGTTGATGGTCACGCCAGACGTCCGACATCTTGCGTCGGCCGTCACTGTCCTGATGCCAGTGCCGGCCATCGACCTCTAGGTCGAGTTTCACACCGTTCCGACCGAACAGGGCAAAATCGAGGCGCCTGCCCGCGATCTCGTATTGTGGCTCTGGGTCGAGTCCGCGATCCTTGAGCCCATGGAACACTCGCCGTTCCCATTCGCTGTCAAACACGCCCTCTCCGATTGATCGCCGTGGCTCTGTAGCGACAGCGGCAAGACGGGCCAACGCAGCCACTTTTCCAGAACGTGCGTAACTAAGGTCGCCGAACACATGTGCCACGGCCCGTGCCCGCGAAATGGCAACGTTGATGCGCCGAAGATCTTTTTGCAGGAAGGTGACGGCAGAAAGGGCGCTGCTGTTGGACAGGCAAGGCGAAAACAGAATCAGGTCGCGCTCCTGCCCCTGAAACCCGTCGACGGTTGCAGCACGGAATTCCGCTGCCTCGAGTTTCTGTATCGGCACTCTGGCTCGCACCGTAGTTTCGATCGCTTGAACCTGTGGACGGAAGGGCGAGATCACGCCAACGCTACCGTCATATCCTTGCTTGACCAATAGCTCATAGACATGCCCTGCGATCGCCTCGGCCTCTGCGGGATTGACATTACCCTTCTGCGCCAGTGCCGGCGCCGAAACGTGTGTCCACGCAATACCGGGCTTCTGTCCCAGAGGAGGCCGGATGGCCGAGGGGTCGTAGGACGTAGCCAATTGCCCGCCATAGAAGGTCGAACTGATGTAATCTACGATCGGCCCGGCCGAGCGGTATTGATGCCTCAACAGCACACGCGACACCGAGGGAACACGCTTGGCAAAGTCGAACAGTGACTGCTTGCTCTGCGCAAAACGCCCCATACCCGAAGTCGGAAGGCCCTGAGCCTTCATCAGGTTTCGATCCTGCGCCTGACCCAACTGCGGAATGAAGCTGAGCTGACGATCGTCTCCTACCACGACGGCTCGCTTTGCCCTGGCAAATAGAGGGAGCGCCGAAGCGATGTCGCATTGGCTCGCCTCGTCGAAAATGACGAGGTCAAACAAGCCATCGTCGAGAGGGATCCGCTTGGGCGTCCCCAGCACCGAGGCGAGCCAAAGAGGCCTATGCTGCAGGACCGGGCGAACCAGTTCTGATGGAAGAGACCGGCCACCGTGGAACTGATGGTCGGCAAAGGCTGCCTCCAAAGCCTGTCGGTCATCCTCTGACAGGGCCACACGGGCGGAAAGGGCAGACGGCAGGATGGTTTGCGCCAGATCCTTCAGTTCATCAGTCAGCTTGACGGGATCTCCGCTCTGGGAAAGCGCATCGCGCTCTGCGCGGACAGTGTCCAGACGCGCCTTCAAGACCTTCAACGGCACTCCCTCGGGAAGAGGGGGCCGTGGGGTTTCCAAGGGGCTGGCCGGTAATCGTCTGAACAGGGTCAAGGTCAAACGCCAAATTCTGAGAAGGAAATCCGGCGCCCTTTCACCTGGAGCGGCCTGCCGGCCAGTTGTGGCGGCGAACCGCTCGCGCGCATCAATCCGCTCTACCAGTTCGGAGATTTCGCACTCCAACGTCGCACGCTGTCGGATAAGGTCAAGGGACACCCGTCGCTCTGCCGACAGCACATTGGCTCTCGCCAAAAGCTCCTGATCCAGTGAACGCGGTAGGGCAATCGCATCCTTGAGCATCTCGGTCAGCACATGCTCAACCGATCTGTCGATATCACGTTGCGGATTGAGCGTTCGCACGAGGAACGGCAGATCTGGCGCAAGCCCGCCTAGGCGCTCCTCTACAGCATCCAGCGCTTGGTGATTCTTTGACGCCACAAGCACAATTCCGCCATTCAGCAGGACCGAAGCTGCCATCGATACGATAGCTTGGCTCTTCCCCGTGCCTGGCGGCCCGGTTACCACCGTCAACGGCGCTTGGCAGGCATGCCGAACAGCATCGCACTGCTCGCCGTTGAGCAAGCCTACGTTGATGTCGGGCGCCGGTTGCCCCGTTAGGACAGGCTCCAAGCCCAGAACAGGCGCCAAGGCTGTTTGACTCAGCCTCTCAACCGACCATGAGCCGATCGCATCGAGGTCGCGCACGACACCGGCGGTAAAGGTCGACTCGGTCGGAAGAAAAAGCGCGGCGATGTCGAAGATACCACCAGCATCAAGATCGATCTGAGCCACCATTTGATGACCGTTGAGCCGCCCACGCATATGCCTTGCGGCTGCCTCACGAAGCCTTGGAAGGAACTCTTCTGTGCGCAGCCCCACCCCGTCGGTTGAAGCGAGAATTTGAGCTAGCTCAGCCTTCTTCCAGCCGGACGTTCGGGCTGCGCCCTCCAGCCATGCCGGGTTCACGAGGACATCGTCCTCGTCGATGGTCACACGCAAGCAATTTGCGGAGCGCGTCCACTCGGCTGCTAGCAGGCCTACCGGCCAAATTGCTGGGGCGCCTGACTGCCTGCCAACCATGATCGGCCAACCCACGGCCAGCGTCATTTCATTCGCCTGACGCCGGAGCAACGCCTGTCGAAATTCCGGGGGAAGGGATTCCAAATCGAATGATAAGACGCGCCGCGTGTTAGGCTCGGGATTCAAGGGGCCTCGACCCGTCACCAAAACCCACTGCGCACCGTGACGATCAGGCGCCTGCGTGACCGCTCCCCTTGGATCTGACCTCAGAGCTGAACGCCAGTAACGCAGCAACGCCTGCGGATCAATGACACCGGAGTCTTCATCATCTCCAAGCTCGTCAACGACGGACAAAGCCTCGGTCTGAAAAACACCTGGGACCGCATAAAGAAAATCGCTTTTGCCATTGGTAGAACTTGCGACGATGCCTTGCAAAGACGGTGTAGCGAGAGCCTGATTTGCAGCGATTGGTATCCAGCGTCCTCCACGCTCAGAGCGGATTTCGCCGGAAAGCGCCAGTGCCTGCAGTTCCGCCAAAACCGCGCGTCGCCTGTCTTGATCGAAAGCTGCACCAACGAGAACAATTAGTTCCTCAGTAGTTCGGCCTCGGGGAAATGCTTCAATCGTTCGTTTGACAATAGACACTTGTAGAACTCTTTCCAGATCCTGATGGACTCGAATCCACTTTCAAAATGCCGGCGTCCCCGGACCTGCAGCCTTATGCCTTATTGCACCCATTAGTTAAGAAAACATCGCTGTCGGAAGGTAATCCTCCCCGTTTTAACGGGGTTTGGTCGTAGAACTCACGCAGCCATTTTCAGTTTCTGTGCGGGTGTTATGCCGCCGATGCCCATGTTGGGTCGCTCGTTGTTGTAAGTCCAGAGCCAGTCGGTTGCGATACTCTGTGCCTCCGCGATGGTTTCAAAAATGTAGAGGTCGAGCCATTCATGGCGGACGGTGCGGTTGTAGCGCTCGACGTAAGCGTTCTGCTGCGGTTTGCCGGGCTGGATGTGGGTCAGGACAATGCCCTGCTTTGCGGCCCAGTTTGCCAGGGTTGCGCTGATGTATTCCGGGCCGTTGTCGACCCTGATGGCCATGGGCTTGCCGCGCCACTCGATGATCTGGTTCAGCGCCCGAACCACGCGCTCGGCCGGAAGCGAAAAGTCGACCTCAATGCCCAGACCCTCGCGGTTGAAGTCGTCGAGCACGTTCAGCAGCCGGAATTGGCGACCATCGGCCAGACGGTCGGCCATGAAGTCCATGGACCACACGAGGTT
>NZ_SUNH01000046.1 GCF_005048265.1 Paracoccus hibiscisoli
GCTCGTCCTGATCCTGAAGTTTGATCGCCGCTGCGTTCGCATACATGATCGGCCAGAAATCAATGGCGCCTTCGCCCCGTTCAAGCATGACGGCTCCGGTGGTCATCGCGTCGATGGCAGTCCTGAACAGTCTGATGATCCTGAAGTTTGATCGCCGCTGCGTTCGCATACATGATCGGCCAGAAATCAATGGCGCCTTCGCCCCGTTCAAGCATGACGGCTCCGGTGGTCATCGCGTCGATGGCAGTCCTGAACAGTCTGAGATCGCGCTGTTCGCTCACCTCGCGGGTCACGTCCCGGAAGTGGACCGCGATGCCTGTCTGCGCAGGATGCACGGTGACGTGAAACCAGCTTTCCAATGGCGCGAAATAAGTTTGGAATGTTTTTGAGTGTCCCGTTTCACTAACGGCTCGGTAAGTCTGCTCAAAGATCGTGCCGCAGGTTTCCGGAAACTCCTCCCAGATGCACTGCCCGACAAGCTCTTCCGGATCGCGGCGGAGCATGTGCTCAGATGCAGCATTCAAGAAGGTAAACCGCCAGTTGTTGTCGAGGAGATAAAACCCGTCGGTCATCGTACGCAGCACGAAGGATAACTCCGCCTGTGCGCGCATTTGCTCGTCAACCGCAGCGCGTTCCCGACTGATATCCTGAAACGCACCCTGCAGGGCTACTACCCGTCCGTCCTGCAGGATCGCTTCGCCGATGGTCCTGGCCCAAAACATCCTGCCCGTCATTGACCGACATTGGACATCCAAATTCCACGATGTTCCCTTGGCAAGACAGGCGCTAACGGCCTCCGTAACAGGTTGTCTGCTATTCCCGACATAAAACGATAGAGCAAAACCGAGATTGAGTTCTGTTCCCTCTGGCACGGCAAACAAATCATGAAGAAGCGGGGTCCATTCAACACGATCCTCCCCAACGCGGTAATACCACGCCCCAGTCTGGCTGGCTGCGCAGGCGCCCCGCAGCAGTCGGAGCTCGTCATTCTGATCCATCACCTGCGTCCTTCTGGACTATGGTCAGATACCCCAAAAGAGGTATCCGCCGGGAAACCGTCAATAACCATTCTGAGGGCCAGCCTCTTCAACTTCCAGATGTAAAGCCCTGCGCATCAGTGAATAAAGTTCGTTTGATTTGGGTACACCCCAACCCTATGCGTCCAGAATTTCATAGTATCTACAGATGTTGCATCATAGAAAAGGGCTATGAAGCCTACTCCAATCAAGGACTCTCACGACGGTCAAAGTCCTTAAGCGGCTCCTTTCAAAGCCCTGCTTTCCGACTTGTACAGGTCGAACTCCTCTGGGTGCACCAGTCTGCACCGTTGTCAGAACAAGTCGATGCGATAGCCTTTGCAATGATGGGTCTGGCCGCCGCCCAGCACATCACCCAACAGACCGACGGCTTCAGTTCCGGTTAGTGGTTCGTCTGTCGGACCGGTCCAGTTGACGGCAACGACCGCGCCGGTTGCGTGATGGCGCAGCCAAACACCCAGATCCACGATATCGGCAGGGGTGAGGAAATACAGAACTTCGGACAGGACAACCAGATCAGGCCGGATCTGTGGCAGGTTCCGGGGGGCCGTGCCCTGGATGACGCGTGCATGCGGACAAGGGGTGAGCGCCTGTTTCGCCAGGGCGACGGCCGCAGGAATGCAGTCCATCACGGTCAGGGTCTCACAGCGATCAGCCAGCAGGGTCGCAAATGTGCCATTGCCGCAACCGACCTCCAGGGCATGGTGGAACGGACCCAGACCGATTGCGGCCAGGGTCGCCTGGTACTTCAGCGCCTCATACGGGCTGGATCGGTGGTTCCACGGATCATCGCTGAGGGCATAGAGCCGCGAGAGGTGATCAAGGATGTCGTTGGAGGGCAAGGACGATCTCCGGATGGGACAGAAAATGGGCTTGATGCGCATCGGTCATGACGAACCCTGCCGGATCGTCGTCGATAAGACGCGTCATCTGCGTGCGGTGGCAGGCCAGCGCCTGACGCTTGGCCGCTTTTGCCGGATCTGACGCGACAAGCAGATCGGCCGGGGCAATGAGGTCTGTAAACCGGCCCCAAATGGGGTAGAACCCCAATGTGATATCGGACCGGTCGGCGGCGACGCGTCGTGCAAGACTGGCCACCCGGCGATGGTCGATATGCGGGTCCATAGCCCAGCTGGCCAGAACCAGCGCGTTCGAAGGGATCAGGACGTCCAGAATGGTGGCGGTATGCGCATCATCTGGGGCCTGACAATCACCATGCCCCATCCAGCTTACCGTCGCTGCCGGCGCAAGAATGGCGCAGGCTGCACGCAGCTCCTCCTGCCGGACCTGGGCAATCCTGTCTGCAGGCCACATCATTGAGTTGGGATGCGAGCGCGAACCATCGGTCACGCACACGATATGGCAGGCATTCCCCCGCCTTGCGGCATCAAACAGCAGCGCTCCACAGCCCAAAGTCTCGTCATCGGGATGGGGGGCGATGACGACAAGCGGCCGGTCACCCAGCAGCTCTGCCGGTGACAGGTGACGTGCCGTGTCGAGAGCGTTCAGAAACCCGCTCATCCGATCCACCGACGGGCCAGGTCCGGGTCCGACAGGATGCTGCCTACCGACGCCAGGGCCAGAGCGTCGGGCGCCGCCTGCCGAAGATAGACACTCAGATCCCGGCGGATCCGTTCAGCCGGATGGCCCGTGGCGAACGAGCCCACCCCCAGGGCCTGATCCATCATGGTCAGGACGGCCACCGCCTCATCGGCCACGCGGAGCCTGGCCAGGATCGAGTACTGAGCATCGTCTGCCACAGCATCGGGACGCTCGATCCGGCAGGCCGCCTGTGCCACCCACAAGCGCGCCGTCTCTGTGGCGGTGATCATGGCGTGCAAGCGCTTTGCCTGCAGCGGGGCTTCCTGATGGCCGCGGGCGCAGAGTTGATCGGCCGTCAGCGCCGTCAAGGCCTGCATGGCGCCCAGCTGAACGGCAGCGTAGCGCCAAACACCGCCATGGAAATGCGGCTCGATCAGATAGGCATCGGGCATCCCCAGAGGAACTGCATCCGCCAGCGCCAGCCCATTCAGGTCACAGCGCCCGGATGCCGTGGCCCGCATCCCCGACATGGCCCATTCCTCGGGGAACAGGCGTCCCTGCAGCTGGTCTCTGCGAAACATCAGCAGATGCAATCCCGCATCCGATCGTGCTGTGACGATGACGCGATCAATCACATCGGCGCCGCTCGCGAACAGCTTCTGGCCGGTCAGAATGCCGCTCTCCAGCCGCACCGGATCGGGACCGTCAGCACCCCAGATGCCGTGCAGCAGACCCTGTTCCACGGCGTCCAATGGTCCACCATGAAGATGAAGCAACTTGACGGCGTTCACGTGTCCTTCGAACAAACGTCCGGCCGAGAGATCCGCCCGCCCGACGCAAACCAAAGCGTCCACCAGCTTCAGCGGATCGCTTGGGTGATGTGCCAGCGTCTGACTTGCCGCCAGCAACCCGCTGTCGCGCAACACCGACACCAGCGTGGCACCGGAAGGCTCGACCTCGCCACGACGTGCCAGATTGTCGAACCGGCAACGGGCTGCTGCGACAGGGCACCTCATTGAGCGGCCATCGCGGCGCCATGCCCGACATGGTGATAGAGGTCGGGGCGAACTGTCCCCACATAAAGTTGCGTCAACCCCGCCAGCCCCTTTTCCAGATCGGACGCGCGCAGGACCCGCCCTTGCGCGACCGAGCGATCGGGATAGCGCGTCGCCCGCCCTGCCATCGCATCCGACCAAAGATCATGCAGCAGATCCACTGGCAGCATGGCCTGATCGGCCAGGGGATCGTCCTGCTGCATGCGGTGGCGCAGACACGCAGCCATGCCCCCCATAGCGCGCCCCCTCAACCTGGCAGAGACGCGGGCCTGCATGGTGGGGCAGTAATGAACAATGAGGTCGTGCAGCTCGGCGCGATAGACCAGGGCGCGATCTTCGCTGTGATCCATCCTGGGCAATCCACCGACCTGAAGGTAACGGTCGGCAAGGATCGCCATCGACGCGCCGGACTCCATGTAATGCGGGCGCAGCGCGCCGATCGCCTGACGTCCGGCGAGTTGGTCCAAGGCATGTCGAATACGATGCTGTATGGCGCTGTAGCGACGTTCCGCATGGGTGATCCGGGCCCCGGACCGCGTGGCAAGAACATGGGGCGCGTGGGCGCTGATAGCACCGCAGACCAGATCCGCCCCCGCCTGCACGGACTGACAGGCTGCGCGGATCCACATCGTCCCGGGGACGGCGTCAGCATCCGTCGTCATGAGAAGCCCCCCCGGCACGGCGGCTATATCCATCGCCAGCCGCCGCGCGCGACCCGCGCTGGCATCGGATGTTTCGCAGTCAGCCTCAACCACCACGACCTCCAGCGCGGCATCCCGGAAAGCTCGCGCAATGTCGGCGCTGGCGTCCGTACAGTCATTCGCAAAAATCACCGCCCGTACAGGCAACGAGACCCCCGCAGCAGCCCGCGCCACGGCCTTCAAAAGTCGTGGCAACCGCGCCGCCTCGTCACGAACGGGTATGGCGATGTCGATCCGAGTAAAGGTGCCGCCTAAAAGATCCACTGGAGATCCCTGCATTTGAACATTCGGGGCAGTCGCATTATAACCCCTCTCAACCACTGCGCGTTCCCGTAACAAATCGCAGTCGCCTACCCGTTGGGAGCGGTCCAACAACTGCCGACAGGCGGTTACGTCTGTTCTCGCCTGTGTATAAGAGAGTGCTGCCATTCCTGCATTGCGGTAGCTTGGCCTTCGCCGCGAGGTAATGACTGGAGTCGCGTTGACCGAATCTAGTCGGACAGCCGTTGCCATCTGCTCGGTGTTTAATCCTCCCAAATACCGGGTGGAGGGAACATTCCGTCATCCATGGCCTGCTTCGAGATACGTTCGACAGAATGAGCTGTTCCCTGTCGAAACTCCTTCTCCGAAGAAAATATGCCAGTTTGTGCACCGCTCCCGCACTGTCGAATACCGGCATTTCCGTGGCTCGTGCGCTGCCTAAGACTCCCTGCCCCGCTTAATCTGAAGTCTTTTGCCTTAGTCACGGCGACGGGCCAGTTGCGCCCGCGGGAATATGCAGATTGATCGGGACGTTAAATTCAATCGCTCTGTGGGATCGGCCTTCGTTATAGTGCCTACGCCAGAATTTAAGATGCCTGTCTCATGTGGACGATAATGGAACCGACTCTGCGTCACATCCGTTCGATCAGCGAAGCCATAGCCCGGCTCCGGCAAAGGAGCGCTTATGCCCATATCATCCAATCACCCCGACCGCCTGACGCCACTCGTGGCCTTCGGGACCAATCCCGGCGCGCTGCTGGCGAACACATATATTCCAAAGGGCTTTCGCCCGGGCGGACCGCTTGTCGTGGTGCTGCATGGCAGCACGCAGTCAGCCGAAGGGTATGATGGTGGATCGGGGTGGTCCGCGCTGGCGGATGAATATGGCATCGCCCTATTGTTCCCCGAACAGCGCATCAGCAACAACTTCAAAGGAGCCTTCAACTGGTTCCGACGCGGTGACAGCGGCCGGGGCTATGGCGAGCCTCTCTCCATCCGCCATATGATCGATGATGTCGTGACGGAGCATGCCATAGACCCGTTCCGCGTTTTCATCACGGGCCTATCGTCTGGCGGCGCCATGACGTCGGTGATGCTGGCAACCTATCCCGAAGTCTTTGCCGGGGGCGCCATCATTGCGGGTCTGCCTTATCGCACCGCCAACACGCTGATGCAGGCCCTGTACCGCATGAAGGGCTACAGCGGCCCGTCTGACCGGCAGCTAACGGCATTGGTCCGCGACGCGTCGGATAACAGGGGGCCATGGCCAACGATCTCAGTCTGGCATGGTGCACGCGACCGGACCGTGGACATGTGCAACGCCGATTCAATCGTGCGCCAGTGGCAGCAGATCCACCAGGTCGAGGGTCCCCCGGATTCGATCGAGCATCATGACGGCTATACGCGCCAGGTCTGGACCAACGCGCAGGGACGCGTGCTGATCGACGAAATTCTCATTAAGGGGATGGATCATGGCACGCCGATCGGGGCCGGAGGCAAGAAAGGCCTGGGCCGCGAAGGCGCTTACATGCTGGAGGTCGGCATCTCGTCGACGCGGATCATTGCCGATGCTTGGGGATTGACGAAATAGGATAGCTTCTTGGATCAGCGCATCCGGGCAATGGGTGCGCTGATCCGGGAGGTATATCAGGGTTTCGGGCGATCAGCCTTGGTCCGGTTTTCCATCTTTGCGGGGTTCAGCGCGTCGAAGTCCTCGGGCTCGTGCTCGACGCCGGCATGGCGCCCCTGCCCGTTCTGGCGGTCTGGCTCATGCGCTCCGGGTTCCGGTTTCTTGTCGGTCGTCATTGGTCTCTCCTGTCTTTGCGCGTTGGTCACGTCTTCAGCACGACCTTGGTCCAGTCGTTCTGGTTCCAGCGGAACCCGTCATAGCCCTTGGCTGCGTCCTCCAGCGGCAGGCGATGAGAGATCATGAAGGTCGTGTCGAGTTCCCCTTCCTGAATGCGGCGCAGCAGGTCGTGGGTATAGGCCTGCACATGGGTCTGGCCGGTGCGCAGCTGCAGCCCCTTCTGCATCAGCGCGCCAAGCGGGAACTTGTCCATGAATCCGCCATAGACGCCGGGGATCGACACGCGCCCGCCCTTGCGCACGGCCATCAGCGCCTCGCGCAGCGCGTGACCGCTGTCCACGCCGATGCCCACGGCCTGCTTGATATTGTCCATCACCGTGTCCAGGGCAAAGCCGTGCGCCTCCATGCCGACCGCGTCGATGACGGCGTCCGCACCGATGCCGCCGGTCATCTCCATGATCGCCTCCAGCACCGAAGTCTGCTTGAAGTCGATCACCTCGGCCCCCATTCGGCGGGCCAGGACCAGACGGTTGGGATAGTGGTCGATGGCGATGACGCGTGCTGCGCCCATCAACCGCGCAGCCTGGATCGCGAACAGCCCGACCGGACCGCAGCCCCAGACCACGACAGTGTCATCCGGCTCGATATCGGCGTTGTCCGCGGCCATCCAGCCCGTGGGCAGGATGTCGGACAGGAACAGAACCTCATCGTCGTCCATGCCTTCGGGGATGACGATCGGACCCACGTCGGAAAACGGCACGCGGACATACTCTGCCTGTCCACCCGGATAGCCGCCCGTCAGGTGGCTATAGCCGAACAAGCCGGCGGCCGCATGGCCGAACATGGCTTCGGTCGGGTCCTGCTTGTCGGCAGGGTTGGAGTTGTCGCAAGCCGAGAACTGAGCCCGCTGGCAAAAAAAGCACGCGCCACAGGAAATAGTGAAGGGCACGACGACCCGCTGGCCGACCTTCAGCGTGCTGCCGGGGCCGACATCGACAACCCGGCCCATGAACTCGTGACCCAGAATGTCGCCCGCCTGCATGCCGGGGATCACCCCGTCGAACAGGTGCAGGTCGGACCCGCAGATCGCGGTCGAGGTGACCTGGATGATCGCGTCACGGGGGTTGACGATCTGGGGGTCGGGCATCGTCTCGACGCGGACGTCGTACTTGCCGTGCCAGGTGAGTGCGCGCATGGATCAGGCCTCCTGTCTGCGGTTGCGGGGGGTGGCGATTTCGCCGGTCTCAAGGAACATCTTAAGCCGCTTCAGCTCGCGACGGCCCTGAATGGCAGGGTCCGCTTGAAACAGCATGGCCACGACCCGGCCAAGTGCCCCCATGGGCGGCGCATAGCCAATGACAGCCGTTACCTCGGTGCCGCGCTTGCCTGGGGCGTCACGGAAGGTGATCCTTCCCTTGGTTTCGATCTGCGACCCCTCGGTCGAGGCCCATGCGATGACCTTACCAGGCTCATCCTCGGTGATCCGGGTCCGCAACTTGATGTCAGCTCCAGCGCCGCACAGGGTCCAGTGGGTGATCTCGCCTCGGGTTTCCACCGAGTCGACGCTCTCCATAACACCGCTCAGGTTGTCGAACTTGCGCCAGAAGCGGTAAATCTCCTCTCGTGGCCGGTCGATGGTCACGGTCCGGCCGGCGAAGGTAAAGCGGCCCCCCGATGCGTGTTTCAGGGTGCGCTCCGGCGCACTGTCCGCGGGACGGCGTTTGGGCTGCCGCAGAAACAGCCAAGTGGCGCCCGCCACCCCCAAACAGACACCAAGAGCAATTCCCGGCCCTGGCCCCGATCCGGGGCGGGTGGCGTGGCGGGTGCGATAGGGTTCGGAGACGATATAGCGGGGCATGGACGGTCCTTTCAGACAGGCTGCGGCACCGCATTACGGTGCCGCGCCATGGATTATTGCTGTTCGATCTGGGTGCCCGAATTGGGGCGCGCACGGCCCAGGTCGGGCTTTTGTCCCAGGGGCTCGACCTTTTCGCGAACGGTGAACTCGGCCCGCCCGTCCAGCGAGGGTCCCGAGGTCCAGCGCCCCTCCGGGGTCGGCTCGTCCAGCGACGTGTTCAGGAAATAATACGAATGCTCGGTCGCTTCGTGTTCCGTGGGCGTGGAATTCGGGATCGGCAGGACAGCCTGCATTCCGCCCAATTCTTCGATCACGGCCAGCCACTGCTGCTGATGCATGGTGTCACGCGCGATCAGGAAGGACAGCATATCCTTCATCCCCGCATCATCCGTCATGTTGTACAGCCGCGACGCCAGAACGCGTCCGCTACCCTCAGCCATGGCATTGGCCATCATGTCGGCGGCCAGATTGCCCGAAGCATAAACATGGCTCATGTCGAAGGGGATACCGTTCGAATCCACAGGCATCGCCGACAGACCTGAAGACAGAATATGCCGGGGATCGGCACCACCCATGATCGCATGAACGATCGGATCGCGGGCGGCATCCTCCTGCACGGTCAAGGGCGCGCCCTCAAGATTCAGGGCAACGGCATGGCCCAGAAACTCGATATGGCTCAATTCCTCAGTGGCAGTCATCATCAGCATGTCACGATACTTGCTGTCGCCCCGCGCACCCATTGCCTGAAAAAAATACTGCATGGCAACCCGGATCTCTCCTTCGACACCACCGATCGCCTGCTGCAGATACTTGGCGAACTGGGGATCGGGACGATCGACACGGACTTGATATTGCAGCTTACCTGAATGGTAAAACATGGCTGGCTATCCTTTCATGCTGGACCCTGGTCGGGCATGGGTCCAACAAGGGGATACTGCTATTGTTCCGGGTCGTAATTCTGCAATATGGGAAATATGGCGTCAGAAAAGATATTCAGCTGAAAATCTCGGCTGAGAATCTCATATAAGTGTATGTTGCAAAGGCGCTAATTTCTGTGCTTGCCCTGCCTGAGCGGAAACTGGCTAATTCATGTTAGCCAAGCATATATATTTGCTGAGATTTTCTCTGCTGTGGTATCTATATGCCAAGCACAATGTTTTAATTCATGAAAATCATCAGGAAAAGTGAAGCACCTTGCCCCATAAATCGGCGACCGACCCCGATTGGGGCTATGATGTGCTACGCCGTGCCATCGATGCTGCCGGCATCAGCCTATGGACCTGGCACATCGACACCGATGACCTGACCATGGACGAAAAGGGCTACGCTCTTTGGGGCATCGCACCTGATCGGGACGTGACGTTTGAATGCCTGTCGGCCAAGGTCCATCCTGCAGACAGGGACAGGGTCCGGGCCGCTTTCAACGCCACGCGGGCGCTGGTCGGCACGTATGAGATCGATTTTCGGACCGTGCATGACGGCGTCGTGCGGTGGATCTCTGCGCGGGGCAAGGGCGATGACACCGGGATCGTCGAGCAAAAAGTATCGGGCGTCTTTCTGGACATCACCGATCGCAAGCAGGCCGAAGAGGGGCACGAACTGCTGGCAGGCGAAATGAGCCACCGCGTCAAGAACCTGCTGGCCATCGCGTCGGGACTGACGCGGATCACCTCGCGCTGCTCTAGCTCGGTTGAGGACATGACGTCCCAGCTGATGCATCGCCTGACCGCGTTGGATCGTGCCCATGACCTGGTCCGCCCCCTGCCCGGCGGAGAGGGACGGGCCGCGTTGCTGGGTGATATCTTCACTGTCCTGCTGGCACCCTATGATGATGACGGGGCGTTCGCCGGTCGTATCCGGGTTGCCGTTCCACGGATCGGTGTCGGTCAGGAAACGGCCACGTCGTTGGCGCTGGCGGTTCATGAATTGGCAACCAACGCGCTGAAATACGGCGCACTATCCGTGGCGACCGGCACATTAGATATCTCGGGGACCATGGATAACGATGTCGTCCAGATATCCTGGGCGGAACAGGGCGCGCCGGAGATGGACCGTGGCAGGAAATCCCATGGCTATGGCAGTGTGCTTGTCCAGCAAACCGTCGAGGGGCAGCTTGGCGGCACTATCACCTACGATTGGACGAAAAATGGAGCAGTCATCAAGATGACGCTGAACAAGGCGTGCCTGGCAGGCTGAAACGCAGGTGTGCGACCCCGCGCAGGCGTCGGCTGTTCACCGCCCTCGTCCACCCTTGGTCGGCTGGTACGCGGTGTCGGGCGGGAACAAAAACTCCTCGAACCTGGCCCTGACCACGCCATAGCATTCGCAGGATGCGGCCTCCATTCCCGCTCGATCCTCGATCTGCATCAGACCCCGGCGATAGGTGATGAATCCGCGCCTCTGCAGCGATTGTGCGGCATGCGTGATCGACGTGCGGTTTGCACCCATCACCCGTGCCAGGAATTCGTGTGTATAGGTCAACTCGTTCCCCTTGGCGCGATCGTGCATCATCAGAAGCCATCGGCACATCCGCTGCTCAATCGTGTGCAAGGCGTTGCAGCCGACGGTTTGGGCGACCTGTGACAGGACCGTGTCGGAATAGCTGACGAACAGATCCTGGATTTCCGGATCGGCGTGAAACAACTCCCTGAGCGGAGAAATCTCGCAGCGCTGCATCGGCCCAACCAGTTGCACCAGACATCGGGTGCTGGATGCCGCACCATACATTGCAGGGAAAATCCCGAACGCCCCTTCGTTGCCGATATTGGCACATTCAATCTCAGCCCCGTTCTCCATGACCGTCAGCAGCGAAAGCACGCAGCCCTCAGGGAAATAAGCGTGAGTCAGCAGGCCGCCTGCCTCGCAAATGATATCGCCCAATGTGACGTCGACAGGCTCCAGAGAGGGCAGGATATACTGATAGGCGTCTTCACCAAGAGCGCCGAGGATCGTATTCGAGCCAGGCTTGGCCAAGCTGCTTGCAGTTTTCATGGAAGGCTTTCTGCCACGCTGACGGCCCCGATCGGATCGTCTTTGCGAGTGACGCAGTTTAGCGCGGTAACCCATAAGATAGTTCCGCAATCTGTTGGCTGCTCAACAGACAGGCATACGGGCGCAGTCTATACATTTTGAACAGACAAATCTTATATGGTCCAATCTTGGAGTTTGCATGTCCGATCCGAAACCAGAATACGGCACAGAACGGCAATACGAACCCGCCTCCCAGGCTTGTCAGCCGGACTCGACGTCAGATGCTGGCGACAGGATTGTATCAAGACACAATGTGGTCCGCCTGACCAACAGCGGCCTGTTGCTTCCTGCCAGGACGCCGATGTTCGATCGTGTCGTTGATCAGACCCGTCGGATCTTCAACTGCCGGGCCAGCATGTTGACGATCATCGACGAGGAAAACGATAGACAGTTCTTCAAGGCTGAGTCCGGTCTTGCCTCCTCAGCCGATGACGCCAGGGAAACATCACTCGCCTATTCGTTTTGCAAAACGGTGGTTCAAAATTCTGCGCCGCTTGTCATCAAGGACGCCCGAAACGATCCGCGTGTCACCGGGCATGAAGCCATCGCAAGGTTCGATGCCGTCGCCTATCTGGGCGTGCCGATCAAGGACGAGACCGGTCAGGCGATCGCAGCCCTGTGCCTGGTCGAGCCCGTGCCGCGCAACTGGACCTCGGCCAACATCGAGGTTCTTCAGGCCTTCGCCGAGGGCGTGTCCACGCAGATCAAGAGCATGTTCTGGGCCGAGAAGGCGCGAACTGAGAACTCAGGCATCACACGGGATGTCCCCTTCCGCATCGGCAAGATCGTGGGAGCGTCGTTGACCTACCATCACGGACCAGACGGCACCGAGCGGATCGAAAACGCTTCGAGGGAAACCGCAGATATCTGGGGCATGCTCGGGCATGTCTATGCTGATACATACAGCGATGTCTTTGGGATGTGTCTAGTCGAGGACTATCCCTTGGCACGCGCCTCCTTCGGAAACTCTGCGGCGGGCATGATCCCTTGGCATCACAAATGGCGAATCAGAACGCCCCAGGGCCAGGTAAAGTGGCTGGAGGGTCATGGTCTGCCGGTGCCCAGCTCTGTGGGCGGTATCCTTTGGAAGTGCATCGTGAGCGACGTCACCCCCGTCTTTTCCTGAACGTCCCTGTTCTTGCCATCCCGGTTCCAGACCCCTTGATGTGAAGCCCTCCGCATTCTTCTGACGATGCAGGCGGACCAGAACGGCAGGGGTCACTGTGTTGACCCAGTGCTGGTCTCATCAGCGGCAGGCTGAGCGTGAGGGGCATCTCCCTCCCCTGGCCGGTGTCCTGCATCGTCAGCTTGTTACAATCCTATCGATTTCCAGCATGTAGCTGGTGTTAGAGGTGGCCGGCTCTGCCGTCCGGTCGTCCAGTGTCAGCACCGTGCACTTCCGGCGCGTAAAAAAAGCTTCAGCGCCAGGATCTGGCAGCGGTAGTGAAGCGGGTTCTGCCCTAGCAGCCGAAGTTCGGACAGGCTGTCCAGCCCCACTCGGGTGGGGACGGTCCTCTCCACCAGCTCAAAGATGGCGCGGGCCGTTTCGGTCAGCTCGACCTCGCTCGAATGCAGCAGCGACTGCTCCTGATCGACGCCAAACTCGTCGGCAGTATTAAATATCTTGATGTACAGGCCGCGGTGACCGACCCGCCGCCCCTCCATCAGAAACTTCAGCGCCAGGTCGACTTGCCCGATCCCGGCATCCCCTCGACAAGGTAGAGCCTGTACGGCTTCAGCCCACCCCGCAGCATGCCATCAAGACTAGATGTCCCCGTCCCGGACCAGCGGTTGAGTTCCAATCCTCAGGAATATCCGGTCGCCAGCGCTTTGGTCCGCAAGACCAGCAAGACCGGCAAGACCGGCAAGACCAGCAAGACTGCGGCCTCACCAATGCCCGCACCACCTAATAAGAGATGATCGCCATAGATGTTGCAGCGCCGCCTATCGGATGATCTCGGTCCTAACAATAATTATTAAAATCAAATTATTGTATTTTAAATAATCACTTATTATTCACTTTGAAGAACACTCCGGGCTTTCTGAACACCGACGTTATTGACGGTTCCATCTTCGTCACCGGCTGGCCCGCAGCATCGCAATCGCATCGTATTTCCTCGGAAATCCGTAAGCACCCGGCGCACTCCACCGCTTGCATCCGTCTACAAACGGTCGTTTA
>NZ_SUNH01000047.1 GCF_005048265.1 Paracoccus hibiscisoli
CCGCGTCGCGCTCATGAACCGCTTCAACGCCCTCGGCACCGCCGAGATCGTCCGCGTGGCCTGACAATGAAGGGGGAAGGGGCAGTCACGCATCAGGCCGCCTTTCTGCAACAACGCCGAGCCGCGTCGAAACGAAGATGCATTGTGTGAAGCTGCTGGGCCAACGCCTGATTGCCAGAGACTTCGACCGTCAGGTTGCCGAGTTTCAGATCCGTGTGGTCGTCCTGAACGGCTTCGCCGCACTCGGCATACCCGTCACTGAAGCCGTGGGATGAGTCTGTCCGGGGGAAGGGGAACCTCGACCCTCAGCCGATTTGTGCAACAGAGCCCCTCAGGGTGAAACAATCCACGACCGCACCCGTAACCCCCGTCGCTAAGAATAGCATGACAGGGAGCCACAGAATGTCGGTCGTCAATGATGTCACAACCCAGAACTATTCGGGGTCGCTGCTCAGCGCCCAGCTGTTGTCCGAGCCGCGCACGCTGCTGCTGAACCGGATCGGCCCACAGGTCACCAACACCGTGACCGACAACAACAACCAGTTGGTTGTCGGAGAGAGCGTCACCCTGGGCGACGGCCGGACGGCCACCGTGCTGGGGTCGGGAACGATCCAGCCCGGCGTGCGGGTGGCGGGCATCGTCGTGCCTCTGGGCTCCTCTCAGCCGGTGGTGCTGGTCCAGACCTCGGGCGGACAGCTGGTGTTCCTCTATCCCGAGGGGGCGCCGAACCTGCTGGGTGCAATCGCGCTGATCACGGATATCCGTCCGGTGGATTACACGTTCCCCGGCGGCATCATCTGCTTTACCGAAGGCACGCTGATCCGCACGCGCCATGGCGATGTCCCGGTCGAGGAGCTGCAGCCCGGCATGCAGGTCTGGACCCGTGACGCGGGCCTGCAGGAGATCGCCTGGACCGGCAGCCGCACCCTGTCGGCCGCCCGTCTGGCGGTCGAGCCGCATCGCCGCCCCGTGCTGATCCGCAAGGACGCGCTTGGGCCGGGGCTGCCAGCGCGGGACATGACCGTCTCTCCGCAGCATCGGATGCTGGTCGGATCGCGCATCGCGCAGCGGATGTTCGACAATTCCGAGGTGCTGGTCGCGGCCAAGCATCTGACCGCGATCCCCGGCATCGAGGAGGCACCGTGGCGCCATGGCGTGACCTATGTGCATTTCCTCTGCGCCGACCATCAGGTCGTGATGTCCGAGGGCGCCTGTTCAGAGACGCTGCATACCGGTCCCGAGGCGCTGAAAGCCCTGTCTGACGTCGCGCAACGAGAGCTGCTGGACCTGTTCCCCGAACTGGCGCTCATGTCGCCTGAGGCCCCGGCCCGGCCCGCGGCATGCCGCCTGTTGAACGGCCGCGAAGGGCGCAAGCTGGCGCAGCGCCATGCGCAGAACGGGATGATGGTTCAGGCCTGACGCCCCTGCCCCCGCCACGACCGGCGGCGGGGGATCACACCTCGACCGCGATCCGGCCCATCGGGTTGGAACAGCAGGCCAGGATCCAGCCCTCGGCGATGTCCTCGTCGCTGATGCCGCCGTTATGGACCATGTGGACCTCTCCGGCGGTCTTGCGGATCTTGCAGGTGCCGCACAGCCCGAAGGTGCAGCCCGACGGGATGTTCAGCCCCGCCCGCTTGGCCACGGCCAGAACCGTGTCGGTCTCGGCGCAGGCCGCGGTCACGCCGCTGGCGGTGAACACCACCTGCGCGCGGGCATCCTGGTCGGGGGCCACGTCGTCGATGACCGGAGCCTCTGATTCGGTGGCGACGGGGGCGCCGAAACTCTCCTGGTGATAGCGGTCCATGTCATAGCCAAGCGCGACCAGCATGTCGCGCACCGCCTGCATGAACGGCTCGGGGCCGCAGCAGAACACCTCGCGGTCCAGATAGTCGGGGGCCATCAGGCCCAGCATCAGGCTGTTCAGGCGGCCTTGATAGCCGGTCCAGGTGCGGAACGGTTCCGGCTCCTCGACGGTCAGGCGGACCTGAAGGCCGGGCACGCGCGAGGCGAACTGCTCCAGCCGCTCACGGAAGATGATGTCCGAGGGGCGGCGTGCTGCATGGACGAACACGATGTCGGTGTCCTGCGCCTGATCCCAGGCCCAGGTGGTCATCGACATCATCGGCGTGATCCCCGACCCGGCCGAGATGAACAGGTATTTCCGGGCAGGATGGCGGTGAAAGCTGAAGATGCCGCCCGGACCAAAGGCCTTGATGCGCATGCCCGGCTGTAGGTGGTCCAGCATCCAGCGCGTGCCGATCGACGTGGCCTGCGCCTTGACCGTGACCGAGATCGACAGCGGCCGCGACGGCGACGAGCTGATCGTGTAGGTCCGCTGAATGTTGCCGCGCGCACCCTTGGCCGGATCGACCGGCAGGTCCAGCGTCACGAACTGGCCGGGCTGATAGTCGAACCAGGCCCCCGACGGCGCCCGAAAGATGAAGGTCGCGGTGTCGCGCGTTTCCGGCACGACCATCACGCATTCCAGCGGCTCGTCGTCGGACCAGGGTTCGGCGGTCCAGTTCAGGCGGGGGCGCGCCATTATTCCGCCGCCATTTGCGCACCAAGCCGTGCGGACATCAGCCCGCAATACCAGTCGATCAGGTGGATCACCCCGGCCTCCTGGCTGGGGGAATAAGGGCCGGGTTCATAGGCAGGGGACAGGATGCCGACCTGGTTCTCCTCGACGACCTGGCGGTCCTCGTCATTGGTGTTCAGCCAGACGCGGGTCAGGGTCTCCAGGTCGTAATCGACCCCCTCGACGGCATCCTTGTGAACCAGCCAGTTGGTCGTGACCTGGGTCTCGGTCGGGCTGATCGGCAGGATGCGGAAGACGATGGCGTGATCGGCCAGGAAATGGTTCCAGGACGAGGGGAAGTGATAGAACATCAGGCTGCCCGCGTCGTTCCAAGGCATGGTCCCCATGCGCCGCGCGACGGCGGCCTTGCCCGACAGGGTAAAGCTTTCCTGATGGTCCATCAGCGGCACGCGCGCCATGCGCCACTGCATGTCGGGGGCGTTGACAAAGCGCGCGGGCAGGCCCTCCGCGTCGCAGCGGTCCCAGTGGGACAGGATCTCGGGGCTGGCGGAATTGGGCCCCTCCATCACCGTCATCAGCGGATCGTCGGAATAGGTGCGGCACAGCGACGGATGGCTGCCGCCGCAGTGATAGCATTCGCGGTTGTTCTCCATCACCAGCTTCCAGTTGCCCTTTTCCACGATGGTCGAGGTAAAGGCGACCTTGGCATCCGCCAGCCCAGAAGGCGCGACATAGCGCATCAGGTTCGCGGCCAGTTCGTTGATGGCGGGCGGCACAGCGGCCAGGCAGATGAAGATCATCCCCTTCAGATCGACGCAATGGACCGATTTCAGGCTGTATTTCGACGGATCGAAATCGGGGCCCATGTCGCGTGCGAACAACAACTTGCCGTCCAGATCATAGGTCCATTGGTGATAGGGGCAGACCAGCTTGGGGTTGGTGCCGTTCGATTTCGCGCAAAGGCGCTGGCCGCGATGGCGACAGACGTTGTGGAACGCCCGGATGCGCCCATCCGCGCCGCGCGTGACGATGACCGGATAATCGCCGACCTGCATCGTGATATAGCTGCCGGTCTTGGGCAATTCGCAGCTGGGACCGGCGAACAGCCATTCGCGGTACCAGATCTGCTCCAGGTCGTCGCGAAACGCCTGCTGGCCGCAATAGAGGTCGCGCGGCAGGGCGTGATCGGGCAGGCGGACGGCGATCAGCTGGGCGGTCGAGGACGGGGAGGTCTGGGTCATGGCGCTGCTCGGGGTCGGGGTGTCGGGGTGCGGACGGGTGGCGTTCGGCCCAACCTAGTCGGCGCGGCGCGGGGGCGCGGCAGAATTGCGACATTCGGCGGCAGAAACAGACATGCCCGCGCTAGAGCAGGCCCCCCCTAGAGCAGCCCTGCTGAGCGTAGCCGCGACAGCTGCTGTCCCGAATGGGGCCCGCGCTCGGACAGCGGGGCGCGCAATTCGTCCATCATGTCGCGCGGGCGGGCGCGGTTGACCGTGGTGAAGAGCGAACTGGGCAGCAGGTCGTCGGTCATCAGACTGGTCATCCACCCCTCGTCGCGCGGCAGCGACCACATCCAGCGACCGGCCTGCGTATGCAGGCGGGCATGGCGCAGATCGACAAAGCCCGCGGCCCCCTCGATCTGGTCCAGCCGCGGCAGGTGGCGGCCCAGCTGGCAGGTGGTGCCGGTGCCCAGCACGTCGACCTTGATCGCGTGGGGGGCGCGCTTGTGGAACATGAAGTTCTTCCACCCCTCCTGCGCCAGCTTGCCCTTGGCCATCCAGGCATTGCCCAGATAGCCCAGCACGTGCCGCTCGGCCGGAAGCTGGTCGAACTGCGCCAGCGTGCGGGTGACGTAATCGGGCGGATAGAGGATGTCGTCGTCGACGGTCAGCACGATGTCGTCGTCGTCCGGGACAAAGGCGAACTTGCCCGCGTCGCGCAGGTCGCGGTCGGGGATCATCGCGGTGATGCGGTCGTCCTGCGCCAGGGCGGGCGGGATGGCATCGTGCTGATTCAGGCAGAGAAACAGGCGGTCCACCTGCGGCAGGAGCGATGCGACGGTCTGCATGAGGATGGCGGAGCGGGGCGGAAAGGTGGCCATGTGGGCGCGGATCATCCCGGTCTCCGGACAGCTGCTGTCGGGACAGCATGGCGACGCGCCCGGCGAAACACAACCGGTGCCTGCCGGAGGGGAAAGCCCACCCGCCCCCCATCGAGGGGGACGGGCGGGCTGCGGGGCCCCCGGACCCCCGCGACCGGGCCGCGAGCGGTGGTTGGGACAGAAATGGAAAAACCTTCCATAATGCTTGGCAAAGCCCGCCCGCTGACGTATCCCAAGAGGCAGACGCCGATTCCCCGCCATCCGAGGAGACCATCATGACCCCCGCCACCCCGCGCCACGGCCTGGACGTCCACCCTGATTTCGCAGCCTTCGTCGAGGATCGGGTGCTGCCAGGCACGGACGTCTCGGCAGATGCGTTCTGGCGGGGCTATGCGGGGTTGCTGGACGGGTTCGCCGAGAAGAACCGCGCCCTGCTGGCCGAACGCGCCACGTTGCAGGCCCGGATCGACGACTGGCACAAGGCGCGCGGCAACCAGCCCTGGGATGCGGCCGCCTATCGCGCGTTCCTGACCGAGATCGGCTATCTGGCCTCGGAACCCGCGCCCTTTGCCATCGACAACGGCACCATCGACCCCGAAATCGCGACCCTGGCCGGTCCGCAGCTGGTCGTGCCGGTCAGCAATGCCCGTTTCGCGCTGAACGCGGCCAATGCGCGGTGGGGGTCGTTGTATGATGCCATGTACGGGTCGGACGTGATGGGCCCGGTGCCGTCGGGCGGGTTCGACGCGGCGCGGCGCGATGCGGTCGTGGCGCGGGCGGCGGCGTTCCTGGACGAGGCGCTGCCGCTGGCCTCGGGCAGCCATGCCGACGTCACCGCCTATGGCGCCGACGACCAGGGCCTGACCGCCACGATCGGTGGGCAGGTCGTGCGTCTGGCCGATCCGGCGGCCTTTGTCGGCACCCGGCGCGACGGGGCCGACACGGGCTATGTCCTGCGCCACAACGGGCTGCATGTGGAGCTGGTGATCAATGCGGACCACCCGATCGGGGCGGCCTCGGCCAGCGGGCTGCGCGACGTGGTCCTGGAGGCGGCGCTGTCGGCCATCCAGGATTGCGAGGACAGCGTCGCCGCCGTCGATGCCGAGGACAAGATCGGCGTCTATGCCAACTGGCTTGGCCTGATGAAGGGCGATCTGGCCGAGAGCTTTGACAAGGGCGGCAAGGTCATGACCCGCCGGCTGGAGGGCGACCGGACCGTCACCCGCCCCGATGGCAGCACCGTGACGCTGCAGGGTCGGGCCCTGCTGCTGGTGCGCAATGTGGGCCACCTGATGACCACCGATGTGGTGCGCAAGGACGGGCAGGACACCCCCGAGGGGCTGATGGACGCGATGGTCACCGTCGCCTGCGCCATCCACGACCTGAAGAAGACCCAAGGCCCGCGCAACAGCCGCGCCGGTGCGATCTATATCGTCAAGCCCAAGATGCACGGCCCCGACGAGGCGGCATTCGCCGACGCCGTCTTCACCCATGTCGAGACCGCCCTGGGCCTGCCCGCCAACACCGTCAAGCTGGGCCTGATGGACGAGGAGCGTCGCACCAGCGCCAACCTGGCCGCCTGCATCCATGCGATCCGCAACCGGATCTTCTTCATCAACACCGGGTTCCTGGACCGCACGGGCGATGAGATCCACACCTCGATGCAGGCGGGGCCGTTCGTGGGCCGCGACGGCATGAAGGCCGCGACCTGGCTGAAAGCCTATGAGGATCGCAACGTGCTGATCGGGCTTGCCGCGGGCATGCGGGGCCGCGCGCAGATCGGCAAGGGCATGTGGGCCAAGCCCGACGCCCTGGCCGAGATGCTGGAGGTCAAGATCGGCCACCCGAAATCGGGCGCCAGCACGGCCTGGGTGCCCTCGCCCACGGCGGCGGTCCTGCATGCGCTGCATTATCACCAGATCGACGTCGCCGCGCGCCAGGACGAACTGGCGGGCGCGGCGCTGCCCGATCTGGACCTGCTGCTGACGCCCGCGCTGGCGGACGGTCCGATCCCGCAGGACCAGATCCTGCGCGAGCTGGACAACAGCGCGCAGGGCATCCTGGGTTATGTCGTGCGGTGGGTCGATCAGGGCATCGGCTGTTCCAAGGTGCCCGATATCGACGACGTGCAGCTGATGGAGGATCGCGCCACCTGCCGCATCAGCGCGCAATATCTGGCCAACTGGCTGGAGCATGGGCTGATCACCGTGGATCAGGTCGAGGACGCGCTGCGCCGCATGGCCGCCAAGGTCGATGCCCAGAACGCGGGCGACCCGGCCTACCGCGCCATGGCGCCCGGGTTCGACGGTCCGGCCTTTCTGGCGGCGCGCGATCTGGTCCTGACGGGGACCAGCCAGCCCTCGGGCTATACCGAACCGGCGCTGCATCGCCGCCGGGCCAAGGCCAAGGCCCGCGCCGCCTGACCCCCCCCCCCCGCGCGGCGGTGGTGGCGCAGCCGCCGCGCGCTGTGCCGCGCGCGGATCAAATAGGGAACCGTGATGTCGGGGAAAATCGTTGCCGTGGCCGGGATCGGCTATGTCGGCCAGTCGAACGCGGTCCTACTGGCCGCATGAAACACGGTGGGCGCGCTCGACGTGAACGCGGACCGCGTGGTCATGCTGAACGCCCGGCAATGCCCGATCATCGATGCCGACATCGCCGACCATCTGGCCACGCGCGACCCGGACCTGACCGCTATGACCGATGCGGCGGCGGCCTATGACGGGGCCGATGTGGTGATCGTCGCGACGCCCACCGATTACGACCCGGTGACGAATTACTTCAACACCACCAGCGTCGAGGCGGTCATCCGCGACGTGACGCTCCATGCACCCGATGCGCTGATCGTTGTCAAATCGACGGTGCCGGTGGGCTTTACCAAGGGCGTTCGGGAGAAGCTGGGCACGCAGAACGTGATCTTCAGCCCCGAATTTCTGCGCGAGGGGCGCGCGCTGCACGACAACCTGCACCCGTCCCGCATCGTGGTCGGAGAGGACAGCCCCCGTGGCCGCGCCTTTGCCGACCTGCTGGCCGAGGCATCGCTGGACGCGGATGTCCCCATCCTGCTGACAGGATCGACAGAGGCCGAGGCGATCAAGCTGTTCGCGAACACCTATCTGGCCCTGCGCGTCGCCTATTTCAACGAGTTGGACAGCTATGCGATGGGCAATGGTCTGGATAGCCGCCAGATCATCGAGGGGGTCGGCCTGGATCCCCGCATCGGCAGCCATTACAACAATCCGTCCTTTGGCTATGGCGGCTATTGCCTGCCCAAGGACAGCAAGCAGTTGCTGGCCAATTACAGCAACGTCCCCCAGAACCTGATCGCCGCCGTGGTCGAGGCGAACCGCACCCGCAAGGACGTGATCGCCGAAGATATCCTGTCGCGCCGCCCGCAGGTGGTCGGCATCTATCGCCTGGTGATGAAGGCGGGGTCCGACAATTTCCGCCAATCCGCCGTGCAGGGCGTGATGAAGCGGCTGAAGGCCAAGGGGGTCGAGGTCGTGGTCTTTGAACCCGCCCTGCCCGACGAGCGATTCTTCGGCTCGCGCGTGATCCGCGATCTGGCTGCGTTCAAGGCCGAGGCCGACGTGATCGTGGCGAACCGTCTGACGGCTGATCTGGACGACGTGACCGACCGCGTGTTCACCCGCGACCTGTTCCGCGAGGACTGACGGGACTGCGGGTGCGATTGTCGGCGGCACGCCCCTGGGGGCCGACATGTCGGGGTGCCTGGCGCCGACGGTCCTTGCGCCTGCCGGATGGGCTGTTGACGGGTTGGGAACGGTTGCTCGGATGCAGTCGACGGGCTTCAGTCGCGCAGGCACCGAATCGGGCTGTCGGGCGGCGGCTGTTCTACTGCTTTGCTCCCGATACAAAAATTTTCATCATTACAACAAGAACATGCATTAAACTCTTGATGCTTTTTCTAAAGCCTCCCGCGCAGCTGCGCCTCGATCCGGCGGCGGCGCCACGAGGAGCGGATCTGGCGCGCATAGAGGTTCTGGGGGCACAGCGACAGGTCATCGCCCTGACCCTTCATCGCAAAGCGGCGGGCTGCGGCGGCGATGCGGCTGTCGGCGGCGGTGATGGCGGCGACCGTCACCTCGACCTCGCGGATGTCCTGCGGCTCCAGCGCGTCGAAACTGCTGTGGCGGGCGCGGTCCAGCAGGTCCAGAACGCTGCCGATATCGACGTGATCGCCGCTTTTGAGCGGGCCCTGCAACGTCGCCTCGCGTGGGGTGGCATGCTGGTCGCGGGCGATCTCGGTCCTGTCGGCGACCGAGGACATGCGCTGGCCGTCGGCGGTCCAGACGGTCAGCATGATCTCCAGCACATAGATCGGCTCGAACCCCAGATTGCTGACCAGGATGCGGGCCGACAGGTCGCGCGCACCGCCCAGATGGATCAGGATCTCGGTCCGACGCTGGCGGCGCAGGCCCGACACGATCACGTGCAGATAGATCATCCAGATCAGCGCCGTCACCGCCGCCATCCCGGCCTGCACCAGCCCGCTATTCTCTGAAATCCAGTCCCACATCGCGTCATTCCCCTGTGCTGCCCGCCCAACACGCCCCAAAGGGCGATGTTCCTGCACGGCGCGATCACAGGGGCATGACCGGGCCCGTGAACCCGGCGGGCGCGGGCCGCGTTCCGCCCAGAACCCCACCCGGAGGAGACCGCCCATGTCCGATATCGACCCCGCCATCCTGGACGCCCGCCTGACCGCGCAGCGCCGCCTGCTGGCGCGTCTGGTCGCCGCGCTGGAGCCCGCAGCCCGCCAGCCGGTGATCGACTGGTTGGGCCAGCGCGAGACCCTGCGCGACGGGCAGGAGGACCCCGGCGCGGTCCCCACTGAAGATGTCGGCCCGGCGCTGGCCACGGCAGAGGAGTTCCGCATGATCCTGCGCCTGACCCAGGACCGCCTGCACGAGACCGATCAGGGCTGAGCGCGCGCCCGCAGCATCTCGTCCAGCGCGTCGGGCCGGATCAGCGCGTCCAGATCGACCCGCGCCCGCAGCCGCGCCAGCAGCAGATAAAGGCCGCCGATCTTGCGGTGCAGGAACAGGATCTCGGGTGGGGGCATCTCGGCGCGGGCGCGGGTGGCGGCGACCTGCATGGCCAGATCGGCCACCTGACGCGGGATGTCGCTGCCCGCCATATCCATCACGCCCCCCGCCCGCAGCGGCGCAAAGGCTAGGTCCATCATCGCCATCAGCATGTCCTGATGGGCGGTGTCGGTGTCGGCGCGGAAATAGCCGATGGCGATGGCGGCCTGGCGGATCGCCTCGCGGTCGCCCGCCAGCGCGGCACGCAGCAGCGCCAGATAGCGCGGGGCCACGGGGGCCGAAAAGCCGCGCGTGGCCCCGAAATCCAGCAGCACGATGCGCCCGCCCGACGGGTGCGCGTCGTCGGGCTGCCAGCGGTAATTGGCGAAATTGGGGTCGGTCTGCATCAGGTCGAACCGGAACAGCTCCTCGATGACCAGCTGGGCCAGATGGGTGGCGGCGCGGTCGCGGACGGGCTGGGGGGCCTCGGCCAAGGTCTCGATGGGGCGGCTGTCGATGAAGTCCATGGCCAGCACGTCGGGCGTGCTGAACTGATCGTCGGGCACCGGCAGCAGGAATTCGTCGCGCCCCGCCAGATTGGCGGCATAGAGGCGCATCTGTTCGGCCTCGCGCGCGTAATCGGCCTCGGCATGCAGCTGGGCGCGGGCCTCGGCGATCAGCGGTGGCAGATCGACGCCCGGGGGCAGCAGGCCGGGGATCCGCATCAGCAGCGCCATGTTGTCGATATCGCTGTCGATGCTGGCCCGCACGCCGGGATACTGCACCTTGATCGCCAGGTCGCGCCCGTCGCGGGTCAGGGCGCGATGCACCTGCCCGATCGAGGCCGCCGCGATCGGGCGCACCTGAAAGCGCTGGAAATGGCGCAGCCAGCCCTCGCCCCAGGCCGCGTCCAGCACGCGCTGCAGCTGCTTGGGGGGCATGGGGTCTGCATCGGCGCGCAGGCGGGCCATGATCTGCGTCAGCTCGGGCGGCAGGAAATCGCCCGCCTCCATCGAGATCAGCTGACCCATCTTCATCGCCGCCCCGCGCATTTGCGCCAGTTGGCCCGCCAGGCGCGCGGCATTGCCGGGGGTCATGAACATGTCGTGCGCGCGGGGGCGCTGGCCGGTCGCCAGCTGCCGCGCGCCGGTGGCCAGCGCGCGACCCCCGATGCCCCCCGCCAGCCCGCCAAGGCGCAGCATCCGCGTCAGGCGGCCCTGGGGGACGGCGCGGGGGGTGCGGTCGTCGGTCATGCGCGGGCCAGCAGATGGGCCGCCATCGCGCGCCCGCTGGCCCAGCCATGTTCCACCAGCGGCCCAAGCGCCCAGTCCCCGCCCACGACCAGCCCCGCCGCGTCATGGGCCAGAAACGGCTGCCCCAACGGGCGGTCGGTCTGCGAATACAGCCAGCGATGCGCCGCAGCGTGGTGCAGATGCGCCGGGTCCGCGCCCAGCAGATCCAGCAGCTGCGGCGCAATCATCTGCGCCAGATCGGCAAAGGGCAGGTCGATATGGTTCATGCTGTAATCGGGCGCGGCCTGCACCACCCAGGTGGTCAGCGGCTGGTCGTCGCGCCCCGGCTTGGCGCTGTCCTGGGCGACCCAGGCCAGCGCGTCCTGTCCCTCATGCGTGGCAAAGGGGCGCGGCGCGGCGAGGTCCAGCCCCACCATCACGGTGATGTTGGCGCGGTAACGGACCTGCGCCAGCGGCCCCGACAGCGGGTGATCGCCCCCCAGCAGATCGCGGGCCTGGGGCGCGGGAATGGCCAGCACGACCCGGTCGGCGTGGTGGTCGATGCCCTCTCCGCCCAGATGCCAGCCCGCGCCGTGGCGCCGCAGCGCCGTGACCATGGCGCCCGACCGGATGTCCAGCCCCTGCGCCAGCGCGCGCGGGATCTGCACCATGCCGGGCGTGCCGACGATGCCCGCTGTTTCGGGCCAGGGCGCGGCGTCGCCCGCATCCACCAACCCGCCCAGCAGCGCTGCGAAATCGGGGTCCGAGGCCGGCAGATATTGCGCGCCGTGATCGAACCGCAGGCCCGCGTCGGTGCGCCGGGTGGCCAGCCGCCCGCCGATGCCGCGCCCCTTGTCGAACAGCGTGACCGTCAGTCCCGCCGCGACCAGCGCCCGCGCGCAGGTGATGCCGGTGATGCCCGCGCCGATGATGGCCACCTTGACCCGTTCGCCCATGCGCTGTCCTTTTGCCGGTTTTTCCCAACAGGACAGACTGTCGCGCCGGGTGCAAGGCGGCATTCTGTCCGGTGGGCCCTAGGGCCTGTTGACGTTCATTTGATCTGAATGACTGGCTGCAATCGAGATGAACGCTGTGAAGCTTGCGTCTGTTTTGCACGAACGCATAGCGATGCCCCGGTTTTCCTGCAGCTTTCCAACGTAATTCTCGATCAAATGTCGCCATTTGTAGGTGTCCTTGTCGAACGCGGCAGGAAACCGTGGGTTTGCTTTTGGCGGAATGACCGGGACAGCGCTGCGTTCACTCAGCTCGGCTCGCAGCCAATCGGCATCGAAGGCATGCTCGGCGAGCAGCTGGTCAGCACTGAGGCCACTGATCAAATCTGGCACCGCACGCAGATCATAGGCTTGCCCCGGCAGTAGGCGGAAATCGACAAGGTTCCTAAGGCCATCCGTCAACGCCAGTATCTTGGTCGTCATGCCGCCCCGCGAGCGCCCTATTGCCCGGCTTTGAGTCTCCCTTTTGCGTCCTGTCCAGAGCGGTGGACCTTGACGATAAGGATCTAAACATTCTGCAGAAAACGTCAGCCTTCACCCATAGGCAAAAACGCTTGAACGCTGAATTCCACTT
The DNA here is from genome assembly GCF_005048265.1 of Paracoccus hibiscisoli. Classification (GTDB taxonomy): domain Bacteria; phylum Pseudomonadota; class Alphaproteobacteria; order Rhodobacterales; family Rhodobacteraceae; genus Paracoccus; species Paracoccus hibiscisoli. The sequence continues at coordinate 12,511 of NZ_SUNH01000047.1, forward strand.
GCCGAACGCGTCGGGCAATTCGCGCCACAGGGCTCCTGTCCGCACGATCCAAAGGACCGCCTCGACGAACAGACGCGGATCGCGCCCCGATTGGCCGGGATCGGACCGTTTACCAAGAAGAGCGGTTCAATGATCGCCCATTGGGCATCGGTCAGGGCACGTCGGGTCAAGGTTACTCTCCACTTTTTGCAACCTTGAATCAGAACTCAGCCGAAGTGTGAATCCTGAACGTCAACGGACCCTAGGCCGTGTTGACAAAAGGGATTCACAACGCGGTGCGGGCATGATTCAAGCTGGTATCTGCGATCGAGACCAGCTTGGCACGAGACCTGATGTCGGATGAGGAATGGGCGTTCTTTGAACGGTTTATCCTGGCGGTCCGTGCGCCGAACGGGCGC
>NZ_SUNH01000048.1 GCF_005048265.1 Paracoccus hibiscisoli
CCGTTCTGTCACCAGCTTCACAGCCTCAAACTTGAACTCCTTCGAGAACTTCCGTCTCACCATGTCCGATCTCCAGTCCCTTGGTCACGATCTTATCTTCGTGTCCACGAAACCGGCAGCAGCTCATTACGGCTAGACGCATTGTGCAGTCTTCGCCAAACTAGGCTCAGAAAAGACAAGAGGCCGCCCGACGGACCACCTCTTGATGTATCTGCAAAGTTTTCTGCCCGATGGTAAACTTATGCCTTGCGAAAGAACAAGCTATGGGCGGCAAAAGGACAACTTTTGGCTGTCAGAACAACAGATCAGTCCCGGTCCGCCATCAGCCGCATTTGGAGTGACCGCAGCTGGGGCAGGTCATGCAGCCCTCGACCATCCGCATCCCGTACTGCCCGCAGCTAGAGCAGGCGGGGCCGCGCGGGGCCTCGCCCACGGCCATCACCTCGGCCTGGGGGTCGGCCTTGAGGCCCAAGCCCTCGCCGGCAAGGAAGCCCGTCTCGACCAGGTGGCGCTCGATCACGCCGCCGATGGCCGCCAGGATCGAGGGCACATAGCGGCCCTGCATCCAGGCCCCGCCGCGCGGATCAAAGACGGCCTTCAACTCCTCGACCACGAAGGACACGTCGCCCCCGCGGCGGAACACGGCCGAGACCATGCGCGTCAGCGCGACCGTCCAGGCGTAATGCTCCATGTTCTTGGAGTTGATGAAGATCTCGAACGGGCGGCGGTGGTTGCCGTGGATGATGTCGTTGATCGTGATGTAGATCGCATGCTCCGACCCCGGCCATTTCAGCTTGTAGGTCGCGCCCTCAAGGGCCGCGGGACGGTCCAGCGGCTCGGTCAGGTAGACGACATCGGCGCCCTTGTCGGCCTCGGGGGCCTTTTCGGTCTTTTCGCTGACCGACAGGACCGATCCGGTCACATCGTTGGGGCGATAGGTCGTGCAGCCCTTGCAGCCCAGATCCCAGGCCGCCATGTACACGTCCTTGAAATCGTCGAAACCGATATCCTCGGGGCAGTTGATCGTCTTGGAGATCGAGCTGTCGACCCATTCCTGCGCTGCCGCCTGCATCGCCACGTGGTCCTTGGGGGCCAGGGTCTGGGCGTTCACGAAGTAATCGGGCAGTTCGGCGTCGCCCCTGAGGTCGCGCCACATCTGGACGGCGTAATCGACGACCTCCTCCTCGGTGCGCGAACCGTCCTTCTGCAGGACCTTGCGGGTATAGGCATAGGCAAAGACCGGCTCGATTCCCGAGGACACGTTACCCGCATAGAGGCTGATCGTGCCGGTCGGCGCGATCGAGGTCAGCAGCGCGTTGCGGATGCCATGCTTGGCGATGGCGTCGCGGACGTCCTTGTCCATCTTGGACATGAAGCCCGAAGCCAGGTATTTCTTGGCGTCGAACAGCGGGAAGGCGCCCTTCTCCTTGGCCAGATCGACCGAGGCCAGATAGGCGGCGCGCGCGATGGCCTTCATCCAGACGCGGGTCTGGGCGACCGCATCATCGGCGCCATAGCGCAGGCCCAGCATCAGCAGCGCGTCGGCCAGGCCGGTCACGCCCAGACCAATGCGGCGCTTGTTGCGGGCCTCCTCAGCCTGCGCGTCCAGCGGGAATTTCGACGCGTCGACCACGTTGTCCATCATGCGCACGGCGGTGCGGACCAGATCGTCCAGCGCCTCGGGGTCCAGCTGGGCCGCGTCGGTGAACGGGTTCGTCACCAGCCGCGCCAAGTTGATCGACCCCAGCAGGCAGGCGCCATAAGGCGGCAGGGGCTGCTCGCCACAGGGGTTCGTGGCGGCGATCGTCTCGACATAGTTGAGGTTGTTGGCCTTGTTGATCCGGTCGATGAAGATCACGCCCGGCTCGGCGAAATCATAGGTCGCCTTCATGATCTTGTTCCACAGGTCCAGCGCCTGGACGGTGCTGTAGACGCGGCCCTCGAACTTCAGATCCCACGGGCCGTCGGCGCGCACGGCATCCATGAAGTCGTCGGTGATCAGCACCGACAGGTTGAACATGCGCAGGCGTGCGCTGTCCTGTTTCGCGACGATGAACTGCTCCACATCCGGGTGGTCGCAGCGCATGGTGGCCATCATCGCGCCGCGACGCGAGCCTGCCGACATGATCGTGCGGCACATCGCGTCCCAGACATCCATGAAGGACAGCGGACCCGAGGCATCCGCCGCCACCCCTTTGACCACCGCGCCGCGGGGTCGGATCGTGCTGAAGTCATAGCCGATGCCGCCGCCCTGCTGCATGGTCAGCGCGGCTTCCTTCAGCATGTCGAAGATGCCGCCCATGCTGTCGGGGATGGTGCCCATGACAAAGCAGTTGAACAGCGTCACCGAACGACCGGTGCCGGCACCCGCCAGGATGCGGCCGGCGGGCAGATACTTGAAATCCTCAAGCGCGGAATAGAACTTTTCCTCCCACTTGGCGGGCTCCGCCTCGACGCGCGCCAGATCGCGCGCGACGCGACGCCAGCTGTCCTCGACCGAGGCGTCGACCGCCTGCCCTTCGGCGTCCTTCATCCGGTATTTCATGTCCCAGATCTGTTCAGCGATGGGGGCAGCAAAGCGCATTTCACACATTCCTTAGCGGCGATTTCGGATTTAAACACCAGATATAGACATATCTGGTGTGTGGCAAGGCCTTGACAGCACCTCGCAACGCGCTTTCAGACAGGCTCCGGCAGGGCGCGAAAGTCGGTCTCTATCGCAGAATAACAAGCGGCGGAAAGGGACTTGCGGTCTTTTCCTGCGACGGGAATCGGGGGGTGCAGCCGGACCGCCACATCACCGTGGCGCTTTGCCGCAAGAACGGTCAGCAGATGCGGCCACAGATCCATGTCCGCCCACCAGCCATAGAATCGCGGATCGGCCCCCGGCGGCGCGGTATAGACGGCGCTGACCGGCTGGATCGCAAGGCCCTCGGGCAGGTCGTCGGCCAGAAACCCCTGGAACAGCGTCGGCTTGAAGGGCAGCACCCGGCGACCATCGGTCGACGTCCCCTCGGGAAAGAACAGCAGCCGGTGGCCGGCGCGGATGCGCGCCGCGAATTGAGCGGCCTGGGCGCGCGCCAGGCGCGGATCGCGGGCGACGAAATGCGTGTCGGTCACGCGGGTCAGGATGTTGATGCCGGGCCAGGACGCGACCTCGGCCTTGCTGACGAAGAACACCGGCAGGGCAGCGTTCAGGGTCAGGATGTCCAGCCAGCTGGAATGGTTGGCCACGACCGCGCCGGGGCCGCGCATAGGCCTGCCCTCGCGCCGCCAGCGCAGCCCGATGCAGGCCAGCACCAGGCGGCAGGTGACCTGCACATGCGGGCCGGTCCAGGGGCGGCGGGGGCCGTGGAACAGCCGCTCGACCGCGCGCAGCGGCAGGATCAGAGCCACGCCCAACAGCAGGACCAGCACCGCGGGCACCCCGCGGCGGATCACCCGCAGCCAGTCGCGCAGGCCCTGCGGCCCAGGCAGCGGCAACGGCTCGGCTTCGCGCCAGGTCGGGCTCATGTCGGCTGCCAGCGGCTTTCGTAGAACTGCTTGTGCTTGGCCGACATGGCGGCCGTGTCCATCATCAGGAACACATCGGTGGTGTTGAAGGCGCGGTCGACAAAGGCCCCCTCGCCCACCACGCCGCCAAGCCGCAGATAGGCCTTGATCAGCGCGGGCATGCCCATCATCGCCTCGCGCCGGTCCAGGCGGTCAGGCGCGATCAGGTCCATCCGCTGAAAGCTGCCGTCGCGTGCGCGCGGGCGCAGACCTTCGGGGGCCAGATGATGATGGTGCAGCCAGGACAGCGACGGCGCCAGCATCGCGGCATCCGTGCCATGAAAGCTGGCGACCCCGAACAGGATCTCGATCCCATGGTCCAGCACGTAATCGGCCAGCGCGTTCCACATCAGGAACATCGCCGCACCCCCCCGGTGGTCGGCATCGACGCAGGACCGGCCCAGCTCCAGCAGCGGGCGGCCGCTGTCGCGCAGAGGCGCCAGGTCGTATTCGCCGTCGCAATAGAACCGCCCGAAATCGGCGGCAACGTCGCTGCGCAGCAGGCGATAGACGCCCACGACATGATCCAGCGCATCCGCGTCGCGGCGCGTGTCGATCAGGCAGAGGTGGTCGACGACCGGATCGAACTCGTCCCGTTCCAGCCGGGCGTCATGATCGACCAGCGGGCCGGTGCCGCCCAACTCCTCGACAAAGACGCGGTAGCGCAGGCGCTGCGCCGCCATCAGGTCACGCGGGCTGCGCGCCAGGCGGATCTGGAAGAAGGCGGGGTCTGCGCGGTTCACGGGTTCTCTCGTCCCAAGGGTGGGGCCTGTCTAGGCCAGGCCGGGGCCGCATTGCAACACGCGACACCCCGTCCTTCAAGTTCCCCTTGCATCACGCAACCAAGGGTTGCATCCTGACCCCTGCAATATCAGGAGTTTACATGTCGCCCATGCGCAGGATCTGCAACGCCACCCGGCGTCCGTCGATGACCTGCTTTCCGGCATCGGCGAAATTCACGGTGATGCGGTCGCCGATGCGCGACTGGACCTGCCCCTCGCCCCATTCGGGCGCGCCGGGGTGACGCACGATCATGCCGGGTTCCAGAATCTCGTTCACCGTGAAGGCTCCCTGCTTCTACAGTCTGGAAGGTAATCACACATGACGGTCGATACAACGCGGATCGCGGCCGGCGATCTGGCCGCCCTGCTGGGATCGCGGCTGTGCCACGATCTGGTCTCTCCGCTTGGTGCCATCGGCAACGGGGTCGAACTGCTGGAGATGTCGCCCGACTTTCCCGGTCTGTCCGAATCGCCCGAACTGCGCCTGATCGCCGAGGCTGTGGGCGCCGCCCGCGCCCGCATCCAGGCCTATCGCATGGCCTTTGGCATGGCGCAGGGCGACCAGCGCATCGGCCGGGCCGAGCTGCAGCGCCTTCTGGACGGGATGTCGGCGCAGGGCCGGATGCAGATCACCCTGGACGCCACCGGCGATTTCGCCCGCCCCGAGATCCGCATGCTGATCCTGGCCGTGATGTGCATCGAAAGCGCGATGCCCTGGGGCGGCAAGCTGATCGTGCTGCGCGACGCACCGCTGTGGCGGCTGGTCGCGGAATGCGACCGGGCCAAGGTCGATGCGGGCCTGTGGGCCTGGCTGGACGGCGACCAGTCGCGGACGCTGGCCCCGTCCGAGGTGCATTTCGCCCTGCTGGCCGAGGCCTCGCGCGCCGAGGACCGCCCCCTGCGCCATGAATTCGACGATACCGGGGGCGAGGTCGCGTTCTAGGCGCGCACCACCCCGTCGCCCGTCACCAGATACTTGAAGCTGGTCAGCTGTTCGGCCCCCACCGGCCCGCGGGCATGCATCTTGCCCGTGGCGATGCCGATTTCCGCGCCCATCCCGAATTCGCCGCCATCCGCGAACTGGGTCGAGACGTTGCGCATCAGGATCGCACTGTCCAGGCCCGCAAAGAAGCGCTCGGCCACGGCGTCATCCTCGGTCAGGATCGATTCGGTGTGCTGGCTGCCATGGCGGCGGATATGGGCGATCGCCTCGTCCACGCCATCGACCAGCTTGGCGGCAATGATCATGTCCAGGAACTCGCGCCCGAAATCATCGGGCTGGGCGGGCACCGTGCCCGGGATCTGCGCCAGCGCGCCTTCCGCGCGGACCTCGACCCCCGCCTCCAGCAGGTCGCGGATCAGCACGTCGCCATGGCGGGCAAAGAACGCCCGGTCGATCAGCAGGCATTCGGCCGATCCGCAGATGCCCGTCCGCCGCGTCTTGGCGTTCAGCACGACACGGCGCGCCTTGTCCAGATCGGCGGCGCCGTCGGCGTAGACGTGGCAGATCCCCTCCAGATGGGCGAAGACCGGCACGCGGGCCTGCTCCTGCACCAGTCCGACCAGACCCTTGCCGCCGCGCGGGATGATCACGTCGATCAGCCCCTGCGCGCCCAGCATGGCGCTGACCGCGGCGCGGTCGCGGGTGGGCACCATCTGGATCGCGGTCTCGGGCAGGCCTGCCGCGCGCAAACCAGCCACCATGCAGGCATGGATCGCCGCGCTGGAATGCAGGCTTTCCGATCCGCCGCGCAGGATCACCGCATTGCCCGATTTCAGCGCCAGCGCGCCCGCATCGGCGGTGACGTTGGGGCGGCTTTCATAGATCACCCCGATCACGCCGATGGGCGTGCGGACACGGCGGATATGCAGACCGGTGGGCCGGTCCCATTCCGCGATCACCTGCCCCACGGGGTCGTCCTGCCCGGCCACGTCGCGCAGGCTTTGCGCAATGGCGGTCAGGCGCGCCGGGTCCAGCCGCAGCCGGTCCAGCATGGCCTCCGACAGGCCTTTGTCGCGGGCATGGTCCAGGTCGCGGGCATTGGCAGTCAGGATCGCGGGGGTCTGGTCGATGACGGCGTCGGCTGCGGCCATCAGGGCACGCGTCTTGGCCTGGGGTGGGGTCTGGGCCAGCACCACGGCCGCCTGCCTCGCGGCGGTGCCAAGGGCTTCGATCAACTGCCGGGCCTGGACCATATTCGTCATCACATCCTCCGATACGCGAAATCGCGCCCGTCTTAGCGGGTCGCGGCGATCAGGGGAATGGGGAAAGGGAGGGAAATGGCGCGGTTGACGGGGCTCGAACCCGCGACCCCCGGCGTGACAGGCCGGTACTCTAACCAACTGAGCTACAACCGCGCATTTCCTTCGGGCGAATGATGAGTTGTGGCGCGGTTGACGGGGCTCGAACCCGCGACCCCCGGCGTGACAGGCCGGTACTCTAACCAACTGAGCTACAACCGCCCAACTCATCCCCCGGACGATCGCCCGCCGGGGTGAGGCGGGGTTTACGCAGACCACCACGCGCCGTCAAGGCCATCAGGAATGTTTTTGACGACAAACCGTCATTATTCTGAAATCCAATGATTTATTGGCCGAATGAACGACATGCGAAAGGGGCGCCACATGGGCGCCCCTCTGCTTCAACCTCGTGAGGGGTTGCCGAAATTAGTCGCGGACGGTGTCCATGTCGAACTCGGGCAGCGCTTCCAGCTCTTCCTGGCTGTAGTTGGTCGCCAGAACGGTGTCGTCGCCGAACTGCGCCATGTTCAGCACGTCACGGTCCAGCAGGACCGAATGCGTGCCCATGCCCAGGAAGCCACCGATATCGGCGATGTAGCCGATCACGTCACCCTCGGGCGACATCACGATGTCGGAGACGTTGGCGATCTCGTTCCACTCGGCCGGGACGGCGTCACCGGTCGCATCGGTCCACTGCGTGGTCGACGGCTGGTTGGTGGTATAGATCGCGCGGCCCTGCAGCCACGATGCGGTCAGGCCGGGGTTCTCGGGCGACAGCGCCACTTCCATGTCGCTCATGTCGGTGGTCGTCGTGGTCGCCATGCCGTCGGCAGGCACGGTCTCGGTCGTGGCCATGCCGTCAGCGGGCATGGTGTCGGTCGTCGCGGTACCTTCGGCGGGCATCGTCTCGGCGGGCATCGCGTCGGTTGCGGGCGGGGTCGCGGTGTCCTGCGCGTAAACCGGGGCAGCAAAAGCCAGGGCAGCAGCAGTCGTGATCATGAGGGTTTTCATTCTAAGTCTCCGCATCAATTCTTTGTTTCGACAGCGTCTTTCGCCATCATCACACCACCAACGCAGGTTATTGCAGGGACGTTCCCTAAACATTTGTGTAATTTGCCGCCCCCTGCGCGACAGCCCCGCGGGGGTGGCTGATGCGCCCCCCGCAGACGGGCGCGGGCACGCCCGTGGTGGACGGCCCCGATATCGGCAGGCCGCGCAGCACGCGGACCGCCAGCCAGCCAAAGGCCTGCGCTTCCAGCATGTCGCCATCCAGGCCGACAGATTCCACCGGCGCGACAAACATCGGCAAGACCTGCGCCAGCGCCGCCATGATCGCCGCATTGTGCCGCCCCCCGCCGCAGACCAGCACCCGTTCCGGCGCGGATGGCAGCCAGCGCATCCCGGCGGCCACCGCCCCGGCCAGCGCCGCGACCAGCGTGGCGGCGGCATCGGCATCGGACAGGCCGTCGACCCCCTGCGCCAGCTGCGGGAACTGATCGCGGTCCAGCGATTTCGGCGCGGGCCGCTGAAACCAGGGATCGTCCAGAAAGGCCGCCAAAACGTCCGGATCGGGCCGCCCGCTGGCGGCCAGCGCGCCACCCTCGTCCCGGGACAGGCGGCGGCGCTGACGCATCAGGTCGTTCAGCGGCGCATTGGCGGGACCGGTGTCGAAGGCCAGGCAGGCCCCCGGTGCATCGGGCGCCGCGGCGGTCGGATCGACCCAGCTGATATTGCCCACCCCGCCCAGGTTCAGGAAGGCCACCGGCGCGGGCGGCAGATGCCCCTGCCCCACGGCCCAATCGGCGCAGGCCCAGTGAAAGAAGGGCACCAGCGGCGCCCCCTCTCCGCCCTGCCGGACATCCTCCGAACGGAAATCCCAGACCACGGGGCGGTCCGTCGCCCGCGCCAGCGCCGCGCCAGAGCCCGCCTGATGCGTCCCCCGCCCCCGCGGATCATGCGCCAGGGTCTGACCGTGAAAGCCGATCAGATCGGCCTGGGGAAAGCCTGCGGCCAAGTCGGCATGCGCCGCCTCGACCAGCCGCGCCAGGCCCGGGATGGCGGGCGCGTCGGGCCACAGGCCAAGCCCGCCATGCAGCGCCCCGGCCTCGTTGTCGGAAAACGCGCGGAACGCCGAGGGCCCAAACGCCCCGATCCGCACCCCGTCCGTCTCGATCAGCGCGGCATCCACCCCGTCCAGCGAGGTGCCCGACATCATTCCCAAAGCCCGGATCATCGCTTTTCCTTCGCCATTCGGGGCTGTATATCGCGCGGACACAAAAGGATGAAGCCCATGACCCACCAGCCCAAATCCGACTTTCTGCGCATCATGTCCGAGCGCGGCTATCTGGCCGATTGCACGGATTATGCGGGACTGGATCAGGCGCTGCTGGCGGGGCCTGTGACGGCCTATATCGGCTATGACGCGACCGCGGCCAGCCTGCATGTGGGCCACCTGCTGAACATCATGATGCTGCGCTGGTTCCAGAAGACCGGCAACCGCCCCATCACGCTGATGGGCGGCGGCACGACCAAGGTCGGCGATCCGTCCTTTCGCAGCGACGAGCGTCCCTTGCTGGACGACGCCGCGATTCAGGGCAATATCGACGGCATGGGACAGGTCTTTGCCCGCTACCTGGATTACGGCCCGGGCGGGGCGACCATGCTGAACAATGCCGAATGGCTGGACGATCTGAACTATCTGACCTTCCTGCGCGACATCGGGCGGCATTTCAGCGTGAACCGCATGCTGTCCTTTGAATCGGTCAAATCCCGGCTGGACCGCGAACAGTCGCTGTCCTTCCTGGAATTCAACTACATGATCCTGCAGGCCTATGATTTTCTGGAGCTGAACCGCCGCCACGGCTGCGTGCTGCAGATGGGCGGGTCGGATCAGTGGGGCAACATCGTCAACGGCATCGACCTGACGCGCCGCGTGGATGACGCGCAGGTCTGGGGTCTGACCTCTCCGCTGCTGACGACCAGCGACGGGCGCAAGATGGGCAAGTCGGCGGGCGGGGCGACCTGGTTGAACGACCGCATGCTGAGCCCCTATGAGTTCTGGCAGTTCTGGCGCAATTCGACCGATGCCGATGTGGGCCGCTTCCTGAAGCTGTACACAGAGCTGCCGGTCGACGAATGCGACCGTCTGGGTGCGCTGCAGGGCGCCGAGATCAACGAGGCCAAGGTGCGCCTGGCCAATGAGGTCACGACCCTGCTGCACGGGGCCGAAGCCGCCGCCAGCGCCGAGGCCACCGCCCGCACCGTCTTTGCCGAGGGCGGATCGGGCGGCGATCTGGAGGTGGCGACCCTGCCCGACTATGCCGACGGGCTGACGATCGCGCAGGCGCTGGTGCAGTCAGGCATCGTCGCCAGCGGCAAGGAGGTCAAGCGCCTGATCGCCGAAGGCGGCCTGCGCGCCGACAACGCCCCGGTGACCGACCCCCAGGCCCCGGTGGATCGCGCCGCGCTGGAACGCGGCATCAAGATCTCGGTCGGGAAGAAAAAGCACCGGATGCTGCAGCTGGGCTGAGTTGCGCATCCTGCATGGCTGCCCTGCACCCGCCCTGACCTTGCGTCAGGGCGGTTTTAATTTGACCGGTCAGTCAATATTTACTGCCCGTGGGAGGAAACGACCCATCGGAGAATGACCATGTCAAACGACACCTCGAAACCGCTCAGCATCGCAGACCGCAAGCGCAGCCTTCAGGCGGATGCCGCGCTGGAACAGATGTACGGATACTACACCCGCGACGACGCCCCGCGCCCGGTCGTCAGCGAACTTGACGCGCAGCGGGCCGCCTGAGGCCGCCCCAACGCCACGGACCGGACGAAACAAGGGGCCGACCGGCCCCTTTTCCATACTCGTAATCCCGAACCTGCAATAGTGACGTGGCATGGGTCGATCGTGTCTGAAATGCCGTTTTATTGCGGCCGCTATCTCCCACACGCCAGAACGCAGCGCTGAACCAATGCGAATTTGAGATTGGACCGGTTCTTGAACAGCGGACCGCGGCAGACCACGGTGTGGCTTTCTGCCCTCAGCTCCGACCACCCCCTTGGCCTCACGCCCTAGGGTCAGGACCCATTGATCTTGCGCCGTTGTCATGATTCAGGCTCCGCAAGGAGACTGACCGATGAGCAATCTTTTCTGGCTGACAGACGCGCAGATGGCGCGGCTCCAGCTCTTCTTTCCCAAGAGACATGGCAAGCCGCGAGTCGATGACCGGCGTGTGCTGAGCGGCATAATCTTCGTCAACCGCAATGGCTTGCGGTGGCGTGACGCGCCAAGGGAGTATGGCCCGCCCAAGACCCTCTATAACCGCTGGAAGCGGTGGAGCGACAAGGGGGTCTTCGCCCGGATGATGGTTGGGCTGGCCGCCGAGGCCGCCGTTCCGAAGACGGTGATGATCGACGCGACGTATCTCAAGGCGCACCGCACGGCGACCAGCCTACGGTCGAAAAAGGGGGGGGGCAGGCGACCAGAGGGGCCGTCTGATCGGCCGCACGAAGGGTGGCATGAACACCAAGCTGCATGCCGTCGCCGATGCCGACGGGCGCCCGATCCGCTTCTTCATGACTGCAGGCCAGGTCAGTGATTACACTGGAGCCGCAGCTCTCCTCGGCAGCTTGCCAAAGGCAGAATGGCTGCTGGCTGATCGGGGCTATGATGCCGACTGGTTCAGGGAAGCGTTGAAAGACAAGGGGAGAAAGCCCTGCATCCCGGGCCGGATGTCGCTCGGCAAGCCAATCAAGCACGACAAGCGCCGCTACAAACGCCGCAACAGGATCGAGATCATGTTCGGCAGGCTCAAGGACTGGCGCCGGGTCGCAACACGCTACGACAGATGCCCGAAGGTCTTCCTCTCCGCCGTCGCCCTCGCAGCTACCGTCATGTTCTGGCTATGACGCCAGAACGAGTCCTGGCCATAGGTCGTGTTAACAAAAGGGATTAACATCGCGGTGCGGGCATGATTCAAGCTGGTATCTGCAATGGAGACCAGCTTGGCACGAGACCTGATGTCGGACGAGGCATGGGCGTTCTTTGAACGGTTTATCCTGGCGGTCCGAGCACCGAGAGCGCCTTGCCGTTTTCTGTGTTCGTGAGTTTGGCGATGTCGTCTCGGCTAATGCCGGATTTGTGCCGATCGTTCATACGAACAAGAAGACGCCCACCATCACCCGAGGGAAGCCCTTTCACTTTTAATTTCGGCATCTTAGAGGTAGTTCAGGAAATCTGAACAGCCGGGCTAAGTGGATTTTCGGCGTATGAGCCGGACCAGGAATTGATCCAGTGGATCAATTTCCCGGCGATTGGGCAGCATGATGAGCTGCTGCCGGTTTCGTGGACACGAAGATAAGATCGTGACCAAGGGACTGGAGATCGGACATGGTGAGACGGAAGTTCTCGAAGGAGTTCAAGTTTGAGGCTGTGAAGCTGGTGACAGAACGGGGCGTTACGGTGGCTCAGGCGGCCCGAGATCTGGATCTGGCCGAAAGCGTGCTGCGTCGGTGGATGCGGGAGGCCGCAGTAGCCCCGATCACAGCGTTCCCCGGCCATGGCCAGCAGCGTGCCGAACTGGCCGAGATCGCAGCTCTGAAGAAAGAGGTCGCCAAGCTCAAGGCGGAGCGTGACATCCTAAAAAAGGGTTGCCAGTGGTTGCGCCATTGGTCCGAGAAGCCACTGGCGAGGCATGCTTCGCGAGGGAAGCGACATGAGGTTCGCCTTCATCGCGAAGCACCGGCATATCTGGCCGGTCAGCCGGCTGTGCGAGGTTCTGGAGGTCTCACGTTCGGGTTTCCATGCATGGCTGAACCGCCCTCTCAGCGACCGCGCGATCCTCGATGCGAAGCTCGTCACGGCCATCGACACGAGTTTCAAGGCCAGCGACCGGACCTATGGCGCCCGCCGTGTCTGGCATGATGTCCTTGAAGAAGGTCTGATCTGCGGACTTCACCGGATCGAGCGATTGATGCGCCAGAATGCATTGAAAGCACGCCCAAAACGGCGCGGAAAGCCTGGGGACGATGGAGAACGATCGGTCATCGCCGACAACATCCTCGACCGGGATTTCGAAGCGGATCGCCCGAACCAGAAGTGGCTGGCCGACTTTACCTACATCTGGACCGCCCAGGGCTGGCTGTATGTGGCGCCTCGCCATGGTCACTCGGACCAGGGGCGTTCCCATGGCTCGATGCTGGACCTGTTCTCTCGCCG
>NZ_SUNH01000049.1 GCF_005048265.1 Paracoccus hibiscisoli
GAGGCTGTGTAGCTAGACCAGTTCGTCGTGCGATAGCGGGCGGGTGATGGCTTGCTCATGCGGACCGTCTAACCGCATAGATTCACAAATGTGAATCCTCGAAGGTCAGAGTTCTGCAACAACGCCCAGTTGATGCCGCGCGACTCTGACCGCCAAGTCGCCGAGGTTCAGGTACGCGTTGCAATCCGGAACGGCTACACAGTCTTAGGCATTCTTGCCAGATAACGCCCTAAGATAAATCCGCCTAGGGAATGGGTAGAACTGTTCGTTAGCTGATTTGCGCAACAGAGCCAACGCACAGATTAAATTCCGTCTCGGATAGGCCGCGTACCGATTTGGAGTCGATCCGTGCAACACGACCATTAGACACAACCAAAAATCGGCGTTGCTCTTTAAAACGGATTAGCATAGATGGTGAGCTGAAGGGTTTCCCCAAAAATTGAACGTTGAGCGCCTAAAATGACAATAAAAAAAATCAATACTAAACAAGACTTTGAAAATCATTATGTAGTGACAGGCCTGTTTGGTGACCATCGAGATTTTGGGATATATAAGGCGCCAAGAACTTCAGGTGTGGAGTGCCTTTTTTTCTCAAACAGCGATGTAATTGGTAAATATGCCCACGCGCAGGGCTGGCGATTTATTAAGACGTTTCACCCGGTTCTCGCGAATGATTACCTTGAAACGTCGCTGCAATCAAAATGGGTGAAGTATCTCCAATTTCTAAAAAATAGCACGATTATCGAAGAAAACTTGCAAATACCTAAATCAGTTCTGTACTTCGATCACAAATTTCATGTCACATCCGAGCATGTTGCAAATATTCTCAAGCGGGCCACGGACGCATCTCTTTTAATCCGCAAGACTCCGACTGCCAAACACTCCGTCAATGTCGAAATCGACGCCGCTCTGCCTTACGAGCGCTATGCACGGCATATGGAGCCCACAAAGGATTTTATCAAAACCCGTCTGGCGCAGGGTGCCAAAACAGATGTCACGATCTGTAACACCGGGCTGATCCACTACCGACATCTGGAGGTGTCCAGAGATTTAGCGGATCGAGTCTACAACACTTGCCAATCTTTGAAGCAACCCGAATGCCAAATTGTCTGGGCAATGCATGCTCAAGCCTTTGACGACAAGATTGATGTGATCGACTGGAACGATCCGCTAGTTGGCGATATTGAATGGCAAGATCCCAAGGTTTATTCGACCAATTGCGTGCCAACAGTCGCACCCAAACGGCGCGAGCCGGGCCATGGGATCGTGGTTGGGGGGTTCCACCGCAGCGGTACGTCGTCCGTTGCGGGGATGTTACACCATTCGGGCATCAGCGCAGGCACCGACCTGATGAACGAAAACGAGGATAATGCAAAAGGCTATTTCGAAAGCTGGGGGCTGGTGAGTATGCACGACCGGCTGATGAACGCGAAGGGCGTCGATTGGGCGACCTCTCTTGAGCAGAAAGCGTCTTTATCTGAAGACGATTTGACTGAGCTACGCGCCTATTTTGACCAAAGGGCAGAGCAATCCGACGGCGCATGGTGTATGAAGGACCCACGCATCGGCCGGTATTTGTTTGAATGGATGCGAGTCGCACCGGAATTTAAAATGTTGGTGCTGTATCGTTTACCCAACGCCAGCGCACTGTCTATGCAGAAAAGAAGCCTGCGCGAATTTGTACAAACTCGAGGCACGCTTGAACTGCCGAAGCGGTTCTACGAAGACCCCGACCTCGCATTACGGCTTTGGGTCGAGCACAACGAAGCATATATCACGCTGTGCCAAGCGTACCCAGAGGATTGCATGGTTATTGGCCATGCCGCTATTATTAACGGCTTTGATGTACTTCAGGCGGTCTCGGTCAAGTTTGGCGTCGATACGCCCACCCAAAATGGCAAAAACTTTTTGGACACCTCGTTGTTGTCCCGGCCCCGGCCAATTTATGTGGTGTCTGCTGATTTACGCGATCGAGCAATTGCGGTTTGGGATGCGCTTTGCAGAATGGATGTGTCACTTCAGAATCCAACAGCTGCGCCACAAAGCATTGAAGACCAATTAATTTTAGATACCGACGGTAGGTTTACACGGGCTGAACTGCTGGAAGTATTTGCCAAAGCCGCGCTGAAGGAATTGGAAAGGCGGCACAACGTGGCAAAGGATGAGTTCAACAAATTGAGGGCGTTGGAAGGGCGGCACAATGTGGCGAAGGATGAGTTGAACAAGTTGAAGGCAGCACATCAGTCCCAGAAAGATGAAATTACGATCTTTAAGAAGCAGATCGAGGATGTGCGCCGGGAGTATTTAACCAGCACTTCTTGGCGGATCAGCGCACCGATCCGCATCGGAGGCCGGCTAGTTAGACAGCTGCGGAAGCGCCCATAGCGAGTTAAGGGGGGCTATTGATCCGCTCAAGCGCTATGTAAGGTTCGGCAAAAGCGAAGGGCGGAATCCATCGCCTATCTTTTCCACAGTCAAATATCCTGTGCTTTACAAAGACGTCCTTGAAATGGACATAAGTCCACTTTTTCATTATGCGCAGTACGGTCAAAAAAAGGCAAGTCGCATTAAAGTCTTTGGACTTTGTGACCCAAAACGAGCGGAGTGGACGTGAGGTATATTTTTACAACCTGTGCTTTGAACTATTACCCCAACGCACGGCTTTTGGCGGCGTCGGCCAAAGCACATCTCGGGAATGTCAAAACAGTTTTGATGCTCGCCGATACATATCCAGTCGATTTTGATTTTGGCGATTCCCACTTTGACGAAGTGTGGTCAATTTCTGAGCTGGAGCAAGATCTGCCCAACCACATGGCTTGGGTTTTTGGGCACAGCGTAATGGAGCTGTCCACCGCCATCAAAGGTTTTGTGCTAAAAAAGCTGTTGGAGCGTAAAGACTGCGAAGCGGCTCTATTTTTCGACCCAGATTGCGAAATCCACAGTGATCTGACAGTGGTGCTCGACAAACTACACACCAAGGACATTGTGCTGACGCCTCACTGCTGTTTGCCGCATACTCAAGACGACTGGGTCAAGTTTGAATTGAACCAGCACCGAGTGGGCGCGTTCAACTTGGGATTTTTGGGGGTCAGAAACTCTGCAGAGGGCAAGAAGTTTGCAGACTGGTGGTGGCACCGGTTGCAGCGGCACTGTGTGATCGATGCCAAGCGCCATTTGTTTACCGACCAAAAGTGGATTGATTTAGCACCGTCATATTTTGATCATGTGGGTGTGATCCGGCGCCCGACATTGAACTTGGCGCGCTGGAATACATTTCAGCGCGAGATCACCCGCAATGCAAGCGGAGCTATATTCGTGGATGGGTTGCCGCTTGATTTTGTGCACTATTCTGGATTTATGAAGGTCGGTTCGCAAAACTTGGGCATGTATGACGTGGCTTCGGAGCCGTGGATCAAAGGCAAAGACGTTCTCGACCAAATGAGCCGCAACTATGCCGAACGACTGCTGGAGTACCAGCAAAAACCCGCATGCCAAAGCGACTGGACGCTTGGGCGTTACCGCAGCGGACAAAAAATCTCGGATCCGCAAAGGCGGGTGTATAAAATGACCCCCGCGCTTAGTGCTCAGTTTCCGCAGCCCTTTGAGGGCGGAGAGGCATTTTTGGCAGCGCTTTTGGCGAGGATGACAGGATGAGTGATACCAATAGCAATCTAAAAGCCGCAGCGGCCTTTGTGGATTATGGGCTGATGGAAAGATCCAAGGGACGTCGTGAATCCGCCTCGGGGCCTGGCAGCAAACTGACAGCCGCAGCGGCGGCCTCTAAATTTTTGTTGCGCAAGCTCCGAGAGTTACCGATCCGCAGCGTATTGGATTTGGGGTGTGGCGATTGGAACTGGATGCAGCATTTGGGTTTTCCCCACCCCATTCCCGGACGGCACATCACTTATGAAGGCTGGGAATCTTCTCAAGGGCTTATTGACGCGCTGCGCGCAAAGCACGGCCAAGACGGTGTGGATTTTCATGTGCGTGATGTCAGCACCGAAGCCTTACCGGACGTCGATCTGATCATCGCGCGGGATATCCTATTTCATATGCCCCCCGAAATGGCGCTTCGCGTGGTTGAAAGGATCAAAAAATCGGGCAAATACTTAGCGGCTCCGTCCCATATGTTTTTAAGCAACAACGGCGATTTTTCCGAGTATTTGGATATCGAGGGCTGGGGGTATTTTAATATTAATTTGAATATAGAACCATTTTCACTGCAACCTTTTCTACAGGAGTGTGTGCTGGAACCAGAGCACCACAGCCAAAAAGCAAAACGATATTTTTGCTTTTATAAATTTGCGCAAGTTGTAGCAGAGCCTATGGCTGAGCCTAAACTAGAGACATCCCGCCCGCAGTTCTCAAGCGCGTCTAGGACGTTTGCCACACCCGAGGTTATAACAAAGAGCCCCGCGGTGTCGGTGATCGTCACCACACATAACAACGCGAAAACCATCCAGGAGGCCGTGGCCTCGATCGCCCAGCAAGACGTACAGGATTTAGAGGTGATCGTTTTAGATGACCGCAGCACTGATAAAACCTGGCACAAGGTAGAAAACCTTGCTCGGCGGGATGAACGAGTCATCCCCATTCGTTCCAACCATAATTTGGGGCCATCGGCAATGCGCAACATTGGAATGCGTAATGCGCGCGGGGAGTACGTCTGTTTTGTCGATGGAGACGACACGCTGCGCAGTGGTGGGCTCGGCCAGCTTTTAGAGCGGGCTTGGTCTGTTTCCGCAGATGTTGTGCGCGGCTCGCATGTAATGCATGTGGATAACCATTCGAGTTTGAACTCTCCAGAACACTATCACCAGCCAGAAGTGTTGCGCACATGTTATGCGGACATGCCCGGTCTAGTCCAACTTTATACCAGCTGGAATATGCTCATCCGGCGACATCTCATTAGCAAAGCGGGCATTAAATTCAATGTGGGCATGCGTCTGGGCGAGGATAGGGTTTTTAACCAACAGGTATTTAACGCGGCCCGCTCCATTTCGATGATGAAGTTTGAAAGCTATAACTGGGTGCGTCAGGGCTCCCAAAATCATCTTTCGGCAGGCGTTAAGATCGCGGACCGACTTGTGTCTATTTCTGCCTTCCTTAATGCAGTCGCCGCGCTGGAAAATGCAACTCCGATACATTTAAAAATAGCGCATGCCTCGATGGCCTTTGAACTAGCGCGCTGCATGCAAATAAACGAAAGAAAAGGCACAGAATGTTGGAACAATATTAATGCTCTGTGGGACAACGTGCGGCTTGACCGCCGCTGGGTCACAAACCCCTCGATCAAAGGGTACGAAAAGTCGCTGCTGAACGACTTTATTCTAAGCAAACTGGCTTAAGGGGTCTTCGGTGCCGCGCATGTCACGCGCGGCGTTTCGTGCCTCCTGGCCTGATTGCCGCGCCCCGGGGTCTTGACCCGCGCGCGCACCGAGGATTTGGTCCGATTGTTGCCCTTGGCCTGTTCAGATCGTATTCTTACCTTTCATGGCTCGGCCCTTTGCGCTCAGCGGCCCGTTGCCGCTCCACCGCCCGCTCCTGCTCAAGCATGCGTTCCCTCTCCCGGTCCTGTTGGGTGAGGGCATGCCCGGCGCTTTCGACGTTGCGCGCAACCTCCACACCGCGATCCTGACCGCGCACCGCCCGCGCAGCCTGCAGCCGCTCAAGGGCGGTCTGCGGCGCATCCATCGCCCCACGGGATGCCCGCGCGGCTTGCAACCGCTCCAGGGCCGTCTCCGGGGCGCGGGCGAGGCCAAGCGCCGCTGCGCGCTCCTGCACCCGGTCCAGGGTCCGCTCCAGCCATTCGCGGGCCTGTGTCTGGAACTCGCGGGCCACTTCGCGGACCTGAAGACCGATTTCCCGCACCTCCTGCCAGCGATCAGAGGCCGGCGTGGCGATCCCGCGCCGCATCATGCTCCAGCCCCGGGCCCCGACATCGGGCAGGGGCGGGCGGTCCAGCTCCACCGCGCGCGCCATCTCCGCGACGTGGACCCGCTCGTCGCCGTTGCGCTCGGCCACAGAGGCCCGTTCAAGCGCCTCCTCACGCTGCGCCTCCAGGGTGCGGTGATCGACCCGCTCATGGACGTTGCAGCGCTCGAGCGTCTGGTTGACGTGCTCGGCCCAGGACGACCGCCAGTCCACCAGCACCTCCTTGGCGTTCCAGTCGCGGTTCTTGGCCCCGAACCCCTCGGGGCCAATCTCGCGGGTGGTCAGCATGATGTGGGCGTGATGGTTGCGCTGGTCGCCTTCACGCCCCGGGGCGTGAAGGGCGATGTCAGCCACCATCCCCCGGGAGACGAACTGCGCCTGGACGAACCCGCGCACCAGATCGCGGTTCTGCTCAGCCGTCAGTTCGGAGGGCAGGGCCACGCGGACCTCGCGGCTGACCTGCGCATCCTTGCGGCGCTCGATCTGCTCCACGGCATTCCACAGCGCAGAGCGATCCCGCGCCCAGTCCGGCGCATGCTCGGGGGCAAGGATCTCGGTGTGCTCGACACCGTGCTTGCGGGTGTAGTCGTGCACCTCGCCGGTGCGACGGTCCACGACACGCTCGGCGGCACGATACGCGCTTGCGGCAGTCGCGGAGCGCCCCTTGCTGCGGGAGATCACCGAGGCGTCAAAATGATAAATCGCCATGATCGCCCTCTTGGCTTGGTTTCGAAAGGATGCGCAGCGGTCCTTCGCTCACACGTCACGCAGTGACGTATAGGTGAGCACTTCGTGCACTTCGTGTCTTGCACCCTACGCTCGGCGCATCCAAACTTACAACCATTGAGCGACCATAGAATTTCGAAATGCCTAAGACCATTGACCAGCAGATTGCAACGGCTGAAGCCAAGCTCGCCTTGCTCAGAACCAAGAAGAAAGCCACCGACACCCGCGTCAAGATCATCGTCGGGGCTGTCGTCGTGAAGGCGGCATTGGAAAGCCCGGACGCTGCCGCAAAGCTGGCAGGCCTACTGCGCGACCGGGTGACACGCGACCTCGATGTGAAAGACATTCAGCAGCTCCTAGCCAGCCTCGACAAGAAGGCCGCGCGCAATGGCTGAGCTGAGAAACCCTGCCGCCGCCCCCACACCCCAGGACGAGATGCTGGAAGCCCTGGTCTCCGTCACCGCAGAGAACACCACAACGCTGATCGACGTACAGCGCCAGGCAGCAGCAACAGCGGCCTCGGTGAAGGATGCCCGCACCTACATGGCAACGGTCGTCAAGAACACGGACTGGGAGACCAACGGCAAGAAGATCGCGGCCATTCTGGACAAGGCACTGCTGCAGGATCGCGCCGCTCTCCATGCCGTCAGTGAGGCCGCACGCGAAATGCGCGGGACATCCATCGAAATCACCCACAGGGCCGGAGACGCCGCTGTGGCACAGAAGGATGCCAGCAAAGCCTTCCACAGCGCCGCAGAGCGGCTTCTGAGGGTCATGGAGGTCCACCAGCAGGGTCGGTGGCGCAGAATGGGCATCATCGCCCTCATAGGGGCTCTCTGCGGCGCTGTGGGGTTCTTTGCCCGCGAACCGGCTACCAAGTTCCAGCACCTCTGGGATGCAGGGGCCGCGCTGCGCCAGGATGCAGCCCACCGCGACTGCAAAACCTTTGGTGGGGAAACCCTGCCGTCCGGTGAGCGATTGGCCTGTGTCATCTGGCAGGACGCAGCTCAGTGAGCTTAAGCAAGCTTGGTCCTAGGCGATGTCCCATGGGTTGATGATCTGCACGCCTGTCGGCGCGAAATCGGCCACATTGCGCGTGATGATTGGCATGGCATGAACAATTCCTGTCGCAGCGATAAGGGCATCCCTGTCGCTGCGGGGGTCAGGAACATGCAGAGCAGCGCAGCAGAGCGCCACAGGAGCGTCTACCGCCAGGATGCGTCCCTCAAATGCCGGAAGCACCCTATCCGTCATCCAGGCTCTCAGAATGGCCCCCTGAGCGCTGTCACGCCTCTCGGCTTGCCTGATACCCATTTCAAGCTCCAGAAGCGTAATAGCCGACAGGAACAAGGCTGACGGGTCTTGACCTGCCGCCCAGGCTACGACGTTGGCATCCGCCTTGCCTGCCTTTGCCTTACGAAGTTCGGAG
Source organism: Paracoccus hibiscisoli (assembly GCF_005048265.1). Lineage (GTDB taxonomy): Bacteria > Pseudomonadota > Alphaproteobacteria > Rhodobacterales > Rhodobacteraceae > Paracoccus > Paracoccus hibiscisoli. Next base: position 8,090 of record NZ_SUNH01000049.1, read on the forward strand.
ACCACGTTCGTATCGAGAATGAACATCAGGACAAGTCAACCGGCTTCGCGAGGCCACTCAGTCGACCGGGTTCAAAAGAGACCTCTGCCGCTTCCGTGTCAGCCAGCAGATCAATGATACTCTCTCGCTGCCCTGTAAGCCGCCTGTAGGCTTCAATGCTGAGCAACACATGCGCGGGCTTGCCACGGTCCGTGATGAACACAGGCCCATTCTGAGCAGCTCTTTTTGCGCCGCTGGCATCTTGGTTGAACGTCCGGCTGGTGATCGTTGTCAGTTCCATAGCTCAGACCTCCTCATTAGTTTAAAGTAGTTACGTAAATACTTTACTACAAAATGTCAAGCGGACGACCATATCTCCTAGTGTTAATAGTGTTACCTACGGAGTAAGTTACGGGCCTGAAAATGTCCTATAGTCACCTGTTTATGAGAAAGAAAACTATCCACAGGGTTCCGAAAGGTGCGAACTAGGGTTCCGAAAGGTGCGAATTTTGGTTCCGAAAGGTGCGAACATCGGCGGTTCCTGATAGTGCGAAATGTTGGTTCCTGATAGTGCGAACTTATGCTACGGCTTAAGCATGGCTCTACTCCCTGATCGACACCCTCAGAAAGACTTCTTCATCCTCGACATCGCCGATGTCGTGCCGAAAGATGATACGGCGTCGATGGAACACCCCATGTTCTCACTGGCGACGAAGCCAGACATGCGCCACTTGCATTATGCATCTGGGGATGTTCGCTTAGAGATTACGCCGTCCTACAACGGCCTGCCGACCATCTTCGACAAGGACATTCTGATCTTCTGTATCAGCCAGCTGATGCACATGAAAAACCGGGGTGAGAAGGTCGGTAAGCGTGTCAGGTTTACGGGGCGAGAACTTCTAGTTTCAACGAACAGGCCTACCAACAACCTCGGCTACCAACGCCTAGAGCAAGCCTTCAAGCGCCTACGAGGAACGACCTTCAAGACCGATATTCAGACGGGAGACCGTATGGAAACTCGAATTTTTGGCCTGATTGACGAAGGTGGATTCGTCATGCGTGATGATGGTTCTTGGCGGCTGGATTATTGCGAGGTGGTTCTGTCGGACTGGCTCATGCGGGCTATCGATTCTGACCAGGTCGTCACCATCTCGAATGACTACTTCCGTCTACGCCGCCCGCTGGAACGCCGTCTCTACGAGATCGCGCGGAAACATTGTGGCAACCAGCCAAAATTTCATATTGGCCTTGCCAAACTTCAGGAAAAGACCGGAAGCAATGCCCCCCTCAAGAAGTTTCGGCTCAATCTTCGCCAGATTATCGCCGACGATCATACCCCCTTCTACCGGATTGAGCTGACTGGCGATGATCTCGTAATCTTCCGGCCCCGGAACGCAAAAAAACAGATCGCTCCCGCTATTATCCTACCTGATTGGGCCGAGGAAAAGGCCCGTGCTCTAGCGCGGGAAAAGGGTCGGGACTATCACGCCCTTCAAGCTGATTGGCTGGCCTTTGTGCAGGCAGAAACGGCTAAGGGGAACCCACCGAAAAATGCGGGTGCCGCCTTTGTAGCTTACTGTGTAAAGCAAGAAAGCCTGCGCTAGCGACTATCCAAACAACCGGCTCCAGAACCCCTTCGGTTTGGCGATGGTTTGGGGTCGTAGGTCTGCCAGGAGCGCGTGAAGTTGGTCTTCCTTGCGTTCCGCCCGGTCCGCCCGGTCCTTCAGATCTTCAATGCGTTGTTCAAGAAAACCGCGTTCTCGCTGGTCGGATTCCACTTGGGCACGAAGCTTCTCAACTTCAGCCTGCAATGTATTGGTTTCAAGGGGTGTTTCAGGTGTTTCAGTGGGGGTTGCAATTCGCTTCGCATCACGGTTTCTGTGCCCGTTAGCATCCTTCCACCTCTCCAGCTCAGATGCATCGACACTATAGGAGCCATCATCCAGACGTCTTGCGCTGAGCTTCCCACTTTTTATAGCTCTCGAAAGTGTTGGCTTACTGAAACCAACCGCCTTCGCAGCTTCTCCTAGGGTGTAACTCATAGGTGTAACCGCTTGCCTTCACAGTGTTGCAATTCGCCTCATGTTACTGTGAGGCTTACAGTTACGCATGTTACACCATCCTAGCAGGATCTCAAAACACCTTGCCGCTTCGGCTCCAATATTCAACGTCTCTGGACAGGCGCCCAAGAATACGAAGCAACAGCGAGTGAGCCACTGGCCCTGCCCTGGCGTGACCTCTGTCACGCATGCAAAGACCCCCGGCCTTGGCCGCAGGGAGGAGCAGAGCGGCAGGACCGGGGGCTGTTGTGTCACCGGCGCCGCAAAGGGAGGAGGAGGCGGTACCGGGGGAGTGGGAATATGGTACGGCACAGACATTTCTGTCTGGTTAACGGACAGCCCAAAATATTGCGAATTCGACCCTAAGCGTACGCTACACCCTCGACGTGATCCGCATCCTGCACCAGCGCCATGACATCGAGCATTTTTGATAAGCGCACGCTTACCTATGCTCTCATGTCAGTAGAAACGCTAGCCTCGGCGGCCAGCTAATTTTCTATGGCATGATTGCCTTATTGTTCGAGTGGCGGCTTCATTCTTTCAAGCCAAGGACTGAGGCTAGCGCTGGTCTCTTATTCAAACCAGTACTTAAAGTTATTGCAATAGACCAAGCGAGTAGAGGAGCGAGGAAGTAATAAGCTACATACGCCAGCCCGTCATTGCTGGGATAAACCTTACTCCATAATGCCCAAAGCATGCTAGTAACCGGAAGATGGAGCAAGTATGTCAAAAACGAAACCGGGGCTAAGAAACGAAACACTTTCCAAATTGATAGATGCGCAAGATAGAATGACACGACGATGATGCTTAGCGATATTCCGATGCGCATGAATAGATCGAAGAAGGTGTAGGAAGAGACATTTATTCTTGGCTGAGGTCCCCAGGCAATTAGAACGGCTAGCATTGCCAAACAAACGACTAAGACTGCACGCGATGAGGCAAGTGAGATCAAGCGCACTCCGTACAAGGCCATCAGCGCGCCAGCTACCAGGAACACTACGATCAATTCCCGGCTAATAATCGGCTCCATCTGCGCAATCAAAGCGTAACCACCAAACGCGATTAGAATCGGAATCCGGTACCGCCCACAAAGCGAGAGGATACCGAAGATTAGTATTTGGGTTACAAACAGGTCGCGGATGAAATGTAGGGTAAAATTTGCTGGTGAAGATGTCAGTGACGTGAATGCGTTAACTATATCTATGAAGCTTCCATCTTGGATAATTTCGATTACGCGGTGCTGGTAGTTTATTGTGAAGTACGCTGCAGCTACTGTAAGAATATATATTAGATTCCATGTGAGCATCGGGACTATTACTCGGTTAGTCTTTCGGATTGTAAATTTCCGTAGATCTGGCGCATCAATTTTTTTCCATCCTAATACTAGGAGATAGCCGCTAATTAAGCTCAATGCTGGAACACTAGCCCTTCCTAAGTAGTCGTTCGTAAGTACTCCAAGGATGTTTAGGTCACCCCCGTATACGCTAGATTGTTCGTATTCTTTAAGATGGGTGAACATCATAAACGTGATGCACAGCACCCGAACGCAGTCAATAAGCCTAGCTTCAATTTGCGCAGATGTTGGGGGGGCGTTTTGTATAGTTCTAAGCGTTGCGCTCGGTGAGAACATAATAAAACCATTGGCAATAAAAGATCCCTTGCACATGTCACATCACGCGCCCGTGAGTCTAGATAGACAACTAAGTTAAGACTCAACTTTCGGTTGCTTATTGTTTAAAAACAATGCGATGTACCGCTTCATTCGTGCTGATAAAAAACAGGCACTAAAAGACGGGCGATCACTCAGTTTCTGGCGGCGGTCCCGCGCGCAGTGCTGCGCGGTCCTGTCACGACGTTGGAGGATCGCGACGCCGAGATCATGGCGGCGCTGGACCTGGTCCTAGTGGGCTTCTGACAGCGTCTCCCAAGCACCGTCACTCAACCCAGACCCTCTGCGCGTCTCCGTAATGGGTGTTATGCGGCGGAACGCAGAGGGGGCGGGGATCAGCCAGGGGTTGTGGGGCGGGGGGGCGATCTTTCAGAAACCGGAGACGTGCTGAACGAGGTTTGTAGCAGCCCGGCGCGAGGCTTTTTGCGCATGTTCCGACTTTAATGCACAAAGCCTCTAACGGTTTGCTGATGGGCCAAGCCCTGCGCGCTTCACACCGCTTCGGGCGAACCATCTGGCGACGATGGAGCGGCTATCACCGCCGGAGCCGCGTCGAAACGAAGATGCATTGTGTGAAGCTGCTGGGCCAACGCCTGACTGCCAGGGACTTCGACCGTCAGGTTGCCGAGTTTCAGATCCGTGTGGTCGTCCTGAACGGCTTCGCCGCACTCGGCATACCCGTCACTGAAGCCGTGGGATGAGTCTGTCCGGGGGAAGGGGAACCT
>NZ_SUNH01000050.1 GCF_005048265.1 Paracoccus hibiscisoli
CGACTGGCTCTGGACTTACAACAACGAGCGACCCAACATGGGCATCGGCGGCATAACACCCGCACAGAAACTGAAAATGGCTGCGTGAGTTCTACGACCAAACCCCGTTAAAACGGGGAGGATTACCCATGCAGCCCCATTCCAGAATCCTCGTGCTTACAGGAAAGAGGCATCAACGCAGACCAGCATACCGCGTCTATGTATGGGTATAGAACATCAGCATTTCACAGCTTGTATCAGGGTTCTACGAACTGCCGTGTTAGGTCTCGGGCAAGGCTTTGCGCCTGTTCGCGGATGTCGGGGATGGCGGTGATTTCCCAGAACGCGGCGCGGGATGCGGGGCCGATGGCGCGGATGCGGGGGTCGGGGCGGCCTTGGGCGTCGATCACCGCGCAGTCGGGTGCGATGTCGAGGCCGAGGCGCAGCGGGTCGATGCGTCCCCGGCCCGTGGCCAGCAGATCCGCGACCAGCGGCGTGGCGTGGGTTTCCGGGTCGCGCCGGATGCCACGACAGTCGATGATCCGCGACGCGGTCAGGGATAGAACCCGGTCGGTGCCGCGCGGGCGCCAGTGCGCCTGCAGGATCGCACCGTCGCGGCTGGCGGCGGTAAAGCTGCCGGCCAGTTGGCGCATTCGTCCGGTCTTCAGGGCCAGGTTGATCGGGACCGCGCTTTCGGGGGGCAGGCGATGGCGATGTACCTCCCACCAAGGGGCGGCGTGGCGCAGAAAGCGGGCGCGATCGGCGCGGGGCATCGCGCGCCACAGGGCGGACAGATGCGGGCGGATGCCGTCCACCGCGTCGCGCCAGGTGCCCCCCTGCGCCTCGGCACGGGCGACCAGCGCGCGCAGCCATGACATGGTAAAGCTGACCGGTGCGCCCAGTGGGACCTTGGCGCGGCTGACGGCCAATGCTGTGCCCGGCGCGTGGATGCGCGGCAGCTGGGCCCGGCGCGAGATGGTCACGATTTCTCCGCGGTGGCCCTGCGACAGCAGGCTGATGGCCTGGTCGATCATGGACAGGCCCGACCCGATGATGACCACGCGACCACCGGGCGGTGGCGGGGGCGCCGCCTGCCAGGCCCCTTGTACCAAGCCCTCCGGGTCCGCGTCGGGCAGGGCGTGGCCGGTGGCCAGCACCGCGACGGATGCAGGAATGATCTGGCCATCGTCCAAATGCGCGGCGACCCCGGTCCGCGTGGTCGCCATTCGCGTACAGGTGGCGCGCAGACAGCGCAGGCGACCATCCGCGGACAGGGGCGCCAGCAGGTCGGTCATATAGGCCCCATAGGTCGCGCGGCTGACAAAGCACGCCCCGGTCGCCTGATCCCCCCGCGCCGCCAGCCAGCGGCGGAAATGGTCGGGATCGTCGGGAAAGGCGCTCATGTTGGCGACCCTTGTGTTCAGCAGATGTCCGGGGTCGCTGGTCGAATATGCCACCCCGCAGCCCAGCATGTGCCGCCCCTCGATCACGGTGACGCGCAGGGGCGCGTCGGGGTCGCGTAGCAGGTGAGCGGCCAGCAGGACGCCGCTGGCGCCGCCGCCGATGATGACGACATGAGGCAGATGGGCCGCGTGGGGCGCAGGCGTGTCGGCGAGGATATCGATCTTCATGGCGGGCTCCTTTTGCTAGGGGGGGGATCACAGGGCGGCGATCAGCACCGTCGTCCACAAGACAAGGTTGGCACCCACGACGACGGCGATAACAGGCGACGCGCCTTGATCATCATCGCGGGGGTGCGTGCGGCGCAAACGCGGGGGTGCGTGCGGCGCAAATAGGCCTCGGTCTGGATGTCAAACATGGAAACCTCCATTCTGGATGCTCTGGGATCAGGCCAGCCTTTGGACAGGCACATGCTGGGGGGTGGCGCGCGCGCTCAGCAGGCGGCGCAAGGCCGACAGGCGGGCGGTCTGCGCCAGCAGTTGATCGCGCAGGTCCTTGCCCCCCGCCCAGGGGCCAAAGCCCGAGGCGGCGTTGATGTGCCCGGCATGGCCGATGTCATGCAGCTCTGCCCCCCACAGGTCCGCGACCTGGCGCGCCCGATCGAAGGGCATCCAGGGATCGTTGCGACTGGCCACGACGGTGGCGGGCACGTCGAACCGCTGGCGGGGCAGGGCGCCAAAGCGGGCGGTGCGATCGGACGCTGCGGGATCGGCGGGCGCGACCAGCACGGCGGCCCGCACCCGCAGCCCCGGCCACCGCGCGAGCAGATGCGCGATGGTCACGGCGCCAAGCGAATGGCCGACCAGGATGCTGTCGGGATGGGCCATGACATGGACGGCCAGCGTGGCCTCCCAGACCTCGCGGACGGGACGGGCGGTGTCGCCCATGTCCAGCAGCATCGCGGTCGGGTCGGTGCGGGCCCACCAGTCCTGCCAGTGAGGCGCAGGTGAGCCGTCAAGGCCGGGGACGATCAGGGTCTTGGTCATCGCGCTCTCCTTTTATCTCACATAAGACTACAATGTTGATCGTGTATTTGGGTTCCAAAAATCACCCGTGAAAGGGAACGAGGTTCTACCGATCTTTTGTATTCACGGGGTATGCTGTTGTGTGGCGCAGGCTTTCCATTGCGAACTGGGAGGTGACGTTCTTGATGGGGACGGCGTCGGTGAGGGCTTTGTAGAAGCGGTCATAGGCGGCCATATCGGGCACCGCGACGCGCAGCAGATAGTCGATGTCGCCGGCCATGCGCCAGGCCTCCATGACCTGGGGCAGGGCGTCCATGGCGCGGGCAAATGCCTGGCGCCATTCGGTGGTGTGGTCCGGGGCCTCGATGCCGACGAAGACGGTCAGCCCGAAGCCCAGCCTGGCGGGGTCGGCCAGGGCCACGCGGCGGGTCAGCACGCCGGTGGCCTCCAGCTTCTGGATGCGCTTCCAGCAGGGGGTCTGGGACAGGCCGACCTTGTCCGCGATCTGGGCGATGGGGGTGGTGGCATCCGTCATCAGTGCCGCGAGGATCTTGCGGTCGATCAGGTCCAGGGGGGCGGTCTGGGTCATCGGGACGATTCCTTTCCCCGCCAGCATGCCGCAATAGAATATAATGTCTAGCGCCTTTATCGGCATTAAAGGCGCCCGCTCCTGCGCCCTGTGTCGTGGCATGCCCACAGGCTGCGTAAAAACCCCGCGGTCGGGTCGTCTTTTCTTTTGCGCCGCGCGGAATTGCCTTATATCCGGCGGACACCAACGCATCCGGGGGCCGCGCCATGATCACGCAAAAGATGAAGTACGCGCTGAAGGCCCTGCTGGTGCTGGGCGACGAGGCGCGCCGCGACCACCCCGAGGCGCTGACCATCGAGGCGATCGCCAAGCGGTCCGGCACCCCCAAGCGGTTCCTGGAGCAGATCCTGCTGGAGGTGCGCAATGCCGGCGTCGTGGCCTCGATCCGGGGACGGTCGGGGGGATACACGCTGATCAAGCGCCCCGAGGACGTGTCGATCTCGGAGCTGCTGCGGCTGATCGACGGGCCGATCGCGCCGCTGCCCTGCCTGTCGCGGCGCGCCTATCAGCGCTGCGAGGATTGCACCGACGAGGCCAGCTGCCGGTTGCGGCGCGTGTTCTCGGAGGTGTTCTGGTCCTACCTGATCCTGATCGAATCGCTGAGCCTGGCCGACATGCTGGGGTCCGAGGCGGTCGCGGCGCAGGTCACCGGCGCCTGATCGCGGGCCCGTCCCACGGCATCTGACCGCCAGGATTGCAGGTTTTGCATGGCCTGACGCCGCAGCGCCAAGGCGGCAGGGTGCATGGCCAGTGGCCGATCGGACGGCTGCGCGGAGAACAATCTTCTCTTTAGACGACTAAATCAGCCGATTTATTTCTATTGCTAAACACGACTTTCCCTGTCGATATTAAGTCATCGAACCGCCGCATCGGCGACAGGAAAGGACGACAGATGAGCCCGCACCAGACCGGCACGATCTCTTCGCGGACCCGCCCTCCGCTTTGCGCCATCACGCTGATCGACCGGCGCACCGGCCGCCCGCACCGGGTGAACGGTGCGGCGCTGGTCTCGCTCAGCCGCGATCCGCAGCTGGCCGCGGCCGAGTTGCTGGCCGGACGCGACGCCCGCATCTGGGACGCCCGCATCCAGCCGCTGCCCGCCAGCACCACCGCCTGACCCAACGCCCCCCTTGAGCCACAGGAGACCGCCATGTTCGCCACCATCCAGACAGGCCACCACAGCAGCGCCCAGGGCCCGCGCGTCACCGAAGCTGCCGATGGCCGGGTCACCATCTCGACCGGGCGGGGCACGCTGACCGGGTTCCCGGTCGGCAGGCTGGCCCCGATGGGCGTCTGACGCCCGCTAGCCCCTGATCGAACCGCCATGAGGTCATCCATGTTTCTGCGCACCACCGCCCTTGCCCTGCTGATGCTGGCCCCTGCCGCCCATGCGGAGAGCCTGCTGAATGTCAGCTATGACCCCACCCGGGAGCTGTATCGCGAGTTCAACGAGGCCTTTGCCGCCCATTGGCAGGCCCAGGGCCATGAGGCGCCCACCATCGAGACCAGCCATGGCGGGTCGGGCGCGCAGGCGCGCTCGGTGATCGACGGGCTGGCCGCGCAGGTGGTGACGCTGGCGCTGGCCTCGGATATCGACCAGATCGCCGCCAGCAGCGGCAAGCTGCCCGAGAACTGGCAGACCCTGCTGCCGCATAATTCCAGCCCCTACACCTCGACCATCGTGTTCCTGGTGCGCGACGGCAACCCCAAGGGCATCCAGGATTGGGGCGATCTGGTGGCCGAGGGGGTCGAGGTGATCACGCCCAATCCCAAGACATCGGGCGGTGCCCGCTGGAACTACCTTGCCGCATGGGCTTGGGCCGAGGCCAACGGCCGCGACCCGGCCGAGTTCGTGGGCCAGCTGTTCGCCAATGTGCCGGTCCTGGACACCGGCGCGCGCGGATCGACCACGACCTTCGCGCAGCGCGGCATCGGCGACGTGCTGCTGGCCTGGGAGAACGAGGCCTATCTGGCGCTGGCCGAGCTGGGCGAGGATCAGTTCGACATCGTCGTCCCCAGCCTGTCCATTCTGGCCGAACCGCCCGTCGCGCTGGTCGAGGGCAACATCGCGGACGACGCGCAGCGCGCACTGGCCAGCGCCTATCTGGACTATCTCTATACGCCGGAGGGGCAGGCGCTGGCCTTCAAGCACTACTATCGCGCATGGGACGCCAGCGCCGCAGACCCCGAGGATGTCGCCCGCTTCCCCGAACTGGAGTTGGTCAGCATCGACGTCCTGGGCGGATGGGCCACGCTGCAGCCCCGGCATTTCGGCGATGGCGGGATTTTTGATCAGATCTATGTGGCGCCATGAGCGGCACGCCCCTGATCCAGCGGACCGCCATGCCCGGCCTGGGCGTCTCGGCCGGGATCACCTTCTTCATGCTGACGCTGGTGGTGGCGCTGCCCATCGGCGCGCTGCTGTGGCAGGGCGCGGAATTCGGCGCGGCCAACATCTGGGCCACCATCAACCGCGAGCGGGTCTGGGCGGCGCTGTGGCTGTCCTTTCGGCTGTCCTTTCTGGCCGCCTGCTTCAACCTGGTGTTCGGGGTGATCCTGGCCTGGGTGCTGGTCAGGTACCGCTTTCCGGGCCGGCGCATCATCGACGCGGCGGTCGATCTGCCCTTTGCCCTGCCCACCGCCGTCGCGGGCATCGCGCTGACCGCGCTCTATGCCCCGAACGGGGTGCTGGGCCAACTGACGAACCAGATCGGCTGGCAGGTCGCGTATACGCAATGGGGGATCTGGCTGGCGCTGGTCTTCGTGGGCCTGCCCTTCGTCACCCGCACCGTCCAGCCCGTCATCGAGGAGATCGAGACTGAGGTCGAGGAGGCCTCCGCCACCCTTGGCGCGTCGCGGCTGCACACCCTGCGCCACGTGATCGCGCCGATGCTGATGCCTGCCGCCCTGACCGGGTTCGCGCTGTCACTGGCGCGGGCGGTGGGTGAATACGGGTCGGTGATCTTCATCGCCGGCAACATCCCGCTGCGCACCGAGATCGCCCCCCTGCTGATCGTGATCCAGCTGGAGGAGTACAATTACGGCGCCGCAGGGGCCATTGGCCTGGCGATGCTGGCCATCAGCTTTTCCATGCTGCTGCTGATCAACCTCATCCAGATCTGGTCACGCCGGAGGATCGGTCATGTCTGACGCCACCCTTCACAAACCGGCCACCCCCGCCCGCTTTCGCTCCGCGACCGAGGAATCGCCCGCCGCCCGGTGGGCGCTGATCGCGGTCGCGGTCGGCGGGCTGGCGCTGCTGGTCGGCGCGCCGCTGGTCATCGTCTTCGTCGAGGCGCTGTCGCGGGGCTGGGCCGCGGCCGTCACCAGCCTGGCCAGCCGCGATGCCCAATCGGCCATCCGCCTGACCCTGCTGATCACCGCCATCGCCGTGCCGATGAACGCGGTCTTCGGCATCGCGGCGGCCTGGTTCATCACCAAGTTCGACTTTCGCGGCAAGGCCTTCCTGATCACGCTGATCGACCTGCCCTTCAGCATCAGCCCGGTGGTGGCGGGCCTGTGCATCGTGCTGCTGTTCGGGGCCAATTCTGCGCTTGGCGGCTGGCTGGTGGCCAGCGGATACCCGATCGTCTTTGCGGTGCCCGGCATCGTGCTGGCCACCGTCTTCGTGACCTTCCCCTTCGTCGCGCGCGAGCTGATCCCGGTGATGATCGAGCAGGGCCGCGCCGAGGAGGAGGCCGCCCTGACCCTGGGCGCCACCGGCTGGCGGACCTTCCGCACCGTGACCCTGCCCAACATCCGGTGGGCGCTGCTTTATGGCACGCTGCTGTGCACAGCCCGCGCGATGGGCGAATTCGGCGCCGTCGCGGTCGTGTCGGGCAAGATCCGCGGCCAGACCGCGACCATGCCGATCACCATCGAGATGTTCTACAACGAATACCTGTCCATCGCGGCCTTTTCGATGGCCGCGCTGCTGACCGGGTTCGCGCTGCTGACGCTGCTGCTGAAGACCGCGCTGGAACTGCGCCATGCCGACGCGCTGTCGGCCACACGCCGCCATTAGGGAAGGGACCCCCATGCACATCCAGATCGATGAGATCGCCAAGGATTTCGGCACCACCACCGCGCTGCATCCGGTCAGCCTGTCCATCCCCTCGGGCGCGCTGGTGGCGCTGCTGGGGCCATCCGGGTCGGGCAAGACCACGCTCTTGCGCATCCTGGGGGGCCTTGAGTTTCCGACCTCAGGGCGGGTCATGTTCAACGGCCAGGACGCCACCGGCCTGTCCGTCCAGGAGCGTCGCGCGGGCTTCGTGTTCCAGTCCTATGCCCTCTTTCGCCACATGACGGTGTTCGAGAATATCGCCTATGGCCTGCGCGCCCGTCCCCGCGCCTCGCGCCCGCCCAAGGCCGAAATCGACCGCCGCGTCCGACGCCTGCTGGACCTGATCCAGCTGCCCCAGATCGCCACCCGCTATCCCACGCAACTGTCGGGCGGCCAGCGCCAGCGTGTGGCCCTGGCCCGCGCCCTGGCCATCGAGCCGCGCATGCTGCTCTTGGACGAGCCCTTCGGCGCGCTGGACGCCAAGGTCCGCAAGGAATTGCGCCAGGGCCTGCGCGACATCCATGACGAGACCGACCTGACCTCGGTCTTCGTCACCCACGATCAGGACGAGGCGATGGAACTGGCCGATCTGGTCGTCGTCATGTCCATGGGCCGCATCGAACAGATCGGAAAACCCCAGGACATCCGCGCCAAACCCGCAACCGAATTCGTCCGCGATTTTATAAGGGCGTGAACGATGTCGTCCCGCCCGCACCCTGCAATGACGCGTCCTGAACGCATTCGGCAGGTGGCGGGCGATTTGCTGTTTCGACTAACAACACGATCAATGCCCGATGTGGCCATCGTCTCCACGAGTCTATCCGATGCTGTCATCTTGCTGCTGGAAAGGGGTTGGACGATACGATGCGCAGGGCCCCGCTGGTATCTTCTGTGGAGCCGCGACCACGATCGTCTGTTGCGGCGCCGAACACTCATTCTTCCCGAACAATGGGTCGGCCTGACGACCGCCGAGACCGCATCCCTACTGGCTGCCCAGTTGCAACAGCTGGGTTTGGCCTGCCCTGACCGTGGCGCTCTGGCAGCTTCGTCCCGGGATATCTGGACAAAGCTTGCCCGCGTGCACGGTGCACGCTGAGGCTGAGGCTGAGGCTTGTAGGGGTCAGATAGTCCTGCCTTCAGGGGTGGGAAAAATTGCGTGAAATCAGTGAGGCCTGTTTCCGATGCGAAGGCAGGCTTGCCTTTCCTGTCACAAAGGTCTGCCTCTGATGGGCCGCAGCCCAATCTCTGGCCCGTGTTCCGAACTGGTCCGACATGTCGTGGCGCTCCTTCCTGTTCCGCCAGTGGCGAAGCCATCGCTGCTTTTCACTTTGGATCACCTCATGTCATCCGAAGGGCAAAGCAGGGTGGGCGCAGCCCGACCTGCGGCCGGACGGTGATCTGACACACGGGGCCGGAGCGGTGAAATTGGGAGGGACCCGCGCGCCCCGCGCGTGGGAGGAACCGGATTTCTCCGTGGAGGCTGACGCGCAGCGGCACCAGAGCCCGTGTTCGGATCGCCGGCCGGATGGCAGGCGGAAAAACGAAATGAAAGACCGTCAGCTGTGCCAGAGCGAAGCGGAGGCGCGGCTATCCGCTAGATCAGCGATCGCGGTGCCCGCGATCGCCATATCGCTAAAAAGCAGCCTCTCGACTGCCAGGCTGCATCGACGCGAAGATCCCCAAGCGGTCGTTGCCATGCTCGGCATTAGTGTTAGGCTTTGGCTAGGCGTCATGGCGGATCTCGGGCTGGAAGCGTCCGCCGTTCTGTCAGCAGTCGCCGTCCTGATCATTCTGGCGGGGTTACAAGTCGTTCTACCGAAACCGACTGCGTCGCATGGTGATGACTATGAGCGATGACATACCGGAGGGGTCGTGTCTCGTCGTCAGCGCCTGAAGACCAGAGCGTCCGCTGCCAACTTTTATTACCGGAACTTGAAGACGGTCCTGACGCTTCCGAGTGATCGCCGCCCCGATGGCGCAAGATCAAGAAGAAAGCGATCATCCATGAGCCCGAACAGTCACAACAACAAACGTTCACCCGACGCTGCGAGCGCCGTCGAAGACGCGGACAAGGAGGTTGCACGCTCTGCTGCGCGCCACCGCCATCACCCCGTGGTCAAAACGCTTGGGACGGCCAGCGAGATCGCTGATCAGATCCCCCTGTCGATTGTCTGTGCCTCGATGATCGGGACAGGGGCGATTACCCATCGTCCACATATGACGCAGGTCGGCCTCAAGATGATGACCGCTCATGTTCTTGCAAACTCTGTCAAACGGATCATCAAGAACAATTTCAAGCGGACACGCCCGAAAGTCATGATCGAAGAGCAGACCTATCAATGCGAGGCGGGTGAAAGCGAAGGCGGACACGACACCTCGTTTCCGTCCGGTCATACTGCCGGAGCCGTGGCTGTGGGCACCGTCATGGCACTCGATCTGCCGCAAACGGCTGTGCCAGCCTTGGCGATCGCTGCGATGATTGCGGGGATCCAAGTCCCGCGCGGCAAGCACTATCCAATCGACGTTGCCGCTGGCGCTGTCCTGGGTCTGGCCGCCGCGTGCGCTGTCCACGCCTTTTGGCCCAAGGGACAGAATAACAAGCGAATACAACAGAACATATCCGACCACTGGCTAGATAAGAATTCCTCCGATGTCATGGTAACAGCCGCGTGAACAGGCGAGCTACTACGGGCACCCACACATCCAGCAGGAATGTCCCGCATAACAGACCATTGATCGCCACCCCAGTCCGTCCGCTATGCAGAGAAGCTGACCTTGACGTGGCAGACTAGTCTCCCGTAAAGGCACGCCATGCTCACGATGGCGATCGCCCTTTCAACGCTCTATTACCCGCTGCCATAGGTAGCGGAGCGTTCACGTATCACCGCTGCAACATGTCAGCGGTTCCCCATGATTGATGTGCAGCCTCTGACTCCATTCCTGGATCAGGCTCATGCATTTCGTTTCTCCCAGCTTCACGATTATCGGCTTTGGCGCTTTTGGAAAGTTGCTCGCCCGACTGCTTGCGCCGATGGGCTCCATCTTCATCTATGACCGGAGACCGGAGGTCAGCGCGGAGGTCGAGGGGACCGGCTTCCAGCTGATCAGCCATCCAGGAGAAATTCGCAGCAGCATTGTGATCATGGCCGTGCCGTTGCAAGGGCTGACGGACTCCCTCCTGGAGGTCGGTCCGCATCTTGGCGCGGGGCAGGTCGTCATGGACGTCTGTTCGGTCAAGGAAGAGCCCGCCCGCCTGATGCAGGACTTGCTTCCACAGGATGTTGAGATCATCGCCTGCCATCCCATGTTCGGGCCCGCAAGCGCCGCGAACGGAATTGCGGGCCTGCAAGTTGTTTTTTATCCACTCAGAGGCAGGACGTGGCGCAGGATAGCCGCGATCCTTCGGAACCTTCACCTGACCGTATCAATCATGACTGCCGAGGAGCATGACCGCCATGCAGCCTTGTCCCAAGGTCTGATGCACCTTATTGCCCGCGCCATCTTGCCCCTTGGCGAACCGCCGGCCGTTAGAACACGAAGCCATGACCTGCTTTGTGAAGCCATAGAGATGGTCGCTCACGACTCGCCAGAGGTCTTTGAGACCATCACGAGAGGCAACCGCTACATGGCAGAGGTGCGTTCGAAGCTGATACGAAGTTTAGAAGATGTGTCAGGTTGAGCATCGGCCTAAAGTAACCTCGTCCTGAACGTCGCGTAAGGGCTCTTC
This sequence comes from Paracoccus hibiscisoli, assembly GCF_005048265.1. Classification (GTDB taxonomy): domain Bacteria; phylum Pseudomonadota; class Alphaproteobacteria; order Rhodobacterales; family Rhodobacteraceae; genus Paracoccus; species Paracoccus hibiscisoli. The sequence continues at coordinate 10,785 of NZ_SUNH01000050.1, forward strand.
TGGTAGCGATCGCCGTAGTTCGGTGGCGTCAGCTCTGCGGGACGAAGCTGTCGGTTGCATGCGATCGGGCAAGGCAATGAAGCCCTGCCCGACCTGTTATCAGCCCTTCAGGCTGAGTGTCGCATTCAGGAACGGAAAGCCGAAATCGTCGATATTGCGCCGAGAAACCTCACGGAAGCCAAGCCTGCCATAGAAACGAACGGCTTGCTCATTCTCAGTATAGACCTCCAAGGACAATTCTCCCTTCCGGGCCAGTGCATCTGCAATAAGTTTGCGCCCTATGCCAAAGCCCTGCCGGTCTGGCGCAATGAAAATCCCGCCAATGAAACTGCCGAGGAGGCTGATGAAGCCAACAGCTTCCCCGTCAACGCAAGCTACTGAAGTCTCAGCGTTTGGCAGATACTCTGCTTCGATCAGCCTGCGCTGCTCGGTCAGCCTTGCCTCGCCGATGAAGGGATGCGCCTTCATCGAGGCTTCGAACCAGATATTGGACAGCTTTTTCAGATCCGTCACCGCATCGAAGGGTCGGATCACCACGTTTGTGTTCTCCATGAGAGCTCCACAGAAATCATGCAAAAAGGTCCGGCAACTATGTGCCGAGTGACCTGCCCCCCGGTCGTCCCTCGTTCATAACGAGAGTCCTTGGGGTTGATAGTCGTCGTTCTCGGGCTGGGCAAGCGCGCCGGGCGCGGAGCCCTCAGATTGCTCAAGCGCCCGGCGCGCCTCTGCTGGGGTCTGGTTTCCCAAAGATGAATGTGGCCTGACGTTGTTGTAATCGTAGCGCCACAAGGCCAGCTTTCGGCGGGCATCGTCCAGGCTGTCGAAGATCTCCTCATTGAGGCACTCGTCGCGCAGGCTGCCGTTGAAGTTCTCGAGGTAGCCGTTCTGCTGCGGCTTTCCGGGGTCGATGTAATGCCACTCGACCTTGTTGTCGTTCGCCCATTTCAGGATTGCCTTGCTGGTGAACTCCGTCCCGTAGCATGTTGGGAATGACGCGCTGTTGAAGGTTATGGCCGCCTGCGCAGCCCCCAAAATTGCGCAGCAGGCGGCCATAACCGGGTCGCAGGTCTCTATGGTGGTTTTGCGAACCACACCACAGA
>NZ_SUNH01000051.1 GCF_005048265.1 Paracoccus hibiscisoli
TGGCCTGGCCTCCCAGGTCATCTCGGGATCGAACCAGATCGTCAGCGAGCCACGACGCTTCAGAGCTTCGTTCTAGGCGGGCCAATTCCTGATCTTGTAGGCGGGGGGGCTGGGTCGGCTCATGCGCCCCCAGCTACCACGCTGGATTCACAAGATGAATCCCTCACGCGATTTGTGCAACAGAGCCGCGCCGCGGGCTGAAACGGGGCTTTGACACGGCACCGTGATCTGGCCCATGATCCGCGCCACTGTCCGGCCCGCCTAGCCGGGCCGCAAGGGGGGGCGGCGGATGCAACTGGATATCCTGATGATCGAGGACGAGCCCAACATCGCCGAGGCGGTGCGCTTTATCCTGTCGCGCGAGGGATGGCAGGTCGATCTGCACGCTGACGGGGCAGGCGGGATCGAGGCGATCCAGGCCGCCCGCCCGCGCCTGGTGATCCTGGACATGATGCTGCCCAACCGCTCGGGCGCCGAGATCCTGGAGGATCTGCGCGGCGCGGGCGACCCGTCGCTGGCCTCGACCCCGGTTCTGATGCTGACCGCACGCGGCCAGGTGCCCGATCTGGGCGCGCAGGCCGATGCCGTGCTGGCCAAGCCGTTTGAGAATGACGACCTGCGCGCGATGGTGCGCCGGATGCTGGCCTGATGCCCGACCGCCCGCTGTTCCTGGAACGCGCCTCGTTCCACCGCCGCCGGTTGGGGGATGCGGCGCGGGTGCTGCCTGTCGTGACCATGCTGCTGCTGCTGGTGCCGATCTGGTGGATGCCGGGTGTGCTGTCCTATGCGGGGGGCGCGGTCTGGCTGTTCGGGCTGTGGGCGGTGCTGATCGTCGCGGTCTGGGCGCTGCACCGCGCGCTGTTGCGGGCCGAGGACGCGACGTTGCGCGCCGACACCCCGCCGGAGGACCCCGATGCCCTTTGAGGCGCTGCTGGCGACCTGTCTGGCCTATGTCGCGCTGATGTTCGGGGTGGCCTATGCGGCCGACCGGGCGGCGGCGCGGGGGCATGTGCGCTGGCTGGATCACCCGCTGGTCTATACGCTGTCGCTGTCGGTCTATTGCTCGGCCTGGACGTTTTACGGCGCGGTGGGCTATGCGTCACGCTCGGGGCTGGAGTTCGCCACGATCTATCTGGGGCCGACGCTGGTGTTTACAGCCGCCTGGTGGGGGCTGCGGCGGCTGGTGCGGGTGGCGCGGATGCATCATGTCACCTCGGTCGCGGACCTGATCTCGGCCCGGTTCGGCAAATCGAACCGGCTGGCGGCCATCGTGACGCTGATCGCGGTCATCGCCTCGACCCCCTATATCGCGCTGCAGCTGCAATCGGTGCGCTTGTCCTTCGAGGTCTTCGCGACCAACGCGCCGAACGGTCCCGACACGGGCGCGATGGGCGGCACGGCGCTGTGGGTCGCGGCGGGGCTGGCGCTGTTCACCATCCTGTTCGGCACGCGCAACCTGGCCGCCGACGAACGCCACCACGGTGTCGTCACAGCCATCGCGCTGGAGGCGGTGGTCAAGCTGCTGGCCTTTGTCGCCCTGGGCGTCTTTGTGGTCTGGGGGCTGGCGGACGGGCCGGGCGACATGCTGGACCGCATCGCCCGCACCGCCGCCGACCCCGCCGTGGCCGAGGGCTGGCTGCTGAAGCCCGACCGCTGGACCGCGCTGATCCTGGTGTCGGCGGCCGCCATCCTGACCCTGCCGCGCATGTTCCAGGTGATGGTGGTCGAGGCCGCCGACGAGGAACGCCTGCATGTCGCGGGCTGGGCCTTCCCGGCCTATCTGTTCATCATGTCGCTGTTCGTGCTGCCCATCGCGGTGATGGGGCGCGAATTGCTGCCCGCGGGGTCGGACCCCGACCTTTATGTGCTGACCCTGCCTGCGGCGGCGGGACAGGATATGCTGGCGCTGCTGGTGTTTCTGGGCGGGTTCTCGGCGGCGACGTCGATGGTGGTGATGTGCGCGATCGCTGTCGCCACGATGGTGTCGAACCATTGGCTGGTCCCCGCCTGGCTGGCCCTGCGCCGCATCCCCGCCCCCGATGAGACCGACGATCTGCGCGGCTTTGTCCTGAACGCGCGGCGCATGGCGATCCTGGCGGTGGTCGCGGCGGGCTGGGTCTATCACGAGGCCTCGGGCGGGGCGGCGGCGCTGGCGGCGATGGGCCTGGTGGCCTTCACCGGCATGGCGCAGGTGCTGCCCGCGATGCTGGGCGGGCTCTTGTGGCGGGGCGCCAACCGCAAGGGCGCCTATGCCGGGATCGGGTCGGGGCTGGTCCTGTGGATGGCGCTGATCTTTCTGCCCTCAATCGGCGTGGGGGGCGATCTGCCGGTGCCTGCGGGGGTGGACCCCTGGACAGCGGCGGTGGCGCTGTCGCTGTCGCTGAACACGCTGGCCTTTGTCGGCATGTCGATCTTTGGCTTTCCCGATCCCGTTGAACGGTTGCAGGGCCTGTCCTTCGTCTCGGCGGTGGAGCCGATCCGCCACAGCCGCATGCTGCGCGCCGACGACCGGGCCGAGCCGCTGCTGGCGATGGCGCGCCGGGTCTGGGGGCCGGACGCCGCCCTGCGCTATTTCCAGGCCGAGGCGCGGGCGCAGGGCAAGACCGGCTATCTGCCAGACCTGACGCCGCGGTTCCTGACGCGGCTGGAGCGGCGGCTGGCGGGCTCCATCGGGTCGGCCACGGCGCATGCGATGATCGACCGCGTGGCGGGGGGCGTCGCGCTGACCGTGGCGGACCTCTTGCAGGTCGCGGATGAGGCGCAGCGCGCCAAGGAGGAGACGCAGCGCCTGGAGGCCGCCCAGGCCGAGTTGACCCGCACCGCCCGCCAGCTGCGCCAGGCCAATGACAAGCTGACCGCGCTGTCGGTGCAAAAGGACGCGTTTCTGGGCCAGATCAGCCACGAATTGCGCACGCCCATGACCTCGGTCCGGGCGTTCTCCGAGATCCTCAAGGACCCCACCCTGACGCCCGAGGAACGCGGCCGTTTTGCGGGCATCATCCATGACGAGGCCGGGCGCCTGACCCGCCTGCTGGACGACCTGCTGGACCTGTCGGTGCTGGAAAGCGGGCGCGCGCAGCTGACTGTGACGGTGGCGAACCTGCATGACCTGATCGGGCGGGCGCTGACGGCGGCCTCGGCCACGCGGCCCGAACGCGGGTTCCTGATCGACCGGGACCTGCCCGCGGAACATCTGGGCGTGATCACCGATGCCGACCGCCTGCTGCAGGTCCTGATCAACGTGATCAGCAATGCGCGCAAATATTGCGACGCCGCCCATCCGGTGCTGATCATCCGCGTCCGCCGCCCCGAATCCGGCGGCGCGATCATCGACATCGTCGACAACGGCAGCGGCATCGACAGCGGCCGCCAGTCGCTGATCTTCGAGAAATTCGCCCGGCTGAACGACCCTGCGCGGGCGGGCGGCGCGGGCCTGGGCCTGGCCATCTGCCGCGAGATCATGCTGACCCTGGGCGGAGAGATCAGCTATCTGCCCGGCCAGGGCGGGGCCGCGTTCCGCATCCAGCTGCCGGCGCGTCCGCCGTCGGGTTCTTTGCCGGATTAACGGTTTCTCAACCCAGACGGGTCATTTTGGACGGGCAGCGACAGCGTGATTCGGACGTGATATGACCCAGGCAGACCCCAACAACCAAGGACCGGGCGTTTTGCGCCGCATGCTGCAGGCGCGCGCGCAGGTCCGGTTGGGGCAGGGCGGCGCGCCGCAGCTGCCCGCGCCGCCGCCGCCCACGCCCGCGCGGGCAGCCGCCACCGCCATCGGGCGCGCCGCCGACCGGCTGTATCAGCTGCCCGTGCGCGCCCTGTCGGTGCGCCCCGGTGCGCTGACCCTGGCCGAATTGCCCGAAATGTTGCCCGAGCTGCCGCTGGTCGCGGTGCTGCAGGGGCCGGGCGATCTGTTGGGCGCCATCGCGCTGTGTCCGCAGGCGGTCGCGTCTCTGGTGGAATGGCAGGCCCTGGGCCGGGTGACCAATCGCGGGCTGGAGCGGCGCCGCCCGACGCGCAGCGACGCGCTGCTTTGCGCCGATTTCATCAATGCGCTGCTGACCGAACTGCCGGTCGAGATGACGGGCGTCGAGGGGTTCGACGCCATCGGCGGATACCGCTTCCTGACCCATCTGGACGACCCGCGACCGCTGTCGCTGATGCTGGACGACAGGCCCTTCCGCAGCCTGTCCTTTGAGCTGGCGATGGGCGGCGCGGAGGCCCGCGAGGGGCGCGTTCTGCTGGCGCTGCCGCAACCGGCGGCCGGGGCGCAGCCGCGCGCCGAACCTGCTCCGGCACCTATTCCAGCGCCGCCCCCGCCTCCGGTCCTGCCGCGCCCCAGCCTGGCCGAGCCGATGCAGGACGCGCCGATCGCCGTCACCGGGGTGCTGTGCCGCAAGCGCGTGACCCTGGCCGAGCTGCGCGGTTTCCTGGAGGGGCGGCTGCTGACCCTGCCACGCACCAGCCTGACGAATGCCACGCTGGAGACGCAGGACGGCCAGGTTCTGGCCACCGGTAAGTTCGGAGAGGCCGAGGGCTGCCACGCGATCAGGCTTCGCGATCCGGCGCAGGCCGCCACCGACGAGGCGACCCCCGCGATGGGCATGCCGGTCATGGGGATGGGCATGGCCCTGGGTGCCGCGCTGGTGCCGGCCGACCTGTCGCAACCCGACCCGTTTCGCACGGCGCAGGACGCGGATGTCGGGGGCGGCTTTGGCTTTGGCGGTGACCTGACGGCGCTGAACGGGTGAGCGGACGCTTTTTCCTTGAATTCCCGGCATTCTGGTCGCATGTAACGGCGGTCCCGAATCTTGCGGGATGTTAAGGACGGAGTGACCATGGCCAAGGAAGAAATGCTCGAATTCCCCGGCGTCGTGAAGGAACTCCTGCCCAATGCGACATTCCGGGTCGAGCTTGAAAACGGCCATGAGATCATCGCACATATGGCAGGAAAGATGCGCAAGAACCGCATCCGTGTTCTGGCTGGCGACAAGGTGCAGGTGGAAATGAACACCTATGACCTGACCAAGGGGCGGATCAATTACCGCTTCAAATAAGCCGTCCCCCGGGACGGCCGACACCACCGGAGGCCGCCTCATGGCCCAGACACGCCCCAGGCTGATCCTGGGTTCGGCCAGCCCCCGGAGGCTGGAACTTCTGGCCCAGATCGGGATCGTGCCCGACGCCCTGCGCCCCGCCGATATCGACGAGACCCCCCGCAAGGCCGAACCGCCCCGCGATTACGTCCGCCGCATGGCCTCGGAAAAGGCCGCCGCGCTGGATCTGGCGCCGGATGAGGCGCTGCTGACGGCGGACACGACGGTCGCCGTCGGACGCCGCATCCTGGGCAAGCCCGCCGACCGGGCCGAGGCCGCGTCCTTCATGCGGCTGATGTCGGGCCGCCGCCATGTCGTGCTGACCGCCATCGCGCTGCGTCACGGGCCGCGCACCGCGCTGCGCCTGGTCGAGACGCGCGTGCGCATGCGCTCGATCGACGATGCCGCGCTGGAGCGGTATCTGGATGCGGGCGACTGGCAGGGCAAGGCCGGAGGCTATGCCATTCAGGGGGCCGCGGCGGCCTTCATCCCCTGGTTGCAGGGGTCGTTCTCGGCCGTGGTCGGATTGCCGCTGTCCGAGACCGCGGCGATGCTGGCCGCGATCGGCATTCACCCCACCCCGAAAGGAGACGCCCCATGAAGGGTCGCCAAGTCGTTCTGGGGCATCTGTTCGGCCTCGAAGCCGCCGCCCTGATGCAGGATGGCCAACTGGTCGATCTGCTGGTCGCCAGCGATCCGCTGACGGCGCTGCCGCCGGGCGCGATCTGTCGCGCGGCGACCGACCGCTTCATGAAGGGGCAGGGCGGCGTCTTCCTGCGCCTGCCCGAGGGCCAGACCGGCTATCTGCGCGACCGCAAGGGCGTCTCCGAGGGCAAGCCCCTGCTGGTCCAGATCGCGGGCGTGGCCGAGGACGGCAAGGCGCTGCCCCTGTCCACCCGCCTGCTGTTTCGCGGCCGCCACGCGCTGGTCACGCCGGGGGCGCCGGGGGTCAATGTCTCGCGCAGCATCCGCGACGAGGATCGCCGCGACGAACTGGCGTCCCTGGGCCGGGCCCTGCTGGAGGATCGTCCCTATGGGCTGATCATGCGCAGCGCCGGGCTCGACGCCGAGGATGACGAGATCCGCGATGAGCTGGCCGAGCTGATCGAGCTGACCGACCGCGTCTGCGCCGAGACGACGGGCGCGCCCGAACTGCTGCTGGACGCACCCACGCCCTGGGAGCAGGCCTGGATGGACTGGGCCGACCCTGCCCCCGACGCGGTCGAGGAGGGCGAGGACAGCTTTGATCGCTGCGGTGTGCTGGAGGCGGTCGACGCGCTGTTGTCGCCGCGGATCTCGCTGCCGGGCAGCGGGGATGCTTTCATCGAGGCGACGCGCGCCCTGGTGGCCGTGGATGTGAACACCGGCAATGACACCTCTCTGGCTGCGGGTCTCAAGGCGAACATCGCGTTGGCCCGCGAGCTGCCGCGCCAGTTGGCGCTGCGCGGTCTGGGCGGGCAGATCGTGATCGATTTCGCGCCCATGCCCAAGCGGGATCGCGCCACGCTGGATCAGGTGCTGCAGGCCGCGTTTCGCGGCGCCGGGTCCGAGACCACGCTGGTCGGCTGGACCGCGATGGGTCTTTATGAGCTGACGCGCAAACGCGACCGGGTGCCGCTGGCGCGACTGGCCGCGGCCAGCGGGGCGGCCTGATGGCCTGTCCGATCTGCTCCAAGGACAGCGACCCGCGCTATCGCCCGTTCTGCTCCAAGCGCTGCGCCGATGTCGATCTGGCGAAATGGCTGCGCGGCGCCTACGTGATCCCGGGCCCGCCGCTGGAGGATCTGCCGGACGACGACCCCGACCGTCCCTGAGGCTAGCTCTGGCCCGCCTGATATCGACCCGCACGATCGCGACCTGCGGGCCCATCCGATGCTCCGTAGTACGCTCTGCCTGTGCGTTCTTTTCGCACAAGCGGCAGCATCGCGACGTCTCCGACCTTGCCCCGCATCTGCGCCCGCCAAAATGCGGGACTGACACAAAAATCCAAGATTTGGTCTGGACAGCATTGAAGACGCCTCGTAAAAGCGGCGCATCCACGGAGCATCGTATCCGTTCGGAGCCCGGATAGCTCAGTTGGTAGAGCAGCGGATTGAAAATCCGCGTGTCGGCGGTTCAAATCCGTCTCCGGGCACCATTTGAAATTTCTTGCATTGTCAGCTTACTAAGGACTTGGCCGCTGAGTCAGGTTACCGAATCTCGTTTTTGAGCTGTGATATGAGCGTGGCACAAGGTAAGCGCGACGCGGCCCCCCTCCTGCCGCTTCTGATCTGACCGGGCCATTCTCCGTGCGCATGAGCGTTGGAGGTGTTGGTTTGGAACGAGACGGCAAAGTGGGCGTCCATTTGGACGGCCCAGGGGACTGAGGGATTCTCGGCTGGAGGTGATCGAGGGGCTGAGCGGGCGTCGGCGGCGCACGAAGGCGGAGCGGGCGCGGATCGCGGCGGAGAGTCTGGTGCCGGGGGCCTCGGTAACGGATGTCGCGCAGCAGCACGGGAGCACGCGCTGGCAGGCCTACGACTGGCGGAAGAAGTTGCGGACGGGGCAGCTTGTCGTACCCGAGAGCGTGGCGGCCCTGCCGAAGTTTGCAGAGTTGGTGGTCGAGCGTCCCGCAGCGGCGATGCCGACAGAGACGGAGGTCGCCACCGGCGTGGAGATCGTTGTCGGCGATGTCGTGATCGGCGTCGGGGCCGACGCCGATGAGATCCTGCTGACCAGGTCCATCCGGGCGGCGCGGACGGGGACATCATGATGCTCGGTCAGGGAGGGCCGACAAAGGTCTATATGGTGACGCGCCCGGTGGACTTCCGCAAGGGGAGTGAGGAGGGTCAGAAAACAGTCCGGTGGACTGTTTTCCCGACGACCGGCCTCGCGCTGGCGGTGCAGGAGATGTTTGGGCTCGATCCATTCTGTGGGGCGGTCTTCGTCTTCCGCTCGAAACGGGCGGACAGGATCAAGCTGCTGGTTTGGGATCAGACCGGAATGGTGCTCGTTCACAAGCGCCTTGAGGGAGGCAAGCTCGTCTGGCCGCAGATGCGGGACGGAGTGATGCGGATCTCCTCGGCGCAGCTGGCGGCTCTGTCGAAGGGTTGGATTGGCGGCTGGTGCGGCCGGAACGGGCGCGGCGTCCGCTGGTCGCAGGGTGAGCGAGCGGACGCACGGGAATTCCCTGTTTTTGCTAGCCAGAACCGCGTTAGCGTGATTCACTCCGAGGTATGGATGCCGATGCCCTCAGCCGTGAGAACGCTCATCTGAAGGCCCGCCTGACCGAGGTCGAGGCGGCGCTCGTGGAGGTGCAGGAGGCCAATCGTCGGCTGGAGGGCATCCTGCGGGCATCGCAGCGCGAGCGCTTCGGCAAGAGTTCCGAGAAGCTGTCACCCGACCAGTTCAATCTGCCGCCCGAGGATGCCGAACTGGCCCAGGGCATTCTCGCGGCCGCGCAGGAGAAGGCAGAGGCCGCGCTTGCCCAAGCGCGCGGGGAAGAACCTCGTAAGCCCGCGCGCAACCGCGGGCATCTGGCGGCGCGCCTGCCCCGGGTTGAGCGCGTGATCGACGCCGCCAGCATCCAATGCCCCTGCGGCTGCGGTGAGATGGCCCGGATTGGGGAAGATATATCCGAGCGGCTCGACGTGATCCCGGCGGAGTTCTAGGTGCTGGTGACGCGGCGCCCGAGATACGCCTGTCGCCGCTGCTCGCAGGCCGTGGTGCAGGCGCATGCGCCCGAGCATGTTGCCCCTGGCGGGCTGCCGATTGAACGGCTGATCGCGTGGATCATCGTCTCGAAGTTTGGCGACCACCTTCCGTTCTACCGCCAAGCGGGGATCTTCGAGCGGCAAGGTCTCCACCTCGACCGTGGCACACTCGGCAACTGGACGGGGCGCGCCTTTCGGGGCTTACGCGGCCCCACTGGGGCCACGGTCCCCTCAAGTCCACCTGATGCCTGTCATCGACCACATGAAGGCTCATCTGCGCGGCGCCGACCGGATCTTCGTCGACGAGACCCGCGCGCCGGTGCTCGATCCGGGCCGGAAGGTCACCAAGAGCAGCCACTTCTGGGCCGTCGTCTCCGACGATCGCGGCCATGGCGGTGTCGGTCCGCCCATCATGCTGTTCCACTACGCCCCCGGCCGAGGACGGGAGCATCCGCTGAAGTTCCTCGCCGGATACCGCGGCCGGTTGCCTCGCAATGTGACGCCTACCAGTCCTACAACGCGCTGACCGAGATCACGCGCGATCAGGGGCCGTGGCAGCTGGTCAATTTCTGGACCGATGTCCGCCGTCGCTTCGTGAAGCGCTTTGAGAGCGAGGGCTCGCCCATCGCCGAGGAAATGTTGCGCCAGATCGCATTGCTGTATCGGATCGAGAAGACGGTGCGCGGGCACGACCCCAGCAACCGCCTCGCTGCCCGGCGCGAGCACTCGGCCCCGATCATCGCCGCGCTCAGGCCCTGGCTGGAAACTCAGCTGTCGCGCATCCCGCAGAAACTCTCTCTGGCCGAGGATATCCGCTATACCCTTGCGCACTGGCCAGGCCTGATCCGCTTCCTCGACCACAGAACCCTCGAGCCCGACACCAACCCGGCCGAAAACCAGATCCGTCCGATCGCGCTGACCCGCAAAAACGCCCTCTTCGCCGGCAACGAGGTCGGCGCCGAGAACTGGGCCATGCTCGCCTCGCTTGTCGCCATCTGCTAAATGGCAGGCGTGAACCCCGTCGACTATCTCGCCGACACCCTCCGCGCCATCCTCGACGGACACCCCAAATCCCGCATCGAAGACCTCATGCCCTGGCGGCACGCACAGCCGGCAAGCCTCGCCGCCTAGGGCCTCGTCGTCGCGTACTGACGGTCTTCCATGGTTGGG
>NZ_SUNH01000052.1 GCF_005048265.1 Paracoccus hibiscisoli
ATACATCAATGGCTTCTACAACCCGCGCCGCAAACACTCAGCCCTCGGCTGGAAATCACCCGTGGCCTTCGAGCAGAGGGCCGCTTAACATGAGCACCTGACCGGAACAGAAGCGGTGCAGGTCCAAGCTTCTACTCGAACATGGCGAAGATCCGCAGATGCGAGCACTTGCTGAAGAGATCATCGTCCCATAGGTCGGCGAAATTGAGCAGATGACCTCGTGGCTATTTGAGAACGCCAACTAGGCCCGCACGAGCAGCTTGGTACGAGTTGTGTGGCCACTTGATCCCGATAGTGCCATGGTCTTTTAAGCTTTCATCGCCTAAAGTCCCCTACTCCCTGAAGCAGCTTCGGAATGTGCCATGCACGCTGGTACTGCTAACAAACAAGCAGGCCTGCCGATCTACGAGATCGAAAGCAAATCTTACATCTGACCCCATTTCGGGAGATACTAGGGGTAATATGGCCGACAACCGCCACGGCGACGCCGCACCGAATGCCCGTTCATTGACAGGAATTGGGGAAAGTCGTGCCACTGATAGGACCAGAGCGTAACGGCATGCAAGCTTTACGCGCAGCGCTGATCGCAATCCCGCTCTTGGTGGTCGCGGCTACTGTAGGGGCATTCCTCATCTTCGGTCTGTCAAGCAACCGGGACGGAGTTAGCCCTAGGATTGCTACAGAAACAACCGTTGTGAGAGATGTTGACGGCAACCGGCTTATTTTAACGTTAGACGATGCACAGGTTGGAGACTTCGAAATCACCTTAATGTTCGAAAGCGACGACGGCAGCTACCATGCTACGCTTGTGCAACCAAGTGCTTCAATGACCATGATGGGCCACAATATGGGGGCCACTTTGGTACCCATGTTCCGCCGATCCGACGGCACTTGGAGCGGAACCGGCAGTTTTCCCATGAGAGGCCGGTGGCGCTTTCAGATCGTCTTCGACGGCGAAGCAGTTGAACTGGAACATACCGCTCGATGAAGGACTACAATATTAGGTAAAGAGCCCGCTCGGTAGGACCGCCCTGCAACATGCTCCGAACGATGTTATCCGCAGGTTAACTAGCTCAGCGCGCGGAATGGCCGCATCAGCTGTTGCAGATTACCCGCAGGTGCTTTGCGACGTTCCTGTGCTTGCTTGGTGGCGCGGTGCGAACCCGGTATACTCGGTTCAGAAAAAACGAGCATGAGGCATCAGAATGTCCACCCATCGTTTTAGTGACCGGCGAAGTTTTCTTCGCGGCTTGGCCGCAACAGGAGCGTTTCTGCCTGCAGCCGCCTATGCACAGGTGGCCGCTGACGCAGGGCCTGATCGCAACCAGTCGTCGTTCCGAACTCGGCATTGGCGCGACTTCTACCCTACGCTCGGCAAAGGCGTTTTGCTGGCCGACGTCACCTCGCGCGCGGTCCACTACTGGTCGGGCGACGAAAACATCCACTTCGTTTTCCCCTGCGCCATTCCTATGACCGATGAGCTGACCCGTCGCGGGCAGACCGAGATCGTCCGCAAAATGCCGAACCCGCCCTGGACGCCGACGCCGAGCATGCGGGAGAAAGATCCCACGCTGCCGCAGAGGGTCGAGGGCGGAGCGCCGGAGAACCCGCTTGGCAAGTTCGGCTTGTATCTTGCGTGGCCTGCCTACCTGGTCCATGGCACCCATGACACGCGCAAGATCGGTAGGCGCTCCTCGTCCGGCTGTTACGGGCTTTATAATGAACATGTAGAACAGCTTTATACAGTGGCCGAGGTAGGAACGAAGGTCACCGTATTCTGAGGGCCCGACTAAGAGTGGTGAAAGTCTCTAGTATCCGAGGTTCCCCTTTTCTCCGACGGCTTTAACCCACGGTTTCTGTGGCAGGTATGCCAAGCGCGGTGCAGCTCTTCATGACGGCACTGCAGATCTGAACCTCCGTGACCAGAGATGGTCGCAGGAGTTCGGACCGATTGCTAAGCCTTTTCAGTTGCAGCCGGCAATCGAGAAGATGCATAGCCTACAGGAATATCATCAACAGCTAACTAGTCTGTCATTTTGCCAGAGTCGCAGGGTATCCGGCTGCGGCCAGTGCTGCTTTGATATCGTCCGGCTTAGCCCGGCTGTCCAAAGTGATCCTTCGTGACGCCATGTCGAAATCGATCTGAGCCTCAGGGTCGATGGCATGGATGGTCTTTTGCACCGTTGCCTTGCAGTGGCCGCAGCTCATGTTGGGAATATTGAATGTCGTCATTTGTTTTTCCTTTTTGCTTTCTTACAGATCCACCCGCCGCAGGCGGAGGGCGTTGGTAATAACCGAAACGGAGGACAGGCTCATCGCCGCAGCTGCGATCATCGGTGACAGCAAAGTCCCGGTGATGGGGTAAAGCAGACCTGCCGCAATTGGCACGCCAAGCGCATTGTATGCGAAGGCGAAGAACAGGTTCTGCTTGATGTTGCGCAATGTCGCCCGCGCCAGCTTGCGTGCCCGGACGATGCCCATCAGGTCACCACCCAGAAGGGTTATCCCGGCGCTTTCCATGGCCACGTCCGCGCCCGTGCCCATGGCGATGCCGACATCGGCAGCGGCCAGTGCGGGCGCGTCGTTCACCCCGTCTCCCGCCATGGCGATCTTGTGTCCCTCGCGGCGCAACTGGTCGATCAGGTCTTTTTTGGCTTCCGGAAGGACACCTGCGCGGACTTCGTCGATGCCGAGCTTGCTCGCCACAGCCTGTGCCGTGCGCTCGTTGTCACCCGTCGCCATGATGACGCGCAGCCCCTGTGCGTGGAGTTCGCGGATCGCTTGCGCGGTACTTTCCTTGATTGGGTCGGCGACCGCCACGATGCCGGCCAGGGCACCATCGACAGCGATGAACATTGCCGTCTTGCCCTCGGCGCGCAGGGTATTGGCCTTCGCCTCGGCCGTGCCCGTGTCTAGTCCCATCTCCTGCATCATCGCCGCGTTGCCGAGCGCCACTACCCGTCCGCCAACCGTGCCGCGCACGCCTTTGCCGGTGACGGCTTCAAAATCCACTGCCTCTTGTCGCCCCGCGCCCTGCGCTTCGGCGCCTTCGACGATCGCTTCGGCCAGCGGGTGTTCCGAGCCGCGCTCGAGCGCTGCCGCCAGGGACAGCAAGTCCGCTTCGGCCACATCCGCGAGTGCCACGGTATCCGTCAGCTTCGGCTTGCCCATGGTCAGCGTACCGGTCTTGTCGACAATCAGTGTATCAACCCCCGCCATCCGCTCCAGCGCCTCGGCATCCTTGATCAGCACACCGGCCTGTGCGCCGCGCCCTGCCGCGGTGGTGATCGAAATCGGCGTGGCCAACCCAAGGGCGCAGGGGCAGGCGATGATCAGCACTGACACGGCCGAGGCGATGGCAAAGACCAGCGAGGGCTCGGGGCCGAAAATCAGCCAGACGACGAAGGCGAAGATTGCGATGCCGACCACCGTTGGCACGAACACTGCCGAGACCCGATCGGCCATCCCCTGGATCGGTGCGCGGGACCGCCGCGCGTTCGAGACCATCGCCACGATCTGCGCAAGAACCGTGTCGGCGCCGACCTTGCCCGCTTCGATCACGAGGCTGCCGTTCTTGTTGATCGTGGCCCCGGTCACTGCATCGCCTGAACTTTTCTCCACCGGCATCGACTCGCCGGTCAGCATGCTCTCGTCCAGGGATGAGCGGCCCTCGATCACTATGCCGTCCACCGGCACCGCATCGCCCGGGCGCACGCGGAGCCGGTCACCTTCCATGATGTTTTCCAAAGGCGCGTCATATTCCGAGCCATCCGGCAGGATACGCCGCGCGGTCTTTGGTGCGAGATCGAGCAGGGCTCGAATGGCATCCCCGGTACGTTCGCGTGCCCGCAATTCCAGAACCTGGCCCACGAAGACCAAAGCCACGATCACCACAGCCGCCTCGTAGTAGGTGCCGACACCATGACCCATTCGGTAGGCATCGGGAAATACGCCGGGCAGGAAAGTCGCGACGAGCGAATAGAGATAGGCCGCGCCCACGCCAAGACTGATCAACGTCCACATGTTCGGTGATCGGTTCAAAAGTGAATCCCGACCTCGCTTGAAGAACGGCAAGGCGGCCCAGAGGATGATCGGTGTCGCCAGGATGAATTCGAGATAGCTTGCGATTTCGTGGCCAATCCAATCCCGCACCGGCAGAGCGACCAATTCACCCATTGTCAGAATGACCAGCGGCACTGCGGCGGCTGCCGAAATCCACATGCGCCGTGTGAAGTCGGTCAGTTCCTCGCTCGGCTCGTCCGAGGGCAGCATCGGTTCGAGCGCCATCCCGCAGATCGGGCAGTCGCCGGGCACATCACGGACAATCTCGGGATGCATCGGACAGGTATACTGAGCGTTGGCCGGAGCCGCCTTCTTTTTTCCAGCTGCGCGGCCAGAGGCGTAGAACCAAGGATCTGCCTTGAACCTGGTCTTGCATTTCTCCGAGCAAAAATGAAACGTCTTGTCTCCAAACACCGCTCGATGTCCGTCAGGCTTGACCGCAACCGTCATCCCGCAGACCGGGTCCTTTGCCGTCTCGGTCCCCGCAGGGATGTCTGGCGACGCGTGATGATGATCGTGATCCATGTCTTGCCAACTTTCTACTGATGTTCTTCCATCTACGATGCCCGGCGAGTGACACCCTAATTTGACGTGATTCAGTTAGCCTCGACGCGGCGAGTGCCTGCGGGAGCGTCGCCATTCGCCTCGATATCGGCGATGTACCTTTTCATTTCTGCGATCTCGTTGCGCTGCGCCTCGATGATCGCGTCAGCAAGGTCCCGGACCCTTGGATCGGAAATATCCGCGCGCTCACTGGTCAGGATGGCGATGGAATGGTGAGGGATCATTGCCTTCATCCAGGCAAGATCCTCGACCGTCTCCTGGCTTCGCACCAGCCAGAGGGACAGAACAAATGCAAAACCGGCACCGACGAAGATCGCAATGTTTTTCTTCCGATCGGAATACATGCCCAACATGAAGGCGAGCATGATGACCGCCATGACCGATCCCATGTAAATCGCCATCCACATGCGGGTCTGCGAAAACGCGATGTGATCAATCGAATAGGTATTGAGGTACATCAGCCCATACATGACGATGGTGGAGGTCGCGATCATCGCGAAAAAGCGGCCATATCCCATGATATGTCTCCGTTTCTATTTTAGGCTTCTCTTGAAGCCGGAACATTGAGGCTGTGCCTCATGGTCGGAATGATCCATTTTCGTCTTCGGCTACAGGCTCAGTAGAACTTTTCACATGCAGCCGTTTGCGCTGCAAAGCGCGGCTCTCTATCGAATAGCGTGCTCAATGCCCGAGCATCGTAACCTTGATCAGCATCCAGACGGCCATCGCGATCATCATCAGGTTCTCGGTCAGCGAGACGAAGCCCAGGGGCACGTTGCTGTCACCACCGACGCAAGCGCATTTGATCTCTCGCTTGTCGACATAGACCGCCTTGTAGACCGACACGGCACCGATCGTACCGATGAACAGCGCGACCGGGATCGACAGCCACATCAGCGCGCCCGCAACCATCAGGATGCCCGCCAGGCCTTCGGCGAAGGGATAGACGTATCCGTAACGGACCCATCTCTGCGCGAGCAGATCATAGTTCAGGAACATCGTGGCAAAGCTTTCCACGTCTTTCAGCTTTTGCAGGGCCAGGAGACACATCGCGAAGGCCACGAACCATTCGGCCGCAGCAATGGTGATCAGCTGACCGAACGCCGCCCAACTGGTTGCCAAGGCCATGGCTGCCGCCATGGCGAACAGGGCGATCACTGGCCGGTAGGTCGTCGCGGTCTTGTCGCGGACGGTCTTTCCGAAGTGATGCCGAAGATCGTCATAGCCACCGATCCGCTGGCCGCCGATGAAGGTCTGCGGCGTGGTCTGGACGTCATGCCGCTCCTTGAAGGCATCGACCTCGGCACGGGTCGTCAGATGATGGTCCTCGACGCGATAGCCCTGACGATTCAGCAGATCGAGCGACTTGAGCCCGTAGGGGCACATGTGCTTTGTCATCACCATGCGGTGGAGGGTGGCAGTCCTGGACGCTGCAGGTGTCATGGGGAAACCTCAATACCTTGCGAAGACGCTGTTGCCGGAATCGCCCCAGAGAATGACCTCGAAAGGCTCAGAATGGCCGCCCATTTCCATGCCGGGCGAACCGATCGGCATGCCAGGAACGGCCAGACCACCCGCATCAGGGCGCTGATCCAGCAAATTGCGGACGGCATCAGCCGGAACATGGCCCTCGATTACATAGCCTTCGACGAGGGCCGTGTGGCAGGACCGAAGAGATTGAGGAACGGCGTGCTCATCCTTGAAGGCCTCGACGTCGTCGGTCAGGGTTTCTTCTACTGTGAAACCGCTTTGCCGCAGATGATCGATCCAGGCTCCGCAACAGCCGCAATCGGGTGATCGAACCACCGCGATTAGAGTGTCTTGGGATGTGGACACCGCCCCCAGCACCGATGTTGCGGGAATGAGGACCGCGGCGAGCGTTCCGATGAACAGGCGTCTGTCGATCACGATGTGATCCTTTCGTTGATGTTGGCGTGGGGACCGGCATGATTTGAGCGTCTGCCCGAGGCAGGGAATGCTTCCGTTTCCAGATTATGCAGGATCGGGCAGTCCGGGCGCTCGTCTCCGGCGCAGGATCGCACCAGCGTCTCCAACGTGTCGGCCATGTCCTGCAGGTGGGTAATCTTGTGGCGGAGATCCTGGATCCGGGCTTGTGCCAGTGCTTTGACATCGGCGCTACGCCGGTCGGTGTTACGCCACAGATCCAACAGGTCGGTGATTTCGCTGATCGAAAAACCCAGATCCCGCGACCGTGCAATGAACCGAAGCATGTGAACGTCTGAATCGGCGTAGTTGCGATACCCCGAGGTTGTACGCGCAGCTAGGGGGATCAACCCGGTCTGCTCGTAGTAGCGGATCATCTTGGCCGACACACCCGACCGGGCAGAGGCGTCTCCAATATTCATGGGCTGGGCTCCGTTCGTTGTGTGGAACAGATATGGGGCTTCCCATGATGGGAAGGTCAAGAACGGCCGCGGGGTTTTTTTCTGATGGTCTTTAGCAGAGAACCGCGCGGCATGATGCCGCGCGGTTCAAGGCAGGCTCAGTTCGCGTTATCAGCCAGCCAAGTGGTCATCTGCTCGATTTCACCGACCTGAGCGTCGATGATCTCCTGGGCCAAGGTCCGCATCTGCTCGTCCTCGCCATGCTCGAGAAGCACTTCCGCCATGTCTATGGCACCCTGATGGTGGGCAATCATCCCGCAAGCAAAGGCCACGTCGGCATCCTCGTTCATCATGCCGTCGTGCATGGCTGGCATCGTTACCATCATGCGACGCATGTTTTCCTGAACATGTTCCGGCATGGTTGCCAAATCCACGCCGCCCATACCCATCATGGCGCCCATGCCGTCAGACTGCGCATCGCCGCCCATCTGTGACCCGTCCATGCTTTCCGCGGGCATATCACTGGCGGGTGCAGCCATGGCGCACTGCTCAGGCATCTGGAATTCAGCGTCCTGAGCAAAGACGGGCGCAGTAAGGCTGGTCGCAGCAATCGCTGCGGCAATAAGGATCTTAACAGAACTCATCTTAGTCCTCCGTAAATTTGAGACATATGACGATGCTAAGCCTGTTCCTCAGAAAACTGAAACATGCATGACATCGTCAGGGCTCAACCCTGCCCTACCCAGTTCCTTTGAGGACATGATACGCCCTGCCGGAACAGGAATCGTATTCGTAGCCCGCGCAACAGAATCCGACCAGTCAGGCCTTTCCGGCGTATTGTCCACGGAAGCTGATGCTCCGCCCCCTGAGTTTGTGTTTGATCCTCTTGTGCTATGGTTTGCTTCTTCGGCATAACCGAAGCCTGCAGTGATACTGGCAACAGCCAGTACGGACATAAAAAGGTTTCTCATTTTAAGACCTCTGGGCTTTCTGATTTATTCCAGAATTTCGGTAATGGTCAGCTTGCCGTTCACACGGTCGGCGGCGAAGCGGATGGCGGCACCCTCACTCAGGCCCTCGAGCATTTCCGGCTCTGCAACCTGGAAGACCATCTTCATGGCCGGCATATCCAGGTTCTTCAGCTCCTCATGATCGACGGTCACCTTGCTCCATTGGGTGTCGATCTTGGTGACTGTCCCGTTGGTGATGTGGGTGTCCGCGAAGGCGCCTCCAGCAGAAAGGATCAGCGCAGCGGCAGTCAGTTGAATCAGTTTCATGGTCAGGTCCTCGCGGTTCAGGATTCGGTGACGTTCAGGGGGCCGTGCATGCCGGACTCGTAATGGCCCAGCATCAGGCAGGCGAATTCGTATTCGCCCTCGTTTTCGAAGGTCCAAAGGATCTCGCCGGTCTCGCCCGGCTGAAGACGGACCGCGTTCGGGTCGTCATGTTCCATCTCGGGAAACCTTGCCATCAGCTCCTTGTGCTCGGCATTGGCCTCGACGGTATCCATGACGAATTCATGTTCCAGCTCGCCATCGTTGGTAATGACCAGACGGACGGTTTCACCGGACGCAAAAGACAGTTCGGAAGGCTCGAAAATCATCGTGCCCTCTTCGGTCTCCCGCATCGAGATCTCGACGGATTTCATGTCTGCGGCGCCTTCGGCGGCCGGGGCCCCCATGGCATATTCGTCATGGCCGCCTTCATGGGTTCCGGCTGCAATAGCGAGGGCCGGGAAAAGGGTAATAGCAGTCACCAGCATCAACGATTTCATCACGTTTTCCTTTGTGTTGCTCGATAGGGTCAGATCAGCCCAAGCGCTTGCCGCCGCGCGGCGTCAGGATCGTCTCGGGGCTGTAGTTGCTGGCATGCTCGGGCAACTCGCCCGTCCATTCCCATGCCTGCGTACCGGGAGGGTTTTCATACCAACCCGGATCGGAATAGTCGTCAGGAGCGATGCCTTCGCGCACCTTCATGACAGAGAACATGCCGCCCATCTCCAGCGGACCATGCGGACCCCAGCCTGTCATCATCGGGATGGTGTTCTCGGGGATTTCCATGGACATCTCGCCCATGTCACCCATGCCTGCTGTTCCCATCGACATGTATCCGGGCTGGTGCCTGCGAACCATGTCGGTGACGCGGGTCTTGTTGGCGCCGATGATCGTGGGCAGTTCGTGACCCATGGCGTTCATGGTGTGGTGTGACTTGTGGCAGTGGAACGCCCAGTCCCCTTCATGAACGGCATCGAATTCGTAGGCACGCATCGCGCCTACCGGAATATCGATGCTGACCTCAGGCCAGCGGGCCTCCGGCCGGACCCATCCTCCATCCGTGCAGGTCACCTCGAAATCATAGCCGTGCATGTGGATGGGGTGATTGGTCATTGTCAGATTGCCGACACGCA
>NZ_SUNH01000006.1 GCF_005048265.1 Paracoccus hibiscisoli
CACCATGAAACCGCTTGACCTGTCAGGTCGGGCCTGACCCCATGCACCAGTCGGCCAGACTGCCCGAGGCGTGGAATGGCTGCCCACGATGCCGTGGAATCGATGCCCATCTTCCGTGGAATACGCATGTTAGCCGGCCGCTTGGCGGAAATACGGGGCGAGCGGAACAATAAACGAGCGCGTCAAGCCCGGTCCTTACCGTTCTGCGTCAGCGCTGATGGAGCGGCTCTCTCTATACATGGACTGCTGTCGTAACCATTGTGGACGCGCGCTAAGTCGGGTCCTCATTGGTGCCGCGGCTACGTGGTGACACGATATGTTGAACGCCCGTGCGAAGGCTGCCTTGATCCGGAAACAAGGGGGTTCCGGGGCAAGGCCAGACCGAAGTGCATGTGTCGTAACCTCCGGTCTGGTCTGTGCACCTCAGGCGGACTGGCCGATGCAGGAATGGCCTGCCAGTATCACGAGTTCCCGGACCCTTTGGATTGCGTCCGCCTCCAGATCGGTGTCCTCGTCTTCGTGCGTGCAGTAGGTGACTGCGTCAAGCGCCTCGCAGGCCAGAACAATCAGCTTTTCGAGTTGGCCTTTACATTCCGGAGTTTCTTCGGAGGCCGTCTCGTAAAGACCGTTGAAATGCATGTTGATGTCGTCAGCCGGCATCAGTCGGATTGAGCTATGGTCGGCAATCATGCGCCAGTCGGCGCACGCGGGACGATGAACATCGGGACGCGTGAGCAGGGCCGCGATACGGGCGAAGGCCTCTCTCGGCGGTCGTTGTCATTCGCGCTGGCATGCGTGTAGAGGCAGACGGCATCAACCGCCGTAACGGCGGCCTTGATGAGAAACTCCAAGGTGGCGTCCCCTTCCTGCTCAGGCACGATGTCAGCGCGGCCATAGATCTCGTTGAAGGCAGTGCTGATCACTTGGATACTGGTGGCGTCATTCTGCATGATTATCCGTCCCTGATCTGCCGTTTGCCCGTTGCGTAGTCTCGCAGCCGTGTTTCACGCGTCGTCATGCGTGTTTCTCGATCACGGACAGTCTGTGGACATTCGTATCGCTGACAGTGTCGAAGGGACGCAATATCTGCGAGCAGTCAACGTCGATCCGATTGATGTAGTCGCGCATCATCTCGATAGTGTCGCCTTCCGGATAATAATGCTTGTGGGTCACGTCGGTGAGTTCATGTCCCATAAGCAGCTTGCGTGAGTAATACGGCACCTCCGCCCGAGTGAGCTTTGTCTGGAAACCTTTCCGGAGCGAGTGGAAATCCCGGGCACGGTCGTAGATATCGCATCTCCTGCGGTAGTGGGTGAACCTCTTCGAAAAAATTTCGCTGAAGGTGCCTTTTGCCTGACCGCGATCGAGGTAAGTGAACAGCCTCTTCTGGTTCGCCGCACGACGCAACCGGACCAGCTTCAGTAGTCCGAGATCAAGAAGTGCGTCGGGGATGGGGATGCCTCGTTTTGCCGCCTTGGGCTTCCTGCTTTGCGATGATCCCGTGATCAGGACGTTGATCACCGGGACCCCTCAACCGTATCGAAATCATGTGTTCCGAGTTGCAGAAACTCTTCCATCCGAAATCCGGCGAAGAGGCCCACCAGCGGTGCCCAGAACAGCGGATCGCCCGGTTCCGAAAGCGGTTGCCGGTAAATCGGCGAGCCAAGAAGCTTGGGCAGGCGATCTCCCCAAGGCAAGCGATCGGCATCTTCCTCGTTCGCTAGGCGCCGGGAGAGTTCCTTGTAAGTCCATTTGACCTGCTTGACGGGGTTGTCTGGCCGCAAGCCTTCGAAAACCGCGAATCCCAAGATCTGATCCATCGTGTCCATATGACGTTTGCAAGTGTTGGTCCTGAGCCGCGGGATACGTAGTCCGTCAAGGCAATCTTCGATCTCGCCGGGATTCAGTCCGTCGCGTTGCATCTCGGCGCGGCGCCGCTCGATCGCGTTCCGTTGCTCGCGGTCGGTCTCTTCGATGACCTTTCGGACCGGACGACGGTCCTTGGACGACTTGCCGTGGCTGGCCGGTATCCGGTCAAGAAGCGAGAAGAAATCCGAGAGCAATGATTCGTCGATGTTTTCGACGAAGATATCGCCATGGGCTTCAAGAAAGAGGCGGACCGTCCCCTGGAAGTTCGCCCGGCTGGTCTTGGTGAAACGCTGGCCGGCCTTGGTGTCCGGCACCTCATGGCGCTTCTTCAGATCGAACCCTTCGGACCGGAGATCGAGGAACCGCGCGGTGTGCTCCGAGAAGCGGCGTCCGGCCTTGCTCTTCCTGATACGCTGCTTTCCGAGGGTCTCCGCTGGGGCTTCGTCCGGTGGCACAGCGCTCGCAAGAGGGTTGATGACTACGCGGATGTCGTTCGCAACTGACGAGAGCGCGCCATCGAGAGGCGCGAGTGAGGGGAGAGCGGCGGCAGGATCGAGACCTTTTCTCACGCAGTAGCGCAGGTATTCTTCCTAGAGAGTGAACAGCCCGGTCAGCATCATGTCGAACTGTGCGACGATCTCGTTGGGATCGTCGTGCTACCAGCCTTCACGGTCAGCCATCTTGAGAACGGCACGCTCAAACTGCGGATCGTCGATCCGGCTCGTGCCTGCGATGCCGGTCAGGGCTTCTCCCACCAGCGGAGGTGCGACCGTCGATGAAGCACGCGCGGCAGGCTCTAGCGGCAGGACCGCGAGGAGGTCTGGTCGGGGGGATGCCAATTGACGCGCCAACATTTCCGCCTGTGCGCGAAGGGCGGCTGCCATGTCCGCCACGGCGCGGTCACGATAGCTCTCGTCGTTCATCACGTCGTCCCTCACCATGGCGGTCTCGATGCTTCGCCGTTTCTCCTCGAACAGGATGTTCATCCTCGCAGCCCGTCTGCCAGCTTCCCTTGGACAGGTTGTGCGCAGGCTGACGGCGAAATGACCAAGCGAGCCGGACCCGGTGCCAGCCGGAACCGTGCCGAGAGTTTCAGTGCCACAAAAAGGTTGCGGAAGAATTAAAGCCGGCTTTCGCCGGCGCCACCAAAACATGTGTCCGCGCTTTACGAGATAGGGGGTCCTGGGCATTTTCAGTCGTCTCCGGGCACAGACCCGGGCACAGGGATGGGCACAGAGGACGTTAAAGCTGTCTGTAATCGCAGCGACTACGCGTAGCTATTTGATCTATATAGATCTTTCAATATATTGGCTCCGGCGGTAGGGATCGAACCTACGACCAATTGATTAACAGTCAACTGCTCTACCGCTGAGCTACGCCGGAACACGAGGCGGGATATAGCAACCTGTTCCGGGGGCGTCCAGAGCCGTTTGGCGCTTTTTCGTCAGGCAGCCGAAAAAACCGTATCGAGGGATAATTCGTCCGTAAAATCAACGGCTCCGACTTGGGCCAGGGCGATCAGATGGGCCAGGACGTTGCGTGTCGCCGCCGGCAGCAGCCCGGGCGGCACCGTGTAGATGCGCGCCGCCAGCCCTGCGGCGGAATCGGGCGACTGGCGCAGGGCGGCCAGAATCTGCGCCGTGCGCGCGCGGCGGTGGCGGGCCAGATCGGCCAGGCGGGGCAGCGGGGCCTCGATCGCGGGACCGTGGGCAGGCAGCAGGCAGCGGGGGGCCAGCGCCGCCAGCCGGTCCAGCGTGCGGAAATAATCGGCCAGATCCCCGTCCGGCGGCGAGATCAGCGTCGAGGACCAGCCCATCACCACATCGCCGCACAGGATCGTGTCGCCCGACTGAAAGGACAGATGCCCCGCTGCATGGCCGGGCGTGTGCAACGAGGTCAGCGACCAGTCGGGCCCCGACACCACCTCGCCATCGCGCAGCAGGCGGTCGGGGGCGAAGTCGTGGTCCAGCCCCTCGCCCCCACCCAGTCCCGTTGCGGCCAGCCGCGTCATCAGCGCCGAGCGCCCTGCCCCGGCATCGCCGAAGGCCAGGACCGGCGCGCCGGTCAGCCGCGACAGGCGCGCGGCGCCCCCGCTGTGGTCGCGATGGGCGTGGGTCACCAGGATATGGCTGATGCGGCCCTGACCGGCGCGGGCCACGGCCTCCTGATGGGCGGGCATGTCGGGGCCGGGGTCGATGACCGCGACGCTGTCGGTGCCGATCAGCCAGGTCGTGGTGCCCGGCCCGGTCAGGTCCGAGGGGTTTGGCGCCAGAATCGGCAGCGGCTCTTTCGCGGGCGTGCTCATGGCGCTAGCCTAGCGCGGCAAGCCGGAGGCCGCCATGACCAACCCCGCAGACCCCACCACGCTGCGCAAGCTGATCCCGCGCGGGCTGTATGCGCGGGCGGCGCTGATCCTGTTCCTGCCGGTGGTGGTGGTGACGCTGGTGGTCAGCGTGATGTTCCTGCAGCGCCATTTCGAGGGCGTGACCCGGCAGATGACCGCCAGCATGTCCCATGAGGTGGCCTTTGTCGCCAGGCTGATCGACAGCGCCGGCGGCCCGGAGGCCGCACGCCGCGCAGGCGTGTCGGTCGCCCGCCCGCTGGAGCTGGAGTTGACCCTGCCCGCGGTGCCTGCCCCGGCGGACCGCAGGCTGCGCTATGATTTCTCGGGGCGGATCGTCACGCAGGTGCTGCGCGAGGCGCTGCCGCAGATCGTCTCGGTCGATCTGGCCACGGATGACAAGCGCGTGGTCGTGGCGCTGGACGGGCCGCAGGGGCCCTATGCGCTGAGCTTTGACCGGCGGCGGGTCAGCGCGTCGAACCCGCATCAGCTGCTGGTGCTGATGGTGCTGACATCGCTGCTGATGACGGGGATCGCCACGATCTTTCTGCGCAACCAGCTGCGCCCGATCCGCAGGCTGGCGCATGCGGCCGAGGAATATGGCAAGGGGCGGATCGTGCCCTATCGCCCCTCGGGCGCGGTCGAGATCCGCATCGCGGGCACGGCCTTTCTGGACATGCGCAACCGGCTGGAGCGGCAGAACGATCAGCGCAAACTGATGATGTCGGGCATCAGCCACGACCTGCGCACGCCCCTGACGCGGCTGCGTCTGGGGCTGTCGATGGTGGGGCCGGACATGCCGCCCGAACCGGGCGACATCAGCGCGATGGAGGCCGACATCGCCGAGATGAACCGCATGGTGGACGGATTCCTGGACTATGCCCGCGACGATGCGGGCGACAGCCCCGCCCAGCAGGTGGCGGCGGCCGGGTTCCTGGAGACGCTGGTGGCCGATGCGCAGCGTGCGGGCCAGCAGGCGCAGCTGGTCCAGTTCGAGGGCGACCGCGACGGGCTGGCGACGTTCCGCCCAGACATGCTGCGCCGCGCGCTGGAGAACCTGATCGGCAATGCCGTCCGCTATGGCAACCGGGCCGAGATGGACGCGGCCCTGGGCCCGCGCAGCCTGCGCATCGGCATCGAGGATGACGGCCCCGGCATCCCCGAGGACAGCCTGGACGCGGCGATGCGGCCCTTTACCCGGCTGGACACGTCGCGGCGCAGGAACAGCGGCCAGGGCGCGGGGCTGGGCCTGGCCATCGCGGCGGACGTGGCGCGGGCGCATGGCGGGCAGCTGCGCCTGGGTCGCGGTCCCCGTCTGGGGGGGCTGCGCGCCGAGATCGTGATCCCCCGATGAGGCCATAATAGGCAGCATTCTTGCTGTCATATTGAACGCGCCGGGCGACGGCCCTAGATTGATGCGGTGCAGAGGCCGCGCGTCGCCATGACGGGGCCGCGGCTTCGGGCAGAAAGGACATACCATGACGGAATTCTCCACCCAGACCTATCCGGTGCTGCCGCTGCGGGACATCGTCGTTTTCCCGCACATGATCGTGCCCCTGTTCGTGGGCCGCGAGAAATCGGTGCGCGCGCTGGAAGCGGTGATGGAACAGGACAGCCCGATCCTTCTGGCCGCCCAGATGGATGCCGCGGTCGATGAGCCGACCGAGGAAGGCATCTATCGCACCGGCGTGCTGGCCAATGTGCTGCAGCTGCTCAAGCTGCCCGACGGCACCGTCAAGGTGCTGGTCGAGGGCCGAGAGCGTGTGGAAATCACCGATTTCGTGCCCCATGACGACCATTTCATGGCCGAGGCCCGCATCCTGGACGAGACGGATGGCGACGAAGCGACGCTGACCGCGCTGGTCCGCACCGTCACCGAGGAGTTCGAGCGTTACGTCAAGGTCCGCAAGAACATCCCCGACGAGGTCGTGACCGCCGTGTCCGAGACGACCGATCCCGGCAAGCTGGCCGATCTGGTCGCGGGCCATATGGGGATCGACCTGGACCGCAAGCAGGACCTGCTGGACACGCTGGAGATCGCCGCGCGTCTGGAGAAGATCTATGGCCACATGCAGGGCGAGATGTCGGTCCTGCAGGTCGAGAAGAAGATCAAGTCCCGCGTCAAGACCCAGATGGAGAAGACGCAGCGCGAATACTATCTGAACGAGCAGATGAAGGCGATCCAGAAGGAGCTGGGCGACGGCGAGGACGGCCAGAACGAGCTGACCGAGCTGGAGCAGAAGATCGCCGCCACCAAGTTCAGCAAGGAAGCCCGCGACAAGGCCGACAGCGAGCTGAAGAAGCTGAAGTCGATGTCGCCCATGTCGGCCGAGGCGACCGTCAGCCGCAACTATCTGGACTGGCTGCTGTCGCTGCCCTGGGGCGTGAAGTCGCGCACCCGCAAGGATCTGGGCCGCGCCGAGGCGATCCTGGATGCCGACCACTATGGTCTGGACAAGGTCAAGGAGCGTATCGTCGAGTATCTGGCCGTGCAGGCCCGCAGCACCAAGCTGAAAGGCCCGATCCTGACGCTGGTCGGCCCCCCGGGCGTGGGCAAGACCTCGCTCGGCCGTTCGATCGCCAAGGCGACGGGGCGCGAGTTCATCCGCATCAGCCTGGGCGGCGTGCGCGATGAGAGCGAGATCCGCGGCCATCGCCGGACCTATATCGGCTCGATGCCAGGTAAGATCATCCAGGCGCTGAAGAAGGCCAAGACCACCAACCCTCTGATCCTGCTGGATGAGATCGACAAGATGGGCCAGGATTTCCGGGGCGATCCGGCATCCGCCATGCTGGAGGTGCTGGACCCGGAACAGAACGCGACCTTCGTCGACCACTATCTGGAGGTGGAATACGATCTGTCGAACGTGATGTTCGTCACCACGGCCAACAGCTACAACATGCCGGGCCCGCTGCTGGACCGGATGGAGATCATCAGCCTGTCGGGCTATACCGAAGATGAAAAGCGCGAGATCGCGCGCGGCCACCTGCTGTCCAAGCAGATCGCCGCCAATGGTCTGCGCAAGGGAGAGTTCAGCGTGTCCGACGAGGCGCTGACTCATATGATCCGGTATTACACCCGCGAGGCCGGGGTCCGTTCGCTGGAGCGCGAGATCGCCAAGCTGTCCCGCAAGGCCGTGACCGAGATCCTCAAGGGCAAGGTCACGTCGGTCGACGTGACGCCCGAGAAGGTCGAGGAGTATCTGGGCGTGCGCCGCCACCGCTATGGCCTGGCCGAGAAGGAGGACCAGGTCGGCGTCGTGACGGGTCTGGCCTGGACCTCGGTCGGGGGCGACCTGCTGCAGATCGAGGCGCTGCGTCTGCCCGGCAAGGGCCGGATGAAGACGACCGGCAAGCTGGGCGACGTGATGAAGGAATCGATCGACGCAGCCTCCAGCTTTGTCCGTTCGGTCGCGCCCGAGATCGGGGTCAGGCCCCCGGAATTCGACAAGCGCGACATCCACGTTCACGTCCCCGAGGGTGCGACCCCAAAGGACGGGCCGTCGGCGGGCATCGCGATGGTGACATCCGTCGTGTCGGTGATGACCAACATCCCGGTGCGCAAGGACATCGCCATGACCGGCGAGGTGACGCTGCGCGGCAATGTGCTGGCCATCGGCGGGCTCAAGGAAAAGCTGCTGGCGGCGCTGCGCGGAGGGATCAAGACCGTGCTGATCCCGCAGGACAATGAAAAGGATCTGGTCGAGATCCCGGACAACGTCAAACAGGGCCTGACCATCATCCCGGTCAGCAATGTCCGCGAGGTCCTGCGCCACGCCCTGGTGCGCCAGCCCAAGGCGATCGAGTGGGACGAGGCCGCCGAAGAGGCCGCCGAGGCCGCCCGCCTGGCCGGTCAACGCGGCACCGACGGACAGGGCAGTACTGTCGCGCATTGATGCAGGACTGCCGGGCCGGGGACCCTCCCCGGCCCGGCGGCCGTCATGACGGTTGACGCAGGGTCAGACTAGGTTAGGCTGGACGATATCGCCTTGATCTGGGGGCTCAGCCATGCCGTCCGAGACCGTCGGAACCGATAGTCCACCCGCCCTGCCCGAACCTCATGCCGCGCTGGTGGTGAACAAACGCGACTTCATCGACCGCGTGGTCGCCGCCACCGGGGCCCGGCGCAGCGATGCCCGCCCGATCATCGAGGCGACGCTGGCGCAGTTGGGCATGGTGCTGTCCTCGGGGCAGACGCTGGCGGTGCCGCCCCTGGGGCGCGCGCGAATCAACTTGGAACGCGATGCGCGCGGCGGCGACGTGATCACCCTGCGCCTGCGCCGCAGGCCCGGTCCCGGCGAAAAGAGCTGAGGGAAACGGTTTTCGCCCTCTTGCAACCGGGCGCGGGCGGCGGTAAGAGCCTGCGCAGCGGGTGATTAGCTCAGTGGTAGAGCGCTTCGTTCACATCGAAGATGTCAGGGGTTCAAATCCCTTATCACCCACCATTCCCCCTCCGGTTTGCGCTTTCGGCCCCGCCCCCTTATATCGCGCAGCGACACCGTCAGACCGGATACCCCATGCCCGACCCGATCGCCCTTGCCGCGCGCCTGTCCGTCGCGCCGATGATGGACTGGACCGACCGCAACTGTCGGCGGTTCCATCGCCTGATGTCGCGCCGCGCGCTGCTGTACACCGAGATGGTGACCGCCCCCGCGATCATCCATGGCGACCGCCCGCGCCTGCTGGATTACGACGCGGCAGAACACCCGCTGGCCCTGCAGCTGGGCGGATCGGACCCGGCCGAGCTGGGTCAGGCGACCCGCATCGCCGCCGCTTGGGGCTATGACGAGATCAACCTGAATTGCGGCTGCCCCAGTGACCGGGTGCAGTCGGGGGCCTTCGGCGCGATCCTGATGACCATGCCGGAGCGTGTCGCGGCCTGCCTGCGCGCGATGCAGGATGCCAGCCCCGTCCCCGTGACGGTCAAGTGCCGCATCGGCGTCGACGATCAGCAGGCCGACCGGGTCCTGCCCGAATTCCTGGCGATGCTGCAGGATACGGGCATCCGCCGCGTGACCATCCACGCCCGCAAGGCCTGGCTGAAAGGCCTCAGCCCCAGGGAGAACCGCGAGATCCCGCCGCTGGACTATCCGCTGGTGCATGCGATGAAGACGCAGTTCCCCGACCTGCACCTGTCCATCAATGGCGGCATCGCGACGCTGGATCAGGCGCGCGACCAGCTGGCCGTGATGGATGGGACGATGGTCGGGCGGGCGGCGTATCACGAACCCTGGAACATCCTGGGTGCGGCGGATGCGCTGTGGGGCGACGCCCCGCCCTTTGCGACCCCCGCCGATGTCGCGCTGGCGATGCGGCCGATGATCGTCACGCATCTGTCGCAGGGCGGGCGCCTGCACCAGATGACGCGCCATATGCTGGGCCTGTTCCACGGCCTGCCCGGCGCCCGCGCGTGGAAGCGCACCCTGTCCGAGGGCGCCTCAAGGGGCGGCATCGAGGTCTATGACGACGCCCTGGCGCAGGTGACGTAGGCGGCCTAGCCCGCCCGTTCCGCGACCTTGGCGGCGTCCCACAGCCGGTCCATCTCGGCCAGGTCGCTGTCCTCGGGGCGGCGGCCTTCGGCGGCCAACGCCGCCTCGATCGACGCGAACCGCCGCGTGAATTTGGCATTGGCGCGGCGCAGGGCCAGCTCGGGGTCGATCTTGAGGTGCCGCGCCAGGTTCGCCATGACGAACAGCAGGTCGCCGAACTCCTCCTCCATCGCCTCGGGGCCCAGGGTG
This sequence comes from Paracoccus hibiscisoli, assembly GCF_005048265.1. Classification (GTDB taxonomy): domain Bacteria; phylum Pseudomonadota; class Alphaproteobacteria; order Rhodobacterales; family Rhodobacteraceae; genus Paracoccus; species Paracoccus hibiscisoli. The sequence continues at coordinate 9,949 of NZ_SUNH01000006.1, forward strand.
TCGCGCGCCTCGACCAGCTCAGCCGTCTCCTCGGTGATCTTGGCCAGCACATCGCCGGGACCGGGCCAGTCGAACCCCACCCGCGCCGCACGGTTCTGAAGCTTGACCGCGCGCGTCAGCGCCGGCAGGCCCATCGCCACGCCGTCCAGCGTGCCGCGTTCGGCCTTGCCCGCGCGTTCGACAGCCTTGATCGCCTCCCAATCCGCGACCTGCTGTTCGGCGGTCTTGTCGCGCGATTCGTCGCCAAAGACATGCGGATGGCGAAAGATCAGCTTGTCGCTGATGGCCGCGGCGCAATCGGCGAAATCGAACATCCCGGCCTCGCGCGCGATCTGCGCCTGGAACACCACCTGCAGCAGCAGATCGCCCAGCTCTCCGGGCAGCTCGTCCCAGGCTTCGCGCTGGATCGCGTCCTCGACCTCATGGGCCTCCTCGATGGTATAGGGGGCGATGGTGGCGAATGTCTGCTCCACATCCCAGGGGCAGCCCGTGTCGGGGTCGCGCAGGGCAGCCATGATGCCCAGCAGTCGGGTCATTTCGGCTGCGGGGTCGCGGGGGTCGGCCATTGCAATTCCCTTCGTCACGCGGATGATGCCGTCTTCGACTGCCACAGCGAAAGGTCCAAGTCCACATGCCCGTCCTGAACCGCATCGCCGATTTCGCCGATCAGATGACCGAATGGCGCCGTCACCTGCACCAGCATCCCGAACTGGGCTTCGACTGCCATCAGACGGCGGCGTTCGTCGCGGACCGGCTGCGCGACTTCGGCGTGGACGAGATCCACGAGGGGATCGGCCGCACCGGCGTCGTGGGCATCATCCGCGGGCGTGGCGAGGGCCCGACCATCGGACTGCGCGCCGACATGGACGCCCTGCCCATGACCGAGACGACCGGCGCGCCCTGGGCCTCGACCGTGCCGGGTCGGATGCATGCCTGCGGCCATGACGGGCACACGACCATGCTGCTGGGGGCGGCCAAGTACCTAGCCGAGACGCGCAACTTCGCGGGCCGCGTCGCGCTGATCTTTCAGCCCGCCGAAGAGAACGGCGGCGGCGGCGACGCGATGGTGCGGGACGGCCTGATGGATCGGTTCGACATCGCCCGCGTCTTTGCCATGCACAACAACCCGGGCCAGGCGATGGGCAGCTTTCAGACCACGCCCGGCCCGATCATGGCCGCCGTCGACACGTTCGAGATCCATGTCCAGGGCCGCGGCGGGCATGGCGCCATGCCGCATCTGACCGCCGATCCGATCGTGGCCGCCGTGGCCATCGTCGGCGCGATTCAGACGATCAGCAGCCGCAACCACCACACCGCCGACGACCTGGCCCTGTCGGTCACCCAGATCCATACCGGCAGCGCCGACAACATCGTGCCGGACACGGCCTACATCTGCGGCACGGTGCGGACATTCGCGCCGCATGTGCGCGACATGGTACGCCGCCGGATGACCCAGATCTGCGACGGCCAGGGCGCGGCCTATGACGTGGCCGTGCGGCTGGAGTATCAGCAGGGCTATCCGGCCACGGTGAACGACCCCGACCAGACCGCCTTTGCCGTCAGCGTCGCCCAGGAGATCGCGGGCACGGGCGGCGTCCACCCCGATGCGGGCCGCGAGATGGGCGCCGAGGATTTCAGCTATATGCTGAACGCGCGGCCCGGCTGCTATCTGTTCCTGGGCCAGGGCGACAGCGCGGGCGTCCATCACCCCGCCTATGATTTCAACGACGCCATTGCCCCCATTGGCGCCAGCTTCTTCGCCCGCCTGGTCGAGCGTGCACAACCTGCGTCCCTTTGATCACGAAGCCGTTGCCCGCCCTTGCCCGGAGGGGCCACGGCGCTTTCTTGCCAAGGGCGGGCGGCGCGGCTAGGTTGCGCGCCAATCCTGACGCGGCCCCGGTCGCGCCCCCAGACCGAAAGGACGATTGATGTTCGTGACCCCCGCCTATGCCCAGGCCGCCGGTGGCGCCGGAGCCGGAGCCGCCTTCGCGCAGTTCATCCCGCTGATCCTGATCTTCGCGATCATGTATTTCCTGATGATCCGTCCGCAGCAAAAGCGCCTCAAGGCCCATCGCGCCATGGTCGAGGCCGTCAAGAAGGGCGATCAGGTCATCACCCAGGGCGGCATCATGGGCAAGGTCACCAGCGTCGGCGAGGACCAGCTGGAGGTCGAGATCGCCCAGGGCGTGCGCGTCCGCGTGATCCGCTCGACCCTGGCGCAGGTGGTCAACAAGACCGAACCCGTCGCCGCCAACAGCTGATAAAAGGCCCACGCCCCCATGCTTCAGATCGACCGATGGAAGCGCGTCCTGATTTTCGGGATCTGCCTTCTGGGCCTGCTCTACGCGCTGCCCAATGCCTTCTACGCCCGTGTCGAGGCGCATAACGATGCCGTGGCCCGGATCGAGGCCACCGGCGTCGAGACGCCCGACCTGATCGCGGCGCGGGACGGCTGGCCGTCGTGGATGCCGTCCAATCTGGTCAATCTGGGGCTGGACCTGCGCGGCGGGGCCCACCTGCTGGGCGAGGTTCAGGTCGCCCAGGTCTACAAGTCGCGCATGGACGCGCTGTGGCCCGAACTGCGCGGCGCCCTGGCCGCCGAACGCGACACCATCGGCGCGGTCCGCCGCGTCCAGTCGCCCGACGGCACCCTGTCCATCGAGATCGGCAACCCCGACCAGATGGCCCGCGCCACCGAGATCGTGCGCGGATTTTCGACCCCCGTCACCACGCTGACCGGCGCGGGCCAGCAGTCGCTGGCCATCAGCGCCCAGGGCGCGACCCTGACCGTGCAGCTGTCGGATGCCGAAAAATCCGTGACCGACGACCGCACCATCCAGCAATCGCTGGAGATCGTGCGCCGCCGCGTCGACGAGGTCGGCACCCGCGAACCCACCATCATGCGCCAGGGCGAGGATCGCATCCTGATCCAGGTGCCCGGCATCGGCTCTGCCGCCGAACTCAAGGCGCTGATCGGCACGACCGCGCAGCTGACCTTCAACCCGGTTCTGGGCACCACCGCCGATCCGCAGGCCCAGCCCGGCGCGGGCCAGATCATCGCGCCCGCGATCGACCAGCCGAACCTGTTCTATATCCTGGAACAAAGTCCCGTCGTCACCGGCGAGGATCTGGTCGACGCCATGCCCGGCAGCGACGAGAACGGCCAGCCTTCGGTCAACTTCCGCTTCAACCCCACCGGCGCGCGGGCCTTCGGGTCCTATACCTCGGCCAATATCGGCCAGCCCTTTGCCATCGTGCTGGACAACGAGGTCATCTCGGCCCCGGTCATCCGCTCGGCCATCACCGGCGGTTCGGGGCAGATCTCGGGGTCGATGAATTTCGAGGAGGCCAATCAGCTGTCCATCCTGCTGCGCGCGGGCGCCCTGCCCGCCGAGCTGGAGTTCCTGGAGGAACGCACCGTCGGTCCCGAACTGGGACAGGACAGCATCGACGCGGGCAAGGTCGCGGCGGGCGTGGGTTTCATCGCGGTCATCGCGCTGATGATCCTGTCCTATGGCCGGTTCGGCCTGTTCGCGACGGTCGCGCTCAGCTTCAACATGATCCTGCTGTTTGCGGTCCTGTCGCTGATCGGGGCCACGCTGACCCTGCCCGGCATCGCGGGCATCGTGCTGACCATCGGCATGGCGGTCGATGCCAACGTCCTGGTCTTCGAGCGTATCCGCGAGGAATTGCGCAGCGCCCGCGGCCCCGCCCGCGCGATCGAGCTGGGCTATGAGAAGGCGATGTCGGCCATCGTGGATGCCAACATCACCACGCTGATCGTGGCGGGCATCCTGTTCGTCCTGGGCTCTGGCCCGGTCAAGGGGTTCGCGGTCACGCTGACCATCGGGATCGTGACCTCGGTCTTTACCGCGCTGTTCGTGACCCGCCTGATCACCATCATGTGGTTCGAGCGCGCGCGCCCCAAGCAGATCGAGGTGTGACATGGGTTTCCGTCTGAAACTGGTCCCCGACCAGACCAATATCGACTTCTTCCGCTGGCAGTTCGTGACCTTCGGCCTGTCCTCGTTCCTGATGCTGGCTTCGGTCGTCGTGCTGTTCGTGAACGGGCTGAACTTTGGCATCGACTTTCGCGGCGGCACCACGATCCGCACGGAATCGTCCCAGTCGGTGGATGTGGCGGCCTATCGCGCGGCCCTGACGGGCCTGGATCTGGGCGACGTGGCCATCACCGAGGTGTTCGACCCCGGTTTCCGCGCCGATCAGAACGTGGCCCAGGTGCGCATCAGCGCCCAGGACGGCACCGAGGCCGTGACGCCCCAGACCATCGCCACCGTCGAGGAGGCACTGCGCCAGATCGACCCCAACATGACCTTCCCCTCGGTGGAATCGGTCGGGCCCAAGGTCTCGGCCGAACTGGTCAAGACCGCGATCTATTCGGTCCTGGCCTCGCTGGCGGCGATCTCGGTCTATATCTGGCTGCGGTTCGAATGGCAGTTCGCGGTGGGCGCGATCGTGTCGCTGTTCCATGACGTGCTGATCACCATGGGCATCTTTGCGCTGTTCCAGATCCGCTTTGATCTGACGACCATCGCGGCGCTGCTGACCATCGTCGGCTATTCGATCAACGACACGGTGGTGGTGTTCGACCGCCTGCGCGAGAACCTGGTCAAGTACAAGACCCGGGCGCTGCGCGAGGTGATGAACCTGTCCGTGAACGAGACCATGTCGCGGACCGTGATGACCTCGGGCACAACGCTCCTGGCGCTGATCGCGCTGCTGGTGCTGGGCGGCGACGTGATCCGGGGCTTTGTCTTCGCGATCACCTTCGGCATCCTGATCGGCACCTATTCGTCGATCTATGTCGCCAAGAACTTTGTCCTGTGGCTGGGCGTGCGCCGTGACTGGGGCCCGTCCGACCCCAAGGACCCCAAGGCGCCGCGCAAGAACGTCTCGCCCTTCGAGGGCGCCGAGGAGGTCTGATGCCGCAGCTGATCCCCACCGATTTCTCGGGCCAGAACGCGGTGGACAGCTATGGCCCCGGCTTCTTCCGCATCGGCGGCAAGGTCAGCCACGGCCCCCAGGTGGTCGAGGGCGACCGCGTCACCCCCTGGGGCGGGCTGTCGGACGACGCGCCCCTGCGCGCTCTGGCGGGCCGCGTGGATGTGCTGTTTCTGGGCATGGGCGAACAGGTCGCCCTTGCCCCCCAGGATCTGATCGCGGCCCTGTCGTTCCTGGGCCTGCGGGTCGAGACGATGACCACGCCCACGGCCGCGCGCACCTATAACGTGACCCTCTCCGAGGGTCGCCGCGTCGCCTGCGCCCTGCTGCCCGTGTGAGCCTGCTCTCCGTCCACGACCTGGCCGTCGCGCGCGGCGGTCTGCGGACGGTCGAGGGCGTGACCTTTGCCCTTGAGGCCGGACAGGCGCTGATCCTGCGCGGCCCGAACGGCCTAGGCAAGACCACGCTGCTGCGCGCCGTCGCGGGCCTTCAGGCCCCCGTCGCGGGCCGGATCGAGATGCGGGAGGATACCGTCGCCTATGCCGCCCATGCCGACGGGTTGAAACCCGCCCTGACCGCGTCCGAGAACCTGGCCTTTTGGGCGCAGGTCTTCGGCGGCGGCGGCATCGATCGGGCACTGGCGGCGATGGATCTGACGGCCTTGGCCCATCGCCCGGCGGCGGCGCTGTCGGCGGGGCAGAAACGCCGTCTGGGGCTGGCGCGGCTGATGGTGACGGCCCGCCCGATCTGGGTGCTGGACGAGCCGACGGTGTCGCTGGACACGGCCTCGGTCGGGCGCTTTGCGCAGATGCTGGCGGGTCACATGGCGCAGGGCGGCGCGGCACTGATCGCCACGCATATCGACCTGGGCCTGCCCCAGGCCCGCGTCCTGGACCTGACCCCCTATCGCGCCCGTCCCGGCACGCGGGCCACACGCCCCTCGGGCTTCAACGAGGCTTTCGCGTGATCGCGCTGCTGCTCCGCGATCTGCGGCTGGCCACGCGGGCGGGCGGGGGCTTTGGCCTGGGCGTCGCGTTCTTTCTGATCCTGTCGGCGCTGGTGCCCTTTGGCGTCGGCCCCGACCGCGCCACGCTGGCCCCGGTCGCGCCGGGCATCCTGTGGGTCGGCGCGCTGCTGGCGTGCCTTTTGTCGCTGGACCGCCTGTTCGCGCTGGACCACGAGGATGGCAGCCTGGACCTGCTGGCCACCGCCCCCCTGCCGCTGGAGGGGACCGTCGCCATCAAGGCGCTGGCGCATTGGATCACCACCGGCCTGCCGCTGGTGCTGGCCGCGCCCCTGTTCGGGGTGCTGCTGCAGCTGCCTGGCCAGGCGATGCCCTGGCTGGTCGTGTCGCTGGCGGTGGGCACGCCGGCGCTGTCGATGCTCGGCGCGTTCGGCGCGGCGCTGACGGTGGGGCTGCGGCGCGGCGGTTTGCTGCTGTCGCTTCTGGTGCTGCCGCTGTACATCCCGACGCTGATCTTTGGCGCCGAGATCACGCGCCGCGGGGCCGAGGGTCAGGCGACCGCCACGCCGCTGCTGTTTCTGGCCGGGATCACGCTTGGCGTGCTGGCGCTGATCCCCTGGGCCGCGGCGGCGGCGCTGCGGGTCAATCTGCGGTGAGAGACGCGCCCGCCCCCTTGAGGGGCCGCGCGAAACGGGGGATAGAGGGCACATGTCGATCTGGAAATACGCGAACCCGGCCCAGTTCATGCGCACGACCGACGGGCTGTTGCCCTGGCTGGTCGGCGCTGCTGCGATCTGCTGCACGGCGGGGGTGGTCTGGGGCTTTCTGACGCCCGACGATTTCCGGCAGGGATCGACGGTCAAGATCGTGTTCCTGCACGTGCCCGCCGCGATGATGGCGATCAACATCTGGGTGATGATGCTGATAGCGTCGCTGATCTGGATCATCCGCCGCCACCATGTCAGCGCGCTTGCCGCCAAGGCCGCCGCCCCCATCGGCGCGGTGATGACGCTGATCGCGCTGGCCACCGGGGCGATCTGGGGCCAGCCGATGTGGGGGACCTGGTGGGAATGGGACCCGCGGCTGACCTCGTTCCTGATCCTGTTCCTGTTCTATGTCGGCTATATCGCGCTGTGGTCGGCGGTCGAGGACCCTGACAGCGCCGCCGACCTGACCGGCGTTCTGTGCCTGGTGGGGTCGGTCTTTGCGCTGTTGTCGCGCTATGCGGTGCTGTTCTGGAACCAGGGCCTGCATCAGGGGGCCAGCCTGTCGGTGCAGTCCGGCGAACGGATGAGCCATGTCTATCGCTATCCGCTGTATCTGGCGATGCTGGGCTTTTTTCTGCTGTTCCTGGCGCTGCTCTTGATCCGCACCCGAACCGAAATCCGCAGGCGCCGTCTGGCCGCCCTGCAAGCGAGAGAGATGCGTGCATGATCGACCTGGGACGATACGCCACGACCGTGCTGATGGCCTATGGCGTCAGCATCGCGCTGATCGTGGGACTGGTCTGGCAGACCGTCGCTGCCAACGCCCGCGCCCGCCGCGCCCTGGAGGAGCATGACCGCCATGGCTAGGATCTCTCCGCTGATGGCGCTGCCGCCGGTGGTCTTTGCCGCGCTGGCGGGGATGTTCCTCTGGGGCATGAACCGCGACGACCCCGGCGCGGTCCCTTCGGCCATGGTGGGCCGCGAGGCGCCGCCCATCCCCGACACCACCCTGCCCGGCAAGACCCCCCTGACCGACGAGATGCTGCGCCAGCCCGGGGTCAAGCTGGTGAATTTCTGGGCCAGCTGGTGCCCCCCCTGCCGGTTGGAGCATCCGACCCTGATGGCGCTGTCCGAACAGCTGCCCGTCTATGGCGTCGATCTGCGCGACATCGACCAGAATGCGCTGGCCTTCCTTGAGGCCGACGGCGATCCCTTCGCGGCCATCGCCACCGATCCGCGCGGCCGCACCGCGATCGATTGGGGCGTGACCGCCCCGCCCGAGACCTTCATCCTGAATGGAGAGGGGCGCGTCCTTTATCGCCATGCCGGGCCGCTGGTCGATGCCGATTACACCCATCGCTTCCTGCCCCAGCTGGAGCGCGCGCTGGAGGCCCAGGACTAGCCGCGCTTGCGTCACGCCCCCTGCCGCGCCATGCTGCCCCGAATGGTATGCACAAGACGGAAGGGATGGCAGATGACACGGACCGGACTGGCACTGGCCTTGCTGATGACAAGCGCGACCTGGGCGGGGGCCCAGCAGGCGACCGACGCGATCGCGCCCGAAGGGGCATCGGGCGATCAGGTGGCGACCGACGGCTTTGGCGATCTGACCGATGCGGCCCGCGCCGGGCTGACCGCCAAGGCCGAGGGTCGCGCCGTCACCGGCAGCGACTGGATGGTCAGCGCGGCCCATCCGCTGGCGGTTCAGGCCGGGGCGCGGGTGCTGGAACAGGGCGGCAGCGCGGCCGACGCGATGGTCGCGGTCCAGACCGTCCTCGGCCTGGTCGAGCCGCAAAGCTCGGGCCTGGGGGGCGGCGCGTTCCTGGTCTGGTACGACGCCGCGACCGGCGCGGTGACCACCTTGGACGGGCGAGAGACCGCCCCCATGGCCGCCACCCCCACCCTGTTCCAGAACGACGCCGGAGAGCCGCTGTCCTTCATGGACGCGGTCGTGGGCGGTCTGTCGGTCGGCACCCCCGGCACGCCCCGCCTGCTGGAGGTCGCGCATCGCAAATGGGGCCGCGCCAATTGGGCGGGGCTGTTCGACGACGCCATCGGCCTGGCCGAGGACGGGTTCACCGTCTCCCCGCGGCTGGCCACCCTGGTCGCGGATGAGGGCGATGCGCTGGCGCGTTTCCCCGACACGACCGCCTATTTCTTTCCCGACGACCAGCCCGTGGCCCAGGGCAGCACCCTGACCAACCCCGCCTATGCCGACACGCTGCGGGCGCTGGCGCGGGACGGGGCCGATGCCTTCTACAGCGGTCCCATCGCGGAACAGATCGTCGCCGCCGTGCGCGGGGCCGAGGGCAATCCGGGCCTGCTGAGCGCCGCCGACCTGGCCGCCTATCGGGTGATCGAACGTCCGGCGGTCTGCGTCGAATACCGCGACCACGATGTCTGCGGGATGGGGCCGCCCTCGTCCGGGGGGCTGACGGTGGGGCAGATCCTGGGCATGCTGGGCGGCTATGACCTGGCCGAAATGGGCGCCGACAGCGCGGAGGCCTGGCGGCTGATCGGGGATGCCTCGCGGCTGGCCTTTGCCGACCGGGGGCGGTTCATGGCCGATGTCGATTTCGTGCCGATGCCGACCGAGGGGCTGGTGGACCCGGCCTATCTGTCCGAACGGGCCGCGCTGCTGGCGGGCGACGACAGCCTGCCCGAGGTCACGGCGGGCCAGCCGGGCTGGAGCCATGCGGCGCTGTGGGGTCAGGACAGCGCGCTGGAGCTGCCCTCGACCACGCATATCTCGATCGTGGACGGCGACGGCAACGCGCTGTCGATGACCACCACCATCGAGAACGGGTTCGGCTCGCGCGTGATGGCGGCAGGCTTCCTGCTGAACAACGAGCTGACCGATTTCAGCTTTGAGACCCATGACGCGGATGGCTGGCCCATCGCCAATGCCATCGCGCCGGGCAAGCGGCCGCGGTCGTCGATGGCGCCGACCATCGTGCTGCGCGACGGCGCGCCCGCGATGGTCATCGGCTCGCCCGGCGGCAGCCGCATCATCGGCTATGTCGCCCGCGCCATCGTCGCGCATCTGGACTGGGGCATGGATATCCAACAGGCCATCGCGGCCCCGAACCTGGTCAACCGCTTTGGCCCGATGGACATCGAGGCGGGCCTGCCCGCCGCCCTGACCGACGGGCTGACCCAGATGGGGTTCGAGTTGAACGAGACCGCGCTGACATCGGGCCTGCAGGGCATCGTGATCACGCCCGACGGGCTGGAGGGCGGCGCCGATCCCCGCCGCGAGGGCATCGCCATCGGCGGCTGATGCGCGGGTTCAGCGCGGAAAGGGCCTGCTGAACCCGCCCGCCCGCGCATGGCCGAACCGCCAGGGCAGGTCCTGCGCCCGGCTGATGCCGATACGCGGGCCGACCAGCAGATCGGCCACCGGGTCGGACAGCACGATCCTCAGGCGCGGCCCGTCCAGGGGCGCGCCGTCATCCTCGGGGCGGACCGCCAGCGCCTGCGTCAGCCGCCCCGGCCCGTTGCACAGCATCGCGCTGCCCCGCCGCGCCTGCATCGCGGCCAGGCCGCGGTCCGGGACCAGCGCGCGGATCAGCACCGCCGCGCCATCCCCCGCCGTCACGTTCAGGCACAGGTGGATCCCGTAGGACCGATAGACATAGGCCCGCGCCGCAGGCCCGAACATGGCCGCATTCCGCGCCGTCGGCCCGCGAAAGCTGTGCGAGGCGGGGTCGTCCTGGGCATAGGCCTCGGTCTCGACGATCAGGCCGCCCGCGTCCTCCACATCCAGCCGCGCCCCGATCAGCCGCCGCGCCAGCGCGACCACGTCAAGGCCCGCGATCGCCTGCGCCAGCCCGGTCATGCGCGGCACGCGGCGTTGGAGGAAGGACGTGTGGGCATGGCGGGCCTTTGGGCTGCTGTGGTTGGGGGCATCGTGCCGCCCGCCCGTCGCACGGGCAACCCCCGGGCGGTCACCGGCCAGCCATTCGCCTGACGCATGGCTGCCGCCCGCTTGGCAAAAGCGGGGGTGCCTGCGGTTTCGTCCCGCGCCCCCCTTCGCTAGGGGATGCGGCCAGACCTGCACAAAGGATTGCCTCATGAACCCCCTGCACCAGATGGCCCAGGCCGACCGCGCGCCCCGTCCGAACCGCCGCCATGTCCTGCTGGGCGGCGCCGCCCTGGGGACCGTGGCCCTGGCCGGTTGCGGGCGCAGCGCGCTGTCGGCCGAGGGGCGCGTGGATGTGGCGATCATCGGCGGCGGCATCATGGGCGCCACCCTGGGCGCGTTGGTGGGCCAGCTGCAGCCCGGCTTTCGCATGGCCATGTTCGAGCGTCTGGACGCCCCCGCGCTGGAAAGCTCGGGCGTGTGGCACAATGCCGGCACCGGCCATTCCGCCCTGTGCGAGCCGAACTATACCCCGATCCGCGACGGGCAGATGGTCATCGACCAGGCCGTGCGCATCAACGAACAGTTCCAGGTCACGCGCCAGTTCCTGGCCTCGATGATCCGCATCGGAGAGATGCGCGAGCCCCGCCGCTTCCTGAATTCCGTCCCGCATATGGGCTTTGGCATGGGGACCGAGGATGTCGCCTTCCAGCAGCAGCGCCACGATCTGCTGACGCAGAACCCGCTATTCGCGGGGATGGAGTATTCGGCCGATGCGGGCCGCATCGCGGAATGGGCCCCCCTGCTGACCCAGGGGCGCGACCCCGGCCAGCCCATCGCCGCGACCTGGCACCCGATGGGCACAGACGCCAATTGGGGCGAGGTAACGCGCCAGCTGGTCGCCTCCTATGCCGCGCAGGAGAACAGCAGCCTGTTCCTGGACACCCAGGTCGAGGATCTGTCGCGCAACGCCGACGGCTCCTGGCGGATCACCTTCCGCAATATCGGCGCCGACAACGCGCCCCGCGCCATCGACGCCACGCATGTGTTCAACGGCGCGGGCGGCGCCGCGCTGCTGCTGCTGCAGAAAAGCGGCATCCCGCAGTCGCGCGACTATGGCGGCTTTCCGGTCGGTGGCTCGTTCCTGGTCCATGAGGACCCCGCGGTGGCCGACCGCCACCTGTCCAAGGCCTATGGCCGCGCGGCGGCGGGCAGCCCGCCCATGTCGGTGCCGCATCTGGACACGCGCTATGTCGACGGGGTGCGCAAGCTGGCCTTCGGGCCCTTCGCGACCTTCTCGACGAATTTCCTGATGCAGGACAGCTTTACCGGCCTGTTCCGGTCGATCAATTCCGCCAACCTGCGTCCGATGATCGATGTGGGCATCGACGATTTCGGCTTGGTGACCTATCTGGCGGGCCAGGTGATGCAGACCCAGAACGCCCGCATCGACCAGGTGCGCGAGTATTTCCCCGACGCCCCGTCCGAGGGCTGGTCGCTGACCCAGGCCGGCCAGCGCGTCCAGATCATCAAGCGCACCGAACAGGGCGGCGGCAGCCTGCAGTTCGGGACCGAGCTGGTCGCCTCGGACGATGGCAGCTTTGTGTCGCTGCTGGGGGCATCGCCGGGGGCCTCGACCGCGCCGTCGATCATGCTGAACGCGCTGCAGACCATGTTCCCGGACCGCTTCGCCTCGGCCGCCTGGCAGTCGCGGGTGCGCGATCTGGTGCCCAGCTTTGGCACCGACCTGGCGCGGGACCCGCGGCGGCTGGCCGATGCCTGGGCCTATTCCAACGAATTGCTGGAGCTGCGCCGCCCCGAGGATCTGCGTCGCGAATTCCTGTAAGGCTTGGCCCGGATGCGGTCCCATACGGTCTTTACTGGTATGGAAGTATGGAATATACACATGTCAATGATGACGGGGACGCCATGATTCCGATCCGCTCTGCGACGACGGCCAGCCAGGTCCATGACTGGCTCTATGGCTGCGTGGTGCGCGGCGACCTGCTGCCCGGCACCCGCCTGTCCGAGACCGAGATCGCGGCCCAGGTCGGCCTGTCGCGCCAGCCCGTGCGCGAGGCCTTCATCCGCCTGGCCGCCGATGGCCTGGCCGAGGTGCGGCCCCAACGCGGCACCTATATCGGGCGCATCTCGATGCGCGCGGTGCTGTCGGCCCGCTTCATCCGCGAAGCGGTCGAGAGCGATCTGGCCCGCGCCGTCGCCGCGACACGCCCCGACCTGTCGGCCATGACGGCCGAACTGGCGGTGCAAGAGCGCGCCGATGCGGCGGGCGACGTGCCCGGCTTTATCGAATCCGACGACCGCCTTCACCGTGCCATGGCCGATGCGGCGGGCCACCCCGCCGTCTGGCAGGACCTGGAGCGGCTGAAGGCCCAGATAAACCGCCTGCGCCACCTGTCGATGCGCGTCTTTGACCGCAGCCAGACCATCGCCCAGCACCGCGCCATCCTGACGGCGCTGCAGGCGGGCGACGGCGCGGCGGCCGACACCGCGATCCGCGCACATCTGCGCCAGATGCTGACCGAGCTGCCGCAGATGGCGGCCGCCCATCCCGATTATTTCACCGACTGAGAGGCCCCAGATGCGACAGACCTGGCGCTGGTTCGGACCAGCCGATCCCGTTTCCATCGACGACATGATGCAGGCGGGGGTGCAAGGCGTCGTGACCGCCCTGCACCACATTCCCACGGGCCAGGTCTGGTCCCCGGACCAGATCCGCGCCCGCCAGGAGGCCATCGCGGTGATGCGCGACGGCGCGCCCTCCGGGCTGGCATGGGAGGTGGTCGAGAGCCTGCCCGTCTCCGAGGCGATCAAGACCCAGACCGGCGACTGGCGCGCCCACATTGATGCCTGGGTCCAGTCGCTGCACAACCTGCATGCGGCGGGGCTGCGGGTGATCTGCTACAACTTCATGCCGGTGCTGGACTGGACGCGCACCGACCTGGCCTGGCGGCGCCCGAACGGCGCGCGCTGCATGCGCTTCGACCTGACCGATTTCGCGGCCTTCGACATCCATATCCTGGAACGCCCCGCTGCGGCCGAGGATTTCCCCGAAGCCCTGCGCGACGCCGCCGCCCGCCGCTTTGCGGAGATGTCCGACGACCGCCGCGCGGAGCTGGCCAAGAACGTCGTCTTTGGCCTGCCCGGTGCCGCCGATCATCTGAGCATGGAGGGCGTGCGCGCCCTGCTGGACAGCTATGCGCCCGTGACCGACGCAGTGCTGCGCCGCCATTTCCACGACTTCCTGGAACAGGTGGCCCCGGTCGCGCAGGATCTGGGGATGCGGCTGTGCTGTCACCCCGACGATCCGCCCTTTCCGCTGCTGGGCCTGCCCCGCGTGATGTCGACCGAGGCCGATTATGCCGAACGCATGGCTGCGGTCGATCTGCCGGCGAACGGGATCACGCTGTGTTCAGGCTCTTTGGGGGCGCGGCCGGACAACGATCTGCCGGGCATGATGCGCCGCCTTGGCGACCGGGTGCATTTCCTGCACCTGCGCAACGTGCACCGCGACGGCGACACCATCCCCGACAGCTTTTTTGAGGACGAGCATCTGGGCGGCCAGACCGACATGGTGGACCTGATCGACGCCATCCTGGACGAGGAGGCCCGCCGCCGCGCAGCGGGCCGCACAGATGCCGTCATCCCCATGCGTCCTGACCACGGCCAGGACATCCTGGACGATATCGGGCGCGGCGGTCAGCCGGGCTATCCGGCCATCGGCCGCCTGAAGGGCCTGGCCGAGCTGCGCGGGGTCGAGGCCGCCCTGTCGCGAAAGCCCCGCCCATGACCCGCATCCTGTGCATCGGCGAGGCGATGGTCGAGATGTCGCAAGCGCCCCAGCCTGATCTGTGGCGCATGGGCATCGCGGGCGACACGCTGAACACCGCCTGGTATCTGCGCCGCCTGATGGGCACTGATGTGCAGGTCGGCTATCTGACCCGCATCGGCATGGGCGATTTCTCGGGGCGCGCGCTGGATTTCATGGCGGCCGAGGGGATCGACACCACCCATGTCACCCGCGATCCGACCCGCGAGATCGGCCTCTACGCGATCAGCCTGGCGAACGGAGAGCGCAGCTTTTCCTACTGGCGCGACAGCTCCGCCGCACGGCGGCTGGCGGACGATCCGGCGGCGCTGGCCGATGCGCTGGCGGGATGCACGCTGGCCTATCTGTCGGGCATCACGCTGGCGATCCTGCCCCTCGACGGGCGGCTGCGCCTGATGCAGGCGCTGGCCCAGGCCCGCGCGCGCGGCACGCTGGTGGTGTTCGACCCCAACCTGCGACCGCGCCTGTGGGCCGATGCCGACATGATGCGCGCCACGATCCAGCAGGCGGCGGCGCAATCCGACCTGCTCCTGCCCAGCTTTGATGACGAAGCCACCCATTTCGGCGATGCCGATCCGGCCGCCACGCTGGCCCGCTATCTGGCCTTGGGGGCGGGGCATGTGGTGGTCAAGAATGGCGGCGGGCCGATCTGCTGGGACGGTGCCCACGGCGCGGGCGCCATCGACGATCTGCGCCCCGAGACGCCGGTCGACACCACCGCCGCGGGCGACAGCTTCAACGCGGGCTATCTGGCGGCCTGGCTGGCGCGGCCCGACTGTGACGCGGCGGTGCGTGCGGGCCATGCGCTCAGCCGGCAGGTGATCCGCCATCCGGGCGCGCTGGTGCGCGCGGCCGTGCCCCCCGCGTGATGCGGGACGATCCGCGGGGGCAGCCCCCGCGGATCACAGCGCGGCGACCGTGTCCCGCGCCCCCCGTTCGACCAGCATGTGCAGCGTCCGCGACAGGTCGCGCACAAAGCCCGCATCGGCGCGCAGCGCCTGCGGAAACACCTGCTCCAGCGCCAGGAAGCCCTGGACGGTGCGCGCCGCATCCTCGTCCCACAGCCCCGCCAGCGTGGGCGCCAGCGGGTCGCGGACATCGATCGGCCCGTCCGCCTCGTCCCGCCCCGAGGCATAGCGCATCCAGGCCGCGACGGCCAAGGTCAGGCCCGGCACCGGCCGTCCCGCCGCGCGCCCTTCGACGATGGTGCCCAGGATGCGCTGCGGCAGCTTCTGGCTGCCATCCATGGCGATCTGCCAGGTCCGGTGCCGGATCGCCGGGTTGGCAAAGCGCGCCGCCAGCGCATCGGCATAGGCGCCCAGATCGACCCCGGGGGGCGGGGTCAGCGCGGGGATGATCTCATCCTGCCACAACCGCGTCAGCAGACCGGCAAAGGCCGGGTCGGCCACCGTGTCGGCGATGGTCTGGTGCCCGGCCAGATAGCCCAGATAGGCCAGGGCAGAGTGGGTGCCGTTCAGCATGCGCAGCTTCATATGCTCGAACGGGGTGACGTCGGTCACCATCTGCACGCCCACGGCGCCCAGATCAGGGCGGTCACCGCCGACAAAGCGGTCCTCGACCACCCATTGCCGAAAGGGCTCGTGCATGACCGGGGCCTCGTCGCGCTGACCGGTCAGGGCCTCCAGCCGGTCCAGATCGGCGGGGGTGGTGGCGGGCACGATCCGGTCCACCATGGTCGCGGGAAAGGCGCCATGCGCGGCGATCCAGTCGGCCAGCTCCGGGTCGATCAGGCGCGCCAGGTCCAGCACGACGCCCCGCACGACGCGGCCATTCTCGGGCAGGTTGTCGCAGCACAGCACGGTGAAGGGCGGCAACCCCCGGTCTCGGCGCAAGGCCAGTGCGCGCACCAGGAACCCCGGCGCGGATTTTGGCAGCGGGTGGTCCAGATCGTGGCGGATATCGGGGTGGTCCGCGTTCAGGCGGCCCGTGGACGGCTCATGGCAATAGCCCTTTTCGGTCACGGTCAGGCTGACGATGCGCACCGTCGGCGCGGCCATCGCGTTCAGCACCGCCTGCGGATCCTCGGGGGCGACCAGCACATCGCGCAGGACGGTCACGACCTGCGGGGTTTCTCCCTCCGGTCCCAGCTCCAGCGCGGTATAGGCCCAGCCCTGCGGGGCCAGCCGGTCGCGCGTGCCGGGCGATTGCAGCGAGACGCCGATGATGCCCCAATCGCCGCCCGACCGGGCCATGGCCTCGGCCACATAGACCGCGCCATGCGCGCGAAAGAACGCGCCCAGGCCCAGATGGACGATGCCCGCGGGGGCGGTGGACGGGGTGCGGTGCAACCTATCGGGCAAGCCAGCCTCCATCGACGTTGAGGATCGCGCCGTTGACGTAATCCGATGCCGGGGCGGCCAGAAAGACGGCGGTCTGGGCGATGTCCTCGGGGCGGCCCCACCGGCCTGCGGGGATGCGCTCCAGGATCGCGCGGCTGCGGTCGGGGTCGGCGCGCAGCGCCTCGGTATTGGCGGTCTCGATATAGCCCGGGGCGATGGCGTTGACGTTCAGGCCTCGGCCCGCCCATTCGTTGGCCATCAGCTTGGTCAGCCCGGCCACGCCATGTTTCGACGCGGTATAGGACGGCACCCGAATGCCGCCCTGGAACGACAGCAGCGAGGCGATGTTGACGATCTTGCCCCGGCCCCGTGGCAGGGCGGCGCGCGCGAAGGCCTGGCAGGTGAAGAACAGCGCCTTGGCGTTCACGTCCATCACCGCGTCCCAATCGGCCTCGGTGAAATCCACCGCATCGTCGCGGCGGATGATGCCCGCGTTGTTCACCAGGATGTCAATCGGCTGCTCCGCGAACACGTCGCGCGCCGCCATCGGGTCGGCGAAATCCAGGGTCAGCGACCGCCCCGCCTTGTCAGACACTTGCCCCATCAGCGCCACCGTCTGATCGCAATCGCGGCGGCCCGATGCGATGACATCCGCCCCAGCCTGCGCCAGGGCGACCGCGATGGCCTGGCCGATCCCGGTATTGGCGCCGGTGACCAGCGCGGTGCGACCTGCAAGGGAAAAGGCGCTCACCGCAGGTCCTCCGGCTGGATGAAGTCCATGTCGGTGTAATCGACATTGTCCCCCGCCATCGCCCAGATGAAGGTGTATTCGCCAATGCCCGCGCCCGAATGGATCGACCAGGGCGGCGACAGAACGGCCTGTTCGTTGGCCACGAACAGGTGGCGCGTCTCCTGCGGTTCGCCCATCAGATGCAGGACGCGCGATTCCGGCGCCATGCCGTGATACAGATACGCCTCCATCCGGCGGTCGTGGACGTGGCTGGGGATGGTGTTCCAGACCGAGCCCTCCTGCAGCGACGTGTAGCCCAGCACCAGCTGACAGCTTTCCATGACCAGCGGGTGGATGAACTGCTTGATGACGCGTTTGTTGGAGGTTGCGGTCGCGCCCATCTCGACCTTCTTGGCCTGATCGACGGTGATCAGACGATGCGGCAGCGCGCGATGCGCGGGCGCCGACGTGATGTAGAACCGCCCCCCGCCCGAAAACGTCACCGCCCCCGCGCCCATGCCCAGATACAGCACGTCGCCATTGGCCATGTCCCAGCCCTGGCCCGCGGCCTCGACCCGGCCCGCGTCGCCGATATTGACGATGCCCATCTCGCGGCGGTCCAGAAAGCTTGGGGTCTTGGTTTCGGCGATCTGGTCCAGAACCAGCGATCCGCCGGCAGGCACCGCGCCGCCGACCACAAAGCGATCGTAATGGGTATAGACCAGCCGGACTTCACCGTCGGCGAACAGCCCCTCGGCCAGGAAATGCTGGCGCAGTTGCGCGGTGTCCATGCCGCGGGCGTGCTGTGGGTGGATCGCGTGGCGGGTCTCGACATGTGTCATGGGATGGTCCTTTTCACAGAAAATCGTCGCGGCGGGGGGTGAAGCTGTCGATCAGCACGCCCTCCTCCAGACAGAGGCAGCCGTGGACGGCGCCCGACGGGATGATGAAGGCATCACCCGGCCCGACCTCGAAGTCGCGGTCGTCGATGGTGAAGCGATAGCGCCCCGATTGCACATAGGTCGATTGCACATGCGGATGGCTGTGCAGCGCGCCCCGGTCGCCCGCGCCAAAGGCAAAGCGGACCACCATCAGGTCGGGCGCATGCGCCAGCACGGTGCGGACGGGATCGGTCATGATGGGCCTTTCAACGGAACAGCGAGGGCAGCCACAGCGACAGGCCGGGGATGTAGGTGACCAGCATCAGCGTGGCGAAGGCCGCGCCATAGAAGGGCCAGATCGTGCGCATCGCCTGCCAGATGCTGATGCGCCCGACCGCGCAGCCGACGAACAGCACCGCGCCCACGGGCGGCGTGCACAGCCCGATCCCCAGGTTCAGGATCAGGATGACCCCGAAATGCACCGGATCGACGCCGAATGCCGTGGCCACGGGCAGGAAGATCGGCGTGGTGATGACGATCAGCGGCGACATGTCCATGAACGTGCCCAGGATCAGCAGGATGATGTTCATCAGCAGCAGGATCACGATGGGGTTGTTCGACACGCTCTGCAGCAGTTCGACCAGTTGCGTGGGCACGCGCAGATAGGCCAGCAGCCAGCCGAAACAGGCCGCGCAGCCGATGACCAGCAGCACCATCGCGGTGGTGCGCACGGCGCCCTTGGTCGCCTCGACGAATTCGGACCAGGGCAGGCTGCGATAGACCAGCGTGGTGATCAGCAGCGCATAGACCACCGCCACGTTCGACGATTCCGAGGCCGTGAACAGCCCCGACCGCACGCCGCCGAAGATGATGGCGATCAGGATCAGGCCGGGGGCTGCGGCCACCAGCAGCGTGCCCAGCATGCGCAAGCCGGGGAACGGCTCGGTCGGATAGCCCTTCTTGCGGGCCACCCACCAGGCGGCGACCATCAGCAGGAAGGCCAGCAGCAGGCCGGGCACGATTCCGGCGGTGAACAGGTCCGCGATGGACAGCCGGCCCCCTGCGGCGATGGAATAGATGATCATGTTGTGGCTGGGCGGCACCATCAGCGCGATGATCGAGCTGACCACCGTGATGTTGACGGCGTAATCGACGTCATAGCCGCGCTCTTTCATCTGGGGGACCATCAGGCCGCCCACCGCGCTGGCATCCGCCGCAGCTGATCCCGACACGCCGCCGAACATCAGGCTGGCCACGATGTTTACCTGACCCAGGCCGCCGCGCACATGGCCGATCATCGCCCCCGCCAACGCGACCAGCCGCCGGGCGATGTCGCCCCGCACCATCAGGTCGCCCGCAAAGATGAAGAACGGAATCGCCATCAGCGCAAAGACAGAGATACCGCTGTTCAGGCGCTGAAACACCACCACCGGCGGCAGGCCCATATAAAGGACCGTCAGAAAGCTGGCCACGCCCAGGCAGAAGGCCACCGGCGTTCCGATCAGCAGCAGCGTGACGAAGCTGCCGAACAAGATCCACAATTCCATGCGTCTAGTCCCCGTTGCGCGGACGGGGCGCGGCGCCGTCCAGGACATCGCGCGCCGGAACCGGCCCCGGCACGCCGTCGCGCGCCCCGTCGGCGGCATCGTCCATGTCGCCAAAGCGCATCGTCTTGAGGCCCGCCGCGCGGCGCAGGATGCGCTCGGCCGAGAACAGCATCAGCAGGATGCCGCCCCCGATCAGCGGCGCGAAATCCCACAGCCGCGAGATGCCCAGGCCCGGCACCACCCCGGTAGAGGCGCGCGCCGCCAGCTGCCAGCCGAACCACGCCATGCCGAACCCGAAACCCGTCACGACCACGTCCGACAGGGTGTGAAACCACGGCCGCCAGCTTTCCGGGACGACCATCAGGCCCACGTCGAAGGACAGGTGATACCCCTCCTTGACGCCGACGGCGGCGCCCAGAAAGATGAACCATCCCATCAGCATGACCGCAGCCGGTTCCGCCCAGAACAGGCTGGAGCCGATGACATAGCGGTAAAAGACCTGCGCAAAGACAAAGGCGGTCATCAGGACCAGCCCCGTCCCCGCCAGCCACAGCGCCGCCTGCGCCACGGCGCCGGTCAGGGTGGCAAATCGGATCAAGCCTTCGCGCATCGCGCGTTCCCCCAAAAGAAAAGGCCGCCCGCAGGGATTGCGGGCGGCCGTGTCGGTCACTGGGTCGCGCGGATGCGCTCGACCAGGTCCTGCGCCTCGGGGCTGGTCGCGTATTTCTCGTAGACCGGGCCCATCGCGTCGATGAAGGGCTGCTTGTCGATGTCGCGCACGATCTCGGCGCCCGCGGCGATGACGCTTTCCTCGGAGGCGGCCTCGGCCTCGGCCCAGAGCTGGCGCTGCGTGGTAGAGGAATTGCGCGCGGCCTCGCGGATCACGGTCTGGTCCTCGGGGGACAGCGCGTCCCAGCTGGTCTTGGACATGGCGACCAGTTCCGGCACCATCAGATGCTCGTCCAGGGTGAAGTATTTCGCGACCTCGGCATGACCCGAGCTGTCATAGCTGGGATAGTTGTTCTCGGCCCCGTCGATGACGCCGGTCTGGATGGCCGAATAGACCTCTCCATAGGGCATCGGCGTCGCGGTCGCGCCAAGCGCGTCCATCATGTCCACGAACACGTCGTTCTGGATGACGCGGATCTTGAGGCCGGCCAGATCCTCGATCGACGTGATCGGGCGCTGAGAGTTGTAGAAGCTGCGCGCACCGCCGTCGTAATAGGCCAGCACGACCAGGTCGCGCTCCTCGAAGGCGGCGCCGATCTCCTCGCCGATGGGGCCGTCCATGACCGCGTGCATGTGGTCCACGTTGCGGAACAAATAGGGCAGAGAGAACGTCTGCGTCACCGGCACGATGTCGTTGAACGTGCCGAAGGATGCGCGGACCATGTCGATCACGCCGAACTGGGTCTGTTCAATCGTGTCACGCTCCTCGCCCAGCTGGGCCGAGGGGAACACCTCGATGCAGACGCGGCCGTCGGTCTTTTCGCGGACCTCCTCGGCCATGGCCTTGACGCCCTCGACGGTCGGATAGCCATCGGGATGCGTATCCGAGGACCGCAGCGTGACCTCGCAGGCGGCGGCAAAGCTGGCCGAGGCCAGCAGGGCGGCGAACGTGGTTGTCAGGAACTTCATCTTATCCTCCCAGATATGAACGCTCAGAGTTTGTAGGCCCGTTTCGCCAGGCCATGGGTCAGGTCGCGCGCGACCTCGGGCGCCTCGTCTTCCGCAAGGCGTCCCGTGGCGACAAGCGTCGCCAGATAGCTGCAATCCACCCGCCGGGCGACGTCATGACGCGCCGGGATCGAACAGAAGGCGCGGGTGTCGTCGTTGAACCCCACCGTGTTGTAAAAGCCCGCCGTTTCCGTCGTCATCTCGCGAAAACGGCGCATCCCCTCGGGGCTGTCATGGAACCACCAGGCGGGGCCAAGGCGCAGGCAGGGCCAGACGCCCGCCAGCGGCGCCAGTTCGCGGGCATAGGCCGTCTCGTCCAGGGTAAACAGGATCACCGTCAGGCGCGGGTCCATGCCCACCGCGTTCAGCAGCGGGCGCAGGGCCGCGACGTAATCGGTGCGGCCCGGAATATCGAAGCCCTTGTCGCGCCCGAACATGGCCAGCACATCGTCGGAATGGTTGCGCCGCGATCCGGGGTGGATCTGCATGACCAGCCCGTCCTCCAGGCTCATCCGCGCCATCTCGGTCAGCATGTGGCCGCGGAATGCGTCGGCCTCATCGGCGGTGCACTGGCCGCGCAGAGCCTTTGCGAATAGGGCCGCCGCCTCGGCCTGCGGCAGATCCTCGGTCCGGGCGCTGGCATGGCCATGGTCGCTGGAGGTCGCGCCGTGCTGGATGAAGAACGCCCGCCGCGCCCGGTGCGCATCCAGATAGCCCGCCCAGGTCGTCGTATCGAACCCCGTCTGCTGGCCCATCAGGGCGACGTTGTCGGCGAAACCCGACATCTCGGGGTCGATCACGCCGTCGGGGCGATAGGCGGTGATGACCCTGCCCCGCCAGCCGCTGTCGGCGATCATCCTGTGCCAGCGCAGATCGTCGGTGGCGGCCTCGGTCGTGGCGATGGCCTCAATGTTGAACCGCTCGAACAGCGCGCGGGGGCGGAAGTCGGGCCGGGCCAGGCAGTCGGCAATGTGGTCGTAATACCAGTCGGCCGTGGCCTCCGACAGGCGGCGGTCGATGCCGAAGACATGCTGGAACGAATGATCCAGCCACAGCCGCGACGGCGTGCCCCGCAGCAGATGATAATGGCGCGCGAACAGCCGCCAGATGGTGCGCCCGTCCGTTTCGGTCGGGCCGCCATCGACGCGCGGCACGCCCAGATCGCTCAGCGCGACCCCCTGAGAGCACAGCATCCGAAAGACGTAATGGTCGGGCGTTACGAACAGCTGCGCGGGGTCGGGAAAAGGCTGATCCTCGGCGAACCAGCGCGGATCGGTATGGCCATGCGGGGACAGGATCGGCAGGTCGCGCACGCCGTCATACAACGCGCGGGCCAGATCGCGGCTGCGCGGGTCGGTGGGGAACAGCCGGTCTTCGTCCAGCAAGGCCATGCGATCCTCCTCCGACTCACTTGCCATGTTGCTAGTCGTCTAATATGCTAGTTTACAGGATGCGTCAACAAAGGTGCGGACATGCCTGTGCTGGAACCCGACAGCCTGCCCCCGATGGAGGATCTGCGCCCGCGTTCGGTCACCGACCAGATCTTCGAGGCGCTGTATGCGCGGGTGGTGAACCTGACCCTGCCCCCCGGCGCCAAGCTATCCGAGGCCGAGGTGGCGGCCCAGATGGGTGTGTCGCGCCAGCCGGTGCGGGACGCGTTCTATCGACTGTCGCAGCTGGGCTTCATCCAGATCCGCCCGCAGCGGGCGACCACCGTGACGCCCATCTCGACCGAGGCGGTCATGCAGGCCTATTTCGTGCGCAGCGCGCTGGAGGAGGCCACGATGCGCGAGGCGGCCCTGCGCCTGCAGCCCGCCAATTGGGACAGCCTGGACCGCCTGATCGAGCTGCAGGAGGCCGCCAGCCACGCAGACCGCCGCGCCGATTTCCACGCGCTGGACGACCAGTTCCACCGCGACATCTGCGCCGCCGCGGGCAAGGAGTTCGTCTGGAACCTGGTCCGCGACAACAAGGGGCATATGGACCGGGCGCGGTTCCTGTCGCTGTCCTATGGCAGCTCGACCGCCTGGATCGAGCATCGCACCATCCTGGCAGCCCTGCGTGCCCGCGACCCGGACGCCGCCGCCGCCGCCGTGCGCGACCATCTCAGCCATATCGAACATATCCTAGACCGGCTGCGAATCGACCGGCCCGGCATCCTGGGCTGACCCCTCGCCGCGACTGAATCCGCCGCGCCGTATCGCGGCGATTCGCCTTGCGCCATGCGCAGCTTTTATCTGGTGGACCTAGGGTCAGGCGACTCGCTGATTACAGTGCAGGAAAAGCTTGCATAGGATGCAGGCACACGTTTAACGCGCTTATGTGAAACGATCAGTTTATTTACTGGTTGCCTCTTTGCCGCGCGAAGCACGGAAACGCCAAAGATAAACCCACGTTTTTTCCTGACAATTTTCATAACCAGTGCACAAATCATCCCGTAAGGAACGACTGACCGCCGCTCAGATGTATACCGACTTAAAAAGTGAACTGTTCTGTACATACAAATAAAAAGCAGACTTAATTACTTAGCTCATGTTGACAAAAGGCGAACCCGGAGGCGGATAGACGTGATGTCGATGAAGCCAAGGAAGCCCCCACTATACCGCAGACGAATTCCGGCAATGGGCGCTGAACTACGCGCGCTCCTACTATGACGTCACCGCGTGGATGGATGAGCTGCGCCGCCACGACCTGCTGATCGGGCCGCGCTTTCACGGCGCCCAGCTGGCCATCCAGGCCGAGCGCATGGCCTGCACCGTGACCATCGACACCCGGACCGAAGAGATGTGCCGCGAGACCGGCGTCCCCTCCTGCGGGCGGCGGACCTGACCTTCCCGCTGACGCGCACCACGCTGAAGGAGGCGATCAAGTTCGACGGGGCGACCTATGACAGCCACCGCGCCGGCAAGGCGGCCCGCTATGTGGCCTTCCTGCAGGCCGCGGGGCTCAAGCCCAAGCCGTATCTGGCCACCCTGGCGGCGGGCCACACGCCCGAGCCCGCCCCGGCGGCGCCCGAGCCGGTTCCCGCAACCGCATGACCCGATGCGGCGCCCCCGGCGGGCGCCGCATCCCTCCCGACATCGAAAAGGCGGACCGGCATGCAGCCCCTCAGGACCATCGCAATCGGCGGATCGAACACGGTGATGAAGCCCGGCTGGCTGACCGCCCTGCCCGGGGCGCTGGCCGCGCATGGCATCGCGATGGATCTGCAGGCCAACCTGGCCGTCGGCAACACCACGATCCAGATGGGCCTGATGAAGCTGCTGGAGAATCCCGACCTGCTGGCGGGGGCGGATCTGCTGATCATCGAATACACGCTGAACGACACGACCGTATTCGCGCGCAGCGTCGCCACGTTCAAGGCCTGGACCCGGTCGTTCGAGGGGGCGATCCGCATCGCCCGGCAGGCCAATCCCGATATCATCGTGCTGCCGGTCATCCTGGCGGCACGGGCGGGACAGCACCGCAATTCGATCAACGTGCTGCATGGCGGCGTCCATTACCTGGCGCATCACTATGACCTGCCGCTGGCGGATGTGAACATGGCGCTGGTGCAACGGTTCGGCCGGGACGTCCACGATATGCCGGGCGTCTATGGCGACGCCGCGCATTACCAGCGCCCCGTGCTGATGACGCTCTGCGCCGAGATTGTCGCCGACCGCCTGGCCGCCTGGCTGGCCGCCCGCACCCCGCGCCGCCCCCTGCCCGACCCGGTCGACCCGCAGAACCATCAGGCCGCGTCGGTCCTGCGCCCGCAGCCCGCCGCAACGTCGCAGATCATGAGTTTTCGCAACCACCTCTATTCCGAACAGGCCGTCGATCTGGGCCGCGCGACCCTGCACCTGGAGATCGAGGGCGGCACGCTGCTGGCCGCGCGCTATGTCTGCACGCCCGACATCGCGCGCTGCTATCTGGGCATCGACGACGACTGGTTCGAACTGAGCACGCTTCAACCCGGCATGGTGCAGCCGAAATACCGGTTCCTGGTGTCGATGCTGACCGCCCCCGTCCAGCCCCCGGAGGCAGGCGTGCGCCGCTATGCGCTGACCGGCATACGACCCGAGGCGACGCCCGTGATCCTGCGGCAGACCGGCACGCGGATGCCCGTCCGCCCCGAGGTCACGCTGCCGATTTGCGCGGTGCTGCATACCGGGCGCCTTTGTCGCGCAGGTGCTGCGTCCCGATCCAGGCTGCCGGGTCTGCGGCTTCAAGCAGATCCACTTCCACGAGGACCCGGAGTTCTTTCCCACCCATATGGCCGTGCTGCGCGACAGCTTTCCGCAGGCGCGGTTCCTGTTCCAGACGCGCCGTCACGACGCCGTCGCGCGGTCGGGCTGATGGGCCGATCAGCCGCGCAACCATGTGCTGGCCGATCTGGCGCGCGCCGACGCCCTGTTTCGCGGTTTTGCCGCCGCGCATCCCGTCCGCAGCCGGATCATCGCCTATGAGGGCCTTGCGCACGGCCCGGACTATCTGCGCCACATCTTCGAATTCCTGGGTGAACCCTTCGACCCGGATGCAGTGGCGACGCTTCTGACGCGCCAGCTGGGGCACTAACCGTCACACCCCAATAAAATCGCGGACGAATTCGGTTGCGGGTTTGGCGCGGATGTCGGCGGGTTTGCCGATCTGCTCGATCCGGCCCATGGACATGACGACGACCAGATCGGCCAGCGCCATCGCCTCGTCCTGATCGTGGGTGACGAAGACCGAGGTCAGGCCGGTTTCGTCATGGATGTCGCGCAGGCCCTGGCGCAGTTCCTTTCGGACCTTGGCGTCCAGCGCGCCGAAGGGCTCGTCCAGCAGCAGCATGCGCGGCTCGATGGCCAGCGCGCGGGCCAAGGCCACGCGCTGGCGCTGGCCGCCCGACAGCTGGGTCGGATAGCGGTCGGCGATCTGGGGCAGCTGGATCAGGTCCAGAAGCTTCAGCACCCGTCGGTCGATCTCGGCCTTGTTGGGACGCGTGGCGCGCGGGCGGGCACGCAGGCCATAGGCGATGTTCTCGAACACCGTCATGTGGCGGAACAGGGCATAGCTTTGGAACACGAAGCCCGCGCGACGGTCCTGCACCGACATTCCGGTGGCGTCCTGGCTGTTGAACAGCACCCGCCCCGAGGTCGGGAACTCCAGCCCGCCCAGGATGCGCAGCAGCGTTGTCTTGCCCGAGCCCGACGGCCCCAGCAGCGCGACCAGCGCGCCCGAGGGGATAGGCAGGCTGACCGGGTGCAGCGCGGTGGTGGTGCCGAAATCCTTGGCGATCTCATCGATCTGGATGTGCATGGGGTCCCTCCCTAATGGCGGCGTGTGGCCGACAGCGCGTCGGCATGGCGCAGTTCCAGCGCGGTCTTGAGCATTAGCGTCAGGAGTGCCAGCCCCGTCAGCGTCGCCGCCATGGAGAAGGCCGCGACCGACAGGTATTCGTTGTAGAACATCTCGATGGTGATCGGCATGGTCGCGGTCTGTCCGCGGATCTTGCCCGACACGACGGCCACGGCACCGAACTCGCCCATCGCGCGGGCGGTGCACAGAAGCGTGCCATAAAGCAGCGCCCACCGGATGTTGGGCAGGGTCACGGTGCGGAAGGTCCGCCAACCAGTGGCGCCGAGCGTCAGGGCGGCCTCCTCCTCGGCGCGGCCCTGCTCGATCATCACGGGGATCAGGTCGCGCGCGACGAAGGGAAAGGTCACGAAGACGGTGGCCAGCACGATGCCGGGCACCGCAAAGACGATCGGATAGCCGCTGGCCACCAGCCAGTCGCCAAGCGCGGAATTGGCCCCGAACAGCAGCACGATGCACAGGCCGGCCACGACCGGGCTGATGCTGAAGGGCAGGTCGATCAGCGTGATCAGGAAGGCCTTGCCGCGAAAGTCGAACTTGGTGATGAACCACGCCGCCGCGATGCCGAAGACCGCGTTCATCGGCACCGCGATGGCGGTGATCAGCAGGGTCAGGCGGATGGCCGATTGCGCGTCGCGGCTGGCCAGGCTGCCCACTGCTGCGGCCCAGCCCGCGACAGCGCCTCGACAAAGACGATGACCAGCGGCGCGCCGACCAGCAGCGCCAGACCGCCGACCGCTACTGCGATCAGCGCCCACCGGGCGGCGGGCGATTCCTGGGTGGCAGAGTGAAACACGGGGGTGGCGTCAGACATGACCGATCCTCCGGCGTGACCAGATCTGTATGAGGTTGATCAGCAGCAGCATGGAAAAGCTGATGGCCAGCATCGCCAGGCCAATGGCCCCGGCGGCGCCGTAATTGTATTCCTCCAGCTGGATCACGATCAGCAGGGGGGCGATTTCCGTGCGCAGCGGGATGTTGCCGGCGATGAAGATCACCGATCCGTATTCGCCGACCGCACGGGCCAGCGACAGCGCGAACCCGGTCAGGGCGGCGGGCATCAGCATCGGCACGATCACGTGGCGCAGGGTGTGCGCGCGGCTTGCGCCAAGGGTGGCGGAGGCCTCCTCGACCTCGGTCTCGATCTCCTCGATCACGGGCTGGACGGTGCGGGTCACGAAGGCAGGCCCACGAAGACCAGTGCCAGCCAGATCCCCCATTGCGTATACGCGACCTGCCAGCCGATCTGGTTCGTCAGTTGGCCCAGCACCCCGTTCGGGGCATAGAGCGCGGTCAGCGCGATGCCCGCGACGGCGGTGGGCAGGGCAAAGGGCAGATCGACCGCCGCGTCGATGATGCGCCGCCCCGGAAAGCGGTACCGGACCAGCACCCAGGCCAGGATCACCCCGAACACCAGGTTGAAGCAGGCGGCCAGAAAGGACAGCCGGAAGGACAGCCACAAAGCCGCCCAGACCCGGTCGCGGTTGATCGTGGCCCAGATGTTGGCCGCGCCGAATTCCGCGCCCTGCCACAGCAGCGCGCCGATGGGCAGCGCCACCACCAGCGTCAGCATGAAGACGGTGATCCCGGCCGAAGGGCCCAGACCGGGCATGGCGGTCCGCTGGATCAGGGGAGTGCCGCTCATGGCGCCACATAGATCTGATCAAAGATCCCGCCATCACCGAAATGTCGGGGCTGGAGCGTGGCCCATCCGCCCAAGTCGTCGATGCTGACCAGCTCCAGCTCAGGGAAGCGGGCGACATCCTCGGGGTCCGCGGCGCTGGCGTCCCATGCGCGATAGTAGTGCTTGAAGGCCAGCGCCTGCCCCTCCGGCGTATAGAGATAGTCCAGATAGGCGCTGGCCAGTGCGCGCTGCGCGTCGTCCGCGATGTTGCCCTCGACCAGCGCGACGGGCGGTTCGGCCAGAATGGACAGGCTGGGGACGACGATGTCGAACTGATCCTCGCCCAGTTCGGCCAGCGCCAGATAGGCCTCGTTCTCCCAGGCCAGCAGCACGTCGCCGATGCCGCGTTGCGCGAAGGTCGTGGTCGACCCGCGCGCGCCGGTATCCAGGACCGGAACGTTGGCGAACAGTTGGCCAACGAACTCGGCCGGATCGCGGCCGTTCGTCTCAGCCCAGGCCCAGGCTGCCAGATAGTTCCAACGGGCCCCGCCCGATGTCTTGGGGTTCGGCGTGATCACTTCGACCCCCTCGGCCACCAGATCGCCCCAGTCCTGGATGCCCTTGGGGTTGCCGTCACGGACCAGGAACACGATGGTCGAGGTGTAGGGGCTGGAATTATGCGGCAGCAGGGTCTGCCAGTTCTCGGGCAGCTTGCCCGCGGCGGCGATCTGATCAATATCGGAGGCCAGCGCCAGCGTCACCACCTGCGCGGCCAGCCCGTCGATCACGGATCGCGCCTGCGCGCCAGACCCGCCGTGGCTGGTCTCGATGGTCGGGGCGTCATTCCCTTGGGCCTGCCAATGGGCGGCGAAGGCCTCGTTGACGTCGCGATACAGCTCACGGGTGGGGTCATAGCTGACATTCAGCAGGCTCTGGGCATGGGCGGCAGGCGTCAGCATCAGCAGGGCAAGGGCGGTTGTGCGTAGAAACATGGGCGACCTCATGGCGGTTCGATCAGGGGCTAGCGGGCGTCAGACGCCCATCGGGGCCAGCCTGCCGACCGGAAACCCGGTCAGCGTGCCGCGCCCGGTCGACATGGTGACGCGGCCATCGGCAGCTTCGGTGACGCGCGGGCCCTGGGCGCTGCTGTGGGGGCCGGTGTTGATGGTGGCGAACATGGCGGTCTCTCTTGGCTGAGGGGTGTGTCG
The DNA here is from genome assembly GCF_005048265.1 of Paracoccus hibiscisoli. Classification (GTDB taxonomy): domain Bacteria; phylum Pseudomonadota; class Alphaproteobacteria; order Rhodobacterales; family Rhodobacteraceae; genus Paracoccus; species Paracoccus hibiscisoli. The sequence continues at coordinate 39,598 of NZ_SUNH01000006.1, forward strand.
GGCGGGACTGCGGGCGGCGCGTTCGGCATCCTGGTGATCGGGGGCAGGCTGCGACCGGGGCGGCGCGGTTCACCGGGCGCAGGCCGGCCCGCAAGAGGATCGTGCCGGTCGGTTGCGGGATCATCTGTCGTCCTTTCCTGTGGCCCGTGCGGCGTTTCGATACGCTAATATCGACAGGGAAAGTCGTTTTTATCAACATAATTAAATCGGCTGATTTTGTCGTCTAAAGAGAAGATCCTTCTCCACGCGCATCGCCCCCCCTCACGTCCGTTTCAGACTGCGGATCAATGGCTGTCAGATACCCTAAAACGGGGCCACGATCAGGCGCCGGTGACTTGAGCCGCGACCGCCTCGGAACCCAGCATGTCGGCCAGGCTCAGCGATTCGATCAGGATCAGGTAGGACCAGAACACCTCCGAGAACACGCGCCGCAACCGGCATGTGGCCTCGTCTGTGCAATCCTCGCAGCGCTGATAGGCGCGGCGCGACAGGCAGGGCAGCGGCGCGATCGGCCCGTCGATCAGCCGCAGCAGCTCCGAGATCGAGACGTCCTCGGGGCGCTTGATCAGGATATATCCTCCCGACCGCCCCCGGATCGACGCTACGATCCCCGCGTTGCGCACCTCCAGCAGGATCTGTTCCAGAAACCGCTTGGGCGTGCCGGAGCGCCGGGCGATCACCTCGATGGTCAGCGCCTCGGGGCGGTCGCGGCGCGCCTCGTCCCCAAGCACCAGCAGGGCCTTCAGCGCGTATTTCATCTTTTGTGTGATCATGGCGCGGCCCCCGGATGCGTTGCTGTCCGCCGGATATAGGCCAGTTCGCCACGCTGCAAAAGAAAAGACGACCCGACCACGGGGTTTTTACGCGGGCCCCGCCCGCCCGGCAGGACCCGATGGGCCTGTCCGATTAAAGACGACAATGACACTAGACATTGTAAATTATTATCGCATGCTGTCCGGGAAAGGAATCGTCCCGATGACCCAGACTGCCCCCCTGGACCTGATCGACCGCAAGATCGTGGCGGTGTTGATGACGGATGCCACCACCCCCATCGCGCAGATCGCGGACAAGGTCGGCCTGTCCCAGACCCCCTGCTGGAAGCGCATCCAGAAGCTGGAGGCCACCGGCGTGCTGACCCGCCGCGTGGCCCTGGCCGACCCGGCCAAATTGGGCTTTGGGCTGACCGTCTTTGTCGGGGTCCAGGCGCCCGATCACGGCACCGAATGGCGCCTGGCCTTCGCCCGCGCCATCGACGCCCTGCCCCAGGTCATGGAGGCCTGGCGCATGGCCGGCGACATCGACTATCTGCTGCGCGTCGTGGTGCCAGACATGGCCGCTTATGACCGCTTTTACACGGCCCTGACCGATGCCGTCGCCATCAAGACCGTCACGGCACAGTTCGCGATGGAACGCCTGCGGCACACGACCGCCTATCCCGTGAATACCCGCGACCGCTAGGGCCGTAAGGCGCGACGGCATCCCCGGACGGGGGCCGTCGCGCGCGGGTCAGAACAGCCAGGCGGCCGCGCCCAGCAGGGCCGCCGTGCCGCCCAGAAAAGCCAGCCAGTGCAGCAGAACCTGTCGGGCAACGCCCGGCTGCGGGCGGGTCGGGGGCATGGGGAACCCGTCATCGGCATCAGGCTGGTCATGCGGGGTCCGTGCCCCCGATCGGGGTGCCAGATCGGTCATCTTGTCGTCCTCGGATACGAAACAGCGGGCAGACCCCTGAAGGCCAGGCGGTCCGGGTTCAGATCGTCATCGTCGGAGGGATTGGCGGCGCACGCGGCCTGCATCGCGGGCAGCGATGCGCAACGGGCGGATGATCCACCGCGCGGGGCCTGGGCGCGACATCCGTGGCTCCGGGGCGCGCATGGGTGACACGATGCTCCGGCAGGGTCGCGTCATCGCCCAACGGCGTGCCGGGTTTGGGGCGCTCGGCCAGCGCGTTGGAGGCGGGCAGGACGCTGTCGGAAAAGCGATCCTCGGGTCCGTGCCCCGGAATCATGGGCCGCGCCAGCGCCAGGGCCGCCACCAGCGTGACGATCATCACCAGCACCGTCGCCCAGGCCGCCAGCGCGCTGCGACGGCCCGCCGGACCCCGGTCAGCAGGCATCACCGCATGGCCGGCGGTGGGGTGCAGCATCGGGATGGGGTCACAGGGGGCGTGCATGGCTGACGCGTCGTTCCGGCAGGCGCGGCCAGGCAGCCGCAAGCCCCAAGATAGGGCGGCGGCCCCCGTCCCGCCAGTGGCCATGACGTCCCGCGCAGAAATGATGCGTCGACGCGCCTAGTCCTGCGCCCGCAGCACCCGGGCCGGGCGCGCCGCCAACGGCCGCCAGGCAAAGCCCAGACCCGCCAGCAGCGTGGCCAACACGCCCCCCACCACGATCATCAGGGCCGAGACCAGGTCGAACCGGAACGGCACCTCCATCACCAGGACCGACACCGCCCAGCCCGCCAAGCCCCCGCCCAACAGCGCCACGCCCCCCGCCGCAGCCCCCAGCAGCGCCGAGCGCAGGGCAAAGCTGGCCAGGATGCGCGCCCGCGACGCGCCAAGCGTCTTCAGGACTGCCGCCTCATGCACACGGGCGCGTTCGCCCGCGGCGGCCGCCCCGATCAGCACCACGAACCCGGTCAGCAGCGTGGCGCCCGCCGCCCAGGCCGTGGCGGCGGCGATGCCCGACAGCGCCTCGGCGGCGCGGTCGATGACCTCGCGCACGGGGACGGCGGTCACGTTGGGATAGCGGCTGCCCAGATCGCGCAGGATCGGCGCCTCGGCCGCGGGGTCGGCATGGACGGTGGCGATATGGGTATGCGGCGCGCCCTGCATCGCGCCGGGGTCCAGCGCCATCACGAAGCCGATGCCCGCGTCGCTGAAATCGACCTCGCGCAGGTTGGCGATGGTGGCGGTGATGTCGCGGCCCAGGATGTTGACCGTGATCGTGTCGCCGATCTGCAGCCCGATCTCGGTCGCGATCTCATCGGAAAAGCTGGCCAGGGGGGGGCCTGCGTAATCCTCGGGCCACCATTCGCCCTGGGTGATGCGGGTGCCGGGCGGCGGGGACGCGGCATAGGTGATGCCCCGGTCGCCGCGCAGCACCCAGTGGTCGGGCGCGACCTCACGCGCGGGGCGGTCCTTGAGGCCGGTGATGATGCCGCGCAGCATCGGCGCGGTCGCCACGTCATCCACCAGCGGATCGTCCCGCAGCCGGGTCAGGAACCCGTCCAACTGATCGGGCTGGATGTCCAGAAAGAAATAGGTCGGCGCCCGGTCCGGAAGTTCGGTGCGGATCGCCTGGTTCAGGTTGGACGACACCTGCCCCACCGCCGCCAGCACGGTCAGCCCCAACCCCAGGGACAGGATCACCGACAGCGCCTCGTCGCGCGGTCCGCCGATGGCCGACAGCGCCAGCCGCAGCACAGGACGCCCGCGCATCAGCCGCGACCGTCCGCCCGCGCGTGCCGCGCGCCGGACCAGGCCCGCCGCCGCGACCAGCACGCCAAAGGCCAGGATCACGCCCCCCGCCACCCCAAGCGTCAGCGCCCACAGCCCCGAGAACCAGGCAGCCGACCCCACCAGCAGCGCCGCCGCCAGCCCGATCACCGCCAGGAACCGCGCTTGCGGCCAGCCCGCACCGATGCCGCCCGCATCGCGGAACAGCGTCGCCGCCCGGATCTGGCGGGTCCGCGCCAGCGGCCACAGGGTGAAGATCGCCGCCGTCAGGATGCCGTACAGCGCCGCCTCGGCCAGCGGGCCGGGATAGGGCGCAAAGACCGCCGGCACCGGCAGCCGCGCCGACAGCAGCGGCGCCAGCGCCAGCGGCACCAGCGCGCCCAGCACCAGCCCCAGGGCGACCCCCATCAGCGTCACCGCCCCCACCTGCAGCAGATAGACCTGAAAGATCGTGCGCCCCGACGCGCCAAGCGTCTTGAGCACCGCGATGACCTGCGTCTTGCGAGCCAGATGCGCGCGCACCGCCGCCGACACGCCGACCCCACCCACGGCCAGCCCCGTCAGGCCGACCAGCACCAGAAAGGCGCCGATCCGGTCCACGAAATTGTCGATGCCCGGCGCGCCCCGCCTGCTGTCGCGCCATCGTGCCCCGCTGTCCGGGAATGCCCCGCGCCAGTCGTCGCGCAGCGCGTCGGGATCGGCCCCCTGTGCCAGCATCAGCCGATAGCGGCTGTCGAACAGCGTGCCTGCACCCAGCAGCTGGCTGTCCTCCAACGCGGATCGCAGGACCAGCGTGCGCGGACCAAAGCCGAATCCCGCCGCCCCCGCATCGGGTTCGACCTGCAGGCGCGCGGTCAGGACGAAATCCTGCACCCCCAGCCGGAACACGTCGCCCAGGGCCAGCCCCAGACGGTCGGCCAGCAGCGGCGCCATTACCCCGCCGGGCAGACCCTGCGGCGTCGGGCCAAGTGCCTCGGCCAGCGGCATCGGCGGGTCCAGAACCACCTGCCCCACCAGCGGCCAGGCCGCGTCCACGCCCTTGACCTGGGTCAGCGCGCGTTCGGCGGCACCGTCCTGGCCCACCACAGCCATCGACCGGAAATCGACGATCTCTGAGACGGTCGCGGCGCGGTCCTCCAGCCAGTCCCGCTCGGCCTCATCGGCAAAGCGATAGGTCAGGCTGACCTCGGCATCGCCACCCAGCAGGGCCGCGCCCTGTTCTGTCAGCCCCGCCTGGATGGCCGCGCGCACGGACCCCACCGCCGCGATCGCCGCGACCCCAAGCGCCAGGCACACCAGCAGCACCCAGAACCCCCGCAAGCCGCCGCGCAGATCGCGCCGCGCGATGCGAGCCGCCAGTGCCAGGCTCATGCCGGGACCCCCGCATCGACGCGGCCATCGTTCAGGCGGATCACCCGGTCACAGCGCGCGGCCAGCACCGGATCATGCGTGACCAGCACCAGCGTCGCGCCATGATCGCGCGACAGGGCGAACAGCAGATCCATGATCGCCTGCCCGTTGGTGCCGTCCAGATTGCCGGTGGGCTCATCCGCCAGCAGGATCGCGGGACGCGGCGCCGCGGCGCGGGCCAGCGCCACGCGCTGCTGTTCGCCCCCCGACAGCTGGGCGGGGTAATGGTCCAGCCGTCCGCCCAGACCCACGCGGCCCAGTTCGGCCGCCGCGCGGTCAAAGGCATCGTCCGCGCCCGCCAGCTCCAGCGGGGTCGCGACATTTTCAAGCGCCGTCATCGTCGGGATCAGGTGGAAGGACTGGAACACCACCCCCATATTGCCAAGACGAAAGCGTGCCAGCGCGTCCTCGTCCAGCGCGGTCAGATCCTGACCCAATGCATGGACCTGTCCGCCGGTGGCCCGTTCCAGCCCGCCCATCAGCATCAGGAGCGATGATTTGCCCGACCCCGAAGGACCGACCAACCCGACCGTCTCCCCCCGCACCACCTCCAGCGTGATGCCGCGCAGGATATCGACCGGCCCCGCATTGCCCTGCAACGTCAATTGCGCGTCGCGCAGGCGGATCACCGGGTCGGCCATGGGCTCGGTCCTCTCATCTTGGGCTTTGGCGGCACGATACGGGGGCCGCGCCGCGATTGGCAACCGCGCCCGGGCCGCCTTGGCGGCGCTGGCGGTCACGGTCATGGCATCGGGGGCAACCCCTGCTGACGCAGAGGCGCTGCGCCTGACAGCCCTGGGCGACAGTCTGACGCAGGGATACGGCCTGCCTCAGGAGGAGGGGTTCGTGCCCGTGCTGCAGGATTGGCTGCAGGGCCGCGGCCATGACGTGACGGTCATCAACGCGGGCGTGTCGGGCGACACGACGGCGGGGGGTGCGGCGCGCGTCGACTGGACGCTGGCCGATGCGCCTGATGCGATGATCGTGGCGCTTGGCGGCAACGACCTGCTGCGCGGGATCGACCCGGCCTCCAGCCGGGCGAACCTGGATGCCATCCTGTCCAAGGCGCAGGCGGCCGGCGTGCCGGTCCTGCTGGCGGGCCTGCCCGCGCCGGGCAATTACGGCCCCGATTTCGCCCGCGACTTCGAGGGGATGTATGTCGATCTGGCCGCCGAATACGACGCGGTTCTGGTCCCCGATTTCCTGGGACCGATCGGGGAAAAGGCCACGCAGGGCCTGTCCTTGGCCGACCTGATGCAGGACGACCGCATCCACCCCAATGCCGAGGGCGTCCGCCAGATCGTGGACGCCATCGGCCCCGAGGTCGAGGCGCTGCTGACCCGCGTGGATCAGTAACGCGCGGCCATTTCCGGCAGGGACAGCGGGCGCAGCTTGTCAGCATTGCCCGCGGTCCCGAAGGCCTCGAACCGGTCGCGGCAGACCTGCGCCATCATCGCCATCGCGGGCTTCAGATAGGCGCGCGGGTCGAATTCCGCCGGGTGTTCGGCCAGCACGCGGCGGATCGCGGCGGTCATGGCCAGGCGGTTGTCGGTGTCGATGTTCACCTTGCGCACGCCATGGCGGATGCCGCGCTGTATCTCGTCGACGGGGACGCCCCAGGTCGGGCGGATGTCGCCGCCATGCGCGTTGATGATCGCCTGCAGATCCTCGGGGACCGAACTGGAGCCGTGCATCACCAGATGGGTGTTGGGCAGGCGGCGGTGGATCTCCTCGATCACATGCATCGCCAGGATGTCGCCGTCGGGCTTGCGGGTGAACTTGTAGGCGCCGTGGCTGGTGCCCATGGCGATGGCCAAGGCGTCCACGCCGGTCTCCTGGACAAAGCGCACGGCCTCGTCGGGGTCGGTCAGCAGCTGATCCTCGGACAGCTTGCCCTCGGCGCCGTGGCCGTCCTCGGCATCGCCCATGCCGGTCTCAAGGCTGCCCAGCACGCCCAGCTCTCCCTCGACGGACACGCCGCAGGCATGGGCCATTTCGGTCACGCGGCGGGTGATGTCGGCGTTATAGGCGTAATCGGCGGGCGTCTTGCCATCGGATTTCAGCGAACCGTCCATCATCACCGACGTGAACCCGTTCTGGATCGCGGTCGCGCAGGTCTCCAGCCCGTTGCCGTGGTCCAGATGCATGCAGATCGGGATGTCGGGATAAGCCCGCGCCAGACCCCCGATCAGCCCGGCCAGCACCGCGTCATTGGCATAGGCCCGTGCGCCGCGGCTGGCCTGCAGGATCACCGGGCTGCGCGTGGCCTGCGCCGCCTGCATCACGGCCAGCCCCTGCTCCATGTTGTTGATGTTGAAGGCGGGCACGGCATAGCCATGCTCGGCCGCGTGATCCAGCAGCTGGCGCAGGGTGATCATGGGCATGGGGGTTATCCTCTGAGGGCGTCATGCAGCGCGTCGATCTCGTCCGAGGCGCCGAAATAAAGGGGGGTGAATTCGTGCAGGCCGCGCGGCACGCGGTCCAGGATGGGGCCGTGCCCGTCGGTCGCCTGCCCGCCCGCCTGTTCGATCAGAAAGGCGATGGGCACGCATTCATAGATCAGCCGCAGCCGGCCGTCGCCATATCCCGGCCGCGCATCGGCGGGGTACAGGAACGCGCCGCTCTTCAGCAGGATGCGGTGCAATTCACCCACGGCGGCGGCCAGCCAGCGCATGTTGAAATCGCGCCCGCGCGGACCGTCACGGCCTGCGCGCAGGTCACTGGCCCAAGCCTGCAGCCCGGGCGCCCAGTGGCGTTCATTCGACGCGTTATATGCAATGGTCGAGGCCTGGGGCTTAAGCCGCAGATCCTGTCGGCTGACGCGAAAGGCTGCGGCCTCTGCGTCCCAGGTGGCGACATGGACGCCCGCGCCGGTGGACCAGCCGAAATCGACCGAATGCCCAAAGGACGCGTAACCCGCCGCCACCACCGCCCTGCCCGTCCGCTGGAACCCCTGCGGATCGGCGGGCAGGATGCTGAACAGCATTCCCAGGGGCGCGCCGATGCCGATGCTGCCCGACCCGTCGATAGGGTCGATCGCCACGTCGAAGGCGCCGCCGTCGTTCAGCAAGATGATGTCCAGGGCCTCTTCGGACAGGACCTGACGGACGCCCGCCGCGCGCAGGGCGGCGATCATGTGGTCATGGGCCGCCATGTCCAGCGCCTTCTGGCTGTCGCCGCTGTCATTGGTGCCGACGATGGCCTCGGGGTCGCCGTGCAGGCGCCCCGCCGCCAGACGCGCGGCCAGTGGCGGCAGCGCGCGGGCGATGGCCGCCACGATGGCAGGCGCGCCGTCACGCGCCAGCAGATCGTCCAGCAGCGGCCCCGTCGCGGGCCCGTCCGTCGGCAGGCGCAGCATCAGCGCCCTGCGTATTTCGCACCGACCGCGTCGATGGCCGCGACATTGCCCGCGGATTTGCCGTTGCGGTCAAAGCTTTCGGTCTGCGCCAGCCAGGCATCGGCGATGGTCTTGGCGACCTCTGCCCCGATCACGCGGGCGCCCATGGTGATGATCTGCGCGTCATTCGACAGCGCGGCGCGTTCGGCGGAATAGGTGTCATGCGTCAGGGCTGCGCGGATGCCCGGCACCTTGTTGGCCGCGATGCAGACGCCGATGCCCGTTCCGCAGACCAGGATGGCGCGGTCATAGGTGCCGTCCATGACCTGGCTGGCCACCCGGTCCGACAGGTTGGCATAGAACGCGTCGGGGCCTTCGTCCGTGCGGCTGATTTCCGACACGTCGAAGCGGTCCTTGAGGTGGTCGGCCAGCACCTTGGCCAGACCTTCGCCCGCGCTGTCGCCTGCGATTGCCAGTTTCATGCGTTCTCTCCGATGGTTGCGGCGCAGCGCGCCAGGATGTCCAGATAGCCGTTCACGTCCCAGGCCGAGCGCCCGATGAACAGCCCGTCGATATGCGGGCAGGCGATCAGTTCCGCGCAATTGCCCGGATTGACCGACCCGCCATAGAGGCAGGGCACGCGGCGGCCCAGCACGTCTTGCGACACCGCGATGATCTCGGCCTGCCGCGCATCGGCGTAATCCGAGGTCGCGGGAATGCCGTTCGCGCCGATGGCCCAGACCGGCTCGTAGGCCAGCAGGATCGCGGCGTCAGACCCGGCCACGGGGTCCAGCGCGGTGCGGACCTGAGCCTCCAGCACCTGCGTGGCGCGGCCCGCCTCGCGCTCGGCCAGGGTCTCTCCGATGCAGATCAGCGGGATCAGGCCGTGTCGGACGGCGGCGGCGGTCTTCAGGCCCACCGTCTCGTCGGTCTCGCCGAAATGCTCGCGGCGTTCGCTGTGGCCCAGTTCCACGATGTCCAGCCCGCAATCGGTCAGCATCACGGGGCTGATCTCTCCGGTCCAGGCACCGGCATCGTCCCAGTGCATGTTCTGCGCGCCGACCTTGACGTCGGTGTCCGACAGCGCGTCGGCCACCTGGCGGCAGGCGGTAAAGGGCGGGATGACGAACCGCTGGATGCCTGCGGGGGCGGGCGTGCCGCGCAGGCCGTCCGCGAATGTCATCGCCTCGGCCAGGGTCTTGTTCATCTTCCAGCTGGTGCCGATCCAGAATTGGGTCATGCGGGGTCCTTTGCGATGGTCAGCGCGATGCCCGCCCGGTCGATCGCGGCGCGATCCTCGGGCGCGGGGGGCGCGTCGGTGATGATGGCGTCGAAATCCGACAGGTCGGCCAGCGCATGCAGCGCGCTGCGGCCAAAGCGGGCGTGGTTGACCAGCAGCGCGCAGCGTTCCGACGCCTGCATCATCGCGCGCTTGGTCCGCACCACGCCGTCATCCATGTGAAACGCCCGCAGCCCTGCCACCGCCGGGGTCGAGATGAACGCCAGATCCGCCCGCAGCCGCGACAGCGCATCCTCGGTCACCATGCCGAAAAATCCGTTGAACTTGACGCTGTAGATGCCGCCAAGCGCGATCAGCGTCACCCGCGGGGCATCGCGCAGCCGGTCGATGACGGCGGCGTTGTTGGTGATGACCGTCAGCGGCGCGCGGTCCGTCAGCCGCGCCCCCAGCAGCGCCGCCATCGAGCCGTCATTGACCATCACGGTCATCCCCGGCTCGACCAGCTCCAGCGCGGCCTGGGCCATGCGCGCCTTGGCGTCGCCGTCCTGCAATTCGCGGATGCGAAAATCGCTCTCGAACTGGGTGCCGGCCTCGATGGTGGCGCCGCCGCGCACCTTGCGCAGCAGGCCCGCCTGTTCCAGGTCGTCCAGATCGCGGTGGATGGTCATCCGGCTGACCGCAAAGCGCAGCGCCAGGTCGTCCAGGTCCACGGCCCGGGCCGCGACCAGCAGATCCATGATCGCCTGCCTGCGTTCATCGCGTTTCACACTGTCCTCCCTGGTTCGAGGACCATTCATAACACGCAGACCGCACATAACAACACCCTGAATGTTACTTTGTGATTTTTCGTTGTGATGACACCGCCGACAGGCTATGGAGGGCGCAACAGGAGGACCCCCATGCCCTTAGACACCCCCAAAGACCCCGCCATCGCCGCCAAAGCCGATCTGGACCCGCAGAACTTCGCCCTGGCGAACTGCATCCGGGCGCTGACCATCGACGCCGTGAATGCCGCCAACAGCGGTCATCCCGGCGCGCCGATGGGCATGGCCGATGCCGCCACCATGCTGTTCCGCAACCACCTGAAATTCGATGCGGCGAACCCCGACTGGCCCGACCGCGACCGCTTCGTGCTGTCGAACGGGCATGCGTCGATGCTGCTCTACAGCCTGCTGCACCTGACCGGGTATCAGGACATGACGCTGGAGCAGATCCGGAACTTCCGCCAATGGGGCGCGATCACCGCGGGCCACCCGGAATACGGCCACGCCAAGGGGATCGAGACCACGACCGGCCCCCTGGGTCAGGGCCTGGCCACCGCCGTGGGCATGGCGCTGGCGGAACGCGCGCTGGCCGGAGAGTTCGGCGACGACCTGGTCGATCACCGCACCTGGGTCATGCTGGGCGACGGCTGCCTGCAGGAGGGCATCGGCCAGGAGGCGATCAGTCTTGCGGGCCATCTGGGCCTGGGCAAGCTGATCGTGCTGTACGACGACAACAGCATCACCATCGACGGCCCGACCTCGGTCAGCTTTTCCGAGGACATCCCGGCGCGCCTCGAAGCCTGCGGCTGGCATGTCCAGACCTGCGACGGCCATGATGGTCGCGCACTGGATGCCGCGATGGCGGCCGCCAAAGCCGAGACGGGCAAGCCCTCGCTGATCGCGATGAAGACGATCATCGGGTTTGGCTCGCCCAACCGGGCGGGCAGCTATTCCGTGCATGGCTCGCCCTTGGGCGCCGATGAGGGCGCGCTGACCCGCGAGGCCCTGGGCTGGACGCATGACGCCTTCGTGATCCCCGACGATCTGGCCACTGAGTGGCGCCAGATCGGCGCGCGCGGCACTGCTGACCGCGAGGCATGGGAGGCCCGTCTGGCCGCATCGCCAAAGGGCGCGGCCCTGACGCAGCGCTTGTCGGGCGATCTGCCCGCGGGCTATGACACCGCCGTCACCGCCGCCCGCGACGCCCTGTTTGCCGCGCCGAAAAAGGCCGCGACCCGCAAGGCCAGCCAGATGGCGCTGGAGGCGCTGGCCGGGGCCGTGCCCGCGATGATCGGCGGATCGGCCGATCTGACCGGATCGAACCTGACCCGCGTCAAGGCGGTCGACACGCAATACACCCGCGACGCGCCCGGCCGCTATATCGGCTATGGCGTGCGCGAATTCGGCATGGCCGCCGCGATGAACGGGCTGAACCTGCATGGCGGGGTGATCGCCTATGGGGGCACGTTCCTGGTGTTTTCCGACTATGCCCGCAACGCGATCCGCCTGTCGGCGCTGATGGGGGTCGGCACGATCTATGTCATGACCCATGACAGCATCGGCCTGGGCGAGGACGGCCCGACCCACCAGCCGGTGGAACACCTTGCCTCGCTGCGCGCCATTCCCGGCCTGACCGTCCTGCGCCCCGCCGACACGGTCGAGACGCTGGAAGCCTGGGACATCGCGATCCGCAACCGCAATGTGCCATCCCTGCTGGCCCTGTCCCGCCAGGACGTGCCGCAGCTGCGCCTTGAGGCCGGGACCGAGAACCTGACCGCCAAGGGCGCCTATGTGATCCGCCAGTTCGGCGACGGCCGCGACGTGACCCTGATCGCCACCGGCACTGAGGTCGCCATCGCCGTTCAGGCCGCCGAGGCGCTGGCCGCAGAAGGCATGGCCGTGGCCGTCGTGTCGATGCCAAGCTGGGAGCTGTTCGAGGCGCAATCCGCCGATTACCGCGCCCAGACCTTGGGCACCGCGCCCCGCATCGCCGTCGAGGCCGCGGGCAAGTTCGGCTGGACCCGCTATGTCGCGACCGAGGACGATGTGATCGGCATGACCGGTTTCGGCGCATCGGCCCCCATCGACCGCCTGTACCAGGAGTTCGGCATCACCCCCGCGGCCATCATCGCCCGCGCCCGTCTGGTGACCGGCCACTGATCCAAAGGTCAAGGCCGCAAGCGGCCTCGACGCGATGCTCCCCACGCGCGCAAAGCGCGCGCGGGGCCCAGCGGCAGCGACCGGGTCGGGGTTTCCCCGACACGCCCCCGTGCGGATCACACCGACATCAGGCCGCGCGCCGTGATCTCGTCGGTGATCAGGCCGGACAGGCGGCCGCTGTTCAGCACCGCACGGATCGCCGCCAGCTTGTCAGGACCGCCCGCGATGACGACGATGCGCTGACCTTCGGCGCGGTCCAGTTCGACCGCCAGGGTCCGCGCCGTCAGGGTCGTTTCAAGCACATGGCCACGTGCGTCGAAGAAGTGGCCCATCATCTCTCCCATCCCGCCGGCCGCGTTGATTTCCGCGATCTCGCGCCGCTCGATCATCCCCGATGCAACCAGCTGCGCCCCCCCATCCGCCGTGCCCATCCCCACAAGGGTCAGGGTCGCGCTGTTCGACAGATCGAAGATGTCGCGCACGCCGGGCTGGGACAACAGCACCGCGCGGTCGGCCTCGGAATTGGCAAAAAACGGCACCGGCATCACATAGGCCTGCGCGCCAGTCTTTTCGGCCAGGGTGTGCATCACGTCATGCGGGTTAGCGGCATAGTTCCGCGTCAGGCCGCCCAGCACCGCGACAAACCTAATGTCGCGCGCCTCGAACCGGGGCAGCTGCCGGACTGCCGCCGCCAGGGTCCGACCGTGGCCCAGGCCGATGACCTGATGTTCCCCGCTTTCGATGGCGCGGCGCAGAAAGCCCGCACCGGCCAGGGCCAGGGCGCGCAGGGGCATCCCCTCCTCTCCCAGGTCGGGGGCCACCTCGCAATGCGCCAGGCCGAAGCGCGCGCAGAGCTGGTCCTCCAGCATGGCGCATTCGACGATCTCTCCGTCGATGGTGACCTTGACCACGCCCTCGGCCACCGCGCGGGCGATCAGGCGATGCGCCTTGACACCGGTCACGCCCAGCCGCTTGGCCACCGCCGCCTGCGTCAGCCCGCCCGCGTAATGCAGCCAGGCGGCGCGGGTCGCCAGGCTCTGCTCGGGGTCGATCGGGCCGCGCCGCGTCATCACGATGCCGCCTGCATGACGGCCCGCAACGCGGCCACGGAAAGGGGCGCCGGGTTGGCCTTCATGGAGGAGGATGTCGCCGCCGCCTCGGCCGCCGCCTGCTGGGCAGCCGCGTCGATCCCCTGCGCGGCAAGGCCGGGCAGCCCCGCCGCCCGCGACCAGTCACCCAGCAGCGCCACCGCCTGCGGCAGCGTGGCACCGCCCCGCCCGAAGGCCGCGCCGATCCAGGCGCCGACCTGATCCAACCGCGCCGCCAGGGCCGGATCGGTCACCGCCTGCCGGTTGGCCAGCAGCACATGCGGCAGCAGCGCACCGCAGATCGCGCCATGCGCGGCCCCGGTCAGCCCGCCCAAGGGGCCCGCCAGCCCATGCACCGCGCCCAGGCCCGCATTGGCCAGAGCCAGACCGCCGCACAGGCTGACCCAGGCCATTTCGTCGCGGGCCTGCGGGTCCTCGGCCTCCATCAGGCGCATGATCGCCGTCAGGCCGCGCGGGATCGCGTCGCGGCACAGCGCATCGGTCAGCGGGTTGGCGCGGGTGCAGACGTAGGGCTCGATCACCTGCGTGATGGCATCCAGCCCGGAGGCCAGCGTCACCCCCCGCGGACAGCCATCGGTCAGGCCTGGGTCGACGATGGCCAGCGCGGGCAGCATCCGCGCATCGCGCAGGCTGACCTTGCGGCGTGCCTCGGGGACGCCGATCACCGCGTTGCGCGTGACCTCGGCCCCGGTGCCGGCGGTGGTGGGGATGGCGACAAAGGGCAAGGGCGCATGGTCCAGCGGCAGGCCCTGCCCCACCACCTCCAGGTGGTCCAAAACCGGGCGGGTCATGGTCAGGCAAGCCGCCAGCGCCTTGCCCGCGTCGATCACCGCTCCGCCGCCCAAGGCCACGACGACCTCGGCCCCGCGTGCAGTATCCATGGCCGACAGGATCATTGGCAAGTCGGGTTCGCGCGGCACCGACAGGCGCGTGACCGTACAGCCCTGCGCCGCAAGCGCATCGGCCAGCCAGTCTGCGCGCGCCGCCGTCGCCCCCTGCACCAGCAGCACCCGCCGCCCCATCGCCGCGATGCGGCCCGCCGCCTCGGCCGACTGGCCGCGTCCGAACAGGATCTGCGTGGCGGTGGCAAAGGCGAAGGGGCTGGTCATGGCGGCATCCCGGACTGCGATGCGCTAGATATTCAGCTTATCCGCGCCGGTGTCGATATGCGGCGCCCAGAATGCCACGCTTTCCGCGATCTGGGCGATCACCTGCCGGTCATTGGGATCGCGTTCCTTGAAGGACAACTCCAGGCAGATCTCGTTGTCGACGGCCCCACCCTGGGCCAGCGCCTCCAGCACGGGTTCAGGCTGGACCCGGCCCCTGGCGTTGAATTCGGCGGTGAAGGGGCGGTGGCCGCCCTTGTCCATCAGCGACTGCTTGATATGGATGATCGGGCTGACCCGCGGCACGGCCCGCGCCCAGGCATAGGGATCGTAATCGTCGGGGTCCGCACTGGTCACGTCGCCATGGTCGATATCGGCCATCATCCACATCGGCACCGCCATGTCGGCCGCCGTCAGCCGGTCCTGCAGGGCCATCGCGGCGGGGATCGTCTCTCCGAATTCGCGGCCCACGCTCATCGGTTCCCAGAAGATGTAGTCCAACCCGGCGGCCTCGGCGTGCTGGGCAACCTCGGCCCAACAGTCGATGGCGATGCGGATCAGGTCCTCGCGGCGGGCGGGCGCGTCATAGTCGCGCCAGGTAAAGATCGCGAATTGCGTGCCGACCGACCTCCCGCCCAGATCGGCGGTGATGTCCGCGAAGGTCTTGAACCAGTCGATGTAATATCGCCGCACATCCGCGTCGGGATGGCCGAAATGGTTCAGCCGCCCATACGGCCCGGTCATGCCGCTGGTCACCCGCACCCCGGTCCGGTCCAGCGCCGCGCGCATCTGCCGCGTCAGGCGGCGGATGACCGGCGCGGGCCAGGAGGGGTTGATGAACTCATGCGTCAGCTGCAGGTCGCGGATGCGAAGGTCGCGCGCGACCGTGTCGATCAGGTCGTCCGGATCGGCGATGCGGTTGACCAGCGGGTTGGTGTTCAGCGACAGGGTCAGGGGCATGATGTCCTCTCAGGCGGCCTGCGCCAGATCCGATGCGGCGAACCAGTCGGCAAAGGCTGCCTGCTGATCGGGGGTCAGGTGCAGGTAATGTTTCGTACGGCGGGTCAGGATGTCCTCGGGGGTCTGCGCCCATTCGCGGGCCACCAGATAGCGCACCTCGGCCTCGTAAAGCTGGCCGCCGAAATGCAGGCCCAACCCCTCCAGCGACCGGGCGCCCGCCACCACGTCGCGGGTCCGTGCGCCATACAGCCGCCCGTAATGCTGGACCAGGGCGCGGGGCATCCAGGGGTGCAGCTCGCGCAGCAGGTTGGCAAAGCTTTCGTAATCGGCATTGGCGATCTCGCCGCCCGGCAGGGGGGCGGTCTCGGTCCAGTCGGGGCCCATCTGTGGAAAGATCTCGGCCAGGCGGTGCATGCCGCGTTCGGCCAGCTCTCGGAAGGTGGTGATCTTGCCGCCAAAGATGTTCAGCATCGGCGCGCCGCCATTCCGGTCCAGATCGAACACATAGTCGCGCGTCACCGCCGACGGGTTGCCCTGCCCGTCATCGAACAGCGGACGCACCCCGGAAAAGCTGTGGATCACGTCCTGGCGGCGCAGCTTTTCCTTGAAATAGCGGTTCACGGCGGCCAGCAGATAGTCGATCTCCGAGTCGTCGGCGCTCACGTCCTCGGCCCGGCCGTCATAGGCGATGTCGGTCGTGCCGATCAGCGCCATGTCACCTTCGTAGGGGTTGATGAAGATCACCCGCTTGTCGTGGTTCTGCACCAGATAGGCGTTCGGCCCGTCCCACCATTTCGGCACGATGATGTGGCTGCCCTTGACCAGCCGCACGTTGCGGGCCGAATTCGACCCGGCCACGCGGGTGATGATGTCGCTGACCCAGGGCCCCGCGCAATTGACCAGACAGCGGGCGTGGAACAGCCGCTCCTCTCCCGTGACGGTGTCGCGGGTGGTGACGGCCCAGACATCCCCCTCACGGCGTGCCGACACGCAGGCGGTGCGGGTCAGGACGGTCGCGCCGCGTTCCGCCGCATCGACCGCGTTCAGCACCACCAGCCGCGCGTCATCGACCCAGCAGTCGCTGTATTCGAACCCCTTGTGATACTGGTCCAGCAGGGGCGCACCGACAGGATCGCGGCGCAGATCCAGCGTGCGCGTGCCCGGCAGCTTTTTCCGCCCCCCCAGGTTGTCGTAAAGGAACAGCCCCAGCCGGACCAGCCAGGCGGGCCGGTCGTCGGGGCTGTGCGGCAGCACAAAGCGCATCGGCCAGATGATGTGGGGGGCGGCCCGCAGCAGCACCTCGCGTTCGATCAGCGCCTCGCGGACCAGGCGGAATTCGTAATATTCCAGATAGCGCAGCCCGCCATGCACCAGTTTCCCCGAACGCGACGAGGTGCCCTGCGCCAGGTCGTCCTTTTCGCACAGGACGACCGACAGGCCCCGCCCCGCGGCATCGCGCGCGACGCCCGCGCCGTTGATGCCGCCGCCGATCACGAACAGGTCGATCAGGTCAGGTGTCATGGGTCTCTCCTGGCAGGGGGGCGCGGGCGGAGGCCAGCGCGTTCCAGATGGGGGGCAGCGCGTTGCGCGCCGCAGCAAAGGTGGGGAACAGCCGCGCATAGGTGGCGGCCAGATACGGGTCGGGGGCTTCGGGGTCGCGCAGCAGCGGCGTGACCCATTCGGCGATGCAGGCATTCATGTCGGGATAGGCGCCGATGGCCACGGCGGCCATCATGGCGGCGCCCGCGGCCCCGGCCTCGTCACGGTCCGACACGCGGACGGGCGCGTTCAGCGCCGCCGACAGGATGGCGCGCAGCGCGGGCGACCGCGCCGCGCCCCCGGTCAGGCGCAATTCGGACGGCAGCGGCCCCATCGCGGCGTAACAATCGCGCATGGCCAGGCCCAGCCCCTCGGCCACGGCGCGGACCAGATCGGGATAGCGGTGCCCCGCTGACAGCCCAGTGAACCCCGCCCGCGCACCCGCATCGACAAATGGCCCCCGCTCCCCCGCATCCGAGATATAGGGGTGGTACAGGATCTGCCCCGGCGCCGCCTGACCCAGCCAGCCGTCCAGCCGCGCGACCAGATCGCGAAGCGTCACCGGCTGGCCCATGTCCGACAGGATACCGGCAGCCAGGCCCAGCACCCAGTCCAGGTTCAGCGTCGCCGCCATGTTGGTCTGGACCTGCGTGACCACACCCGGCACCGGCAGGCAGATGACATAACCCGTGCCCTGATCGTTCAGATGCACCCGGTCGGCACTCACGGCGCGCAGATGCACCCCGGTCGAGCCCACCGTGGAACAGGCGACGTCGCCCGCCCCGCCCAGAACACCCGCGCCCAGCGCGGTCATCACCATGTCGACATAGCCAAGGGATACTGGCGTTCCCGCCAGCAGCCCCGTCGCGGCGGCGGCATCAGCGGTCAGCGGATGGGTCACCTGCGTGCCGTCGATGATCGGCGGCAGCAGGCCGCGCCGATGGTTCAGGCCCAGCGCATGGATCACTGTGTCGTCATAGGCGCGGGTGCGGAA
Organism: Paracoccus hibiscisoli; assembly: GCF_005048265.1. Classification (GTDB taxonomy): domain Bacteria; phylum Pseudomonadota; class Alphaproteobacteria; order Rhodobacterales; family Rhodobacteraceae; genus Paracoccus; species Paracoccus hibiscisoli. The sequence goes on from NZ_SUNH01000006.1 coordinate 57,671, forward strand.
ATTACCGAAGGTAAAGCTGGCTTCGGACGGGTCGGTCGCGCGGATCCCGGTCAGGTTCAGATACAGCCAATCCTTGCAATGCAGCGCGACCCGGGCGCGGTCCAGCAGGTCGGGGTGATGGGCGTCCATATGCGCCATCTGCGCGCCCTGCTGACAGGTGTTCAGGCCGGTGCCCGTCGCCTCGAACCGGGCGCGGTCCTGGCCCAGCCGCGTGACCGTGGGCGCGGCGCGCGCGTCCAGCCACAGCCAGGCATCGCCCACCGGCCCGTCATCGCCCACCAGCCAGGTGCCGTCGCCCTGCCCCGTCACCGACAGCGCCGCGGTCCGCGCCGCAAGGTCGGGGATGTGGTCTGCCAGCGCCCGCAGCGCCGCCGCGCAATCATCCCAGGTCCGCGCCATGTCCTGCGTCGCAGCCCCCCGCGCGCCCGTGGCATAGCGGTTAGGCACGGATGCCGCGCCCAGCTGCCGACCCGACAGATCGAACCCCACGGCCTTGATGACCGAGGTCCCCGCGTCGATCCCGATCAGCACGTCGCGCTGCATGGTGGTCATGGTGCCTCCGTCCCTTGGTCTGTCGGTTTATATCACGATCATCGCACAGGGAACGTATTTTTTTACGGACACAGCAATTTATTTCATCTAAGCTGATTGCAACGACCTGTGATGGATGCGCGGATTCGCCGCAATCACAGGCATCAGCGACGCGAATCGACCGGAGGGGAGGCCGGGACGCATGACCGCAATCGCCCATCATGGACCATCCGTCCGACCCTTGCGTCCGGCCCGCCTGGCGGCGCCCGCGCCGGTGTCCGCCCTGTCGAAACGGACAGGTGCCCGTCGTCTTGTCGGCGCCGGCATCCCCGGGGATCATCACGCAGAGATCACATGGCCGGCGCCGGTGGCGCCCGCCCTTCAGCCAGAGGCCGCCCGATGACCGACAGCACCCCCGCCCCCCGGGCCCCCGCCGCAAGCCGCCGCGGCCTGATTCTGTCCGTGGCGATCGGCCTGGGCGTCCTGACCGCGATCGCGCTGGACACAACCGTGGTGCAGGTCGGCTCCGAGGCCGATGCGCGGCAGCAGGCCTTTTCGCCCGACGCCTATGGCACGCAGGAATTCCCCCGCATCCGTGACGCGGTGATCGCCCGGGCGGTGCCCGCGACAGACCTGGCCGCCGCCATCGCCGCCGATCAGGACGCGGCCATCGCGGAATACGGCACGCCCGCATCGACCGGCGCGATCATGATGGTCACCGTGACCGGCACCGCAGGCGAGCCGCGCGCCGGGGTCTATCCGCTGACCGTCGCGGGCCTGCCCGAGGATCTGCGCATCCGCGTGCAGACCGGCCCCGCGATCAACGGCACCGACCTGCGCGACGCGCCCGGCGACATCGCCTTCGGCGCCTTCCGCAACCAGATCGAATACCAGGACGCCGGATCGGGCATCAACCGCGCCATGGCGGCCGAGGTTCTGGCCCCCATCGACACCGCCGCCCTGACCGGCAGGCAGGTCACGGTGACCGGCGCGTTCCGGCTGATCAACCCGTCGAACTGGCTGATCACCCCCGTCGCGATGGAGGTCCAATGAGCGCCCAGGTCGTTCTTGCCGCCCGCAACGTCGCGAAATCCTATGGCCAGGTCCATGCGCTGAAGGGCGTGAATTTCGACATCCATCGCGGCCAGGTCACCACCCTGTTCGGAGAGAACGGCGCGGGCAAATCCACGCTGATGAAGATCCTGTCGGGCGTGATCCAGCCCACATCGGGCCAGATCGTGCTGGACGGCCAGCCGGTGGCCTTCGGCAATGCCAATGACGCGCGCGACCGGGGGATTTCCATCATCCATCAGGAGCTGTCGCTGGCCCCGAACCTGTCGGTGCGCGACAACATCTTCATGGGCCGCGAAATCATGGGCCCCCTGGGCGTCGACTACGCCGAGGAGGAGCGTCAGACCCGCGCCCTGATGGAGGAGCTGGAGGAGCAGATCGACCCCGCCACCCCGGTCGAGGACCTGCGCCTTGGTCAGCAGCAGATCGTCGAGATCGCCCGCGCCCTGTCCGTGGACAGCCGCATCCTGATCATGGACGAACCCACCAGCGCCCTGTCGGCCTCCGAGGTCGAGGTGCTGTTCAAGGTCATCCGCGACCTGACCGCGCGGGGCGTCAGCATCGTCTATATCTCGCACCACCTGGAGGAGGCGCTGACCATCACCGACCACGCGGTCGTGCTGCGCGACGGGGTGATGACCGCCTATGCGCCGCGCGCGGAGATCGACCTGGAATGGATCGTGCGCAACATGGTCGGCGAGAATTACGACCTGGGCAGCCCCCCGGACAGCGCAAAGGGCGATGTCGCCCTGTCGATCCGCGACCTGTCGGTGCCGGACGCCACGGGCCAGGACCTTGTCCGCGGGCTGAACCTGGACGTGCGCGCCGGCGAAATCGTGTGCATCTATGGCCTGATGGGCGCCGGTCGGACCGAGCTGTTGGAGACGGTCGCGGGACGTCTGCGCGCCACCGGCGGCCAGATCGTCCTGGAGGGCCATGAGATCAGCCACCTCTCCATCGGCCAACGCATCGCCCGTGGCCTGGCCCTGGTCCCCGAGGACCGCCAGCGCGACGGCCTGGTCCAGACCATGAGCGTGGGCCAGAACCTGTCGCTGGCCTCGATCGCGCGGTTCACGCGGGGGCTGTTCACCAGCACCCGCGCCGAACGCGATCTGGTCGATGACAGCATCCGCCGCGTGACCGTCAAGACATCGGGCGGGGGAGCCCCCATCGGGTCGCTGTCGGGCGGCAACCAGCAGAAGGTGGTGATCGGCAAGATGCTGGCCACCAACCCCCGCGCCATCCTGCTGGACGAGCCGTCGCGCGGCATCGACATCGGCGCCAAGGCCGAGGTGTTCCGCCTGCTGGCCGAAGGCGCGAAAAACGGGCTGGCGGTGGTCTATTCCACCTCCGAGGTCAGCGAATGCCTGTCCATCGCCCACCGGATCATCGTCATGCACAAGGGCCGCATCACGGCCGAATTCGACAGCACCGTGTCCAAGGACCGGATCATGGCCGCCTCGGGCGAGTCCCAGGCCGCCTGAGGGAAGGGAACCCATGTCCGCAACCACCACCAACCCCGCCAAGCCCCGGTCCCTGAACATCGGCCGCCTGCTGCTGGAGGGGCGCGCCTTCTTCGCGCTGATCGCGATCATCGCGGTGTTCTCGGTCCTGTCGCCGAACTATTTCACGCTGTCGAACCTGCTGATCATGTCCAGCCAGGTGGCGATCTTCGGCATCCTGTCCATCGGCATGCTGCTGGTCATCCTGAACGGCGGGATCGACCTGTCCGTGGGGTCCATCCTGGCGCTGTCGGGCGTCGTCGCGGGCGCGATGATGCAGGGGGTCGAGATCGACGCGATGGGGGTGATCCTGTACCCGCCGGTCTGGGCAGTCGTCGTGCTGACGGTCTGCGTCGGCGCGGCGGTGGGCGCGGTCAACGGCGTGCTGGTCGCGATCTTCAAGGTGCCACCTTTCGTGGCGACCCTTGGGGTGATGTATGTGGCGCGGGGCATCGCGCTGTTGATGACCAACGGGCTGACCTACAACAACCTGCGCGGGTCCGAGGCCCTGGGCAATACCGGCTTCAACTGGCTGGGCTTCTACCGCATCGGCGGTGTGCCGATCAGCGTGATCGTGCTGGCCGTGGTGGCGATTGCCGCGGGGCTGATGCTGTCGCGATCGGCCTTCGGGCGCTGGCTGTATGCGTCGGGCGGAAACGAACGCGCGGCAGAGCTGTCCGGCGTGCCCGTCAAGCGGGTCAAGATCACCGTCTATGCCGTGTCGGGCGCCCTGGCGGCCGTGGCGGGCCTGGTGCTGGCGTCGCAACTGACATCGGCGGGGCCCACGGCGGGCAATGCGTATGAGCTGACCGCCATCGCCGCGGTCGTGATCGGCGGGGCGGCCCTGACCGGCGGGCGGGGCACGGTGCGCGGCACCATGCTGGGCGCCTTTGTCATCGGCTTTCTGTCGGCGGGCCTGGTGATCATCGGGGTCAGTTCCTACTGGCAGACGGTGTTCACCGGCGCGGTAATCGTGCTGGCCGTGCTGATGAACTCGCTTCAATACGGCAGCGGCGCGCGCAAGACGTGAGGCCCTGCCCCTGACCTTCCCCGGCGGGCGCGGGAACGCCCGCCGGAAAGACTGCCCCACCGGGCAGGACCACCGCAAAAATAGGGAGAGAGAGAATGATGAAGATGACGCGCCGGATGCTGATGGCTGCCGTTGCCACCGTGCCGCTGATGGCCGGATCGGCTTGGGCCGAGGGCCTGATCACCGTGATCGTGAACGATCCGGCCAACCCCTACTGGTTCACCGAGGGCGAGGTCGCCAAGGCCACCGCCGAAGAGCTGGGCTATACCGCCAATGTGGCCGCCCATCGCGGTGACACCAACACCGAAAGCACGCTGATCGACACTGCGATCACCAACCAGTCGGTCGCGATCATCCTGGACCCGGCCAATGCCGACGGGTCTGTCGGTGCCGTCCAGAAGGCCGTCGATGCGGGCATCCCGGTGTTCCTGGTCAATGCCGAGATCAACCAGGAGGGCCTGGCCAAGGCGCAGCTGGTGTCGAACAACGCGCAGGGCGCGGCCCTGGGCGCGCAGGCCTGGGTCGAGGCGATGGGCGAGGAAGGCGGCCAGTTCGTCGAGCTGTTCGGCGCGCCGTCGGACAACAACGCCCAGACCCGGTCCAACGGGTTCGAGACGGTGCTGTCCCAGTATCCCGAGTTCGAGAAGGTCGGCCAGGAGGTCGCCAACTGGGACCGCACCCAGGGCTATCAGCGCATGCAATCGCTGCTGCAGGCGAACCCCGACGTGACCGGCGTGATTTCCGGCAATGACGAGATGGCCCTGGGCGCCATCGCCGCGCTGAAGGAGGCGGGCCGGCTGGATCAGGTCACCGTAGGCGGCTTTGACGGCAGCCCCGATGCGGTCGAGGCCGTGCGCGCCGGAGAGATGGCCTATACCGTCCTGCAGCCCGTCGCGATCTTTGCCGAGGAAGCCGTCCGCCAGGCCGACAATTTCATCAAGACCGGAGAGACCGGCGCCGACAGCGAAAAGCAGCTGTTCGACTGCCTGCTGATCACCCCCGAGAACGTCGAAAGCTACAGCGCGCCCTTCGTTCTGGACCAGTGACCCCCGCGGGGCGTGCGGTGACCCGCGCGCCCCCTTTTGCCCCAAGGCCCGCCATGGACATCATCCCCTCGGACAGCCGCCAGGCGCGCAGACAGGCGCGGCGCACGCTGATCGCGCAGGCGGTCCTGTCCGAGGGCCAGCTGCGCATCGAGGACCTGACCGCGCGGTTCGGCATCAGCCTGATGACCGCGCATCGCGATCTGGACGACCTGGCCGCGCGCGGCGTGCTGCGCAAGGCGCGCGGCGTCGTCTCGGCGGCGCCGACCAGCCTGGTCGAGGCCAGCGACCTGTATCGCGACACCCGCCAGGCGCCCCAGAAATCGGCCATCGCCGCACTGGCCGCCCGCCAGATCGACGCCGGACAGGCGGTGTTTCTGGACGACAGCACGACCGTGCTGCGCATGGTGCCGCATCTGGCGGCACTGGTGCCGCTGACGGTCATCACCAATGCGCTGACGCTGATGGGCGCCGTCAAGGACATGCGCGATCTGACGCTGCTGGGTCTGGGCGGACAGTACCACGCCTGGTGCAACGCCTTCATGGGGCCTCAGACCACCGCCCAGATCAGCCGCCTGCGGGCCGATCTGGCGATCGTGTCGATGGCCGCGATCACGGATGGCCGGGTCTTTCACCAATCGCCCGACATGGCCGCGACGAAACGCGCCATGCTGGACGCCGCAGGTCGCCGCATCCTGCTGGCCGATCACACCAAATTCACCCGACACGCCCTGCATTCCATGGGCGGGGTCGAGGATTTCGACCTGGTCGTGACAGACGACCGAACGCCCGCCGACCAGATCACCGCCCTGCGCCGGCGCGGGGTCGCGGTCCAGATCGCCGCCGTGGAGGGCTGAGCCATGCTGATCCTGGGGCTGGATAACGGGCTGACGGTCACCAAGGCGGTGATCTTTGACGATACCGGTCGCGTGCTGGCCACCGCGCGCCGCCGCGTGGCGCAAATGATGCCGCGCGCCCGCCATGTCGAACGCGACATGGCCGATCTGTGGCGCCAGACCGCCGCCGCCGTGGCCGAGGCCATCGCCGCCTGCGGTCGCCCCGCGGGTGACATCGTCGCCGTGGCCGCCACCGCGCATGGCGACGGGCTGTATCTGCTGGACCGCGCGGGCGCGCCCCTGGGGCCGGGCATCCTGTCGCTGGACAGCCGTGCGGGCGGGGTCGCCGATGCGTGGGTCGCGAACGGCACCGCCGCACGGGCGCTGGCGCGGACCGGGCAGATGCCCCATGCCTCGGCCCCCGCCGCGATCCTGGCCTGGCTGCGTGACCACGACCCCGCGCGCTTTGCCGCCATCGGCCATGTGCTGGCCTGCAAGGACTGGCTGACCCTGTGCCTGACCGGCCGCATCGGCACCGACCTGACCGAGGCCAGCACCTCGTTCACCGACGTGGCGACCCAAGGCTACGCCGACGACATCCCCGGCCTCTTCGGGCTGGCGGGCCTGCCCCTGCCCGACATCGCCCTGCCCGATCAGGTCGTGGGCCATGTCACGGCCCAGGCCGCGGCGCTGACCGGTCTGATGCCTGGCACGCCGGTCGTGGCGGGGCTGCATGACGTGACCGCCTCGGCCCTGGGGTCGGGGGGCTATGTTCCGGGCACGGTGGCGATCGTCGCGGGCACCTATTCGATCAACCAGACCGTCACCGACCGCCCCCTGTCCGATCCGCGCTGGTTCTGCCGCAACGGCATCGCGCGGGGGGAATGGAACGCCATGTCGATCTCTCCGGCGTCCGCCGCGAATTACGACTGGTTCCTGGACAGCCTGTGCCTGGAGGAGGGCGACCAGCCCGCCCATCTGCGCGTCATCCCCGAGATCGAGGCCGCGCTGGCCCGCCCCTCCAGCGCGCTGTTCCACCCCTATCTGTTCGGCTCGCCCCACGGGCCACGGGCCAGCGCGGCGTTCTTTGGCCTGCGCGGCTGGCACGATCGCGGCGACATGCTGCGCGCCGTGATCGAGGGCATCGCCTTCAACCACCGCCACCATGTCGACGCCCTGCGCGACGGGTTCTGCCCCACAGCCGCACGTTTGACCGGCGGCATCTCGCGCGCGCCGGTCTTTGCACAGCTGTTCGCGGATGTGTTGCGCATGCCGGTGACCGTCAGCGCGACCGAAGAGGCCGCAGCCTGGGGCGCCGCGCTCTGCGCGGGGTCGGGGGTGGGCCTGTTCGCCTCGCCCCGCCACGACCCGCGCGACGCGGCGGCGATCACCCACACCCACCATCCCGACCCCGCGCGCATGGCCGACATGGCCGCGCGACACGCGGTCTTCACCGATCTGGGCGCGGCGCTGGCGCCGCTCTGGCCCCGGATCGAGGCTTTGCAGGGCGACACATGACCCAGGATATCGACGTGCTGATCCTTGGCGCGGGCATCAACGGCGCGGGGCTGTTCCGCGACCTGTGCGAACAGGGCGTCAACGCCGTGATCGTGGACAAGGCCGATTACGGCGGCGGCACCTCGGCCGCGCCCTCGCGCCTGATCCATGGCGGCATCAAGTACCTGGAGACCGGAGAGCTGCGCCTGGTCGCCCAATCCACGCTGGAACGCAACCTGCTGCTGAAGAACGCGCCCCATCTGGTCCGGCCGCTGCCCACGGTCATCCCGATCTTCTCCTGGCTGCGCGGCATCGGGCCTGCGCTGCGCACGCTGATGGGATCGACCACCGCGCCGCGCAGCCGCGGCGCGGTGCTGATGAAGGCCGGGCTGGCGATGTACGACTTCTATGGCCGCCGCCACCGGGTGATGCCGCGCCACCAGCTGTGGTCGCGCGCCCGCGCCCTGCGCGAGATCCCGCCACTGACCCCCCGCATCAAGGCCGCGGGCCAGTATTACGACGCCGCCGTGACCCTGCCCGAACGGCTGGTCTGGGAGCTGGTCGCCGACGGCCTGCGCGCCAATCCCGCCGCCCGCGCGCTGAACCACACCGCGCTGACCGGCACGGACGGCGAGGTGATCCATCTGTCGGGCCCGCAGGGCGCGCTGTCCCTGCGCCCGCGCATCGTGGTGAACGCCGCTGGTCCTTGGATCGACCGCGTGAACGCGACCCTGGGCGCGCCCACGCGGATGATCGGCGGCACCAAGGGCTCGCATATTCTGCTGGACCACCCCGACCTGCTGGCCGCACTGAAGGGCCGGATGATCTATTTCGAGGCCGATGACGGCCGCATCTGCCTGGTCTTCCCCTATCTGGACCGCGCGCTGGTCGGCTCCACCGACACCCGCGCCGACGACCCCGACACCGTGGCCTGCGACGAGACAGAGATCGCGTATTTCCTCGACGCGCTGCGCGGCCTGCTGCCGGGGCTGGAATTCGACGACAGCCAGATCGTCTATGCCTATTCCGGCATCCGCCCCCTGCCCGCCTCGGATGCGGCCAATCCCGGCCTGATCAGCCGTGACCATTCCGCACCGGAGATCGCCCCCGACGCCAACCGCCGCTGGCCGATCATCGCGCTGGTGGGGGGCAAATGGACCACCTTCCGCGGCTTTGCCGAGGAGGTCGCCGACGACATCCTCCAGCGCCTCGCCGCGTCACGGCGCATCAGCACGGAACGCCTGCCCATCGGCGGTGGCCGCGATTACCCGGCCGATGCGGGCGCGTGGAGCGAAGATGCGGCCCGGCGCACCCTTGCCGCGCCCGCCCGCGCGCGCCATCTTCTGGCGCGCTACGGTACGACAGCCGCCCAGATCCTGGCCGCCGAAGGGGCCGCGCCCGCCATGCTGTCGGACAGCGACCACAGTGAACAGGAACTGGACTGGATCATCCGGAACGAACAGGTCGGCACCCTGGCCGATCTGGTGATGCGCCGCACCGCGCTGGCCGTCACCGGCCGCCTGTCGGCCCGTGATCTGGCGCGCATCGCCGACCTCTGCGCGGCGGTCCTGCACTGGGACGTGGCGCGCCGCGACCGCGAGCTGCGGGAAACGCAGGCGATGTTGCTGTCGCGGCACCGCCTGCGGATGGATCAGGCCGCGTCGGCCTGATCCAGACATGCCAGGCGCCCCTCGACCGCCAGCATCTGCGCGACCGCATGGGCGGCCTCGGCGCCCTTCTTCACGAAATGCTCGCGATAGAACCCGGTCATCAGCTCGGTCTCCTGATAATTGTGCGGCGTCAGCGAAACCGAGAACACCGGCACGCCCGTCTCCAGCCCCGCCTGCATCAACCCGGAGACGACGGCCTGGGCCACGAAATCATGGCGATAGATGCCGCCATCGACCACCAAGGCGGCGGCCACCACGGCGTCATACTTGCCTGTCAGGGCCAGCTTCTTGGCCAGAAACGGCATCTCGAAGGCGCCGGGCACGTCCCAGGCCTCGATCTGGGCGCCGGGCATCAGGCTGGCGGCCTCGGCCAGGAAACCGTCATGCGCGCGGTCCACCACATCGGCGTGCCAGCGCGCCCGGACAAAGGCGATACGAGGAGATTTGGTCATCTTTCAGGAACCTTACGTTAGAATGCGTCAGGCCCCCAAGGCATACCACCACGCGCGCCGGGGTGGCGCACAAGGCGGTTCTCTTCCATCCGGACTATACCGTCGGCCCCGGAATTTCACCGGATCTGCTGACCCCCTTTCGAAAAAGGGGCGCTCGCGGGCTGTGACCGCCGGTGGGGAATTGCACCCCGCCCTGAGAACGTCCCTAGGATAACCCCTCCACCCGCCCGCGCCAAGGGCGGACGCTGCGGAAAAACGCGTCAGACGGGTTCAATGTCGCCTTCGGCCCGGCGCGCGTGGAAATCGGCCACGAACGCGTCCAGCCGCCCCGCCGCGATCGCGTCGCGCAGCCCCGCCATCAACTGTTGATAGTAATGCAGGTTGTGCCAGGTCAGCAGCATGCCGCTGATCATCTCACGCGCGCGGAACACGTGGTGCAGATAGGCGCGGGAATAGCCCCGACAGCACGGGCAGGTGCAATCCTCGTCCAGCGGGCGCGGGTCGTCCTGATGGCGGGCGTTCTTGATGTTGACCTGGCCGCGCGGGGTCCAGGCCTGACCCGTCCGCCCGGACCGCGAGGGCAGCACGCAATCCATCATGTCGATGCCCCGCTGGACCGCGCCCACGATGTCGTCGGGCTTGCCCACGCCCATCAGATAGCGCGGCTTGTCGACCGGCAGGAAACCGGGGGCATAGTCCAGCACGCCGAACATCGCCTCCTGCCCCTCGCCCACGGCCAGGCCGCCGACCGCGTATCCGTCAAAGCCTATGGATTGCAAGGCCTGCGCGCTCTCCTCGCGCAGCTCGCGCGTCACGCCGCCCTGCATGATGCCGAACAGCGCGTGCCCCGGTCGGTCCCCGAACGCGTCGCGCGACCGCTGCGCCCATCGCATCGACAGGCGCATGGAGGCCGCCACCGCCTCATCCGTCGCGGGCAGCGCGGGGCATTCGTCGAAACACATCACGATGTCGCTGCCCAGCAGCTTCTGGATCTGCATGCTGGTCTCGGGCGACAGGAAATGCTTGGACCCGTCCACGTGGCTGGAAAAGGTCACGCCGTCCTCGGTCAGCTTGCGCAGGCCCGCCAGCGACATCACCTGGAACCCGCCGCTGTCAGTCAGGATGGGCCTGTCCCAGTTCATGAACCGGTGCAGCCCACCCATCCGCGCGACGCGTTCGGCGCCGGGGCGCAGCATCAGGTGATAGGTGTTGCCCAGCAGGATGTCCGCGCCCGTGGCCGCCACGCTTTCGGGCAGCATCGCCTTGACGGTCGCCGCCGTGCCCACCGGCATGAAGGCCGGGGTGCGGATCTGCCCGCGGGGCGTGTCGATGACGCCCGTGCGCGCCGCGCCGTCCGTCGCGGAAAGGGTATAGCTGAAACGCGTGGTCATGGTGCCCCCTGACTGTGGAACCGTGCGGTTCTAACCGCGCCCCGCGCGGCGTGCAATGCGCGTGCCACTGGACCGCGGGCAGGTGCTGCCCTATATAATCGGTCGGAATTGAAGGATGATCCGATGACCGAACCCCTGATGGAAGGCGCGCCGCTGATCGCGCCGTCTTCGACCGACCATCCCCTGTACGAGCCCATCGTCGAGGCGTGCAAGACCGTCTATGACCCCGAGATCCCGGTGAACATCCACGATCTGGGCCTGATCTACACGGTCGAGATCAACGACGCCTCCGAGGTGCGGGTGATCATGACGCTGACCGCCCCCGGCTGTCCCGTCGCCGGAGAGATGCCCGGTTGGGTCGCCGACGCGGTCGAGGCCGTGCCCGGCGTCAAGCAGGTCGATGTCGAGATGACCTTCCAGCCGCAATGGGGCATGGACATGATGTCCGACGAGGCGCGGCTGGAACTGGGCTTCATGTAAGCCCGCCGCCGGCAAAGAAGCGCGGGGACGGGGTTGAAACACCACGCCCCCGGTGACCATCTTGAAGACAGCCCCCGAAAGGATCGTCCCATGTTCGCCATGCCCGGCACGCCCCCCGTCACCATCACCCCCGCCGCCGCCGCGCGGATCGCGCAGCTGATGGCGGGCAAGAACGCTTACGGTCTGCGCATCGGCCTGAAGAAGGGCGGCTGTGCGGGCATGGAATACACGATGGAGATGGCCGAGACCCCCGCCCCGAACGAGGCCGTGGTCGAACTGGACGGCGCCCGCGTCATCATCGCGCCCATGGCGCAGATGTTCCTGTTCGGGACCGAGATCGACTATGAGACCGGCCTGCTGGAGCAGGGCTTCCGGTTCCGCAACCCGAACGTCACCGACAGCTGCGGCTGCGGGGAATCGGTGAACTTTGCCCCCATCGAGGGCGCCCGCCCCGCGAACTGACGGTTGCGCGGCGGCGGGTCGCTGGCTAAGCCTGTCGGGACCAAACGGAGGACCCCATGGCACCGCGCAAACTGGCCGCTGGCAACTGGAAGATGAACGGCACCCTGGCCGCGCTGGATCAGCTGGACGGCATGGCCGCCGCCGCCGAAGACGCGTCCTGCGACGTGCTGATCTGCCCCCCCGCCCTGCTGATCCATCCGATGATCGCGCGTGTGGGCGCGGGTGATCTGCTGATCGGTGGGCAGGATTGCCACGCCGCAGCCCAGGGCGCCCATACCGGCGACATTGCCGCGGCCCAGCTGCGCGACGCGGGTGCGACCCATGTGATCCTGGGCCATTCCGAACGCCGCGCCGATCACGGCGAAACCGACGCCCTGGTCCGCGCCAAGGCGCAGGCCGCGCATCAGGCCGGCCTGGTCGCCGTCATCTGCCTGGGCGAGACCGAGGCGCAGCGCGACGCAGGTGCGACGCTGGACGTGATCGCCACACAGCTGGCGGGTTCGGTGCCCGACGGCGCCACCGCCGCGAATACCGTGATCGCCTACGAGCCGGTCTGGGCCATCGGCACCGGCCGCACCCCAACCACCGATCAGATCGCCGAGGTCCACGCCCTGCTGCGCGACCGCCTGACCGCGCGGCTGGAGGACGGCGCCGACGTCGCCCTGCTGTATGGCGGCAGCGTCAAGCCGACCAACGCGGCCGAGATCTTTGCCATCGCCCATGTGAACGGCGCGCTGGTGGGCGGGGCCAGCCTGAAGGCCGCCGATTTCGTGCCGATCATCACCGCGCTGGACGCGGCCTGACCCATTTTCACCATTGCGCCGCCTGACCCCTGAGGGTAATCAGGCGTCGCGTGCACCCGTAGCTCAGCTGGATAGAGCGCTGCCCTCCGAAGGCAGAGGCCAGGGGTTCGAATCCCTTCGGGTGCACCATATCCCCAAATCGGCACTGATTTTACTGCGCTTTATCGGCTACTTTGGAAACTGGGCAATCTTGTTTCCACTTTGGCGTTCCCGCTTCGCCCCGAGGACGCCCTTCTGATCCCCTTGCCGGGTGTAGTGAGAGATCTCCGACAAGCTCGCATGCCCGGTCCAAGCGCCGATCTGAGAGGCGGTCGCCCCGGCCTCGGCCAGTGCCGCCGCGCGCGCCTTCCGCAGGCCATGCGCGGTGCAGTCGTCGGGCAGTCCAGCCGTCGAAGCGGCGGCACTCATCCACTGCGACAGACCCTTTACGCTTCGCGGTTTGCCGCCTTGCGTCGTGATCCAGATCATCCGGTCTCGCGGGGCCGATGCCAGAAACAAAGCGTGCTCGGCACTTAGCGGTGCAGCCCACTCGGGCAGTACCGTGATCGGGCATGTTGCGGGGCCGCCTGTCTTTGCCTGGACGAATGAAAGCCACCCGTCATCGTCCACCTTCTGCCAGCCGAGACCAACAGCATCGACGCAGCGTGCGCCTGTCCAATAGATGACCTCGAAAGCTATCCGCTCCGGCGAATCCACTGCCCAGTGGTCGCGGAATGTCTTTAACTCGTTCGCTGTCCACTGGCGGTGCGGTTTGACCTCGCCACGCTGCGCCTTGACGCCGGCAGACGGGTCAGAGGGGATCATCCCCTCCTCGACCGCGAATTTCAGGATCGACCGCCAACCTTTGATCCGGTTCTGCGCTGCACCAGGTGTCAGTGCGCGGATGTCTTTGCGCAGGTGATCGGGCCGAAGATCCTTGACCAGGCCAGTTCCTCGATCAGCGCTGATGCGATCGAGCGTCCGGCGCCACACGCCGCGCGTGCTGTCTGCCATCCGCCGATACTCATGAGAGGCGAGGTATGCCACGCAGAGGGCGGATATGGTGCCTTCCTGATGCCGGGGCTTGGGCTGCACCGCGCCGGCCGCGACATATGCCGCAAGGAACTCGGGGTGGTTCTCAGGGAGGTCAGGCAGCGGCACGAGCTGTGCCCCCACGCGCCGGTACTTGTATTGGCGCCCGTCAGCCTTGGTGACGACCTTGATGCCTTTCAGTCCCCGAATACCGCGTCGCATGAGTTCCCTTTCTCGTCGCCCTCACTGGGCAGGCTGGACGCGAACTCGTCAAGCATCAGTCGATCGTACAGGCGCTTGCCGCCCAGTAGCTTGCGGGGGATCGAAAGCCCGCGCAGCATTGTCTCGCTGACGCCGAGATACGCCGCTGCCTCGGGCGTGGGAAGCAGGCGCGGCGCAAAAGTAATTGCGTGGCGCGGCATTAGCTAGCCTCCTCGAGTTTCTCGGCCTCATGGCCCCAGTTCGCCCATCCTGCCCGCTTTTGGCGGCTAAATACCTCGGTCATCCCGTCGCCTCGCCCAATAGGCCGATCCGCAGGTGCGCGCAGTTCGCGGCGCACAGCGCCTCGGCCAGCGGCGGGCAGACGCTGTTGCCGCAGCAGCTGACCTGCACGTCCTTGGCGAAGGGCCGCCAGGTCGGGCTGTCGGTGTCGAGGCCGTCCCAGACCCCCTCGATGACGTAATCCGCCGGAAAGCCTTGGGCGCGGAACAGTTCGCGCGGGGTCAGCATCCGCATGCCGATGTCGATCACGACATAGGACGCGCCGCCGATCGTCAGGGTGACGAACTCGCCGCCGTCCCAAGCATCGTGCTCGCGCAGGAAGTCGGTGACGGCGCGGGCGCGGGCGTGATGCTCTGGCGCGAAGGGCGGCGCGGCCAGTTCGGCCTGCATGTGGCCCATGCGGTCCTTGACCGTGACGGTGTGGCAGGGCTCGTCCGTCCGGGCGCCGTCGCCGGTGCCGTAGTACTTCGCGAACCAGGCCGCGACCGGGGTCTGATGGCTGCCCGAGACCGCGACGGTGGACAGCGGATCGCGCGCGTCGTGCCCGGCATGGGCCTCCATGCGCGGCCCGCCGTTCTGCTGCGCCAGGAACGCGGCCACGGGCGCATGCTTGGCCCCGCCCGCGACCACCGTGCCGAGGGGCGCGGCCACGTCCAGCGCGCGAGGCTGCTGGCCCTGGCGTTCGCCATAGCCGGTCTGCACCATGGTCGAGGCGATCAGGCTGTTCTGGTCCTTCTTGCTGGCGCAGATCGTGTGATGCGGCTCCGTCGCCGCCCGGTTGCCGCCGCCCTGCTGGGCATAGGTCAGCACCGGGGCGATCACAGCGTGGCGGTTCTCGACCGTGACTGTCCGCAGAGGCTCCGCCAGATCCGCAGCCCGCTTCCCGCGTGCATCGCCGTGGCCATAGAATGCGGCCAGATAGGGGGCGATCACCGCATGCTGGATGCCGCCGATGGTGATTGTGCCCATCGGATCGGTCAGCGGGTATTCCCGCCGCCCGCCGCTGTCGCCATGGGCGATGCTGGCCAGATAGGGGGCGACCACGCCCAGGGGCGCCGCGCCACCGGGCTTCTTGATCCAGCTGTTCGCGGTGACCGTGGCCATCGGGTCGCGCAGATCCTGCCCGGTCGCCCCGCCGTTGAAGCGGGTCAGGCTGGGGGCGATCAGAGCGCTGTGGCCGCCCCCGGCCAGCACGGTCGGGTGCGGGGCGGTGACCGCGCTGTCGCGGCGCGCGGTGCCCTTGAGGCTGACCAGCGACGGCACGACCACCGCCTTTTCGCCGCGATGCGCCCCGGTGATGGTGCGGAAGGGCTCGACCACGTCCTCGACCCGGCCGCCATGGGTCAGGTTGACCAGGAACGGGCGCTCGGCCTCCAGCACATAGCGCTTCATGCCGCGCGCCACGCGGGCCAGCGTGTTGCCCGCCAGCGGGCGGATCGCGCGCAGCCCGTGCTTGGCCATCACCTCGGGCGCGCTGTCGAAGATCGACGGGCAGGGCAGCGACCAGTCGATGCAGGTATCCGCGCCGACCCAAGGCAGCAGCTTGCCCTTGCGGACCTCGACCGAGGCCGGGTTGCCATGGGTGGGCTTGGGCCAGACGATCGGGCGGCCGTCGCGGCGCGCGACCAGGAACCAGCGCTTGCGGATCGTCGGCGCGCCATAGTCGCAGGCGCGCAGCTCGCGCCACTGGACCTTGTATCCGGCCTTCTTAAGCCGCCCAATCCAGAGGTCGAAAGTCTGACCCGCGAACTCCTTGATCGGCTGGCCGTCATTGTCGACCGGGCCCCAGGTCACAAACTCCTCGACATTCTCCATGCAGATCACGTCGGGCTTGGCGAACTCGGCCCACCGGACCACAACCCAAGCCAGGTCGCGGATGTTGCGGTCGCGCGGCGCGCCGCCCTTGGCCTTGCTGAAATGCTTGCAGTCCGGGCTGGCCCACAGCTGGCCGACATGGCGGCCCTTGGTGACCGCCAACGGATCGACGTCCCAGATGTTGCTGTCGAGGTGCAGCGTCTCGGGGTGGTTCGCGGCATGCAGGGCCAGCGCCTTGGCGCTGTGGTTGATCGCCACGTCCGGGCTGCGGCCCAGGGCCAGCTCGATCCCGGTGGACGCCCCGCCGCCGCCGGCGAAGCTGTCGATGATCATGGGCAGGTGGGGGTGCGGGGTCATGCCGCTGTCCTTTTTGCGCTTGACCACAGGTTAAACCTTGACGGGGTTGCTCGCCGCATGCCCTGCCAGCACGTCCAGTAGCGGAAAGGCTGCAAGTTCGGCGCGCCTTCATTCCACTCCCAAAAAATCAAGCCACATGGCGCCTTCATCCAGCCAAGCCGGTATGGCTGTTGGGCAGGAGTTGCTGGCGCGAAAAGCGATAACTGCTGCATCATGCCTTGCCTTCCTTCGCCAGCGCCTCGCGCCCGGCCTTGGTGATCGTGAACCAGCACTGGCCGCGCTGCCCGGTGTGAGCCTTCGTCAGCCGCGCATAGCCGAGCCTCGCCAGCGCTCCGGCGGTTGCGGCCGGGGCAGTCGCGGCGCAGCGGCCGTTGATGGTGGCCGAGCGGAGGGCGGCGAGGGATTTGGGGGTGAGGCTCATGATGCACCGCCTTCCGGCGCGGCGCTGTGGGCCGCCACCAGCGAGGCCAGCGCATAGATGGGCGGCAGCTGGACCGGCAACGTCACCACGCCTCGCTCGCGCGCCTCGATGATGCGGCAGCACTCGACCGACAGCTCGCGGGCCAGCGGCATGTCGACCGGGTCCATCCCACAATAGCGGTCGATGTCGCCGACCATCGCAGCAGTGATCTCGTCTTTCTCGTCCTGGGTCAGGCGGGGCATGGGGTCACCTTCTGGCTGTGCGCGGCGTGGCGCGCGAGATGAGCATCGATGTCGGTGTGGGCGCGGGACAGGCTGCGGGCGGTGCCGTGGCCGTCGGTCGCGTCGTGGGTCCAGGTCCAGACGCCACCGGGCATGTCGGTCAGCATCAGCGAGGCCCCGCGATAGGTGGTCGGGCTGCGGTCCATGTCAGCACCGCCCGACAGGCTGATCGGTCAGGGTCTGGACGGGCAGCGCGCCCACCCCCTCGGCCTCGGTGGCGGCGGTCAAAAGCTCTGACGCCAGCTCGCGTGCCTCGGCCGGCGTCAGGATGATTCCGGCGACCATCTCCTGGGCGCCGTCCTCCTGGACGCAGCCCACGGCCAGCGTGACCAGCCGGTCGAAGGTCGGGCCGTCGTGATCCTCGTCTGCGATGATCGAGGCCGAGACAGCGGTGGCGTTGCAGAGGATCAGCGTGTCCATCATGCCACCCCCATCAGCCGGGCCGCGCAGCCGCCGACGGTCGCGGTCCCGTCGCAGGCCACAGGCCAGTGGGCGTCGATCAGCGCCAGCAGGATCAGTCCCACCAGGTGGGCGATCAGCGCCAGCATCAGGCCTTGAAGCATCCCGGCCACCCGCGCCCGGCGCAGCGCGGCGTCCTGGGCATGCGCAGGGCAGGAACATGAGCTTTGGATCAGCCCGCGTCTCGCAGTGGGTGGTGCGGTATTTGCAGTCATCGACGTTTCCTTCGAACAATTGCCAGTGAGACCAGCGCCGCGATCAGCAGCGGTAGGGTCGCGGCAAGTGGAACGGGAGCAACAGGAGGGATGATTGTGTCGTCTGACGGCTGCGTGCTGGGTCCCCCTCCGACAGGGCAGCAGGGCAGCCATCCGCCTATCAGGGTGAGTGCTTCTCGGCTGGGGCCGATGCCGTCGGGGGTTGCCAGCAGCGTCCCGACCGGATCGAGCGGGGGCATATCGAGCACGAACATCTCGGCGGTCATCGGATGCGTGAGCGGCACCGCGTCAAAGTCAAACTTGGCGAGATAGGGCTCGTCTGGACCCGGTGCCGGGTGCTGACGGTCAGCCTCGTCGGCGCGGTGGTGCTGATAGATCACCTCGCGGAAGCCATAGCCGTCGATCCAAGCGACCACGCTCACTTGTCCGTCGCCTCTGCATCGATGGCCTCGCGAAGCGACGCGTGCCGGGTCGCGCCCCGGCAATCGCGCCACAGCCAGAATGAGCCGTCATTGCGTTCTTCGATCAGGGCGCCGCCGTTGTGCCAGGTCCCATCCTCGGGATGACGGACCCACTGTTCACGGCGCAGCAGATA
This sequence comes from Paracoccus hibiscisoli, assembly GCF_005048265.1. Classification (GTDB taxonomy): domain Bacteria; phylum Pseudomonadota; class Alphaproteobacteria; order Rhodobacterales; family Rhodobacteraceae; genus Paracoccus; species Paracoccus hibiscisoli. The sequence continues at coordinate 76,094 of NZ_SUNH01000006.1, forward strand.
TCGCAGCCAGTTGCAGATCATGGTCATGCGTCACCGCGCAGTCGGGCCATGAGGGCCTCGATCTTACGGATCGCCTCGTTCCGATCGGCCTGATCCGCGGGACGGTGCCAGTGATACAGCCGATTCAGGGCCGCGATGCCGAGGCGGATTCGCTGGATGACCGAGAGGGGTTTCCGATCGAGGGCGCGCGGGTTGCGCCACTGATCACTCAGTTCGTCGGGATGCAGCCTCTCTCGCATGGCCGCGTGACGGACGTTGCGCGCCTCCTCGACGATGCCGGCAGGCCAGCCCAGATCGGGACTTCGCCTTACACGGTCAGCCTCAGCCTCCGTCAGGCCGCGGCCAAAGAGTTCGTTTTTCAGGTCGATCATGACCACGGTCCTTGTCGGGGCGCGATGCCGCGCGGGAATGGGGGGATTAGCTTGCGCGGTCACCGCGCCAGCCGGGGCGGATGGTCAGCGTGCGCCGATCTCGGGCTTGCCGATCATCAGGGGGACGGCGGTCTGCTCCTGCGCCATGTTCAGCGCCTCGCGCGCGGCGTCGCGCTGCGCGACGTCCGGGTTGTAGAGGGTGGCGAAGAACTTTACTTCCGACCCGGCCTTCCGATAGCGGAACCGGACCGCCAGCCGGTACAGCGCGCCTTCCTCGAAGACAGGGATGGCGATCATGAACAGGTTGGGCAGGCGCAGCGGCGCGCCGTCGGGGCCGCGATGTTCGTCCAGGAACTGGACATGCGTCTCGCCGGTGTCGCGGTTGGTACTGACCTGAAGGTGGCCCGCGTCATAGACCTGAAAATTGCGCGACAGCTGCGCCAGGGCGGCATATTGACCGAACCGCCCCTGAACCTTCGCGCCGATCTCGATCATGCGCAGTTCCCAGGCCTCGGCGCCGTCGGTCTTGCCGTTCAGCAGGGCGGGCGTCGGGTCCAGAAAGTCCTTGGCGTTCTCTTCGATGAACTCGCCGAACTGGTCCTTGGTCAGCGGCTGCCCGCTGATCGCGTTCCAGCGTTTCCATTCCTCTGACACCGGGAAGGTGTAGAGGCCGGTGTGGCGGCCATAGCTGGCCTTGGGGTCTCCCTCGACCGGGTCGATCTTGGACGGGCCCTCGGCGTGATAGTCGATCACCGCTGTCAGCTTGGGCGTCGGGTGGATCTGGCCGAACAGGACCGTGTCGTCGCTTTTGAAGCGGTTGGTCCAGGCGATCAGGCTGTCCAGATCCTCCAGCACGGCTTGGCCGGTGCGCTGCAGCGGTTTCAGCGCCTCGACCACCTCACGGTGTTGGCGGGTCAGGTCATGCAGGCGCATGCCGTCCGGCGCGGCGATGATGAAGGGGTTCGGCGTATCGGCGTTGGGAAAGCTGATTACCTCAATACCACCGACGCTCGACATGTGGTCGATGATCGTCTCGGCGATGTTCTTGGCGGGGGGATAGACGGTGGTCATGGTTTCCTCACTCGGCGGTGCGCAGTTCGCGGTGGCCGCCGACATCGCGGACCTCCATTCGGGACTGGGCGGGGTTGTGGGTGGTCAGGGCGCCGTCGCCGGTCAGCCAGCCGACGGCCTTGTGCTTGGGCGGCTTGGGTCCGACGATCTTGTCCTCGATCACCAGTTCGACCTGACCGAAGCGGTCGGTCTTCATGTCGATGGTGATGGTGATCTTGCCCTTTGCGCTGGACGCAAAGTCCTGCGCGAACTGGCGCATCTCGACGTTGTTCGCCTCAATGCGCGACAGCAGGTCGGGCAGATAGTCGCCGTTATCAGCAAGGGACAGCAGCTGGTCGAGGCTGCGCAGTTCCGGGGGCTTGGACATGCGTCCGGTCCTTTCGATGATGGGAAAATGCCCGCAGCCGCGTACCGAGGGAGGAGGATCGGGCGGCTGCGGGCCAGTCAGGGTGCGACGAAGCAGGGAGGGGCGCACCCGGTCTGGCGGCGCGTGGCGCCTACCAGTTCGTTGCCTGGCCGAGCGCGGTTCCGCCGTAGGCAATGGCTGCCGCGACCAGTGTCGGCGCGGTCAGATAGAAGGTCACGACCAGCGCGGCCTGGGCCAGACGCAGCGTGATGATGGGGATGAGGTGCATGGCGTCACTCCAGCCCGGCGGCGTGCCGGATGGGGCAACAATATTAGGGTATTTTTACCCAGTCAATACTTTTAGGGTTAAAATACCCTATCTTCACCACAACCGATTCGGGGCACGCGATGCTGGCCGGTGCCGGCGCAGCGCGGCGGGCATGAAAAAGCCCGCCGTTGGGCGGGCAAATCTTAATGATTCATTAATCAGGCGGCCGCTGAGCGGGCTATTTTAGCAACACCCATCTCTTTGTCTTATCTTGCTAACAGAGCCAGCCAGAGGATAAAAAATGTCACACATTGATAATGCTGTTGTTATCTTGTTTAAGCAAAGCCATTGCGAGATCTCGCCGGACATTCCATTGGTATTTACAAACAACACGGTAATGACCATCGCCAATTTGACGAAAGATCAAGTGGTCGCCCTGTTGTCACCCCATACGGGTTCGAATGCCACGAGCGACAATCCCTCCCTGCCCGCCCGTGACTACTAGATTTCCATGCTTATCGTAAAGGCTCACAATTACTTCACAAAGTGGGCCGGTAACAGAATAAGAGAAAACTAGTTCATCCTGAGCGTCGTGAAGGGCATATCCTGTGGTGCGCCCTTCACCATCTAGTATTTGCCTTCTAGACCATCCGGTTACGCTAGGTTCTTGCCGTGGAAAATTGTCAATAACGGTACCAAAAGAACCGTCTTTCATATAAATGCGCGCATTAAAGATGTATTCTCCGTGGCCCACAGTTTGACCTTCAAGGTATACATCGTCCCCATCAGGTTCACCTATAAGAAAATGACTGCAAATATTTGACATTAGATTGAACAACGGTATCTCCCTGCGTTTTTAAGACCGAATTTATCGCTCAAGCCTTTTCTACCATGTCTCCGGGGAGCGTCAGGATTACCCGCGATGCCCATCTAATCTGCCGGTTATGCATGTTGTCGCCGGTCGGGTTCAGCGAGATCAGGTGGAACAGGCCCGGCTCGTCGCCCCGCTTCACTTGCTTTAGCCACGCATTGCCATCTTGGCATTCGACGACGCACGGGCGGCCGATATCCTCGTCCAAGATGCCCTCATGGGTGGCGCGGCTGTAGAACAGGATGTCGCCGGGCTGATACTGCGGGGCCATCGAATCGCCCTCGACCTCGACCGCCGCAAACTGGGAGGCAGGCGCACGGCGCAGCAGCTGCGAGGGCGCGCCGACCTGGAACATCCCGCCTGTGGCTTCGTCGGTATCGACCAGCGGGACCTGCGCCCCGGCGCCGACGCGGCCCAGAACGGGGATCGCAGATGACACGCCGCCCAGCTTCCCTGCGTAGAGATCATCTAGCGTGACCCCAAAAGCGGCTGCCACTTTCATGGCATCGTCAACATTTGTTCGCTGAGCCTTTCCCTGCTTGAGGTTCTTGAGCTGCTCGTAAGAAACGCCCGCTTCAATCGCGACGTTGCGCAATGACCGGCCAGTGACGGTCAAGGCGTGCTCAAGCGCGATTTTGAAGGTTATTTCCATGGGGTAAAAATTACCCCAAGCGAGCCGCGCTGGCATGGCGTAAATTTCACCTTGCATTAAGGGGTATAAATACCCCATATTGGCTGCCATGGAACGCTTCATCGCCGCCGTCGAAACCTATGCTCTTGGCTGTGGCATCAGTCCGCAGAGCCTGCTGCGCAAGACCGTCAATGCCCAGTGGGGCCAGTGGCAGAAGTGGAAGGACGGCGACGCCAGTCCGACCATGCGGATTGTCGATCAGATTTACGCCTATATGGCCGAGAACCCGCCCCCCCAAACCTCCGAGGACGCAGCATGAGCAAACATGCCGCGTCCTCTCTTCATTGCTCGTCTGGTCGCTCTTCACAGGACCAATATGGAGCGCTGCCCGTGAAAAATCCTGCATATTCGACAGACCCCCGCGCCAGTCGGCGCTGGTTCCGTGATCTGCTGTGGCGGGCCTTTCCCGCCGCGTCCGAGCGTGAGCTGGCCGAGAAGGCATCCGCGGTGCTGGATGTCAGCCACCGGCAGGTCATCAACTGGCTGCGCGAAGAGCATGACCCCAAGCTGCGCTACATCATGAAGGTTCTGGCCCTGGCCGGCGCCGAAATCGTCTTCAGCCGGATCGAGGGGCAATCATGAATCGGCTTTTGAACCACGTCCTGGGGCGGTTCTATGAGGCGCGCGCGATGCGCGCCCTCAACCGCTACCATCGTCTGAAATCCATATCGGAAAAATTCTTCCGCCGGGTGCCGCGCCACCAGCGCGAGGGCGCACCTGAGGAGGATCAGGCATGACGGGCCCGGTCCCGCATGGCACGCCCTCGGGCTACGTCCGGTGCAAGTGCCGCTGCGATCTGTGCCGCGAGGCCGAGGTTCAGCGCCAGCGCGAATGGCGGCAGCGGCACCGCGACGGCAAGGTCCGGCACCGCACGGACCACCCCAGCTGCGTCCCCGTCCGTGTGCGTGGCGTGGTGTATCCGTCGATTTCCGCTGCGGCGTATGCGCTGAATGTCACCCCGTCCTCGATCGCTGGACAGCTGGCCCGGCGCGGTGCGGCCGATGGCGCAGGTCTGGGCGGCCACGCGCCGCGCCGCAGGCCGCAGCCGGTCAATTCCCGGCGCTGCGTCATCCACGGGCGCGAGTTCCCCTCGATCGCCGCCGCCGCGCGCGAGATCGGCGTGAACTACTCGCATTTCTTTCGTGAGGTGAAGCGCGGGCTGTCGGATCAGTATTCGCAGTACCTGCTGTTGAAGATGATGCAGGCCGATGCCGGTCGGCAAGGCAGGGCGGCATGACGGGCGCAATCGAGTTCTGGGCCTATCCGCTGCGTCACGGCGACCGGCTGCCCAATTTCGACTGGATGCCGCTCTATGGGGAACAGTTGCTGTCGTCGCGGTTCGTGGCCAAGGCCATCCAGGCCGACCGACGGCAGGATATCGGCACCGCCGTGCTGCTGTGGTGTGCCGCCATGAAGCAGAACCCCGCCGGCACGCTGCCCGATGATGATGTCGAGCTGGCCCGCCTGGCCGGGTTCGGCGCGGATCTGGGCGGGTGGATCGAGGCGCGGGCCGGACTGGCGCTCTATGGCTGGCGGCCCACTCATATCGATGATGCCCCGGTGGGGGCTGTCGCGCGGCTTGGGCATACCCTGCTGTCCGAGATTGCCGAGGGGCAGTTCCGGCGCAAGCGCGGGCGCGAACGCAGCCGGGAGGTCGCGCAGATCGGGATGCAGAAGTCCCGCATCCGGGCCAAGCTGCGCGAGATCAAGCATGCCAAGATGGCCGATAACGGCCAGGCCGTCGAGCTGATCGCGGAATGGCTGCGGGACAACGACCTCTACATCACCGCCGACAACGTGCGGGTGGCGGTCGAGGAAATCATGGGCGCCCCTCGGGTGGTGTCCATGGGCGGACGGGAGGTCTGATGGCCGTGTGATCGTCCTGCAGGTCGCTGTTAAAGCGCTGCAATCCACTGTTAGTCGCTGTTACGCATAACAGTTAGCAACAGTTAGGATTGCAGCGCTTTAACAGCACCGCAACTGTTAGCTGCCCTACAGGACAATACACGGACACAGACAAAGACATGACACCTTAGGGCACCCCGCAAAGGGCTGCGCCTGTGGATAAGTCGGGATTGCTGGTGAAAGGGGAAGTCCGCCATGTCGGGTGTGAATGCGGAAATGAGGGCCAGGGTCGACATGCTGCTGATGCAGCCCCTGGCCGGGCTTGGGCGCAAGCGCGGCACCAGCGCCGAGGCCCATGACAAGGCGCTGGCGCGGCTGCGGGACTGGCTGTCCTACATGTCGGACGACAACCTGCGGGCCATGGTCGATCTGATCGCGCGCCATGCGGTCAAGGGCGTCTGGCCCGAGGAAGGGCTGATCCGGTCCTGGGCCATGACCCTGCAATGCCCGCCGCCGCGCGACAGTGCCTACGCCCAGAGCCTGATCCGGTCCGCGATGGGTCGGCAGGCCATGTCCGAGGGCTGGGCCGTCGAGCTGTTCCAGGTCGCCAAGAAGCTAGGCCCGCCGCCGGGCAAATACATCATCACGCGGCTGCGCCAGGACGCCGACAACAACCGGCACCGCCGCCGCGTGATCCGCGAGAATATCGAGGCCGGGCGCGCCACGCTGGCCGAGAAAGAATGGCTGGCCGCCTGGCATCAGGATCTGGCCGAGATCGAGGCGATCCAGACCGCCGTGACGGAAGAAGGGACAGCAGCATGACGATCTATGACGGAAAGATGGGTGCCGGTCGGCTGCAGCAGGAACGGGACCGGCTGGCGGCGATCCTCGCCCGCGCCACGCCTGCCGAGGGCTGCGGCCCCGCGATCCCCGTGGCACCTGCGCGCGGGCCGTCCAAGGCGGTCACGCCGAACGTGGTCATGCCCGACCCCAAGACGAACAGTGGTTACAAGGTCGAGGCTACCGGCTGGCGGGGGTTCCGCGCCGCCAAGGCCATCGATGTCTTCGACGTACTGGAACAGCGCGAGATCGCGCGGGCAACGAAGGCTAAGCGGCCCCCTGCCCTGCCCTTCACGCGCGCGCAGGTCGACATCGCGCGCCGCTACCGTGATCTGGTCGAGCATCACGCGGCGGGCGGCATGAAGTGCGCTAGCCTGGAGACGCGCGGCGGGGGTGGCGGCACCGGGGGCGAGTTCATCGACGCCTACATCAGCGTGGGCCGGGAAATCAGAACGCTGCAGGATCGCATCGGCACCGGGGCCGCGATGGTCGTGCGACGGGTGCGACCGTCAGCGCGTGGCGTGGTGACTGCCTCGATCATCAGGGATCGCGATCTGGTCGATGCGGTCTGCTTGGAAGGCAAAAGTTTTGTGCAGGTGCTTGAGAGCCACGGTTGGTCTGACACCGGGCGGAATACGTCGTTGGTGCAAGATGCCCTTGGTAAGTGCCTGGACCGGATGAACAGCGCGCGCGGCAAGCGCTGAAAAAAACTTCCTTGACCCTTAGGACGGACGGCAGCATAGATTTCACTATTATCCAGACGTGCGCCCGCAGGAACCTTCCTCGCGGGCGTTCGTCGTTCTAGGCGCTGATTTGGTCTGCGAGTGTGCCGTAGCGGTGAAGCCAAAACTGTGTCTTTCGTTCGGCCTCGTCGCGATCCGGTCCAGCCCTGACACCATGCTTCTCAAGCTTTGCCATCCGGCCCAACCAGTAGCATCCGCGCTTGTTTGCCTCTGCAAGCTCTTCCTGGAGTGATCTCTTAGGCATCCTCTAACTCCGTCTCCGCGCAACCGTAGCTCATGAGGGGCATTGACGCCCTGACGCGGTATTGGTTGCATGTTTCGGGTTAAAAAAATCTGGAGCGCGCGAACGGGCGCAACGCGGATCGCACCCGCCCTATCGCATTGTTGTCAGGCAGAAGGCGTCATACGGCGCATGGTGAGTTCAAAGACTTCTTCATCCTCTGCCGTAGGCATAGCGCTTTCCAGAAGAACCCTTTCGGTCTTGCCGTCGATCTCTATTTGCCCCTCGCCGTACTGGCCAAGCTGATTCTGCGACATCTCGGTGGTGCTGCGCATCCGGATGTAGTCGCCGCCTTTATCGACGATTTCGCCGGTCAGCTGCGGCCCGTCTTCTAGCGTCAGTGTTGCATCGGTCATCGTCCACTCCTCGCGTTGCCCGCATGAGTGCGGCAGAGAGTGAACGCGCGCCGCCTGGTACAGGTCCGAGGTGCTTGGCCTACCGGGATGCAAAAGGTCTATGTCGATGCTGAAAATCTCGATCGACGACGCCGACCTGCAGCGCAACCTGCGCCAGTTGGCAGACAAGGACGCTCGGCAAGCCGCTACCTGGGCGCTGAACGACACGGCGGCCGATGTCCTGAAGCATGTGCAGGACCGGATGGATCAGGTCTTTGACCGGCCCACGCGGTTCACGAAGAACGCCTTCATGGTCTGGCGTGCCAAGCCCGCCACGCTGGAGGCCGAGGTGATGGAACGCCCCTCGGTCGGGCGGCGGCATTACCTGAAGGCGCAGGAATTGGGTGGCCAGCGCGGCCAGACCGGTCTGGAAAAGCTGATAGCGTCACGCCTCTCGGCTGATGGCCAGATGCAGGCGGCAGTGCCGGCGGCGGGCGCGCGGCTGGATGCCTATGGTAATTGGGCGAACGCGGAACGCAAGCAAGCCGTGGATGCCGTCACCTCGGCAGCGCCTACTCAGGCCGCTGTGCCGACCGGGGGTCGACCGCGCAAGCGCGCCGGGTTCTTCATCCCCAAGCCGGGCTCTAACCTCTCGCCTGGCATCTGGAAGCGCGCCCCCGACGGCTCGATCAGCAAGGTGATGCACTTCACCTCGGTCGCGCCAGTCTATTCGGAACGGCTCGGGTTCCAGGACGGCGCGGCCGAGGTCTATGCCGCCCGCCTGCCCGAGCATCTGGCCCGGACCTTCGAGCGGATGTTCCGCCGGGTGGCCGAGCGGGCCTAACCCCGCGCGGGTCCTTCCCCGGTGCAAACCGCACGCGGGTAATTCGCACCGCGTTGCATTCCTGACAGCGATCCCGGTCCGGGGTTGTGGTTCGGGTTGTTGTTGTTGTTCTCACAGGGAAAGCCATGACCACCATCACGCTCGAGGATGGGAGCGTGCTGGATGTCGCCCGCCATCCTCTGCCGGATGGGGTCACCGACGACGGCACGCCCCTCAACCGGTCGCAGCTGGCGCGTGCCTTCGGCGTATCGGAGAACACGATCGCCAAGTGGATCGGCCTGGGCATGCCCGCGATCACCACCGGCGCCAATGGCGTGGCCTATGAGTTCCGCCTGGCGCATTGCTGGGCATGGAAACAGGACCGTGACGAACGCCACCGGGCCGCCAAGTCGCGCGGCGACCAGCTGGCCGCGCAGGCGGCCCTGGCCTTCCGCAACTTGGACGAGGACCAAGCCGAGGAAGAGGGCGAGCTGACCGCCGACGATCTGCGCAAGTGGTCCGAGGCCGAGTATCACCGCAACCGGGTGGCCGAACAGCGGGGGGATCTGCTGCGCGCCGACCGCATGAGGGCGCTGATCGAGGACATGTTCGTCACCTTCGGCGCCGAGATGGACACGCTGCCCGACTTTGCCGAGATGACCTTTGGCCTGTCCGCCGCCCAGGTGGCGCAGCTGGAGGCGCGCTGCGACGAGATGCGCGCCGAGGTCCGCCGCCTGATTGAGGCGCGCCTCGGCCGCCCCGGGGCCGTGGTCAGCCTGCCGGGGCGCCAGTCGGAGCTGGACGTCTGATGGTCGAGATGATGGACCGGGGCCTCTCGGCCCTGACGCGCATCCCGCCGCTGCCGCCGTTCATGACCCCGGAGGAGCTGGTCGCCGATGCCCTGCCGCTGCTGGACCCGCCGAGCCGGGTGACGGTCACCGATGCCGCCGAACGGGCGCTGCGGGTGCCGGTGGCGGGCAAGTGGTCGGCCTATGACCGAGGCGTCGCGCCTTATACGATCGAGCCGCAGGACATGTCGCAGTCGCGCCGGTTCCGCGCCGTGGTCTTCGTGGGCCCGTCGCAGAGCGGCAAGTCGCAGATGCTGCTGTCGGTCTCGGCCCATGCGATCACCTGCGCGCCCGGCCCGGTGCAGCTGATCCACATGACCAAGACCGATGCGGATGCCTGGGTCGAGGAGAAGCTGGACCCGGCCATCATGAACAGCCCGCTGCTCTTGGAGCGGCTTGGCCGCGCGCGCGAGGACAGCACCTTCAGCCGCAAGCGGTTCAAGGGCATGCGCCTCGGCATCGGCTATCCGGTGGCCAACCAGCTGTCGTCGCGGTCGCAGCGGCTGGTGCTGCTGACAGACTACGACCACATGCCGCAGCGGTTGGGGCCGAAGGATGCGCCCGAAGCCTCGCCCTTCAGCATGGCGCTGGCGCGGATCCGGACCTTCCTGTCGCGGGGCTGCGTCATGGCCGAAAGCACGCCCGCCTTCCCGGTGGACGAGGCCAAGCATCGACCCGCGACCGGGCTGGACCCGCATCTGCTGCCGCCGACCACGGCGGGGATCGTCAACCTCTACAACGAGGGCACGCGCGGGCGCTGGTACTGGGAATGCCTGGACTGCGCCGAGCTGTTCGAGCCGACCTATGAGCGGCTGGATTACAATCGCGACCTGGACCCCGGCGAGGCCGCCGACAGCGCGGTCATGGTCTGCCCGCATTGCGGATCGGTGATCGAGCATCGCCAGAAGGTCGAGATGAACCGCCGCGCCGCCGCCGGGCATGGCGGCTGGCTGCATGAGAGCCGGATCGTCGGCGAGGACGGCAGGCGGCAGCTGTGCCGGATCGACGACCCGCAGATCCGCAACGTCTCGACCGCCAGCTATGCGCTGAACGGGGTCGTGGCGGCCTTCGCCTCCTGGCGGGGTCTGGTCGAGAGTTACGAGGCCGCGCGCCGGGTACTGGAGGCCACGGGCGACGAGACCGACTTTGCGGGCGTCCATTACACTGAACTGGGCATCCCCTATCAGCGCCCGAAGGACGAGGACGAGAACGCCGTCACGGTCGAGAGCCTGACCGGCCACGCGATGAAGCTGCCCCGCGGAGTGGCCCCGCACTGGGCGCGGTTCATCACCGTGATGGTCGACGTGCAGGGCAACCGCTTCGAGGTGATGGTCATGGCCTGGGGCGCGGAGGGCGAGCGGGTCACGATCGAGCGGTACGCGATCCACCAGCCACCCGACGCCGCACCCCGCGCCAAGGGCGAGGATGGCAAGTATCGCGGCATCGACCCGGGCCGGTATGCCGAGGATGCCGACGTGCTGACCGAACTGGCGGCGCGGGTGTTCCCGGTCGATGGCGCGGCCTGGGGGCTGAAGCCCGTGGGCGTGGTCATCGACTTCAACGGCCCCAAGGGCTGGGCCGACAATGCCGAAAAGTTCTGGCGCGCCCGCGCCCGTGAGGGTCTGGGGGGTCGGTTCTATCTGTCGATCGGGCGGCCCGGCCTGAACCAGCGCGACCGCGTCTGGCACGAGGCCCCTGAGCGGGCATCGAATGGCAAGAAGGCGCGCGGCATCAAGCTGCTGAACATGGCCGTGGACCGGCTGAAGGATAGCGTCTCGGCGGCGCTTGCGCGGACCGACACGGCGACGAACGCCCAGCACGTCCCCTCCTGGATGGAGGCCGAGCATGTGGCCGAACTGCTGGCCGAACAGCGGGGCGACAAGGGCTGGTCGCTGAAGCCGGGCCAGACCCGCAACGAGAGCCTCGACCATTCGGTGCAGGGTCTGGCCCTTGCCGAGTTCCTGGGCCTGAACCGCGTGAACTGGGAGGCTCCGCCCGCCTGGTGCGTGCTTGGCCCCGACAATGCCAATGCCGTGCCCCTTGAACGGCCCAACGACCCGGACAGCGCGCGCGAAGTGCCCGCGCGACCCGCCCCCAAACGCATCGGCTATCTGAGGAGATGACATGGCCTATACCCAGGCAGATGCCGATCAGCTGCGCGCGGCCATGGCCAAGGGCGTGGCCTCGGCCGAGGTCAACGGCGAGAAGGTGACATTCCGGTCCTTGGCCGACATGCGTGCCACGCTGGCGATCATCGAGGCCGAGCTGGCCGGTCTGGCCGGCGGCGCGGCCCGCGTCAGCTATCCGCGCACGACGCGGGGGCTCTAGATGAATATTCTGGACCGGATGATCGGCTTCGTCGCGCCGCAGGCGGGGCTGCGCCGGGTGACGGCGCGCGCGCAGGCGGCGGTGGTCATGAACTATGACGCGGCCTCGCGCGGGCGGCGGACCTATGGCTGGAAGGCCCCGGCCACCTCGGCCGATGCGGCGGCGCACATGTCGCGCGAACGGCTGCGCCAGCTGTCGCGGGACATGATGCGCAACCGCGCCTATGCCGCCCGCGCCCGCGACGTCATCGTGGCCAACGTGGTCGGCGAGGGCATCCAGCCGTCGGTGCGCAGCGACAACGACGCCCACAAGGACAAGATCAAGGACATGGTCCATCGGCACCTGCTGTCCACGTCGCTGGACACGGGCGAGGAATACGACCTGCTGGAGATGCAGCAGATCTGCATGGCCGCCGTGGTCACCGATGGCGAGGTGCTGATCCGCCGGAGGATGCGCAACACGCGCTATGGCCGGGGGCTGGCGCTGCCCTATCAGGTCGAACTGTTGGAGGCGGATTACCTGGACATGACCGTCCAGACCTATGGCCAGAACCTGGTGGTCGAGGGCGTGGAATACGGGCCGACCGGCGCGGTGGAGGCCTATCACCTCTATAACGAGCATCCAGGCGCGGTGCGGCACCGCAACCCGCTGGCCTCGACCCGGGTGCATTGGTCGGACGTGATCCACCTGCGCCGCTTCGACCGGCCCGGCCAGACCCGAGGTGTTCCCTGGCTGGCCCCTGTGATGATGACCCTGGGAGAGTTGGCCGACTACCAGGAGGCGCAGATCCTCAAGCAACGCATCTCGGCGCTGATGGCGATCGTGCTCAAATACGCGACCGGCTCGACCCGGCCCGCGAATGCCGGATCGGGGCTGGAGGACTTGGCCCCCGGCGCAGTGGTCGAGCTGCCCGAGGGGGCAGAGCCGACCGTGGTGCAGCCGCCCACCGTCGACGGCTATGACGAGTTCATGGGCCGCAGCCTGCGCACCGTCGCGGCGGGCCTGGGCATCACCTACGAGTCGCTGACGGCTGATCTGCGCGGGGTCAACTTCTCCTCGGGCCGCATGGGCCGCAACGAGATGGACCGGCTGGTCCGCATGTGGCAGCGCGGCCTGATGGTCATGCAGTTCGGCACCGGCATGGAGCGCTGGTTCCGCGAGGGGCTGCGCCTGGCGGGCATGGGCGATCTGACCTTCACACTGGACTGGACGCCGCCGCGCCGCATCCTTGTCGATCCCGTCAAGGAGATCCCGGCGATGATCGAGGAGGTCGAGGCCGGGCTGAACAGCCGCCAGGGCGTCCAGCGCGAACTGGGCCGCGACCCCGACCGCATCCGTGAGGAGCGCATCCAGGATGCCGAGGCCGACCGGGCGATGAACGCGCCGCCGATCAAGCCCAAGAAACCCGTTCCGGCCGCGGCCGGGGACGATCCCGACACCGGAAAGGATGATGACGATGCGAACGGGCAGTGACCTGATCTTCAACGGCGAGCTGATCCTCAGCGGCAATGTGGTCGACGACAGCCATGTTGGCTGGATGTGGGAGGAGGACGTGTTTTTCGCCCCGTCGCTGGTCCGTCAGGCGCTGGCCCAGATGGGTGAGGGCCTGGTGACCGTGCGGATCAATTCCGTGGGCGGTCATGTGAACGCAGGCGAGCAGATCCGCGCCATGCTGGCCGCCCACCCGGGCGGCTGCCGGATCATCGTCGAAGGGCTTGCGGCCTCGGCCGCGTCCCTGATCCTGATGGCCGGGTCCGAGCGGGTGATGTCGGCCGGATCGCATATCATGATCCACGATCCTTCGGGCGTGATCTGGGGCAACGAGGATGACGCCCGCCGGGCGGCCGACCAGCTTGCCCTGATCGCGAACACCTATGCCGCCGTCTATGCGTCCGCCTCGGGCAAGACGCCCGACGAGGTCCGCCGCCTCATGAAGGCCGAGACGTGGTTCGGACCCGAGGCGGCCATCGCCGAAGGCTTCGCCGACACGATCGACGGCACGCCGCCCGCCACCGCGGCCCCGGTTCCGACCGAACTGTCCGGTGCCCGTCAGCACTACATGGCGGGCTGCGCCCGGCTGCGCGAGCGGCTGGCCGCCCCCACGCCCCCGGCACGGGCCACCCGGCCCGCGCCCCTTCCCGCCGCCGCCGGCGGTCACCCTTCCATGGAGAGCACCATGCCCCCGATTGACCCGACCCCGACCGCGGCCACCACCCCGGTCATCGAAACCCCCGCCACCCCCGTGGTCCCGGCACCGAACCCGGCGCCCGCGCAGATGCAGGCCGCGCCCGCCGATGTCCTGGCGCAGGAACGCGCCCGCAACCGCGCCATCCGCGAGATGGCCGCCCCCTTCATCACCTCGGGCCGTCTGATGCAGGCCGATGTGGATGCGCTGATCGACAGCGGCGTGGCCGCCACCGATGCGGGCACCCGCCTGATGGCCACGATGGCTGCCCATGAGGGTGTGTCGAGGACTGCCCCCGCCCGCAGCAGCATGCAGCGCGACGAGGGCGAGACCCGCGTGAACGGCATGATCGGCGCGCTTATGGGCGAGACCGAAGGCCCCGCCAGCCAGTTCCGCGGCATGCGCCTGCGCCATCTGGCGATGGAGCTGGCTGGACCGGGCCGCGGCTTCAACGACACCGACGCCATCCGTCGCGGCATGCGCGCCACCACCATGATGGGCGGCGCCTACGGGGTCAGCGACTTTGCCCATATCACCACCGAGGTGATGAACCGCACGCTGCAGCAGGCCTATCAGCGCCGCGCGGCCACCTGGACGCTGGTCACCGGCGCGCCCCTGACCGCAACCGACTTTCGCGAGCTGCATTCGGTGCGCTTCGGCGGCGACTTCAGCCTGAAGCCGGTGCTGGAAAACGGCGAATATCAGTCCGCCGTCCTGGCCGACGAGGCCGAGGGCCTGAAGGTCGAGCGTCGCGGCCGTACCATCAAGCTGACTTTCGAGGCGGTGGTGAACGACGATATGGGCGCATTCCAGCGCATCCCGACCGAGTTCGCCATGGCCGCGCGCACCATGGAGAACAGCATGGTCTGGTCGCTGATCCGCACCAATGCCGCGCTGAAGTCCGACGGCAAGGCACTGTTCCATGTCGATCATGGCAACCTGGCCGGGACCAGCGCCGCGATCACCGCCGCCGCCGTCGCCTCCGCCCGCAAGGCCATGTGGGAGCAGCGCGCCTTCGGCACCGCCGACAAGGACGACTTCCTGCAGATGGAGCCTGATCGCCTGATCGTGCCGCCCGCGCTGGAGCTGGTCGCGCTGCAGTTCGCCACCCTGACCACGCCCGCCACCGACGGGACCACCAACCCCTTCAAGGCCAGCCTGACCCCCGCCGTGGTGCCCAACCTGGGCGCGGCCGCCGGCGGATCCGACACCGCCTGGTACCTGATCTCGTCGGACCTGCCGCCGATCGCGCATGCCTATCTGGAAGGCTATTCCGCGCCGACCGTGCAGACGATCGAGGGCATGAACCCCGATGCGGTGGTCATGAACGCCCGCCACATCTTCGGCGCGGCCGTGGTCGAGCATCGCGGCTCCTTCAAGAACGCCGGCGCGTAAGGCGCGCCCCTGAACTGGCATGCGGCAGGGCGGCCCGTGGGCCGCCCGCTGCCATTCTGAACCCCCTCGACAGGAGTGCGAGATGAAGAACTATGTCCAACCGGGTGAGCATCTCACCCTGACCATGACCGCTGCCGTCGCCTCGGGCGATGGCGTGCTGATCGGCGCCATCTTCGGCGTCACCCAGGGCGCGGCCGCTGCCAACCAGCAGGTCGTGGTGGTCCGGCGCGGCGTCTACGATCTGCCCAAGCTGGCCGCGCAGGCCTGGACGGTCGGCGCCAAGGTCTACTGGAACGACACCGACAAGGTCTGCACCACCGTCGCCAGCGGCAATACGCTGATTGGCGCGGCGGTCGAGGCGGCGGCCAACCCCTCGGCCATCGGCCGCGTGCTGCTGGACGGCATGATCCGCTGATGACCCGCCTCTTCGACGGCATGGCGGGGATCCTGGCGGGAGTATTCGGGGACCGGATTCGGTATCAACCCGCCGCCGGACCGGAGCGCGAGGTGGTGTCGATATTCCGCGCCATGCCGATTGAAGTAACGGCTGCCGATGGGCAGATCCTGCGGATCGACGCGCCGACATGGCGGGTTCGGGCCAACCTGGTTCCCGAGCTTGCACGGGGAGACCGTATCGAGTTGCCAACCGTCGGTCGCTTCACTGTCCAGGTTATGCACAAGAGCGGCTCTCCGGCCGCAGATGCGGTGGTCATCTGCGAGCTGCATGGTGAGGATGGCGAGTGATGGCGCATTACCGCAGCACCTTCCGCGCCGCCGTCCGCGGGGCGCTGTCTGCCGATCCGCATTTTCTGGGCGTTGACGTCCTCAAGATCTGGCCCGGCAGTATCGACGATACCGCGCTTCCCGTCATCGGCGTCCTGACACCGCAGGAGCCCAGCCAGCGTGACAGCCAGACCAGCGTCACGCGCCTGACACTTCTACAGGTTGCCCTGCGCCGGAAGGGTGGCGAGGGCATCGAGGACCAACTGGACGAGGACAGTCACCGAATAGAGGCGCAGGTTCTGACGGCGCTTCGCTCGCCTGAGGTCGCGGTGACCCTGGAAGACACCAGCATCGTCAGCCACAGCCAGTCCCGCGCCTATGTGGGCACGCTGGTCATGAGCTTCCGGGTGCAGACCTGGCAGCCCGAACCCACCCTTTCCTGACAAAACACAGCATGGAGTGAATGCACATGAGCGGCAGAATCGGCTATGGCTCGACGGTCCGCGTTGGACTGCTCGGGTCCGGCGGCACCCCGAATTTCTTCGAGATCGACCTGGTGGGCGACCTGGAGGCCCCCGACGAGGAGGTCGACGAGCATGAATCCACGCATATGAAGTCGCCGGGTCGCCGCAAGCAGTTCATCGCGGGCCTGATCGACAGCGGCGAGCTGACCGTCCCGATGAACTACATCCCCGGGTCGGAGACGCACACCAAGCTGACCCAGATCAAGGCCACCGGCGAGGAGGTCATCATCGAGCTGACACTCGGCGCGACTGGCACCCCCGAGAGCTTCACCGGGTTCCTCAAGGGCTATGGCCGCAGTGCGCCGATAAACGGCAAGATGACCGCCAGCGCCCGGTTCCGGCTGTCCTCAGCGCTGCCCGATGCGCCGGCGGGGGGTTGATCGGATGGCCCAGATCACCGGAGAGATCACCGCTACCCTCGGCGACAAGACCTATCAGCTGTGCCTCGGCATGATCGGCTTTGCCCAGCTCCAGCAGGAATACGGCCAGCAGCTGGAGCCGATCACCAAGCTCGACCCCGAGAAGGAAGACCTGCCCGATTTCGGGGTCATCGTCCGGATCGTCGAGATCGCGCTCCAGCGCTATCACCCCGAGGCGGACCGTTACGTCGCCGACGATCTGTGCCGGCAGGATATGTCTCTGGTCTACCGGCTGCTAGAGGCCGCCATGCCGGCGGGTGCCGAAGATGGCGGCGGCAAGGGCAAGGCGGGCGGCGCAAAAAAGACCCCGGCGAGGCGCTGAACCTCGCCGGGCTCTATGACGCCTGGCTGATGCTGGATCTCTGCCCCGACCGCTTCTGGCTGATCACGCCCCGGCTTCTGCTGACGGAGATGTCCGCCGCCTCGCGCCGCCGGACCCGACAGGAGGAGACCATCCTCACGGCGGGCTGGCTGGCGGCGGTCGTTCAGCGGGCGAAGACGATCCCCGATCTGGACGTTGCCATCGGCCGCAGGCCCCGCGCGCCGCGGGACGTCGATTTCTACCTCGACGAGATGAAGGTCGTGCTGCCCGGCACCACTATGGAGGAATGGGCCGCCCGCGTCAGGGAGGCCCGGCAGCAACAGGACGCCCTGCGACGGGTCTCCGCAAACGCAATCTGACGGAGGCATTCCATGGCGGTATCCGGACTGGTCGGTCGCCTGAGGGTGGCCCTGGGCCTTGACGACGCGCAGTTCAAGAAGGGCCTCGACGACAATGCCAGCCGCATGCGTCAGTTCGGCAAGCGCCTGGCTATGGTCGGCGCGGGCCTCTCGGCCGCGGGTGCGGGGATCGGCCTGGCTATCCGGGGTCAGCTGAACGCTGCGGATGATCTGAGCAAGGCCGCGCAAAAGATCGGCATCCCGACCGACGAGTTGTCGCGCCTGGCCCACGCCGCAGATATGTCGGGCGTGTCGATGGGGTCGCTGCAGGGGGCGGTCGGTCGCATGTCGCGTGCCATGACCAACAGCCCGAAGAAGTTCACCGATCTGGGCATCGCGGTGCGGGGTGCCAACGGGCAGATGCGCCCCACATCGGCCGTCATGGCCGATCTGGCCCAGAAACTGTCGGAAATGCCCGACGGTGCCGAGAAGACCGCGCTGGCGATGGATCTGATGGGGCGCTCGGGGGCCGAGCTGATCCCGATGCTGAATGGCGGCCGCGACGCCCTCCAAGGCATGCTGGACGAGGCCGATGACCTGGGCATCGTCATCACCCCCGAGATGGGCCGCGCGGCCGAGCAGTTCAACGACAACATCAGCCGCCTGACCAAGCAGCTGGGCGGCATGTGGACGATGATCGCGGCGAACCTGGCACCAGTCCTGGTGACGATGTCGGACAAGATGGTCGAGATCGCTACCCGCTTCCGGGGCATGTCGCCTGCCATGCAGCGGTTCATCTCAATCGCCGCCGCCGCCGTGATCGTGTTGGGCCCGCTGCTATCCGGTCTGGGGCTGATGATCATGGGGGCCGCACCCTTCGTCGCGGCGATGGGCAGCATGGTGCTGGCAATCAAGGGCATCACCCTGGCGATGGCCGCCAACCCGATTGGCCTGGCGGTTGCCGCCATCGCCGGGGCAGCCGTCCTGATCTATCGCAACTGGGATCAGGTTGGCCCGTGGTTCGCGCGCATGTGGGACAGCGTGAAGGCCGTCTTCGCGGGCTTCCGGGACTTCGTCGCAGGCATCTTCACCGGGGATCTGAGCCGGGCACTGGACGGGCTGAAGGCCATCTTCTCGGGGCTCAAGGATTACTACCAGGGCCTTTGGGATGGCATCGTCGGCGTGTTCCGCTTTGCTTGGGAGAACGGCATCAAGCCGATCACTGACGCCCTCGGGATGACGGACGCGATCCTGCGAGGTTGGGACCGGCTCAAGGCGGGCTTTGACCGTATCCTCAGCGGAATCGGCGCGGCCTTCGATGCCGCATGGACGATTATCAAGCCGGTGGTGGATGCGTTGGCATGGGTCCGCGACAACGCGGCATCGGCCATGGACGCGCTGCCCAACCAGCCGTCTGATGGCAACAACCGCGCCGGGAATGGTCGGATCGATTTTGCGCCGACAGGCCGGGACGTGGCGGCCGGCCTGTCGTCCGGCACGTCCGCGATCGGCGATCAGGGCGACACCGATGCCGACAGCTATCTGGCGCGGTTCCGCAAGCGGTTCGGCATCCAGTCGCCCTCCCGGGTGATGATCGAATACGGCCAGTACATGTCCCAAGGTCTGGGTATGGGCATCGCCAACGGTCAGCCCATGGTCGATGCCGCCAGTGCCGGGCTCGGCCAGTCCATGGCCGACCGCATCACGCCCTACTTCGAGGGGGTGACGCGAGATGCGCGCAACCTCTCGGACGTCTTCGACAACGTGAAGACCGGATTTGCCCGCATGCTGCAAGATATGGCCTCGCGCCTCGCCGCCAGCGGGCTGAGCCGGATCATCGGCGGCGTCTTCGACAGTCTGTTCGGCGGCGATGCCCTGACCGGCGCGCTGCGCGGCGCGGGCCTCAATGCTATCCCCGCCATGGCAGACGGGGGCCGGGTGCTGCGCGAGGGCCTCGTGCAGGTTAACGAGCGCGGCGGCGAGATCCGCAAGCTGGCCACCGGCGACGTGGTCATCCCTCATGAACTCTCGAAGATGGCCATGCGGGCGCAGGTCGGCGCGGAAGGAAACGTCCATGTCACCGTTTCCGTCGATGAAACCGGAAACCTCCAGGCGTTCGTCGATCGGCGGGCACAAGGCATCACTGCGCAGGGGATCCAACGCTATGACCAAGGCATGACACAGCGCGTTGCAGCCGCCATCCGCAACCCGAGAGGCTAACGATGATCCTGAGCCGAGCCGAGTTCTGGGACCGTCTGGCGGTTCGCTCTGCTGACCTGTTCGCGCCGACGCTTGCGGTTTCCAGCCGCACGGCAGGCGGGCAGATCATCCGGGCGCGGTCGTTCGGTGATGACCTGTGGTCGGCCACTGTGACCCTCGCCCCCGGCACGCATCAGAATATCCGGGAACGGCGGGCGCTGCTGATGCTGGCGCAGCAACCAGGCGTGCGCATCGTGGCGGATGATCCGTCCTATGTCGGCCAGTCGCGCCCCGGCGTGACCTTGCAGGCCGTCGCGCCGGATAACCGGACGTTCACGCTGGCGGGGATGGAGGATGCCGCCCTGAACGTGGGCGACTACCTCGAGATCAACCGGCATTTCCACACGATCACCAAAGCGAACGCGCCGAACTCGGGCGGGCAGATGGTGGTCGAGGTCATGCCGCATGCGCGCGTGACCATCCCGGTCGGCGGGACGGTCGGGCTGTTCGATCCGGGGTTCTTGGCTGTGATCGACGGCATCCGCCCGGCGATGTTTGAGGCGGTCGTGGCTGGCGAGGCGTCCTTTACCATCACCCAGGTTTACCCATGAGAGCGACATCCCCCGCGCTGACCGCGCATCGCAACACGCGCCGTTCGGTCCATGCCGAGCATCTGATCTGGATCGAGGCCCGCAACCGGAACACCAACGCGATTGAGACGGCGGGGCTGTGGACCGGATCGGACACGCGCAGTTTCACGGTGGACAGCGTTGTTCGGACCTTCGTCGGCACGTCGGTTCTTCGCATCCCGGCCTTTGCGGATGAGGCGGGCATCCGGGTTCGCCGCGTGGATCTGACGCTGGCCGGGGTGTCCGAGGCGGTCGAGGTCGCCCTGCGCCTCTATGATACCTACAACGCGCCGGTGACGATCTGGCGGGCCGAGTTCGACATGAACCGCAACCTGATCGCGGCCCCGGAGCGGGTCTGGCGCGGGCGGATCGAGACAGCTCCGGTCACCACAGCGACGTTCGGTGATGGCTGCGACGTGCGCATGTCTCTGGTGTCCGACGCTTGGCGCCTGACCGTCTGCCCGCCGCTGACGAAAAGCGCGGCGGCGCAGGCTGCCCGTGGCGATCAGGGGCGGCGCTATTCCAACGTGCACGACGCTGGCGTGACCTGGGGCGAAACCCAGGCACAGCCGAAGAAGCGCAAGAAGTTTCTGGGGATTTTCTGATGGATCGACGCCCCGACTGGCGCGCGCGCTTGGTGGACTACATTGGCGAATGGCAGCCAAAGCCGTTCGCCTATGGCACCGCCGACTGCTGGATCTTCGCGATGGGCGCTGCCGAGGCGGTGACGGGCGTGGACTACATCGGCACGGCGCGAGGCTATGCCGACCGCGAGGCCGGGCTTGCGGCGATCCGCGAGGCCACGGGCCGCAAGTCGCACGTTGATTTCGTCTATCGCACCTTCGGCAAGCTGCCGTCGATCTGGCACGCCATGCCGGGCGACATCGCCACGCTGGACGCCCACGACGGCATCGGGCTGGGGGTTGTGCAGGGCGAGATGATCTTTGCCCTGTCCGAGCATGACGGGCTGATGCTGGTGCCGCTTGAGCAGGCGCGCAGCGTTTACGCAGTAGGCGAGAAGAACCGCACATGATCCCATTTTTCGCCGTCCTGATCGCCGCGCTGGTTTGCGCGGGGCCTGCGCATGCCGGTTTCCTTGTGCCGGTCGTCGCTGGCCTGTTCGGCGGCGGGGCCATTGCAACGGCTGCGGCAAGCATTCTGGTAGGCGTGGGTTCGTCGCTGGTCAGCCGCGCCCTGCAGCCCAAGCAGAAGGCGCAGGGGCCGGGCGCGATCAGCATTGACGCCCCCACGTCCGGGGATGGCACCCCGCAGACGATCATCCTGGGCGGTCGCGCGGTTGCGGGGCACCGGACATGCCCGGAATATTCGCGCGGCAATGGCAAGGAATGGCTGACCATCGTCCGCGACCTGTCCGACATGCCGATCAATGGGCTGGTGTCGGTCTGGTTCGGCAATGACCGGATGGCTGTGCAGGGCACCCAAGGCGCTGGCGGTGACGTGCTGGTGCCGCGCACCACTGGGGCTGACAGCGGCTGGTTCACCCCGTCGGGCGGGCGGTATGCGGGCAAGCTGCGCGTGCGCTTCTACGACGGCACGCAGACGGCGGCAGACCCGCATCTGCTGGCAGAGTATGGCAGCCACCCAGACCGCCCGTGGCAGGCCGATATGCGGCTGCTGGGCGTGGCCTATGTCATCATCGAACTAAAGCGCGATCAGGAGGTATTCCCCGGCATCCCGGATCTGCTGTTCGAGGTCGAGGGCATCAAGCTGTATGACCCGCGCAACGGTCAGATGGTCTGGTCTAACAACCTTGCCCTGATCGCCTACAACGTGATGCGCGGCATTCAGATGCCCGATGGCAGCATCTACGGCGGCGGGCTGGACGATGCGGATCTGCCGCTGTCAAGCTGGGCACCCGCGATCAATGAGGCAGGCGCGCAGAACTGGCGCGGCGGGCTGGAGGTCAGCGTTGGTCCGCAGGACTATGACGGGGATATGCCCTATGAGGTGATCGAGCATCTGTTGCAGGGCTGCGCCGGGCAGGTCGCGGAGAGCGGCGGGGTTTGGCGGGTTCGCATCGGCGGGCCGGGCCTGCCGGTCGCTTCGGTCACCGACCGCGACGTGGTGATCAGCGAAAATCAGGTGTTCATGCCCCACCAGGGGCCGCGCGAGGTCTATAACGGCGTCACCGGCCAGTATTCCGAGACGGCAGAGCGGTGGGAGAGCAAGACGACCCCGCTGCGCATCGATCCGGCCTATGTGGCGCGGGACGGTGCGCGGAACGTGGTTCACCTGGCCTATCACGCGGTCACCGACAGCCAGCAGTGCCAGAAGCTGATCCAGATGGCGCTGGACGACAACCGCCGTCAGCGGACGCATGAGCTATCCCTGCCGCTGGATTACGCCCCGGTCGAAGTGCTGGACACGCTGTCCCTGTCGCTGCCCTATGACGGATATGTGGGCAAGCTGGTCGAGGTCACGGCCAAGACCACCGACCCGGTGACGATGGGCCAGCGGGTGTTCGTGCGCGAGGTCGATCCCAACGACTTCACCCCGGCCGCCGTGACGCCGCTGCCGACTATCCCGGTCGTCACAACCCCTCTGGCCCCGCAGCCGCTGCCGGGATGGGCCGTGGAACCGGTGATCGTGCAGGACGCGGAGGGCCGCAACCGCCGCCCCGGCGTGCGGATCATGTGGACGCCCCTGCCTGCCGAGGGCATCGAGTGGGAACTGCGCAGCCAGGGCGCGACCGCTCTGGCCGGTGAGGGCACGACGCAGGAGGTCGAGAAGGGCCAGCGGGTCATCACGGCTGGCCTGATCAACGGCACCGCCATGCAGATCCGGGGCAGGGCTGTGCTGCGCAACCGCGCGCGGGCGTGGACGGAATGGACCAATTTCATCGCGCCAAATCTCGGCCTAGGTCCGCTTGACGTGGACGTGCCTGCCCTTCGCGAGGAAGTTCTGGCCGACCTGACCATCCTGGAGGAATGGCTGGACGGCGAGGACGGCCCGTTGCAGCCACTGCGCGATGGCGTGACGCAGGCGCAGGCCGATCTGGCAGACGCGCGGCTCGAGCTGGCGACTGACATTACCGCCGCTGAGACGCTGGCGATGGATAACCTGAACATCGCGCGGGCCTATACGGACACCGGCCTGTTGAATGAGAGCGTTTCGCGGGTCACTGGAGATCAGGCGCTGGCAGCGCAGATACAGACGCTGACGGCTGTTCTGAACAGTGAAAACTATCTGGAGAACCCGCGTTTTAGCAATGGCCTGACCGGTTGGAGCGGGTTCCACGCGGCGACTACGACTGTTGTTGCACAGGACGACGGATCGTCAAACGCGATCATCGCAGACGCCCCGACAGCCAATTTTGTCCAGCTTGTCGGAACGTCTGGCGGGGTTCGGGATATCCGGCAGGACTTCGCGGCAACCTTCGCTGAAAACGAGGTGCTGCAATGGCGCATCTATGCGGGGGCGAATGAAGCTGGCCGCACAGCGCTTGCGCTGGTGCAGTTCTACAACTCAGACGGGGTTCAGCTAGGATCGACCATCAGCACGACGCTGACCCTGACGCCCAATGCCTGGCGCATTTTCTCAGGTCAACATGCGGCCCCGGCTGGAACTAGCTCGGTTCGCTTCACCTTGCGCGTCCCGGCCACCGCATCAACCTCGCCCATCAGCTTCACCGATGGCAGCGTGACACGCGTGGACCAGTCGGTCATTGCCCGCATCACTGACCTTGAGGTGGTGGTGGCCGAGAATGAAACGGCCTTCACGCTGCACCGGAATGAGGCGCTGTCGCGGCTTGGCTCGAATGAGGCGGCGATAACTAATGAGGCCGCCACTCGGTCATCTGCAGTTAGCTCCCTGTCTGGACAGATCACCACCGTCAGCGCGACGGCCAATGCCCGCAATCGGACCTTCCGTCAGTCTACAGCCCCGTCTGGCGTTGTGACCGGTGACATTTGGTATGACACATCTGCCAATAATCGGCCCCGCCGCTGGTCGGGCACCGCCTGGATTGACACTGACGATACGCGGATTGCGGCGAATACGGCGGCAATCACTAGTGAGCAGATCGCGCGGGCCGACGCCGACACAGCCCTGGCAGGCCAGATCAATGTGGTAAAGGCGACTGCACTAAGCGCAGGCGGTTCAATATTCCCTGCAACGATGGCGAATAATGCTGCAGCCTGGCGGCAGGGACTCGGCGGTCAGCCGGGCACCGGCTCTGCCATGAATCCTGCTGTGACATATTTTAACGGTCCCTTGGCTGGCGATCATATTGGCATAGCTGCAGGCCATTCCGGAAACGTCCATGTCGTATCGGATGCTGTCTCTGAATACACGGACGGTCTAATCATCAGAATATCCGTGCGGGTCAAGATCGATGGCGGGACGACCGGCAAGTTGCGCGCCTTGGTTTCGACGCTTCGGAGTGACTACAGCAACTCAAGAAACCTTGCCACTGGCATTGAGATCACACCGACGACTGCCGGAACATGGCAGACGATTTCGGTTGATTTCACGCTGCCAGCCCGACTTTCCGATGAGGTCTATTTCCGGGCAGGCGTGTTTTCGAACAGCGCCGTATCCCCCGACCTGCCGATCTTTATTGCATCGATCCGGATTGATGACATCACGCTGCCTGCGCTGAACACAGCCTCGATCACGAACGAGGCCATTGCGCGCGCTGACGGCGACAGCGCGCTTGCCAGCCAGATTGCGACGGTTTCCGCTGTTGCCAACGCGCGAAATCGAACTTTCCGGCAGAACGCCGCGCCCTCGGGGCCGGTGACAGGGGATGTCTGGTATGACACCGCAAACGGCAACTTGCCCAAGCGGTGGAACGGTTCGGCGTGGGTAAACACCGACGACACGCGGATTGCCCAGAATGCCGCCGCAGTGACGAACGAGGCTGCAGCACGCGCGACGGCTGACAACGCGCTTGCGAACCAGATCACCACCGTCTCGGCCCGCACAGATCGCGGCACGGCTACAGGCCTGTTGCGGGTCAGCGCAGAGGCCACGCCAGCCGGGGTGACCTCTCGGATCGGCCTGCGCGCAGAGGCCAGCGCAGGCGGGACGGCACAGAGCGCGGCCCTGTTCCTTGAGGCGACGGCGGGCGGCAACAGTCAGGTGGTGATCGCTGCTGATCGCGTATCAATTGCCACCGGCAACGGCACGGGCGCATCCCGGCGCGTTCCTTTCGTGGCGCGCAATGGCAACGTGTTCATGGGCAATGCCATCGTGGACACGCTGTCCATCGGTCCGAACCAAGTCACGGTTCCCGCCGCGCAGCAGCTTTCCTCCATCCTTCCTGGAAACCTGACGTGGCGAAACGCCAACACCATTTCCTACACGTTGCCCTTCGCCGGATCGGCGGCGATCCAGTGGTTTGGATCGCAGGGCTATGTGATCCGGCAATCACAGGCCATCGGCATCCGCTTGCGCATCAACGGCGTGGTGCAATGGTCGCGGATTGCGGGTGACCCCAATGGCGGGTTCACCATTGAACAGGACTGGCTGGCGATGGGCTGGCGGCGTGACCTGCCCGCAGGCACTCACAGCATCCAGGTCGATTGGTGGTCGAACAACGCGAACCTCCAGCTTGAGGATCGAACGCTCATTGTCCAAGGGTCCATGCGATGATCCGCTATGCGATACTCGATGATCAGGGCATCGTCGTCGGCTTGGGCGATGCCCTGACCGCTGACGACATGATCGGATCGGTTCCCGACGGTCACACCGTCACCGGGATGGGAGATGACGAATATCCCGTGCCGATGGCGGAATACCTGGGGGCGGATGAGCAGTTCCACCCCCTACCGCCCCGGCCCGGTCCTTGGGCGCGCTGGCAGGGCGTGGAGTGGATCGACCCCCGCACGCCCTCCGACATGCAAGCGGCGCTTTACGCCGCGCGTGATGCGACTTTCCTAGACAAGTCGGATTTACTCACACGCATGTTTCTAGCCGGTTTGTTCGACGCGGAGAACGTCCTGATCGCTTCGCAAGGGGAGATCCCGCCGACGCTTGAACCTGCGCTGCAATCGATGCCCGCAGAGGCCCAGGTGATCGCCCGCATTAAATGGCGCAGCGACACAGTTATCAGCCGCGTGAACCCGGTCATCGTTCTCGCGGCTGCTGCGCTTGGTGTGACCGACGAGCAAATGGACGCGATATTCGGCGTCACCGTTCCCGCCTAATCCCCACCCATAGGAGGCCGTCATGGCTATTTCGCAAACGACCGTCACCGGGTCGTTCAAAACGCCTGCCAATACGGACGCTAGGGTCATGGCGGTGATTTTCCGGCTGATCGGTTCCGATTTTGAAAACGGAGAACTCGTCACCGTCAACAGCGTTCCGTCACTCGTGGACCCGGACAACGGCGATTTCCAGATCACTGTCTGGCCCAATGACAAGGGATCGCGCGGCGGGACGAGCTACAACGTCACCTATATTTTCGATGATGCCTCGGTCGTCACAGGCCTAAGCAACGTGATCGTTCGTTATTCCCCCGATCCCTGGACGCTGGAGGATCTCGACTTTCAGATGCGGGCATCACGCCAGCTTGCACAGCGCCAGATCAGGGAGGTCACGGCGGCGCAATTCGATGCGTTGACCTCGCCCGACCCGAACACCGTCTATCTGATCATCGGGTGATGCAATGAAGGATTACATCCTCCGCCGCATCGTAGCCGCCTATGTGACGGACGCGAACGGCGTCCCGACGGCAATCGACATCCTAGACCATCTGGGCGTGTCGCTGCTATCCGGCCTCACGCCGCAGCCCCCGCAGGTCATCGGCGCGCTGGACGCCATCAGCCTGACCGTTGGCGAAGATCCGGTGACGGTAGATCTGGCAACCGCATTCAGCGGCGCGACGAGCTACGAGACAAGCGCCCTCCCTGCTGGCGTGACCCGCAGCGGCGCGATCATCACCGTCACCGCAGGGGCTGTGCTGGCAGCGACCACCATCACCATCCGGGGCCGCAACGCCGGGGGCCTGTCCGAACCTGTCACGCTGTCTGTCGCGGTTGCCGCCGCCCCGCCGCAGCTCGCCACCCCCGCCAGTATCAGCCCCGCGTCTGGCCCGGTCGGAACCGTGTTCACTATCACCCCCGCCATCTGGTCGGGCACCGGTCCCTTCACCCGCGCTGGCACGCTGGAGCAGGCGGGCGTTGTGGTCGAGACTCGCAGCGGATCGAGCATCGCGCCCTTCCCCTTCACCGGAACTGCCACCGGCCCGCTGCCGTGGTCCGAAACAATCAGCGGACCCGGCGGCAGCGCATCGGCGGAGGCATCGGCCACCATCGCCAATACCGCGCCATCGCTGGCCCCGGCTCAGATCACCGTATCTGGCGACGATCTGGTGTTCCCGGCCCCGGCCATCACCGGAGGCGCGCCGCTGCCATCCCTGTCCATGACGGCCCTGACCGTGAATGGCACCAGCATCATCGGCAGCCTGAGCGGCAACACCCTGATCGGGGCTGCGATCCCGACCAGCCAAACGCGGGTCTACTTCGTCACCTGGACGGCGACGAACGGCACCGTGCCGAACGCGGTCAGGACGGCGACATATACCATCGAGGCTGTGGCCCAGGCCGAATGGCAGGTCAGCGCCGGGCCTGGGCCGAACCAAGCCACACTTACCAGCGTCCCCGTGCCCCCGCCCGTGATCGCCACGGCGGGCCCGGATGCCAACCAAGTCACCATTGAAATGGGAGCGGCCTGATGCCGACGAATTACCTTCTGGTCAGTGCGCCGCTGGACGGCGAGATTGTGCCTATTGTCGGCGGAACGCCCGGAGCGAGAAGCCCGCAGCTTTCGGGCCTTGCCGTTGGCGAAGCGCGATTTATCAACACGGCGGACCCGTCTGCCGTTGTTACGATCTTCGATCCCATCACCGGCCTGCCGTCTTTCAACGTGCCTTCGGGCCAGTTGGTCGTGGTGACGGGCTTCGCCCCAGGGTCTGACCCGATCAGCTTTACGCTGACCGAACCCGCTGCTTATGCCGGAACATATGCCGTCAGCGCCGACGATCTGGTGACGGGGCCGGTGTGCCTTGTCCCGCCGCAGATTGTGGATGCCACTCAGAACCCTGGCTGGGTTGTCGCCATTCCGGGCCTGTGGGTCAGCTTTTCTGGTAGCGTCACTAGATCTGGGCAATGGCTGCGAAACGGCGAGGCGATCTCGGATTCCAACATTTCGTTCGACATCTATCCAGCTTATGAGATCGACCCGGACGCAGATGGCGGAACGACGATCCAATACCGCGAGACGGTGACGGACGCTGCTGGATCGCGTTCGGCGCAGCCAGTGAACGGGCTTGCGGTTCCAGCAGCCCCAAGCGGCATTGCTACCGGCCTGACCGACCTCGGGACGTTCACTAATACTCAGAGCGGGTTTGATCGAAGCATTCCAATTGAACTAGGCGCGGCTGATCCCAACAAGAAAATCGTCATGATCATCACCATGGACGGTAACATCACAGCCAGCACTGTGCGCATCGAGGCTGGCGGGGTGGATTATCCGCTGGAAGCGATCCAGTCGTATAGCGTAGGAAGTGTGCGCCTCCGACTGTATGAAGGGCCGATTCCTGTGGGCGGCGCTGCAACTGTCAAGTGGACGCAAGCCGTTAGCCTCCAGGTACAAAATTTCGTTCAGCTTATCGCTGCGAAAGGTGTCAACCGGAAGATCGCGACAGGCGGATCGGTCACTGTCCCCAACCCAGTTACGCCGATCACCCAGAACGTCGCCGTCGCTGTCGATGATTACACGATCCATGCCGTCGCCGCCGCCCCCGGCGCAGCCTTGTTCACCGGAACCAGCTTCGGAACGAAAATCACGGACGCCACGGCGTTCAATTCCTCCCGCGTTTACACCGCACTCGGCAAAGCGACTGCTGCGAATGCGGCCCTTGCATTGTCTGTCACCCCGCCCGCGCCTGGTGCCGCTGTCCAGATCGCCGCAGTTTACGGAGCCTGAACCATGCCTCTTTATTTTCACAGCCCCCTGCTGGCGGGTGAGCCGTTCGCAGTAACCGCAGGCGAGGGTATGGTTCCCGGAGAGGTATCGGTCACCGAATGGGGGGAGGTCGCAACCTCTGTTCCCATCGCCGCTGCGCGCGACGGGCGCATGTCTATCGTGGACTATGATCTGGCGTCTGTGTCACATGGCGAGGTGTCGCCCGCGCCAGGTGGATCGACGTATGTGGACCTAAACGACCTCCCCCCCGGAAACGGGCTGACGCAGATCGCAGCGACGACCACCGATGGCGGTAGCATTTCTATCGAGGTCAGGCCCCGAAACACGCTGCACAGTTTCTCAAACGGTCGCGGATGGATGCTGCCCATCGACCCGTCCACCGGTCGGCTGCAATTCGAGATCGGGCGCAACGGGAGGAAATACTACGCCACGGCGGGCGCGCACGGCTACACAAAGCAGATGATTGCTGACGAAACCGGGCTATCTCTTTCCGCAGTTTCGGACAGTTACATTCGGACAAGCACCGTTTATGGACGCTCCCCCGAAAAGGCCCTTAACATCGAAA
Organism: Paracoccus hibiscisoli; assembly: GCF_005048265.1. GTDB lineage: Bacteria > Pseudomonadota > Alphaproteobacteria > Rhodobacterales > Rhodobacteraceae > Paracoccus > Paracoccus hibiscisoli. The sequence goes on from NZ_SUNH01000006.1 coordinate 106,005, forward strand.
CGGTTCTGAATATCTGGGCTTCAGATACAAGGGGGCTGTTCAATTCTAACTGGCTTATTCTACAGAGAGGCTATGATTACTCTAATGTTGAAAAAGTTTTCATAAATAACCAAGGATGGGTTTCCAGGTCGGCATCAGGCGAAAGTCCGCTGCATCCAATCCTTATTACCTCTTATGGAGACTTGGCCCTAGACACCCCTGTTCTTAAAGGTATCGAGGCCAACTTCCAGAATGAAGAGATTTACACTTGGCTTGCCTACCAAGATGTTGATTTTAAGCGTTACAAGGTTGCATCAGGGTTTTCTTCGATTTTCAGCCATGTGAAAATTGTCAATAAGGATTTCAATTTCAAGGGCGGGCATCGGACCCTTTATATGTGCGCCGGAATAAATGCCACTTGGTTCAAAGAAGAGCTATCCCCGCGCCTGTATTGGGGCGGCGACAGCCCGAGTGGAACTCCCCCGCATGATGGAGCTTGCGGAGTCTATCACTCGGGCACGCTTTCTCTGCTGATGCTCAAGTGCTTTATCGACCAAGCCGGGTGGAGCGACGGCTTTAGCCGCCTTGACCCGTCTATTGATTTCCCACTTTATCCTACCGAACTTGTTCACAACGTTTATGGCCAATACGGCAGCTTGAACGTTATCATCCGCGAACTGTTCACGTCTCGTGCGGGGGCGCAGGGCATCCAGCAGCGCGGGGGCGGTGTGATCGAGGACGTGTTCTTTCTGGACAACAATATCGCGGGGAACAATTTCGGGGTCGGGGCATACAACATTCCCGGCGAGGGAAACAAACCCGTTTATCGGCACACCGTCACCACATCATGCGGTGGCCGACGCGGACCTAACCGCCCACCCGCGCGGAATTGGGGGCTTGAAGTGGGAAGCCGTGGCGGGGTTGCGCACAACACGATCTTCATGCACGCGCGAAACCCTAATGATCCGGTCGAGATAGCGACCAGGATTGCAGGAAGAAACTCATTTGATCCGCGTCACCCTGACACTGAGTTGGGGTGGTGGGTTCGCTCATTCGTCCACAACTATGCGACCGAGTGGACCTCTCAAGAAAATGCTGTGGCTCTGGGTCGCGATCCTGCCATGCTGAACCAAGTCACTGTGCAGAATTTCATTTCAACGCGGATGGACACGACTGGCATTGAGGAGATCGACAAGATCCAGGCATATTGCATGTTCATGCGAACGCTGACCCCGGCGCAGCGCGTGGCGGAACTGCAAGCCGTTCTGGCCTATTTCCGCGCCCCGTGGGGCCTAAACATTCCCGCGCGCATCAACCCGACGACTGCGGTTTTCCAGCCCGCGACCGAGATCACGTCCGGCATCCTCTACGCCGACCGGGACAACTGGTCCACGCAGGACGTGCCGGGCGTCGACCACCTTGACGCGGTGCAGGCACGCGGGGTTTCCGTGCGCTTCGGCGAAGTCACGGCCAACCTGACCGAATACGACAGCGAAGGCGGAAAGCTGGAACTGTCCTCAGGCAAGATGACCATCACAGCTCTGAAGAACTGCCGCGAGGTCAAGACGATCATTGCCGGGCAGCTTTGGCTGAACACGCAGCAGAACGTCCAGGCATACAGGGCGGAGAGCGGGCGGATCGTCTTCGGCGGTGCAGCCAGCGGCCACAATCTGATCGTGGACGGCCAAAGCCCTGAAGTCGCGTTGGGCATGAACCACACCATCGCCAGCGGCAAGGTCATGGACCTGCGCTGCGGACGGCAGGGCGCGGTCGGCTGGATCGGAACCGGCGCGGCGACACTGACCATTGCCAGCGGCGCCACGCTGCGGTTCCGGCGGTTCACGCTGGACAGCACTGTGGCGGCCGCCGTCACCGCTGCCAGCCGTATGTCCGCGCTGGAGCGGTTCCGCCTGTCCGGGGATCATCCCGCGCCCACCGTGACGGCCAACGTCGTTCTGGCGGCTGGCTCGATTGTCGAAGTTGACACGGCGGGCGTTGCCCCCGGCACCTATGACCTGACCGGGCCGGGCGTCACGGTCGCTGACGACGGCGCGACCCTGCCGGCAGGCGTTGCGGTGGTCGGCGGCGTGCTGCGGCTGACGGTCAGCTAACCTTCTTGCGGCGCTTTCGCATCATCGCGAGAGCGCCAAAGCCGAGAGGCAAGAGCGCAGATGATGCTGGCAGTGGCACCGGGGCTATCTGAATGTTCTCAACGGCCAAATCGACCCAGCCCACATTGGGCAAATTTTTGGCCGTTAAAGTCAAAAGGTTTTCCTCACCTCTATTAAGGAAAGAAAGCACGAAACTCTCTCCCATAGGACTGGTGCCGGTCGCGAAGAAACCACCTCCCCAAGACTGATCTGCGATATTCCATTTCTTACCAAGTGAGGTTAGCGTAATATCGGCGCAATAATCTGCAGGCAAGTAAGTGATTGATGCGCGCATTGGTATACCAGTTTCTTTCGTATATGGCCCATAAGATGTAATGCTCGATCCGTCATCAGTTTCGGCCTCTTTAAAGAACAGATCGAACGTGTATTTGACCTTCGTTCCCATGATCGGGGGGTCGTAATAGTCGGAACGATCGCAGTAACCCGTCGCCGCTTGCGCAGCCGATCCAATACCCGCCACTGCCATCGCAGCCAAAATCGTACTCTTAATCATCTTCCACCTCTCGCGCCGAATCGACGTTGGTTTCACCAATGCGTGAATAGTCTGCGCGTTGCGCAAAAGAGTCACGGCGATTCACGAGACGGTTACTCAACCCAAAATTGAACAGCCAAGGAGTCCAGCATGATGGTGCTGCAAAAAACGCATGCTTGATCTAATCCGCGACATGCTGACCAGTCCAGGATCACCCGCCGATGCCTATGGCTGGGGTGCTGCGCTGCTGGCGCATGCCTTCATCGGCGTGATCCTGACAGCGCTGATCGGGTGGATCGCGGGCGCGTGGCGCGGGGCTGCGATCGCATCTGGCGGCTATCTGCTGATCTGGGAGGGCGCGCAGATCGCCATCTTCGGCGGGGGCGTGCCTGATGGCCTCGTGGACGCCGCTGCGGTGGCCTGTGGCGCTGTCGTGGCGGCAGGTGCATGGCGAAACCGGGGCGCCGCTGTGGGGGCCGCTCTGGCACTTCTGGCGGTGATCGGGATCGCGGGCGTGAGGAGGCGGCGATGAACTTGGCGGACTTCATATCCGAGGTTGGCGGCGGCTTGGCGGGCGTCGTGATCGTTGTCCAGGGCTGGGCCAACTGGATCCAGTACAAGCGCAATGGCGAGCTGCAGGACAAGATGCTGGAGATGGCCCAATCCATGGTCAAGGAAAGCCGCGACCTGATCACCGACACCAACAAGACCACAGCGGCCAACACCGAGATCATGGGCCGCGCGGTTCGTCTGCTGGAGGACCGGCGATGATGGGTAGGCTCATCCGACAGCTGACCGGCCACGGCCGGCGCGCCGAACGCGCAGACACGATCATGCGTGATCACATGGAAAGTTCGGCCCCGGAAAAGCGGGCCATCAAGGCGCGGGTGGCGGCGATCGAGCGCCTCGTGGAAAAGCTGGAGAAGGACGCCAACACATGTCACTGACTATCGGCCTGATCGCGATGATCAACGCCCTCGGCTATTTCGCCGTGATCTGGGCTTTCCGTGCCAGCTTCCGCGAACTGCGTTCCGCGACCTGGTGGTTCGCCACGGGCTTCATGATCCTGGCGGGCGCCATCATCCTGCGCGGCCTTTATTGGGATGTGGCTCTGCCGCTGATGCGGCTGTGGGTACCTGGCTTTGCCGTGCAGTGGTCTGACGCCACCCGCGGCCGGATGATCAACGTCGTCTTCGGCCTGATGAAGATGGCGTCGTTCTTCTGCGCGCTCAAATGCCGCCAGATGCTGATACCCGAAAGCGAACGGGCCCAGTGGCCGATCTGGCGCGCCTGGATGCACCCGACCAAGATCCGGCTGCTTCCCTGGCGGTAAAAAGGTTGGGCCTCAAGCCCTGCGCATCGCTGTTCCCTTCCGGTGGAAGTCTGAAAACTGCACGACGTTATGAAGGGGATCTGTCGGTATCTGGCAATCTCGCAGCCAGCGTTCCGGCCAGTCTGGACCCGTGGCCACATAGCAGGACATGCAGCCATGACGGACCGCATTCATCGGCACCTTTTCGTTGCCGCATGTATCGCACCAAAGAATATCCCACATAGCGATCCCTTTCTTCACCCTCGAGCCGTCGTAGCAGAGGAAAGGTTTACTGACGGTTAAGGGCATACATAACAGCGAGATAACTGCCCTACTCACCCAAGCCCCGCCATCGTGCGGGGCTTTTGCATTGGAGCATCCCATGACCCGCGAACCCATCCGGTCCATCCAGACCGGCCTGAACGCGCTTGGCTACTCGCCAGGCCCGATTGATGGCTACTACGGCAAGAACACCCGTGAGGCGGCCGAACGCTGGCTGGCGGCCGGCGGACGGGCGGCACCGGCCCCGTTTCCGGCTTCGGCTCCGGTGCCCGCCGTCCCGAGGCCTGCCAACGCAGCCATGATCTACCAGGGCAATGCCCGATACCCGGTGACCGAGATCATCGTCCACTGCGCCGCCACCCGGCCCGACTGGATGGCCGGCCGCCCGATCGCCGACAAGGCAGCCGAGATCCGGCGCTGGCATATGAGCGCGCCGCTGAACTGGAAGGACATCGGCTATCACTGGATCATAGACCGCGACGGCAAGGTTCTGGCCGGCCGCGCCGAGAATGTGATCGGCGCCCACGCCGGCGCGGTCAAGAACCGCGGCACCTTGGGCGTCTGCCTGCTTGGCGGCCATGGCTCGGCCGAGACCGACCGATTCGCGCAGCACTACACCGGCCAGCAGGACATCACCCTGCGCCAGATGATCGACGCGATCAGCCTGCGCACCGCGATCCGCAAGATCAGCGGCCACAACGAATATGCCGCCAAGGCCTGCCCGGGCTTTGACGTGACCACTTGGCTGAAAGGAGCCTGACCATGAACCGCATCACCCCCGCCCTAGCCGGTATCACAACCGCGCTGATCATCGCCCCTGTGGCCGCCTTGGGCGCCGGCAGCCTGTCTGGCTTCGTCGACCAAGGCCTCGCCTGGCTGGCCGCTGCCATTGCAACGGCCGCCGTCTCTGCCATCGCCGCCGTCATCACGCGGGTTGTGGGGGTGACGCTTGACGCGCGCGCCCGTGCGACGATTGAGACCGCCCTGCAGCGCGCCGCGCGTCTGGCGCTGGAATGGCTGCTGGCCGAAGCTGCCGACAACCCGCTTGGCCAGCGTCTGTCCACGGCGGCCCGTTCGATGCTGCCCTATGTCGATGAAGGCGCGCGCGGGTCGCTGAAGCGCTTTGGCCTCGACGCCAGCCAGACCGCGCGAAATCATCTGCACGACATGGCCCGCGCCGAACTGATCAAGCAGCTGGGCGAGGTGGCCCCGGACAAGCTGGCCCAGGCTCTCAGCCAGGTTCCGGGTCTGGACGTGCGAAAGCCATAGGGAGGTCGCGCGATTGGGGGCAAGCCCCTAGGTCCGTGCAGGCGGTCAGCTCTCTTTTCCGTTGTCTTGGTCCGGGTGATCGGCATCATGCGTGCGGGATTGTCTTAGGTAATTGAGGTGACTTGGATGGCGAAAAAGACATGGGCCGAACGCAGCACTGGCCAGAAGGCACTGATCATCGGTGCTTGGGGTCTCATAGGGCTATTTGTGTACGGTCAGGTGATGCGGGACGACGGTAGTCAGGACGCCTCAGAAGCGGCGGCCGTCGCGGCAGCTGGTCCGGTTGCTTGTGGCGATCAGGAACTGGCATGGCGCGCCCCAATGCGTGCCAAAGACTATGTCCGCGATGCATTGATTTCCCCTAGCTCGGCCAAATTCCAGAACGATGAGACCTATCTGATGCCAAGCAACGACGCCTTTTGCATCTACACCGTGACCGGCGCCGTCGATGCAGCGAATAGGTTTGGTGTCATGATCCGGCACGATTACGCGGCAAAGGTTCAATACAGCCGAACCGACGATGCATGGTCGCCCGTCGAAGTCGCGGTTGCTGAACCATAGGCCCGGCCCTCAATCCGCAACCCTTGTAGAATTGTTGCCAATCTGTTCACGTTTCGTGAACGGAGGAATCATCGTGTCAGTTCACTATGTCCGCGTCGAATGCGCCTGCGGTCATCACTCGATGATTGGCACCTCTAGCTGGCTGCACCGAGACGAGCTGCTGCGCCGCGCCAGATGCTCGGTCTGCGGTAAGCTGGGGGCGGTGAACATGTCTCTCCATGTCGTGGCAACCGGGATGGGTAGAAGCATAGACGACCAATTGGCAGACCTTGCAGGGGTGCGGATCTTCACCGTGTGACGCCGGGTGCGCGCGGTGTCGGCGCCGCCAGGTCGGACCGGATCGAACCCGGCCGGTCCTTCGAAACTAGAAAGTGTCCCACGCCCTGTTCCGGCCTGGGACACTTTTCGTTTTTTCTCAGTAAAATCAATGAAAAATACTGGCTTTGGTAGGCCCGGAGGGACTACTATCGCCTACTGCGCTGTGGGGGGGATACTATGCCAGTAATGTTTCGACAACTCGGCTTCCAGGCGCGCGACGAAGGCCAAGCTGATGGCCTGACGGGCGTGCGCCGAACGCCCCAGGCCGCCGCGGTGGACAAAACCGTGTCCGAGATCCCGGGCTATGTCCCCCGGTCCGTGCCCGAGGCTCTGCAACACGCAGTTGTGGACGCACGTCCGTCGCGGTGGGCCTGTGGCTTACCTAGAATTAACCTTGGTCTGGTATCCGTCCCACAGGAGGCCCACCATGGATGATTTTAAGATCGTACCTACGCCTAGGGGCGCCATTGTCCACCTGCCTGACCTGTCGGCCGAGTTGTTCTGGACTGAAAATGGATGGATGGTCGGCCAGTTTTCGCAGACTAAAACCAAGTCGCGGGTCGAGGTCGAAGCGCAGTTGTATGAGATGATCCAGACGATAGAGCGCATTAGAGGCGGGCATGGCCTTGGCGAGAGTTTGCCGTAGCCAGGGGGCGTGCCTCCCAGGCTACAGCCGTCGTCTAAGAAATGATGCGTCAAGTGGGGCGCAACCCATCACAACTACCTATCGACGTTCACAACGATCCTAGTTAAGCTATCCTCACAAGCGTTCTTCATTTGTTCCAATCGGGAGGTATCTTTGGGAAAAGTGGGTGCCACCGTCATGGGATCTATCATGGGCGGCTTCTCGACAGTAGCTGCTATGGTTCTTTGGTTCGGATGGGGGTTACCTCACGGCAATGAAAAAGCACATGTAGATCCCACGAGAGCGGACTATATTGACCTGCTCCTGACTATGGTAACCATACTTCTTGGCGCTATTGGGTTAGCTGTCACGGTGGGAGCGCTGGTGATAGGTCTGGTTGCCCTAAAAACTTTACGTGAAATCAAAACTGAAGCTGCAACCGAAGCAAAAATTGCGGCTGGCAACAAGATTGCAGCTGAACTTGCCCCTAGCGTAGATGCCAAAGTTCGCGAAGCCTTGCCCGCCGCACTTCCATCAGCTTTGATGAACGACGATCTAGCCGACAAAATCCTTACTGAGATGGCTGGTCGGGGAGAACTAGACGCGGTGCTTGAACGTGTCGTGGCCCGATTGCAGGGCGGTCCCACAGATGATCCCGAGCAACCCGATGATAATTGAGTCGATCAGAACTGACAGAAGAGAGGGCGCAACTATGGACGGCAATACGCAGAGCATGACCGCTCCGAATGGCTGGGAAGTTAAGTCGCCGTCACGCGAGTACTTGAACCTTCCTGCCACTGTTCGGCAAGAGATTGACAGGTTCTTGGCGGAGTACCCGGTAAAACTAGGGGCAATAGCTGAACGCTTGGGTGTCAAAGTGCTGCTGTCGACGCTGCCGCGCGGTACCTCTGGGCAGATTGGCCAAGAAAATGGCGACTTTGTCATCCGTATTAATCGTCATGAAGCCAAGCACCGCCAGCGCTTCACTCTTGCGCACGAGCTGGCGCACTTTCTTTTGCACCGGGACCGAGTTGTCGCAGAGGGAGGCTGGTCTGAGAACGTACTTCTCCGCGCTCCCAATCAGCCGCTCCAGATTGAGTACGAGGCAAACCGTCTTGCATCTGATCTCGTGATCCCCTCAAGTGTGTTGGCTAACGCCACCGCTGAATATACTGGGCCAATGACCAGTGAGATTATTGAGGATCTCGCCCGGCGTTTTGGGGTCTCGACGGCGGCGATGGAAATTAAACTACAGATGGTTTGAGAGGGCTACGCGGCACATGGAAGTTACAGAGTACCTAGTGACCTTGTGCATTCGCCGTGCCGAACTGAGCGGCCTGAAAGAACTGCCGGGCAGCACGAAAGACCGGCTGACCCCTCTCGTGCTTTTGGCGCCTTGGCTATCCACATCTCCGCTCTCAAAGGCCATCGACAAGTTCGAGGACGCCTATCCTGGCAGACCCTATTTCATTGATGTGGACACTTATTACCATCCCGGGGAAAACAACAACGAGGCAAAGGATACGTGGGCTGAGCTGGCGAAGAACCCCGCTGACATCCAGGTCTGGCACGCGCTGTTACTACCATACCCAAACGCCAATCCTTGTTTGTTGATGGCCGGCTCAACCATCGAAAGTGCTCGGGCTCAGATCGATTGGGCACGAAGTCATGATCGATCCTTTTGCCTGCGCATGAACATGGCTGGGCCCGGGATCCCCACATGGATGCCGATCCTAGTGAGAGAACTCGCAGCCGAAGGAGCCATAGATTATGCAGTTGTGTTTGACTTTGGACTCGTACCAAGTGCGCTAGATGTCGCGCCGGTGGCCGCTGGTTACATCACTAGCTTCTTTTCAGATGTGCCACCAGAGATACCAATCGCTGTCTGCTGCACAACTTTTCCAACTGATTTCATTGTGTTTGATGGAATTGAGGAACTCAGCTTTTCCAACCGCGAACTTCTCGCGCAGATAAAGCGTGCAACAAACCATCCAAGGATGATCTACGGTGACTGGGGCTCAACAAAGCCGAGATCCTACGGCCACGCCAGTACACCAAGAAATCGAATTGACTACCCGACAGACACAGGTTGGCTAATTGCCCGTGAAAATGGTGGGCCAATGTCGTTTCAGACTGCCGCAAAACGAATAATTTCCGCAAAAGGGAAGTGGTCCGGCGGATTGGGGATTTGGGGCGAACAGCTGATTGAGGGCGCGGCTTTGGGCCAAGCGTTTGCAATAGATACCATGCCCAAAATGTATTCGGCACGGATTAATATTCATCTGCACCGGCAGGCATATTACGGGCAGCTTCCTCCGCCAGAAGCACTGGATGAGGCTTGGAGCGACGATCTTTAATAAATTTGCATAACAGATCCTCCGCCCCTACACGCCGTCCGGGGTAAAGCCGCCGAAACCATGACGAGTGGTGCTGTTCATCCATCAAGATCTTCGCTCGATCTTCACGGATTCGAGGGCCGAAGCGCCTAAGAAAGTGGGCTAGCTGGCGTCTGATAACTGCGGTCACAAGCCTCACAATTTGCCAGAAGTCTGCCAGGAAAACGTTTCCAAACCGCTACGCAACTCATTGAAATGTTGTGCAGCGGTTGGCGCCTATTTTCCAACCTAACTCGCTGGAGGCAAAGGATTCGCGTGGTCCCTTCGGGTGCACCAGTTTCCCTAACCGACGCGATGGCGACGCCAGACCTCGATCATCCAGGCCAGCATGATCGCGTTCAGGATATGCCACATGAAATGCGTGCCGATAGGCAGCACCGCGCAGCTGGCCTCATCCAGCGTGCGGAAGGTCAGCGACACGACCAGCAGCCCCGCGCCGATCGCCAGCCCGCGCGCGACCTGCGGCAACCGCCGGCGCAACAGCAGCGCATAGACGCCGATCAGCAGCGGCACGGGCGCATAGCTGGCCGACGACCCCAGCCCCGGCACCTGCTGGAACAGCGGCACGGTCAGGGCGGCATAGGGGATGAACCCCGCCGTCACCACCGCCGCCACCCAGGGCCGCGCGCCGAAATAATCGCGCGTTGCGGCAAAGACATAAAGCAGGATGAAGGCGACGATCGGCACCACGTCCATCAGGCTGGTCAAGGGATTCGCGTGGGTGTGAAACAGCCAGGACCCGATGCCGATGACGAACAGCACCCCCGCCATCAGCCGCCCCATCGCCAGGCCCGGCCCCTGCAGCCGCCGCCAGATCAGCACGGCGGCCAGCAGAAAGGCCAGGTTGGTCAGGGCGTTGATCGGTTCGGACCAGTAATCCGGGCCGGTGCGTTCGCAATAGGCGTCGACGGGGGCGAACCAATCCATCTCAGCCATCCGCCCGGCTGGTCCGCCGCTCCATGAAGAACCACGGCCGCAGCTTGACCCCCAGAATATTGCCCGCAAAGGCCGCCACCGCCCACAGATAGCCATGCAGGCTGCCCGACGCGATCCCCGAGAAATAGGCCCCGATGTTGCAGCCATAGGCGATGCGCGCCCCGTATCCCAGCATGAGGCCCCCCACCACCGCCGCGATCACCGACCGCAGCGGGATGCGCAGTGACGGCGCAAAGCGCCCCGCCAGCGACGCCGCCAGCATGGCCCCCGCGATGATGCCGAAATTCATGATCGTGGTGATGTCGGCAAAGATCGACGATTGCAGCGCTTGGGCATTGGCGGGGCGCTGCCAATAGCCCCAGGCGGTCGGATCGATCCCCACCAGCTGCGCGATCTTGGCGCCCCACAGCGCAAAGGCCGCGGTGATGCCCCAGGGCCGCCCGGAAATCGCCAGCGTCAGAAAGTTCAGCACCACCAGCGCCACCGCGCCTGCCACCAGCGGCCAGGGCCCGCGCAGCCAGCGCGCCGCACCATGGACCGGGCTGTCGGGCGCCTGCTCCAGCGTGCCATGGCGGCGGCGTTCGACCCGCAGCGTCATGAGCGCGATGGCGCCAAAGATCGCCAGCGACAGCGCGATGCCGCCCCATGCGCCGAAGGGCTGCCACAGGGCCATAGGCTCCAGCGAGGGCAGGCTGGCCCACCAGTCGAAATGGACGGTGCCCAGCAGCGATCCAACGATGAAGAAGACCAGCGTGATCAGCATCCGGGCATTGCCGCCCCCAGCCGTGAACAGCGTCCCCGAGGCGCAGCCTCCGCCCAGCTGCATCCCGATGCCAAAGATGAACGCCCCCGCGATCACCCCCAGACCGGCGGGAGAGACCAGGCCCCGCACCTCGTTCCCGAACAGCGTGCCCGAGGACAGCGCCGGAAAGAACAGCAGCACCGCCATCGCCAGCAGCAGCATCTGGACCCGCAGCCCGCGCCCCCGCCCGTCCAGGATGAACACCCGCCAGGCCGAGGTGAAGCCGAAGGCCGCGTGATACAGCGACAGGCCCAGGGCCCCGCCGATCAGGAACAGCGCGCCCTGCGCCGGGCCATAGGTCAGGGTCAGCCCGACCGTGCCCAGGGCCAGCGCCACCAGCGCCCCCACGCCCGGCGCGCCCAAAGGCGGCAGGCCCATTCCGGGTCGGCCCATTCCGGGTCGGGAGGACAGGATCTGTGCGTCGGCCATGGCGGTTCCTTTGTCATGGTTCGGGATGCGTCCGCGCAGATGGCCCCGAAGCCCCCCGATTGGCAAGCCCCGCCCGTCATAGCAGGAAGTGGTCGGCCTCCAGCTCCAGCCGCCCGGCCAGGCGGATGATCATGTCGGGCGTGCGGTCTCCGTTCACGTCGACCAGCAGGCGCGTGGCCCCGTCCATGTGATCCCACCGCAGCGAGCGCATCCCGTCGTGCGGGCCGGTCCCGGCAAAGGTCAGGTTCAGCGCCCGCAGGTCGATCATGTCCTCTCCCGGGCGGAAATCGGTGATCAGGTCTGCCAATCCGCGCGCGCTGTCGGCCACGGAATTGAAGCGGAACACATCCGCCCCCATGCCGCCGGTCAGCACGTCCTGACCCAGCCCGCCGATGATCGTGTCGTTGCCCTGCTGGCCCAGCAGCGTGTCGCGGCCCGGACCGCCGTCTAGCAGGTCGTTGCCCATCCCGCCCTCGGCCCGGTCATTGCCCGCCCCGGCGCGGATCGTGTCCCACCCCGGCCCGCCAAAGACCAGATCATCGCCCGCACCCGCCAGGATGATATCGTTGCCCATGTCGCCATACAGCGTGTCGCGCCCCGCCCCCGCGGTCAGCCGGTCATTGCCCATGCCGCCCGCCATCCAGTTGTTGCCCAGCATGTCGGTCAGATGATCCGCGCCCTCGTTCCCGAACAGGCGATCATTACCCGCGCCCCCGATCAGCGTGTCGTTGCCCATGCCGCCATGCAGCGAGTCGTTGCCACCATTGCCCAGGATGCGGTCGTTGCCCGCACCGCCGCGCAGCATGTTGCCCACGGCGTTGCCCTGCACCACGTCATTGCCCGAGCCGGCGACATAGCCCTCGATCAGGGTGCCCGGCGCGATCTGCAGATTGCCGCGCAGGCCCCAGACATCGGAGGACGCGCCCATGCGCAGATCGACCCGCTGATCCATCCCGTCGCGCGAGAAGTTGATGGTGTCGAACCCGCCCGCATCATAGATCGTCATCGCGACGTCGCGCGCATCCTCGATGCCGGGCAGCTGCGCGCCGTTCTGCGCCGCAAAGATCCGGCCCAGCCAGCTGTCGCCCAAGGTGTGGCCCAGCCCATAGACGGTGTTGCCCGCCGTCAGCGTGCCGGCGCCCGCCGCCCCGTAGAGCCGCTGGATCGCGATGATGTCCGCCGGCATCAGCGTCGCCGCGAAGGCATAGGAGGCGTCGATGTTCGGATTTCTAGTCTGGGCGAAATAGGACATGACCGAGGCCTGCCAGCTGTCATTGGCAAAGCGCGCGTCGCCCGGAAAGGTGCCGCCGCCGTTATAGGGGCCCATATGGCCCAGACCCAACGCGTGGCCGATCTCGTGCAAGTATGTCTGGAAGGTGTAGGTGCCGATCCGGTTGCCTTCGGACTGGTGCCAGCCGCGGTCGATATTGAGAACCGACGACACCACCCGCCCGTCCAGCGTCATGGTGGCACCGGCATAGGCGCCCCGATCATTCTCGGTAAAGCGGATCTCGGCCCGGGTGGTCGTCTCGCGGAACTGCAGATCGGCCACGGCGGCCCAAGCCTGCAGGGCGCTTCGCGCCATCGCCTGCCCCGCCGGCCCCAAGCCCGACAGATCGACCGTGATGATGTTGTCGGTCCGCACGTCATAGGCGCGCGGCACCAGCCCTTTGTCGATCCAGTAGCCGCGCGTCAGATAGGTTGCCATCGTGTCCAGCGACGCGGGGCGGAGCGGCTGCAAGACCTGTGCGGTCAGCTGAAAGCCGCCGATGCTGTTGTGATGACCTTCCACGCTAAGATAATAGGTGCCTGACTGGGGCGCGGTAAACACCATGCGGCTGTTCAGCCCCTGTCCCTCGTTATCGACGAACCGGAGAAACCCGCCCTGCGGACTGTAAAGCTCCACCACAGGATCCAACAGCGGAGAGCGGCCCGCGCCGCGCAGCTCGAACACATAGCTGCGGCCCGCCTCCAGCGCGATGCCTACCCAATCCTCGTCACAGCGCCCGTCGATCGCCCCGACAAAGGAATCCCCCACCGCCATGCGATAGGCCGTTCCCTGACGCGGTGCGGCATCAGCCGTCTCGCGGATCACCGCACGCAGGGAATCGATCCCGGTCCCCGCCAGCCCGGACAGCGCGCAGGACGGATCAAAGGGGCGTATCGCGGCGCAGATGGTGCACATGGATGGGGTTCCTTGTCAGTCGGGCTGACCATGGCGCAGCAGGTCGCAGGCAAAGTTGCGGTAATCGATGGCCGTCATGTCGTGGTCGCTGACGCTGACGCTGAAATCCAAGCGCAATCCGGGTCGGTCGCCCTGTGGGTCGGTCACGTCCAGACGAGCCGACAGCGATGCCGGGCCGGTTGCCAGCACATGCAGGCGCAGCGACCGGTCCGGTCCCGCAGCCCGCAGCGCATCACACAGCGCTGCTGTCACGCGGGCATCCGTGCTCGGTTCAGCGGCGCCTTCGATCAGCGCGGGCATGGTAGGAGCCGACCCGGCCCTGATCCGGCAGGCCGCCAGCAGCAGCGGGCTGGCCGCCAGTTCAAGGGCCTGAAGATGCGCAGGATGCCGCATGAAAACCGTGACCCGACCCTGATGAAACACCGACCGCCCAAGGCGGAGCAAGACTTGATCATATGGGCGGCGGGGTGGTCGGTAAAGAACGGTGCGGCCGCCTCAGACGCCCAGATGCCGTTCGACCACGGTTATATCATTCAAAAGCTGAGTATTTTCGCCCGACCAGACGGTGCGGCCCTTTTCGATCACCACATGGCGGTCCGCGAACCGCGTCAGCGCCGACAGGTTCTTGTCCACGATCAGGATCGCCTCGCCCTGATCCTTGAGGCGGGTCAGGCAGGACCAGATCTCGTCGCGGATCAGGGGGGCCAGGCCCTCGGTCGCCTCATCCAGCACGATCAGGCGCGGGTTGGTCATCAGCGCCCGGCCGATGGCCAGCATCTGCTGCTCTCCGCCCGACAACTGGCTGCCCTTGTGGCCCATCCGTTCGGCCAGGCGCGGGAACAGGTCCAGCACGCGGGTTTGGGTCCAGTGGCCGGGACGGGCGGTGGCCAGCAGGTTCTCGCGCACGTCCAGCGTTGGAAAGACCTGCCGCCCCTCGGGGACCAGACCCAGGCCCGCCCGCGCGATGCGGTGCGGCGCGGCCCGCGTCATGTCGCGCCCGTCGATGCTGACGCGGCCCCCGCGCGCGGGCAGCAGGCCGAATATCGTGCTGATCGTCGTCGTCTTGCCCATGCCGTTGCGGCCCAGCAGGGTCACCACCTGCCCCTGCCCGACCTGCAGGTGGATGTCGTGCAGCACCCGCGCCTCACCATATCCGGCCTGCAACCCCTCGACGACCAGCATCACGCATCCCCCAGATAGGCGGCGCGCACAGCAGGGTCGGCGCGGATTTCGGCCGGCATGCCGGTCGCGATGATCCGGCCATAGACCAGCACGCTGACCCGGTCGGCCAGCGCAAAGACCGCGTCCATGTCATGTTCGATCAACACCAGCGTCACCTGCCCCTTGAGGCCCGCCATGACCTGAACCAGCCGCTCGGCCTCGGCGCCGCTGGTCCCGGCCAACGGCTCGTCCAGCAGCAGCAGGCGCGGCTGCGTGGCCAGCGCGATGGCCAGTTCCAGCGCGCGTTTCTCTCCGTGCGACAGGCTGCCCGCGCGGGTCTGCGCGCGATCCGACAGCCCGACCTGCGCCAGCGCCGCTATCGCCTGTTCGTTCAGATCGGCATCCCGCGCGACGGGGGCAAAGAAACGAAAGCTGCTGCCCGCGCGCGCCTGCACTGCCGTGGAAACATTTTCCAGAACCGAGAAGCCCGGCAGGATCGAGGTGATCTGAAAGCTGCGCGACATGCCCGCCCTGACCCGCGCGGGCATCGGCTTGCCCATCATCTGCGCCCCCGCGAACAGGACCGACCCCGCATCCGACCCCGCCTGCCCCGACAGTTGCGCGATCAGCGTGGATTTGCCGGCCCCGTTCGGACCGATGATGGCGTGGAGTTCCCCTTCCGTGACCTCCAGGTCCAGATCGTCGGTGACCTTCAGCGCGCCATAGGATTTGCGCAAGCCGCGCACGGACAAGAGGCTCATTTCGCCCGCCCCCTGAACAGCCCCGTCAGCCCGTCGCGCGAGAACAGCACCACCAGGATCAGCAGCGCGCCAAAGATCAGCCGCCAATGTTCGGTGAACAGCGCCAGCCATTCCTCCAGCAGCAGGGCCAGCGTGGCCCCGGCGATGGCGCCCAGCAGGTTGCCGATGCCACCCAGCACGACCATCACCACCAGTTCCCCCGACCGGTGCCAGTTCATGTAGGCGGGCGAGACATAGCTGGCCTGATTGGCCAGGATCACCCCCGCGATGGCTGTCATCGCGCCCGAGATGACAAAGGCCGTCAGCTGGAACCGGAACGGCGTGAACCCCACCGCCTGCATGCGCAGCGGGTTTTCCCGCGCGCCGGTCAGCACGCGACCGAAGCGCGACCCGGTGATCGCCACGCACAGCAGATAGAGGCCCAGCAGCATCGCCAGCGCCGCGTAATACAGCACCCGGTCGTCGGCCAGCCAGTCCTGCCCCAGCACGGTGGACCGCGCGGCCAGCGTCACCCCGTCATCGCCGCCATAGGCCGACAGCGACACGAAGAAGAAATAGGCCATCTGCGCGAAGGCCAGCGTGATCATGATGAAATAGATCCCCCGCGTGCGCAGGCTGATCGCCCCGGTCACCAGCGCGAATGCCGACCCCGCGACCACCGCCGCGCCCAGATGCGCGCCCAGATCGGTGATGCCCGCGCGTGACAGGATCGCCACCGCATAGGCGCCGATGCCCAGATAGGCCGCGTGCCCAAAGCTGACCATGCCGCCATAACCCAGGATCAGGTCCAGCGCCAAGGCGGCCATGGCAAAGGCCAGGATCCGCGTCGCCACCACCACCAGATAGGGATCGCCGGTCATCGCCGCGATCAGCGGCAGGGCCGCGAAACCGCCAAAGATCAGCCATGCCGCGACCCGGCGGCGCATCAGCCAGCGGGTCATGGGCGCGCTCCGAACAGGCCCTGTGGCCTGGCGGCCAGGATCGCGGCCATCAGCACATAGACCAGCATCGGCGCCAGCACGCGCCCGGTCTGGGCGGCGGCGGAGGGCTCCATCACCGCGCGCAGGATGATCGGGCCAAAGCTGCGGCCAAGCGTGTCAACGATGCCCACCAGCAGCGCGCCCGCAAAGGCACCCTTGACCGAGCCGATGCCGCCGATGACGATCACCACGAAGGCCAGGATCAGCACACTTTCCCCCATGCCCGGATCGACCGACAGGATCGGCGCGACCATCGCCCCCGCGAACCCCGCCAGCATGGCGCCGAAGGCGAAGATCACCGTGAAGAGCCGTCCGATATCGACGCCAAGCGCGCCGACCATCGCCCGGTTGCTGGCCCCCGCCCGCAGCCGCATGCCGATGCGGGTGCGTGTGATAACCAGCCACAGCCCCACCGCCACCGCCAGTCCCGCCGCGATCACCACCAGCCGGAACACCGGATAGCGCAGCGCGCCCACCAGCGGCACCGACCCCGACAGCGCGTCGGGCGGCAGGATCGACAGCGGCGACTGACCCCAGATGATCTTGACCAGTTCCGTCACCACCATGACCAACCCGAAGGTCGCCAGCACCTGATCCAGATGCGGGCGGTCATAGAGCCTGCGAAAGATCAGCGCCTCCAGCACCAGCCCGATCGCCAGCGTCGCGGGCAGCGTCAAAAGCAACCCCAGCCCGTAACTGCCGGTCATGCCCGCGAACATCACCACCAGATAGGCGCCGACCATGTAGATCACGCCATGCGCCAGGTTCACGAAATCCATGATCCCGAAGACCAGGGTCAGCCCGGCGGCGATCAGGAACAGAAGGACCCCCAGCTGCACCCTGTTCAGCAGCTGCAGCAGGAACAGGCTGGTCATCGGCTCAGTTCATCTGGCAGTTGGCGGCGTAATTGTCCTGATAATCGTCAAAGATCTTCTCGACGATCGAGGTGGCGAACTTGCCGTCCTCGCGCTGCACGACCGTGGTCAGGTAGAAGTCCTGGATCGGGAAATGGTTGGGCCCAAAGCTGAAATCGCCGCGGACCGAGGTGAAGGGCGCCTCCGCCAGCGCCGCGATCATCGCGTCGCGGTCCGTGCCGCCCGCTTGGCGCAGCGCGCCGTCGATCAGGCGGGCCGCGTCATAGCCCTGCATCGCATAGACGCCCGGCACATGGCCGTATTTCGCCTCATAGGCCGCGACGAAGGCGGCGTTTTCGGGCGTGTCCAGATCGGGCGCCCAGTTCGATCCGGCAAAGAAGCCCAAGGCCGCCTCGGCCTGCGCGGGCAGGGTCGCCTCGTCCACGGTGAAGGCCGACAGGAAGGGAATGCCCTCCAGCCCGGCCTGACGATACTGGCGCACCAGGTTCACGCCCATGCCGCCCGGCATGAAGGCGAAGACCGCATCGGGTTGCATCGCGGCGATCTGGGCCAGTTCGGCGGAATAGTCCAGCTGGCCCATCTGGGTGAAGATCTCTCCGGCGACGCCGCCAGTATAGCTTTTCTTGAACCCCGCCAGCGCGTCCTGCCCGGCCTGATAGTTCGGCGCCAGCAGGAAGACGTTCTGGAACCCCTGCGCCTGCGCATGGGCGCCCATCACCTCGTGCATCTGGTCGTTCTGATAGGAGGTCGCGAAAAAGGCCGGGTTGCAATCGGCCCCGGCCAGGTTCGACGGCCCCGCGTTGGGGCTGATCAGGATGCCGCCGCCCTGGGTCACCGGCTGGACGATGGCGCCCGCGATGTTGGAAAAGATCGGGCCGACCACGATATCGGCGCCGTTGCGCTCGACCAGTTCGCGGGCTTTGTTGGCGGCGACGTCGGGTTTCTGTTCGTCATCGACGACGATGATGCGGGTCGCCATGCCGCCCATCTCGCCGATCTCCTCGGCGGCCAGCAGGAAGCCGTCGCGCGCCATCTCGCCCAGCACCGCGCCGGGGCCGGACAGGGTCAGCAGCACGCCTACGGTCAGCGTGTCGTCCTGCGCCATGGCCGGGGCGGCCAGGGCGGTCGTTGCGGCAAGCGCCGCGATCAGCGAACGGGTCTGTGTCATGATGCGGTCTTTCCCTGTTGGTCGCGGCCCGGTTCCGGTGCCTTGACACCAGAACGCAACAGGCGGGCGCGACCTGTCAAGAAATTATTTCAGGCTTAAAACATTCCGCATCAAAAAAGGGCCGCGCAGCACGCGATCCTCTGCCATCCGGCCCGATCAGAAGCCGAACGAGAACCGGCGCGTCACGCCGAGGCGCAGCGAGGGCTGGTATTCGTCCTGCACCACCGGCGAATCGGCGGCATCGCCGATCAGCTTGCCATAGCGCACCTCGCCCAGCAGGGCGGTCGTGTCGCTGAGGGCATAGCGCGCCTCGAAGGTCAGGGCCGCCTCATTGGCACCGCCGCCGGGCGCGGTGGCGGGCAGGCCGCTGGCGGCACTTTCGGCGGCCGTCACGCCGAAGTACGTATCGTTGTAATCAGCATTGCCATAGCCGACCTCGACCCCGGACCACAGGGTGACGCGGTCGCTGAGTTCGGAGCGATACTTGGCGCCCAGCTCTCCGGTGACGCCTTCATGGCCGCCGAAACCGCGGCGCAGGCTGCCATAGGCGCGCACGGGACCGGCCCCGTAATTCACCCGCAGGCCCAGCTCATAGGCGCGGTCGATATCGTCCAGCCCGGTCAGCGCCGCGTCATCGGCGCTGTCGCGCGAGCCGACGGTGCCAAAGGACGGCGCGATCGAGAACCCCTGCGCGGGGGCCTGACCGACCGGGCCAAAGCCCGCATTGCGCCAGATGATCCAGGGAGAGACCTCGGCCTCCTCCGCACCGGGATAGGTGGGGCCAAGCGATGCCCCCAGACCCAGATCGACCGAGAACGCCCGCCCCCCGCTGAGACCGAAATCCTGGGCGGACAAGGGTGTGGCAAACAGCAGGGCAAGGGCCAAGGCATATTTCATCGGGCGAATCCGGCAAGAGGGCGTTGCGGCACTGTAAAGGCAGCGGCCCGCCCACGACAACCTGCGGCAGAGATGCCGCCGCAGGACCGGGCATTTTCGCCACAGCGCGGGCCTTGGCCTTGTCGGCTCAGCCCTTCTCGGCAGCGTCCAGCTTTTCCAGCGCGGCCATCCACAGCTCTTCGGCGAAGGCCAGGGCGCGCACGGCCTCGGCCCGCTTCTTGCCCCATTTCTCGGCCTCGTAGGGGTCGTTGTAGAGGCCCGGATCGGCCAGCTTGACGTCCAGCTTGCCCATCATCTCGGTCAACTTCTGGACCCGCTCCTCGGATTTGCGCACATCGGCACGCAGCGCCAGCACGGCATCGCGCGACGGTTTCTTGGGCGCCGCGGGCTTGGGCTCTGGCGTGGTCGCCCCGGCCTTCTCAGCAGGGGCGTCGCCCGACAGCAGGAACTTGCGGTAATCGTCCAGATCGCCCTCATAGGGGGCGACGGCGCCATCCTTGACCAGCCACAGCCGGTCCGCGACCAGTCCCAGCAGGTGCATGTCGTGGCTGACCAGCACGACAGCGCCGGTGTAATCGTTCAGCGCCTCGGACAGGGCCTCGCGGCTCTCGATGTCCAGGTGGTTCGTCGGCTCGTCCAGGATCAGCAGATGCGGCGCGTCGATCGTGGCCAGCAGCAGCGACAGGCGCGCCTTCTGGCCGCCCGACAGCTGGCCGACCTTGGTTTCGGCCTGCGCCTCCATCAGGCCGAAACCGGCCAGACGGGCGCGCTGTTTCGCCTGCCCCTCGTTCGGGCGCACGGACCGGATATGGTCCAGCGGCGTCTCGTCCAGATGCAGCTCATCGACCTGATGCTGGGCGAAATAGCCGACGCGCAGCTTGGAGGACCGGGTGATCTTGCCCGCCATCGTGCCCAGGCGTTCGGCCAGCAGCTTCGACAGCGTCGATTTCCCCTGCCCGTTGCGACCCAACAGCGCGATGCGGTCGTCCTGATCGATGCGCAGGGCCAGCTTTTTCAGCACCGCACGGTCGTCATAGCCGACCGACACCCCCTCCATCGCGACGATGGGGGGCGACATCTCCTCGGGCTGCGGAAAGGTAAAGCGGAAGAACTTGGCCTCCTCGGGGGCGGTGATCGGCTCCATCTTGGCCAGCGCCTTGACGCGGGCCTGGGCCTGACGGGCCTTGGAGGCCTTGGCGCCGAAGCGGTCGACAAAGCTTTGCAGATGCGCGCGGCGGTCGGCCTGCTTTCTGGCCTCGGCGGCCTGCAGGGCGCGTTTTTCGGCGCGGATTCGGGTAAAGCTGTCATAGCCGCCGGTATACAGCGTCAGCTTCTTGTCCTCGAGATGCAGGATATGGCCGACGGCGCGGTTCAAAAGGCCGCGGTCGTGGCTGATGATGATGACCGTATGCGGATAGCGGGCCAGATAGCCCTCCAGCCACAGCGCGCCCTCAAGGTCCAGATAGTTCGTCGGCTCGTCCAGCAGCAGCAGGTCGGGCTGCGCGAACAGCACCCCCGCCAGCGCCACGCGCATCCGCCAGCCGCCCGAAAAATCGCTGGTCGGGCGGGCCTGATCGGCGGTGTCGAAGCCCAGACCGTCCAGGATGGTCGCGGCGCGGGCCTCGGCGGACCAGGCGTCGATATCGGTCAGGCGGTTCTGGATGTCGGCGATACGATGCGGGTCGGTGGCGGTCGTGGCCTCGGCCAGCAGGGCGGCGCGTTCCTGGTCGGCATCCAGCACGGTGTCCAGCACCGACCGGGCCGTCGCCGCCGATTCCTGCGCCACGCCGCCGATCCGGGCGCGGGTCGGCAGGCTGATCGCGCCGCCGTCCAGTGCCAGTTCTCCGCGGATCAGCTTGAACAGCGTAGTCTTGCCCGCGCCGTTGGGACCGACGAGGCCGATCTTGTGGCCTTCGGGAACAGTGGCAGAGGCACCGACGAACAGCGGGCGGCCCTGAATGGAATACGAGATGTCATCGATATGCAGCATGGGGCGCGGCATGGCGCAAAGCCCGCCGGGCGTCAATGGCCCCTCTTGCATCGCGTTATGTGATACTATTACACTAACGCAGCAAATTCGGAGAGACGCCATGAGCCAAGACCCCCGCCTTCCCGCCACCGTGCTGTCCGGCTTTCTGGGCGCGGGCAAGACGACGCTGCTGAACGCGGTGCTGAACAACCGCGAGGGGCTGCGCGTCGCGGTCATCGTGAACGACATGTCCGAGGTGAACATCGACGCCGATCTGGTCCATGCGGGCCTGTCCGACACCGGCGCCGGGCTGTCGCGCACCGACGAGACCCTGGTCGAGATGTCGAACGGCTGCATCTGCTGCACGCTGCGCGAGGATCTGCTGATCGAGGTCCGCAAGCTGGCCGAGGCCGGGCGGTTCGACCACCTGCTGATCGAATCGACCGGCATCAGCGAGCCCCTGCCCGTGGCCACCACCTTTGAATTCGCGGATGAGAACGGCGCCAGCCTGTCGGACGTGGCCCGGCTGGACACGATGGTCACGGTCGTCGATGCGGTGAACCTGACGGCCGATTTCTCCAGCCACGATTTCCTGTCCGACCGCGGCGAGGTCATGGGCGACGGCGATGCCCGCACCCTCGTCGATCTGCTGACCGACCAGATGGAATTCGCCGATGTGATCGTGCTGAACAAATGCACCGACGCGGGCCCCGCTCGCGTGGATGCCGCGCGCAAGATCATCCGCGCGCTGAACGCCGATGCCCGCATCATCGAGACCGATCACAGCCGCGTCGCGCCGCGCGACATCCTGAACACCGGCCTCTTTGATTTCGACCGCGCCCATACCCATCCGATGTGGGCCAAGGAGCTGTATGGCCATGCCGACCACACCCCCGAGGCCGAGGAATACGGCGTCGCCAGCTTTGTCTATCGTGCCCGCCTGCCCTTCGAGCCGCGCAAGATCCATGAGCTGCTGAACGGCCCCCTGCCCGGCGTGATCCGGGCCAAGGGGCATTTCTGGGTCGCCACGCGCCCCGATTGGGTGGCCGAATTCTCTCTGGCCGGCGCGCTGTCCTCGGTCCGGCCCTTGGGGCAGTGGTGGGCCTCGGTCCCGCGCGACCGCTGGCCCACGCACCCCGAGGGGCGCGCCTATCTGGACGCGCATTGGTCCGAACCCTATGGCGACCGGCGGCAGGAGCTGGTCTTTATCGGCACCGGCATGGATGAGGACCGCCTCCGCGCCCGCCTGGATGCCTGCCTGCTGGGCGAGGAATGGGGCGACAACCCGGCGGGCTGGGCGCAGCTTGCCGACCCCTTCCCCGCATGGCGGCGTGCCGAAAGCGCCGCGGCATGAACCAGCACACAGCCCTGCGCCCCGCCACCGCGATGAACAGCGGCCATGACCCGCGCATCCTGGGCACCATCGCCCTGCCCGGCGTGGCGGTGGCCCTGTGGCACCCCGCGCCCGACCCGGACCGGCAGGCGTGGCTGGACGCGCTGCCCGCGGACCGGCTGCCGCGCCTGCGTCAGGCGCTGCGCCCGCAGGACGCGCCCGCCGCGCTGCGGGCGGCCTGCGACGCGGCATCCCTGCCCGACAGCCCGCAGCGACGCGCCCTGATCGGGCATATCGCGACGCTGACCGAACTGGCAGCACAGCATCTGGATGCGCTGATGGTCACCCTGCGGGTCGAGGTCACGGACGGGCAGTCCTGCCCGAAATGGCATCTGGATGCGGTGCGCGCACCGCTGCTCTGCACGCTGCGCGGGGCGGGCACGCAGTTCGGCCCCGCCACCGGGCCCGCCCAGGTGGACCGCCATCAGCAGATGCCCACCGGCTCCGTTGCCCTGTTCCGGGGCCGCAGATGGGGGGCCGAGCCTGCGGGCATCCTGCACCGCTCTCCGCCCGCGATCGCCGGTCAGACGCGGCTGCTGGTGGTGGTCGATCCGGTGGACGAGGCCGCGTCATGCTGAGCGCACGCAGCGGCAATCTGGGCCGCACCGCTCAGCGCACGCGCCGCCGCACGCGCGACCCGATGGCGGCCTATGACGCGCTGCCCCCGGCGCTGCGCGGGTGGCTGGCCCGCGCGGCGCTGCCCTGGTCGCCCGCCTCCTGCCTGCGCATCTGGCAGCGGATGCAGGCGCAGGGCGCCCCCACCGCGCAGATCCTGGCCGCCCTGGACCGGGCCGAGGCCCGCGCCCTGATGCGCGAGGCGCAGGCCGCCTGACGCAAGGTCACCCTGGGCGCCCCCTCCCGCCGCCTCTGGCAGGAGTGGCGGGCGACCCTTAGGTCGGGGGTCGAACAACCCGAAAGGATACCCCATGCGCAGCGTCATCCATGACCGCTTTGGCGAACCCGCAGACGTGCTGCAGGCGGCCGCCACCGACCGTCCCGCCCCGCAGGACGGCGAGGTGCTGATCCGCGTGATCCTGTCCCCCATCCACAACCACGACCTGTGGACCATCCGCGGCACCTACGGCACCCGCCCCGACCTGCCTGCCACCGCCGGCAGCGAGGCCGTGGGCATCGTCGAGGAGACCGGCTCCGGCGTCGACCCCGCCCTCAAGGGCCGCCGCGTGGCGGCAGCCGGGCTGAAGGGGTCCTGGGCCGAATATGCCACCGCCCCGGCGGCAGGCGTGATCCCCGTGCCCGACGACATGCCCGACGCGGCCGCCGCCCAGCTGATCGCCATGCCCTTCAGCGCCATCACCTTGCTGGAGTTCCTGCACGTGTCGCGCGGTGACTGGGTCATCCAGACCGCCGCCAACGGCGCCGTGGGCAAGATCATGGCCGTGCTGACGCAGTCGCGCGGCGTGCGCCTGCTGAACCTGGTCCGCCGCCCCGAAGCCGTGGCCGAGTTGACCGCGATGGGCATGACCGACGTCATCTCGACCAGCGACCCGGACTGGATCGCGCAGGCCCGCGCCATCATCGGCAACGACGGCGCCCGTGCGGCGGTCGATTCGGTCGGCGGCGCGGTCGCGGCCGGGCTGATCGACCTGCTGGGCACCGAGGGCCTGCTGGTCACCTTCGGCTCGACCACCGGAGAGGATCTGCAGCTGCCCGCCGGCCCGATCATCTTCAAGCACCTGTCCATCAAGGGATTCTGGGGCGCCAGGGTGATGCCCGCGACCCCGCCTGCCGACCGCCAGCGCATGTTCGCCGAGCTGATCGGCCTGGTGATGGAGGGCAAGCTGGACCTGCCCGCAGGCGGCACCTTCGGCCTGGACGAACCCAACGCCGCGATGACTGCCGCCCTGACGCCGGGCCGCACCGGCAAGGTGATGTTCAAGCCCTGATCCCCCGCTGACCCCTTGCGGGGTCAGCCCAACCCCGTCTCGCGCAGGTAATGGCGCACCGCATCTGCGACATGCCGGAACCGGTCCCCGCCCAGATGCTTGCCGCCATACCAGCGCGTGACGATGACCGCGTGATCGTACAGGCCCGCGCGTTCCAGCATCTGCAGGATCAGCTGGCCCGCGCCGGATTCGCCGTCGTCATCCTTGACACCTTCTCCGCCCAGGATCGCGGCCCAGCTGTGGTGCGTGGCCTTTTGGAACCGCTTGACCCGTGTCAGATCGGCCAGCATCGCGGCGACCGTCGCCCGGTCGGCGGCAGGCCCGCCCGATACCGCATAGCGCGATCCGCGATCGCTGATGATCTTGTCGAACACCTGCATCAGCGCCGCCGCACATACAACTCCAGCCGGTGATGGACGATGTCATAGCCCATCTCGGCGGCGATCTCGGCCTGCAGACGCTCGATCCGCTCATCGGTGAACTCGATCACCGCGCCGCTGTCCATGTCGATCATGTGGTCGTGGTGATGCTGGTCGGCGGCCTCCCACCTGGCGGGCTCTCCCTGGAACTCCAGCTTGTCGATCACGCCCTGCGCCTGCAGCGTCGTCAGCGTGCGATAGACGGTGGCCAGCGACACCCCCGCCCCGGCGGTCACCGCGCGGGCGTGCAGCTCTGCCGCGTCGGGGTGATCCTCGGCCGCGGCGATCACCCGCAACAGCGCCGACCGCTGGCGCGTGACGCGCACGCCCGCATCCCGCAGCGCCTGTTCCAATCTGTTCGCACGCCGATCCGTCATGGCCGTTATTCTGCCGCAGCCCCCGGCCAGTTGCAACTGGTACTCAGCTGTTGACAGTTGCGAACGGTTCGCAGATAAACGCGGCAACGGAGGATGTGATGTTTCGATTCCTGACCCCTTTCCTGTTCCTGATCCCGACCCATGCCGGCGCCGACCAGCTGCAGGTCGTCACCAGCTTCACCGTCATCGCCGACATGGCCCGCAACGTGGGCGGACCGTTGGCCGAGGTGCGATCGATCACCCCGCCGGGGGCCGAGATCCACGACTATCAGCCCAGCCCCCGCGACATCATCGGCATCGCCGATGCCGATCTGGTGCTGGTCAACGGCCTGAACCTGGACGGGTGGGCCCAGCAATACCTGACCCGCGCCGGCGACGCCCCCATCGTCGAGGTGACCGCCGGCATCGACGCCCTGCCCATCCGGGGCGGTGACTACGACGGCGCGCCCAACCCCCATGCCTGGATGGGCCTGGACGGTGCGCAGATCTATGTCGACAACATCGCCGCTGCGATGGCCCAGGCCGATCCCGACAGTGCCCAGGCCTACGCCCGCAACGCCGAGACCTACAAACAGCAGATCGCCGACGTGATCGGCCCCCTGCGCGACGCGGCCCGCGCCCTGCCCGAAAATCGCCGCTATCTGGTCACGTCCGAGGGCGCCTTCAGCTATCTGGCCCGCGATTTCGGCCTGACCGAGATGTTTCTCTGGCCGATCAACGCCGAAGGTCAGGGCACCCCCCAGCAGGTCCGCGCCCTGATCGACGCCATGCGCCAGACCGGCGCCCCGGTGATCTTTTCCGAAAGCACCATCTCGGACCGCCCGGCGCGCAGCATCGCGGCGGAAACCGGGGCCGAATACGGCGGCGTCCTCTATGTGGACAGCCTGTCGGAGGCGGATGGCCCGGTGCCGACCTATCTGGACCTGCTGCGGGTCACGTCGCAGACCATCGTGGACGCCCTGTCGGATGATTGAGCCCCTTGGCATCGAGGTCAGCGACCTGACCGTGGCCTATCGCAACGGCCACCGCGCGCTGGCCAAGGCCAGCTTCACCGTCCCGCAGGGGTCGGTGACGGCGCTGGTGGGCGTGAACGGCGCGGGAAAATCGACGCTGTTCAAGGCGCTGATGGACCTGCTGCCGCATGCCTCGGGCCGGGTGCAGATCCTGGGCCTGCCCGTCCGCCAGGCGCTGGCGGGCAACATGGTCGCCTATGTCCCCCAGGCCGAGGAGGTCGACTGGACCTTTCCGGTGCTGGTCCAGGACGTGGTGATGATGGGCCGCTATGGCCATATGGGCTTTCTGCGCCGCCCCCGTGCGGCCGACCGTCAGGCGGTCACCAACGCCCTGACCCGCGTCGGCCTGACCGACATGCGCGACCGCCAGATCGGCGAACTGTCGGGCGGCCAGAAGAAGCGCGTCTTCCTGGCCCGGGCCTTGGCGCAAGAGGCGCGGGTGATCCTGCTGGACGAACCCTTCACCGGCGTCGACGTGCAGACCGAACAGACGATCATCACCCTGCTGCGCCAGATGCGCGACGAAGGCCGGGTGATGCTGGTCTCGACCCATGACCTGGGCTCGGTCCCGGAATATTGCGACCGCGTGGTGCTGGTCAAAGGCACCGTGCTGGCGTCGGGCCCGACCGAGACCACCTTCACCCCCGCCAATCTGCGCCAGGCCTTCGGCGGCACGCTGCGCCATTTCATGCTGGGCGGCCCCGACCTGCATGACGACGCCGATGCCCGCAACGTGGACGTCTTTACCGACGACGAACGCCCCCTGATCTTCTATGACGACCGCCCCCGCACCGGAGGCGGCGCATGACCCCCTCTTCTTCACGCAAATATCCCACGGGGGTGCGGGGGTGTGAAACCCCCGCCTGCGACGCCCGATGATGGAACTGGCCCTGACCCCCTTCACCTATGGCTACATGACGACCGCGATCTGGGTGTCGGCGCTGGTGGGAGGCGTCTGCGCCTTCCTGTCGGCCTATCTGATGCTCAAGGGCTGGAGCCTGATCGGCGACGCGCTGTCCCACTCCATCGTGCCGGGCGTGGCCGGCGCCTATATGCTGGGCCTGCCCTTCGCCCTGGGGGCCTTCCTGTCGGGCGGGTTTGCGGCGCTGACCATGCTGTTCCTGAACACCCGGACGGGGCTGAAACAGGACGCGATCATCGGGCTGATCTTCACCGGCTTCTTCGGTATCGGGCTGTTCATGATCTCGCTGAACCCGGTCGCGGTGGACCTGCAGGCGATCACCATGGGCAACATCCT
Organism: Paracoccus hibiscisoli; assembly: GCF_005048265.1. Taxonomy (GTDB): domain Bacteria; phylum Pseudomonadota; class Alphaproteobacteria; order Rhodobacterales; family Rhodobacteraceae; genus Paracoccus; species Paracoccus hibiscisoli. The sequence goes on from NZ_SUNH01000006.1 coordinate 133,917, forward strand.
GGCCATCGCGCCGGGCGACGTGGTCCAGCTGGTGCTGATCTCGGGGGTCACGCTGACGATTTTGCTGATGAAATGGCGCGACCTGATGGTGGTGTTCTTCGACGAAACGCATGCCCGCACCATCGGCCTGCATCCAAACCGGATGAAGGCGCTGTTCTTCACCCTGCTGGCCGCATCGACCGTGGCCGCGATGCAGACGGTGGGTGCGTTCCTGGTCATCGCGCTGGTCGTGACGCCGGGGGCCACCGCCTATCTGCTGACCGACCGGTTTCCGCGGCTGATCATGATTTCCGTGGCCATCGGCACCACGACCTCGGCCATCGGCGCCTATGCCAGCTTCTTTCTGGACGGGGCCACGGGCGGCATCATCGTCACGCTGCAGACGCTGATCTTTCTGGCGGCCTTCGTCTTTGCCCCTACCCACGGCCTGCGCGCCGCGCGCAGACGCGCCCGCGCCGCCGTCGAGGGTCAGGCATGAACGCGCTGATCCTGCCCTTCAGCTATCCCCTCATGGCCGATGCCGCGATGATCGCTGTGATCGTGGCCATCCCGGCGGCGCTGCTGTCCTGCTTTCTGGTCCTCAAGGGATGGGCGCTGATGGGCGACGGGATCAGCCACGCGGTCCTGCCGGGCATCGTGCTGGCCTATGCGATGGGGCTGCCGTTGCTGATCGGGGCGTTCATCGCCGGCATGATCTGCGCCCTGTCCGCGGGCTGGCTGGATGCCAACAGCCGCATCAAGCCGGACACCGCGCTTGGGGTGGTCATGGCCGGGCTGTTCGCGTTCGGCCTGATCCTGTTCACGCTGTTTCCGCCGGGCATCCATCTGGACCATATCCTGTTCGGCAACATCCTGGGCATCGGCCCGGCCGATTTTGCGCAGGCCGCGCCCATTGCACTGGCCGTGTCGGCGATCCTGCTGCTGAAATGGCGCGATTTCGCGCTGCTGGCCTTTGATCCGGTGCAGGCACGCGTATCGGGACTGGCCACCAATTGGCTGCATTACGGGATGCTGGCGATGATCGCCGCATCGGTCGTGGCGATGCTGTCGGCGGTGGGGATCATCCTGGCGGTAGGCCTGCTGATCGCGCCGGGCGCCATCGCCTTCCTGCTGACGCGCAGGCTGGCCGCGATGATGGCGCTGGCCACCGCCACCGCCGTCGTCAGCAGCCTGGCCGGCATCTGGACCAGCTTCTGGTTGAACAGCGCGCCCGCACCGACCATCATCGTGATCCTGACGGCGCTGTTCGTGCTGGCCTTCGGCTGGCGCCAGCTGGCGCCGCGCCCCTGACCGGAGACGCCCATGCTGCCCCCCCGCACCGACTTTCCCAAAGGCTTCGTCTTCGGCGCTGCCACCTCGGCCTATCAGATCGAGGGCACGACCGGCGCGGGGCTGTCCCACTGGGACACGTTCGCCGCGACGCCGGGCACCATCATGGACAATTCGAACGGCAGCCGCGCCTGCGACCACCTGAATCTGTGGCGGCAGGATCTGGACCTGATCCGCGATGCGGGTTTCGGGGCCTACCGCTTTTCGACCTCATGGGCGCGGGTGATGCCGGACGGAGAGACGGTGAATCCCGACGGTCTGGACTTCTATGACCGGCTGGTGGACGGGATGCTGGAACGGGGTCTGGCGCCCTATCTGACCTATCACCACTGGGATCTGCCCGCCGCATTGTCGGCCAAGGGCGGCTGGCAGAACCGTGACGTGGCGCAGCATTTCGCCGATCTGTGCAGCGTGATCAACGCCCGCATCGGCGACCGCGTCGCCAGCGCCGCCACCCTGAACGAGCCGTGGTGCATCGCCTGGCTGTCCCATTTCATCGGTGCCCATGCGCCGGGCCTGCGCGACATCCACGCCGCCAGCCGCGCCATGCATCACGTCCTGCTGGCCCACGGCACTGCGATGCAGGCCCTGCGCGCCGAGGGCGCCTCGAACCTTGGCATCGTCCTGAATTTCGAGACGAGCCACCCCGCCGATGACAGCCCTGCCGCCGCCATGGCCGCCGCGACGCAGGACGCGATCTATAACCAGTGGTTCATCCGCGCGCTGATGGGTCAGGGATACCCCGACGCCGCGCTGGAAGGGATCGGCCCGCACTTGCCAAGGGGCTGGCAGGACGACATGGCCCTGATCGCGCAGCCGCTGGACTGGCTGGGCGTGAACTACTACACGCGGCGCTTTTATACGGGCAATGACGGGCTGTGGCCGCACGTGACCGAGCTGCCCGGCCCGCTGCCCAAGACCCAGATGGACTGGGAGATCCGCCCCGAGGGCCTGACCGAGTTCCTGACCCGGCTGAAGCGCGACCATACCGGCGGCCTGCCGATCTATGTGACCGAGAACGGCATGGCGTCCGAGGTGCCCACGGATGATCAGCAGCGCATCCGCTTCATCGGCGATCACCTGCGCGCGACCAAGGCCGCGATGGATCAGGGCGTGGACGTGCGCGGCTTCTTCTACTGGTCGCTTCTGGACAATTACGAATGGGGCTGGGGATACGGGCCGCGTTTCGGGCTGGTCCATGTCGATTACGACACGATGGAGCGGACCCCCAAGGCCAGCTGGCACGCCTTTCGCGCGATGCTGACCTAGACCGCCAGCATCATCGCCGCCGCCTTATGCGCGATCATCGTGACGGGCGCGTGGGTGTTGCCCGACACGATGGCGGGCATCACCCCGGCATCCGCGATGCGCAGCCCCGACAGCCCGTGGACGCGCAGCTGCGCATCGACCACGGCCATCGGATCGCTGCCCATCCGCGTGGTGCCCACCGGGTGAAAGATCGTGGTGCCGACCTCTCCTGCCGCCTGCGCCAGATCGGCGTCGCTGGTCAGATGAGCGCCGGGCCTGTGCTCCTCGGGCGCGAATTCGGCCATGCGGGCGGTCGCCATCAGGCGGCGCGCGTGGCGCAGGCTGTCGATGGCCACTTGCCGGTCGCCTTCGGTGGACAGGTATCGCGGCGCGATCGACGGCGCGGCGCGCGGATCGGGCGCGGTGATATGCACCGAGCCGGTGCTTTCGGGCCGCAGGTTGCAGACCGACACCGTCAGCCCCGAGAAATCGTCCAGCGGGTCGCCGAACTTGCCCAGGGACAGCGGTTGGACGTGATACTCGATATTCGCGGTCTCGAACGCCTCGGAGGATTTCGCGAAGATCCCCAGCTGGCTGGGCGCCATCGCCATCGGCCCGGTGCGGCGCAGCGCGTATTCCAGCGCGATGCCCGCGCGGCCCCAGATCGTCCGCGCCCGGTCGTTCAGCGTGCGCGCACCGCTGATGCGGAACACCGTGCGCAGCTGCAGGTGGTCCTGCAGGTTCTCGCCCACCCCCGGCAGGGCATGGGCGGGCGCGATGCCCAAGGCCGCCAGACGTTCGGGCTGACCGATGCCCGACAGCTCCAGCAGGGCGGGGGAGTTGATCGCACCGGCGGCCAGAACCACCTCGCCCCGCGCGCGGGCCAGGCGGCGGATGCCGTGCTGTTCGAACAGCACGCCGGTGACGCGGCGGCCGTCCAGCTGCAGGCGCAAAACCTGGGCATCGGTCTCGATCCGCAGGTTGGGGCGGCCCTTCGCGGGGTTCAGGAACGCCTTCCTCGCGTTCCAGCGGATGCCCTTGCGCTGCGTGACCGGGAAATAGCCGACGCCCTCGTTGTCGCCCCGGTTGAAATCCGGGTTCGCGGGCAGGCCCAGCTCCTGCGCGGCCTCGGCCACCGCATCCAGGATCGGCCAGCGCAGCCGCTGCTGTTCCACCCGCAATTCGCCCTGATCGCCGTGGATGTCGCAGGCGGGCTCGTAATGCCGTTCGGTGGCGCGGAAATGCGGCAGCACGTCGGACCAGCCCCAGCCCGCATTGCCCATCTGCCGCCAGCGGTCGTAATCGCCCGCCTGGCCGCGCATGTAGATCATCCCGTTGATCGACGAACAGCCGCCCAGCACCCGGCCCCGCGGATAGTTCAGCCGCCGCCCGTTCAGCCCGGCCTCGGGTTCGGTCTGATAGCACCAGTCCAGGCCGGGGTTGCCCATCGCATAAAGATAGCCCACCGGGATATGCACCCACAGGCGGTTGTCATGGCCCCCCGCCTCCAGCAACAGCACCCGGTTATTCGGGTCGGCCGACAGCCGGTTGGCCAGCACGCAGCCCCCCGACCCCGCCCCCACGATGATATAGTCGTAATCGCCGAAATCCTGCATGCGCTCCTCCGTGCGCGACGCTAGCCAGCCCGCAGGCCAGGGACAAGGCGTCACGGTTGCGGGCGGCGCCCCGGCGGGGTATCTGCGGCAGGCCAAACCCACGGGAAGGACCGACATGATCGTCATCGCAGCCCTCATCATCGGCGCGGCCCTGGGCTGGCGTCGGGCCGTCAAGCTGGGCGGAAACCGCAAGGATCGGGTGCAATACGCCGTGGCCTTCGCGCTGGTCTTTGCCATGATCGGCGTCTTTGCCACGATCTTCGTGCATCGGATGGCCTGATGTTCCTGCCCTTCCTGGACAACCTGCGACGGCACGGGGTTCCGGTGTCGCTGCGGGAATGGCTGGATCTGATGGAGGGGATGGGCGCGGGCCTGGACGGCCTGACGGTCGAGGGGTTTCACGCCCTGGCGCGGATGGTGCTGGTCAAGGACGAACGCCATATCGACCGGTTCGACCGCGCGTTTTCCGAGACGTTCTCGGGGCTGGAACAGGTCGAGGTCGGTGACCTGCTGGACCCCCGCGCCCTGCCCGAGGGCTGGCTAGAGAAGCTGGCCGAAAAGCTGCTGTCCGAGGATGAAAAGGCGCAGGTCCAGGGCTCGGGCAGCCTTGAGGCGCTAATGGACACGCTGCGCAAGCGGCTGGCCGAACAGCAGGGCCGCCATCAGGGCGGCAACAAATGGGTCGGCACGGCGGGTACCTCGCCCTTTGGCGCCTATGGCTACAACCCCGAAGGCGTGCGGATCGGCCAGGATACCAGCCGCCACAGGCGCGCCGTCAAGGTCTGGGACAAGCGCGAGTTCCGCGATTTCGACGACCGGGCCGAGCTGGGCACCCGCAACATCAAGGTCGCGCTGAAACGCCTGCGCCAATGGGCCCGCCACGGCGCGGCGGACGAGCTGGACCTGCCCGGCACCATCCGCGCCACCGCCGATCACGGCTATATCGACGTGCAGACCCGCCCCGAGCGTCGCAACGCGGTCAAGGTGCTGCTGTTTCTGGACGTCGGCGGCAGCATGGACGACCATATCCGCGTCGTGGACGAGCTGTTCAGCGCGGCGCGGGCCGAGTTCAAGCACATGCAGCATTTCTATTTCCACAACTGCCTGTACGAAGGCGTGTGGACCGACAACCGCCGCCGGTGGGATGCGCAGACGCCAACCTGGGACGTGCTGCACCGCTATGGCCGCGACTACAAATGCATCGTGGTGGGGGACGCCTCGATGTCCCCCTACGAGATCGCGGTGCCGGGCGGGGCCAACGAGCACTGGAACCCCGAATCGGGCGAGGTCTGGCTGCGCCGCCTGGCCAGCACCTTTCCCGACCATATCTGGCTGAACCCGGTCCCCGAGGCGCATTGGGGCTATACCCAATCCATCGGCATGGTGGGCGCGGTGTTCGAAAACCGCATGCTGCCGCTGACGCTGGACGGGCTGACGCGGGCCATGCGCCTGTTGGGCTGACGGCGCGGCAAACTGGCTCTGGCACGGGCGGGCGGGTGTGCCCATATTGGGGCCATGACCAAGTTCCTGCCGCTGATCCTGCTGGGCCTCTATCTTGCCGCGATGTGGTTTTTCTCCGCATGGCGCCTGAAACAGGAGCTGAACCAGAAATCGACGCCCCTGCGCCATCCGCGCCTGACCCCCATGCTGGAGCGGTTGGGCCGCGCGATGGACCTGCCCCCGATCCGCGCCCATATCTATGAGGTCGAGCCGATCAACGGCCTGGCCGCCCCCGACGGGCGCATCTTCCTGACGCGCGGCTTCATCCGCAAGCTGGATGCCTGCGAGGTCACCCCCGAAGAACTGGCCAGCGTCATCGCGCATGAGCTGGGCCACGTCTCCCTAGGCCATTCCCGCAGGCGGATGGTCGATTTCGCGGGCCAGAACGCGATCCGCATGGCGCTGGCCGGGGTGCTGTCGCGCTTTATCCCCGGGTTCGGCGCGATGATCGCCAATGCGATCGCCACCGCCGTCGCCGCCCGCCTGTCCCGCCAGGACGAGTTCGAGGCCGACCGCTTTGCCAGCGCGCTGATGATCAAGGCGGGCTTGGGCACCGGCCCGCAGAAATCGCTGTTCCACAAGCTGGACGCCCTGTCGGGCCGCATGGGCGCGGGCGCGCCCGCCTGGTTCCTGTCGCACCCCCCCACCCCGCGCCGCATCGAGGCCATCGAGGCGCATGAGGCCCGCTGGCGCGACTGACGCCCGCAAGCCCTTGCCGGGGCGGCATTTCCGCCTATTCTGGCGGCGGACAGCCAAGGGCCCCCATGACCCCTCCATTCCGCCGCCACGTCCTCTATCTGCCGGGATTCGACCCGATCCCGCCGCGCCGCTATCGCGAGCTGTATCGCCGCGAGGCCGCCGATCAGGCCCGCATCTCGGGCCACCGCCTGCGCATCACCAAGGCCGAGGCCCAGGGCTTTGCCTGGGCCGTCCACGGCCGCGTCGAGGGTCACGACACCCGCACCGTGATCGAGGTCGCGCTGTGGTCCGACATCGTGCAGGCCTCCATGCGGCAGGGCATCATCGGCACCTTTGGCCAGCTGGTCCGCACCGCCTGGACCTATATCGCGACGGGCGCACTGTCGCGGCTGATGCGGCTCAGGCGCGGGCCGGTGATCGCGGCGCTCTATCCCATCGCAGTGCTGCTGGCGCAGCTGATGCTGGCGCTGTTGGCCGGAGCGCTGGCGGGCTGGGCGGTCGCGGCATTGGGCGGGGGGTGGCTGGGCCTGCCCGTGGCGCTGGCGGCGATCTGGGGCGTGTTGGTCCTGGGGCGGCGGCTGGACGGGCGGCTGTTCGCCTATTACCTGATGCATGATTACGCCTTCACCGCGCAGCATCGCGGCGCCTATCCCGCCGCGCTGGAGGATCGTCTGACCGCCTTCCGCGCCCGCCTGCAGGCCATCCTGGACGACGGCCCCGACGAGGTTCTGGTCGTCGGTCATTCCTCAGGTGCCTATCTGGCGGTGTCGCTCTTGGCCGATCACCTGCGCGCGGGCGGGGCCGATCCGCGCCTGTCGCTGCTGACCCTGGGCCATGTCGTACCGATGGCGTCTTTCCTGCCCGATGCGGGGCGGCTGCGTGATGATCTGGCCTTTCTGGGCTGCGCGGACCTGTTCTGGCTGGACGTGACCGCGCCGGGCGATGCCTGCTGCTTCGCGCTCTGCGATCCGGTCGCGGTCAGCGGTGCGGGGGATCCTGACCAACGCTGGCCGCTGGTGATTTCGGCCGCCTATACCCACACCCTGTCGCCGGAACGCCAGGCCGCGCTGAAGAACCGCTGGTTCCGGCTGCATTTCCAGTATCTCTGCGCCTTCGACCGGCCCGGCGATTACGACTATTTCGCCATCACCGCAGGCCCACAGACGCTGGCGCAGCGGTTCGCGGGGCGCAAGCCCTCGCCCGGGCGCATCACCCGCCCCGTGGGCGCAAGGTGACGCCGCGCCCGCAAGGCAGCCAAGGCCGCGGCACGCTGTGGGGCCTGATCCGGGGGTTCCGCCGTGACCTGCTGGGGGCGTTGCCCGAACGCCTCTATCGCGCCTGGATGGCCGAATTCCGCAACCCGCTGATCCACAGCTTCTTCTGCAACGATCCCGCCCTGCTGCGCCTGATCCTGCAGGACCGCCCGCAGGATTTCCCAAAATCCAACCGCATGCGCGAGGGGCTGGCGCCTCTGTTGGGCAACGGAGTGTTCATCTCGAATGGTGCGGACTGGGCGCAGCAGCGGCGCATCATCGACCCGGCCTTCGAAGGCGGGCGCGTCCGCGCCAGCTATCCGGCGATCCTGGATGCGGCCCGCGCGGCCGGCCTGCGCCTGCAGGCCGGCGTGCAGGACATCGAGCCGCAGGCCGCCCACGCCGCCGCCGACGTGATCTTTCGCACACTGTTCTCGCTGCCCATCGAACACCGCATCGCCACCGATGTGTTCGAGGCGTTCCGCGACCATCAGGCGGCGCAACCGCTGGTCAATCTGGCGGCGCTGCTGCCCCTGCCCGCCTGGATGCCCCGCCCCCATTCGCGCCGCACCCGCCAGACCGCCGGGCGCATCCGCGGCCTGATCCGCGACCTGGTGGCCGACCGCCAGACGGCCATCGCGGCGGGCAGCGCCCCCGACGATCTGGCGACCAAGATCATGACCACCCCCGACCCCCGGACAGGCCGGTGCTTTACCCAGGCCGAGATGGTCGATCAGGTCGCGGTCCTGTTCCTGGCGGGGCATGAGACCAGCGCCTCGGTCTTGGGCTGGGCGCTGTGGCTGCTGGCCGCGCATCCCGACTGGCAGGACCGCGTGGCCGCCGAATCCGCGACCCTGACGGACGATTTCGCCAGCGTCAGTGGGCTGCGCACGACCCGCGCCGTGTTCCGCGAGGCGCTGCGCCTTTACCCGGCGGTCGCGATGTTCGTGCGCGAGGCGACCCGCCCCGAGACGTTCCGCGACCGATCCGTGCCGCGAGGCGCGCAACTGGTGGTGTCGCCCTGGCACCTGCACCGCCACCAGCGAATGTGGGAAAGGCCCGATGATTTCGACCCCGCCCGGTGGGACACACCTGAAGGCAAGGCCAGCGCCCGCGTGGCCTATCTGCCGTTTTCCGCAGGCCCCCGCGCCTGCCCCGGCGCAGGCCTGGCGATGGCCGAGGGGGTGGTGATGCTGGCCGCGATCACCGCCCGCTGGCGGTTGCAGGTCACCGACCGCCAGCCCATGCCCATCGCCCGCCTGACGATCCGCGCCCGCGACGGGATCTGGGTCAGCCTGACGCCGCGTTAGCGGAACAGGACCCCCTTCGCGTCAGCGAAAAAGCACCAGAGACCCGGGCGACCAGGCCAGGCGGGTCCGCGTGCCGACCTCCTGCACGTCGCGGCCAAAGACGTTGCGCATCGAGATGCGGACCGTGCGCGCGCGGCCATCGCTGCGCGCAACCCCGTCCAGGCGCAAGTCGTAATAGGTCATGTCGCCGTAATAGACGACCTCGTCGATGGTGGCCTCGGTCTCGCGCGGTTGGGTGTGGGTCGCACCCGCGCCCACCAAAGTCATCGTCTCGGGGCGAAAGCCGATCATCGGGCCTGCGTCATCGGCATTGGCGCGGCTGATCTGACGTTCGGGCAGCTCGACCCGGCCCAAGCCCGCGACCTCGACCGTGACGGTGCCGGCGTCCTCGCCGATGATCTCGGCGGGCAGGAAGTTCATCACGCCGATGAAATCCGCGACGCGGCGCGTGGCCGGGCGGGCATAGAGCGCCTCGGGGCCGTCCAGCTGGGCGATCTCGCCCTCGAACATGACGGCGATGCGGTCGGACATGACCAGCGCCTCCTCCTGGTCATGGGTGACCAGAACGAAGGTGATGCCGACCTGGCGCTGCAGCTTGATCAGCTCGACCTGCATCTGCTCGCGCATCTTGCGGTCCAGCGCGGACAGGGGTTCGTCCAGCAGCAGCACCTTGGGCTTGAGGATCAGCGCGCGGGCCAGCGCCACACGCTGCCGCTGGCCGCCCGACAGGGCATGAGCCGACCGTGCGCCGTATCCCTTGAGGCCGACCATCGCCAGCGCCTCCTCGACCGCCGCGGCCTTCTCCGCCTTGGAGCGCGGGTCGCGGCGCAGGCCAAAGGCCACGTTCTCGGCGACCGTCAGATGCGGAAAGATCGCATAGGACTGGAACACCATGTTCGTGGGGCGCTTGTTCGCCGGCACCTCGTCCATGCGCTTCTGGTCGATCAGGATCACCCCGTCGGACAGATCCTCGAACCCCGCGATGGTGCGCAAGAGCGTGGTCTTGCCGCAGCCGGACGGGCCCAGCAGCGAAAAGAACTCTCCGGCGCGGATGGTCAGGTCGATGCCGCGCAGCGCGTGATAGTCGCCGTAATACTTGTGGACGCCCTGACACTGGATCATCGGTTTGTCGCTCACATCAACCCTCCGGTGGGCTTGCCGCCGATGCGGGCATTGCCCCGGCGGCGGAAATATTCGCCAAGCGCCAGAAGGGCGATCGACAGGATCACCAGCACCGTCCCAAGCGCCATGATGACGGGGATCGCGCGCGGAAAGCGCAGCTGGCTGAAGATATAGGTGGGCAGCGTCGGCTCATTCCCCGCCAGGAAGAAGGCGATGATGAACTCGTCCAGGCTGATGGTGAAGCTGATCAGCAGCGCGCTGATGATGCCAGGCATCACCAGCGGCAGCGTGACCAGCCGGAAGGCACCCCATTTCGTCTCGCCCAGGTCATAGGCGGCCTCCTCCAGGCTGCGGTCAAGGCTGGAGAAGGCGGTGGACAGCACCGCGATGGCATAGGGCATGCAGATCAGCGTGTGCCCCACGATGACGGTCAGCAGCGACAGCTGCACCCCCATGCCCAGCAGCACCACCAGAAGCGACATGGCGACGATGATTTCGGGCAGGACCATGGGCAGCATGATGAAGCCCATCATCCCCCCCTTGCCCGGAAACACGAAGCGGGTCGAGGCCCGCGCCGCGAACACCCCAAAGCAGGTCGCCAGGATCGAGGCCGACACCGCGATGGTCAGCGAATTGGTCAGTGCGCGGCGCAGCGTGGCGTTGCCCCACATCTGCGCGAACCAATCGGTCGTGACCCCCTGCAGCGGAAAGGCGATGATCGTGCCGGAATTGAACGCAAAGATCGGCAGCAGGATGATCGGCGCATACAGAAACAGCAGATAGAAGATCGCATAGGCCTGAAGGCCCCGGCCGGACCGGTTCATTGCCGCACCCTCAGGAATCGTCGGTTGAGGAACAGGAAGATCAGGCTGACCACCGCGACGATGGCCATGGTCGTGACCGCCAGCGCCGATCCCAGGGGCCGGTTGTCCAGCGCCAGCATCTGCACCTGAATCATGTTGGCGATCATCGGGATGCGGCCGCCGCCGATGACCTCAGGCGTCACATAGTCGCCGATGGTCGGGATGAACACGATCAGCGTCGCGGCGATGACCCCCGGCATGGCCAAGGGCAGCGTCACCCGCCAGAAGGTGGTCAGGCGGTTCTCGCCCAGGTCGCGCCCGGCCTCCAACAGGGATCGGTCGATCTTTTCCAGCGCGACGAAGATCGGCAAAATCGCGAAGGGCGCATAGGCATGGGCCAGCGTGATCACGATGGAATTGACGTTGTACAGAATGAAGGTCAGCGGCTCGTCGATGATCCCCAGGCCCGTCAGCGTCGAATTGACCACGCCGTTATAGCCCAGGATCACCTTCCACAGGAACACCCGGATCAGGTAGCTGGTCCAGAAGGGGATGGTGATCAGGAACAGCCACAGCGCCTTCCTCTCGGGGCGGACGCAAAAGCTGATGTAATAGGCGACCGGAAAGGCCGTCACCACCGTGGCCAGCGTAACGATGGCCGCCACGATCAGCGACCGCATCATCACCGTCCGCACGATCGGATCGGTAAAGACCTCGGCATAGTTCGCAAGCGTGGGTTCGCGGATGATCTCCAGATAGCCGTCGGTCAGAAAGCTGTAGGCCAGGATGGTCAGCAGCGGCACCGCCAGGATGACCAGCGCGTAAAGGAACGGCGGCGCGATCAGCGACAGGCCGGCACGTGCCTCGGCGTCGAACTTGGCCTTTGCCATCGCGGTCCTTCCCTGCCCCGGCGCCCGGTTGCGGGCTTTTCCCATACCTTCCATAGCTGCCCGGCAAGGAAAAGAGATTTTTCGCGGGGCTCAGCGCCACCAATGCCCGGTCAGCGCCAGCCGCGCCAGCGAGGCGCGCCGCTGGAACGGCGTGATGGCGGGCGTCGCCGCAAAGGGGTCGCAGCGCCCGGCCATGATCTCGGACAGCAGGCGCGGCACGCGGGGGCCGGGATACAGCGCCGCCGCCGCCCGGCGCGGCAGCTTGCGATGCATGCGTGCGGCCATGCGCAACCCGTCGCGGGCCTGCGTGGCCAGCGCCACCGCATCCTCGGGGCGGGCCGGCTCCAGCCCCAGGCGCACTGCCTGCAATTGCGGCAGCGCACGCAGCCAGGCGGCCAGACCCGCGCCGCGCGCCTGATGGGCCACGATCTCGCGCGTGCTCTCGGGGGCACCGCAGCGGCGGGCCGCCGTCCACATCAGCGCCCCCGCCGTCGCATCGACATAGGTCAGGACAGCATCGGGGTCGCCAAAGGGCTGTCGCTCGCAATCGCGTCGGCGCGCCTCGGCCAGGGCTGCCAGCGCGCCCGCCTCGGACCCCCAGGCCTCCCACAGGGGCGTCAGCACGTCATGCAGCGGGGGCGCCGTGCCGCGCCCCATCTCGTCCAGGCGGTCGACCCACCATTGCAGCCGCATCTCGGCCAGCATGGGCTCGGCCGACTGAAAGGGGGCCCGCGCGATCTCCAGGTTCAGCGCATAGAGCGTGACCAGCGCAGGCCGATCCCGCGCCTCGGCCACCAGCACGGCGCCGAAACGGTCCGGGTCGTGCTGGCGCAGGCTCTCGGTGCAGGCGGCAATGGTCATAGGTCCAATTTATCCAGCATTGCCTCATCAAAGTCTGCCGGCAAGGTGAAGCTGTAGTTGCCGCCCGGAGCGTCCTGCACCTGAATGCCGACGCCCTCCAAGGCCTTGCGGATACGGTCGGCAGACGCAAAGTCCTTCACCCGTTTCGCCTCTTGCCGGTCCAACAGAAGTGCTGCGACTCGGTCACGCGCGGGATGATCACCGACTGTTGAAACGCCTATGCGAGCTACGCTGGCGATTTCGTCCCAATCGGGAACAAAGCCCAACAGATCCAACGACGCGGCAAACGGTGCCAATTGGACAGCAGTTCCGTTGAGATCAAACTCGTGCAGGGCCGCAAGGGCACCAGAGGCATTCAGGTCGTTTGCAAGCGCATCGACTACCGCGTCCAGCGGCTTCCATACGCCCCCCCGCTTAAGGATTTCGACCATACGCCGCGTGTATCCCGCCTGCACCAATGCGAAGAACCATCTCTCGATATGCCGTTCGGCCTCGCGCGTCTTGGCCTCGGTCCAGTCCATGGGCTTTCGGTAATGCGTGGACAGCATCACGAAACGGATCACCTCTCCGGGCACGCCCTGATCCAGCAGGTCGCGAACGGTGAAGAAATTGCCAAGGGATTTGGACATCTTCTTGCCCTCGACCTGCAGCATCTCGTTATGCAGCCAGACATTGGCGAAACCCGCGCCCGGATGGGCGCAGCAGCTCTGCGCGATCTCATTCTCGTGGTGGGGGAACTGCAGGTCGATGCCGCCGCCATGGATGTCGAAATGCGTCCCCAGAAGCGCCGCCGACATGGCCGAGCATTCGATATGCCAGCCCGGACGCCCGCGGCCCCAGGGGCTGTCCCACCCCGGCAGGTCGTCGCTGGACGGCTTCCACAGCACGAAATCCATCGGGTCGCGCTTGAAGGGCGCCACCTCGACCCGCGCCCCCGCGATCATGTCGTCGACCGACCGGCCCGACAGAGTGCCGTAATCCGGGAATGAGCGCACGTCGAAAAGCACATGGCCCTCGGCCTCATAGGCGTGGCCCTTGGCGATCAGGTCGGCGGTCATCGCGATCATCTGCCCGACATAGGCGGTGGCCCGCGGCTCATGGTCGGGGCGCATCGCGCCCAACGCATCCATGTCGGCGTGATACCAGGCGATCGTCTCATCCGTACGCTCGGTGATCAGCGCCTCCAGCGACAGGGGCGATCCGGCCGCGCGGCGACGCTGCGCCTCGGCGTTGATCTTGTCATCCACGTCGGTGAAGTTGCGCACATAGGTCACCGCCCGGTCGCCATAGACATGCCGCAACAGCCGCACCAGCAGGTCGAACACCAGCACGGGACGGGCATTGCCCAGATGCGCACGGTCATAGACGGTCGGTCCGCACAGATACAGGCGCACATTGGCCGGGTCGATGGGGAGGAAATCCTCCTTGGTCCGGGTGCGGGTATTGGTCAGCCTGATCTGGGTCATGGGGGCCTCGCTGCGGGGGTCGCAAGGGTCTAGCCCATCGCGCCCCAGCTTTCCACCCACGCAATCTGACGCGGCAGCGATTGCGACGCCAGATCATAGCCCGACAGGATCGTGGCGCGCGCCGCCGCACGAATCGCGGGGGCCTGCGGGTCGCCCTCCAGCCCGCGGATCAGCGCTGCCGCCAGCGCGCCCGTGTCAAAGAACGGCACCAGCCGCCCGTTCACCCCATCGGTGATCAGCTCGCGCACCGGTTCGGTGTCGGAACCGACGACATAGGCCCCCGCCGCCATCGCCTCGGTCAGCGACCAGGACAGAACGAAGGGATAGGTCAGATAGCAATGTACCCGCGCGACCTGCATCAGCGACAGGTAGTCTCCATAGGGCACGCGACCCAGGAAATGCACACGCGACAGGTCCAGCTGGCCGCCGACCTCGGCCAGCAGCTTGTCCTTCCAGCTGTTCGCGTCGCGGGGCTTGGCGCCATAGCTGGTGCCCTCGGCCCCCACCATCACCACCTGCGCCTGTGGACGCGCCGCCAGCACCGCGGGCAGCGCGCGCATCAGGATGTGGAACCCGCGATAGGGCTCCAGCGATCGCGACACGAAGGACAGCACCTCATCCCCCGCCCGCAAGGTCGGCCCATCGGGCAGCGCCAGCCGGGCTGTCGGGTCCGGGGCCACGCGGGCGGTGTCGATGCCGTCATGGATGACAGTGATCTTGCCGCGCAGCTCGGGCGGAAAGCTGTCCGCCTGATAGCGGGTCGGCGCGATGGCCCCGTCGGCCTGCACCATCGCCTGGATCAGATGCGCCGACCGGGCCACGGTCATGAAGCGCGCCTCGTCCCGGTCGGGGCTGATCTCGGGGTCGAAGCCCACGTCATGGCCGCGCGTGCGATACATCAGCTCGGCATAGATCAGCAGGGTGGCGTCGGGCCAGATCTCCTTGAGGAACAGCGTCTCGCCCCAGCCCGGATGACCGATGATGATGTCGGGGTGAAACCCGTGCCGGTCGCGCAGCGCACGCGCGCCGCGTGCCGTCAGCAGCCCGCGTTCGGCGTGGTCGGCATAGGTCCGCCCCAGGGCGCTGTCGGTCTGCACCGGTTCGGGCGCCTTGTAGCGCAGGGTGCGGATCGGGCTGGGGCGCTGGTTCTTCTCATCGGTCAGGGCCAGCACCTGATGCCCCCGCGCGACCAGCGCCGGGGCCAGATGGGGAAACTGGCCCGGAAAGTTCTGGTGAACGAACAGGATCTTCATTCGTGGATCGGAAACGCCGCCCGCAGCAGGGCGCGGGTGTAATCCTGCTCTGGTGCGTCAAAGATCTGGGCCACGCTGCCCTGTTCGACCACCAGACCCGCGCGCATGACCATGATGTGATGCGCCATCGCGCGCACCACGCGCAGATCGTGGCTGATGAACAGATAGGCCAGCCCGTATTTCCGCTGCAGATTGCGCAGCAGATCGACGATCTGGACCTGCACGGTCATGTCCAATGCGCTGGTCGGCTCGTCCAGCACGACGACCTTGGGGCGCAGGATCATCGCGCGGGCGATGGCGATGCGCTGGCGCTGCCCGCCGCTGAATTCATGCGGATAGCGGTGCATCAGGTCGGGGTTCAGCCCGACCTCGGCCATGATCTCGGTCACCATCTGGCGGCGGTCGCGGCCCGGCTCGACCCCGTGGACGCCCAGACCCTCGGTGATGATCTGCTCGACCGTCATGCGGGGCGACAGGCTGCCATAGGGGTCCTGGAACACGATCTGCATGTCGCGGCGCAGACGGCGCAGCTGGCCGCCGCCCCAGCCTTGGATGTCCTGCCCCAGATAGAGGATCGGCCCCCGGCTTTCGATCAGGCGCATGATCGCCAGGGCCAGCGTGGTCTTGCCCGACCCCGATTCGCCCACCACGCCCAGGGTTTCCCCCGCCCGCAGGGTCAGGGTCGCGCCATCGACCGCCTTGACGTGCCCGGTGATGCGGCGCAGCAGGCCGCGCTTGACCGGGAACCAGACCTTGAGGTCGCGGGTCTCGACCATGACGGGCGCGTCGGGGGCCACCGGTTCGGCCTGCCCCTGCGGTTCGGCCGCCAACAGCTTTTGCGTATAGGGGTGCCGGGGGTTCGCAAAGATGTCCTGGGTGCGGCCCTGTTCGACGATCTCTCCGTCCTTCATCACGCAGACGCGGTCGGCGATGCGGCGCACGATGCCCAGATCATGGCTGATGAACAGCATCGACAGCCCCTCCGCCGCCTTGAGTTCCGCCAGCAGGTCCAGGATCTGCGCCTGGATGGTCACGTCCAGCGCGGTCGTCGGCTCATCCGCGATCAGCAACTCGGGGCCGTTGGCCAGCGCCATGGCGATCATCACGCGCTGACGCTGGCCGCCCGACAGCTGGTGCGGGTAATCGGCCAGACGGCTCTCGGGGTCGCGGATGCCCACGCGGGTCAGCAGCTCGATGATGCGCGCCCGCGCGCGGGCCCCCGACAGGCCCTGATGCAGCGCCAGGCTTTCCGACAGCTGCTTTTCCAGCGTGTGCAGCGGGTTGAGCGAGGTCATCGGCTCCTGAAAGATGAAGCTGATGTCATTGCCCCGGATCGCGCGCAGGTCGCGGTCCGAGGCGCCGACCATCTCGCGCCCCGCATATTTGACCGACCCCTCCAGCACCGCCGACCCGGCCAGCAGCTGCACCGTGGACAGCGCCGTGACCGATTTTCCCGACCCGGATTCTCCGACGATGGCGACCGTCTCGCCCCGATTGATGTGGAAACTGACGCCGCGGACCGCCGGAATCACCGCCCCTTCGGAGCGGAAGCCGATGCGCAGGTCGGTGACGGCCAGCACCGCGCCGCTGGCGGGGGCGGGCGTGGCATGGGCCTCGGGCGCGCCGGGCATCGCGCCGCCATGGCTCTCGGCGACGGCGGCCTGCGCTCCGGCGGCGGGGCGGATGGGCGTCACGGTCCCCGTGTCGGCTGGCATCGGCCGGTCTGTCATCGAAACGTCTTTCGCGGGTCAAAGGCATCGCGGATGCCCTCGAAGATGAACACCAGAAGCGACAGCATGATCGCGAAGGTGAAGAACGAGGTGAAGGCCAGCCACGGCGCCTGCAGGTTCTGTTTCGCCTGCAGCGCCATCTCCCCAAGCGAGGCCGATCCGGCGGGCAGGCCGTATCCCAGATAATCCAGCGCGGCCAACCCGCTGATCGTGCCGGTCACGACAAAGGGCAGCATGGTCAGCGTGGCGACCATCGCGTTGGGCAGGATGTGACGGAACATGATCTTGCGGTCGCTGACCCCCAGGGCACGGGCGGCGCGGACATACTCAAAATTGCGCGCGCGCAGGAATTCGGCCCGGACCACGCCGACCAGCGCCGGCCAGCCGAACAGGATCGTGACAAAGACCAGCAGCCAGAAGCTGCGCCCCAGAATCGCGAACAGGATGATGATGACGTAAAGCCCCGGCGTCGAGGCCCAGATCTCCAGCACGCGCTGGAACACCAGATCGGTCCGCCCGCCGAAATAGCCCTGGATCGCCCCCGCCGCGATGCCGATGGTCGAGGCGATCACCGTCACGATCAGCGTGAACAGGATCGAGGTGCGGAACCCGTAGATCACCCGCGCCAGCACGTCGCGCGCAGTATCATCCGTGCCCAGCAGGTGGTTGCCGTCGGGCGCGCTTGGCGCGGTGCCCACATTGTTGATGGTGCGATAGTGATAGGGGATCGGCGGCCAGATCATCCAGCCCTGCTCGGCCCGGGGGACATCGCTGACGCCGGTCTGCACGGCCTCGATCAGCCCCTCGGGGTCGTCCCAGCAGGCCTCGCGGCCACCGCTGATGATCAGGCACTGGACGGCCTCGTCGCGATAGATCGCCTCGGTCCCGAAATCGCCGCCGAACGCGGTCTCGGGGTAAAAATTATAGGCCGGCCAGTACAGATCGCCCTGATAGCGCACGACGATGGGTTTGTCGTTGGCCACGATCTCGGCGAACATCGCGGTCACGAACAGCACCGAAAAGATCACCAGCGACCAGAAGGCCCGGCCGTTGCGGCGGAAGTTGCGCAGCCGGCGGCGGTTCAGTTCCGACATGGCCATCAGCCGGCCCTCTTTTCGAAATCGATGCGCGGATCGACAAAGACATACATCAGATCGGACAGAATCCCGACCACCAGGCTCATCAGCCCGAACACGTAAAGCGTGCCGAAGATCACCGGATAATCGCGCTGGACCGCCGCCTCAAAGCCCAGGCGCCCCAGCCCGTCCAGCGAAAAGATCGTCTCGATCAGGATCGACGACCCAAAGAACACGCCCAGAAACATCGCCGGAAAGCCCGCGATCACGATCAGCATGGCGTTGCGGAACACATGGCCATACAGCACGCGGCGTTCGGTCAGGCCCTTGGCGCGGGCGGTGATGACGTATTGCTTGTTGATCTCGTCCAGAAAGCTGTTCTTGGTCAGCAGCGTCAGCGTGGCGAAACTGCTGATCGTCGCGGCCATGACCGGCAGGAAGGCGTGCCAAGCATAGTCCTTGACCTTGCCCCACAGGGACAGGTCCGCGAAATTGTCCGATGTCAGGCCGCGCAGCGGAAAGATCTGCCAATAGCTGCCGCCCGCGAACAGCACCATCAGCAGCACCGCGAACAGGAAGGCCGGGATCGCATAGGCCATGATGATCACGCCCGAGGTCCAGGTGTCGAAGCGCGATCCGTCGCGTACCGCCTTGCGAATGCCCAGCGGGATCGAGATGACATAGGCGATCAGCGTGGACCACAGCCCCAGCGTGATCGACACCGGCATCTTCTCCAGCACCAGGTCCATGACGCTGATCGAGCGGAACCACGAGGTGCCGAAATCGAACCGCAGATAGTTCCAAAGCATCGACAGAAAGCGCTCCACCGGGGGTTTGTCAAAGCCGAACTCACGCTCCAACTGGGCGATGAATTCGGGCGGCAGCCCCCGCGCGCCCTCATAGCCGGTTTGCGCCTGCTGTCCTGTCTCGGCTCCGCCGCCGGATATGTTGCGGAACACATCGCCGTCGCCCTGCATCTGGGCCGCGATCTGTTCGATGGGGCCGCCGGGCACGAATTGCGTCAGCGTGAAATTGACCACCATGATGCCGAGCAATGTCGGGATGATCAGCAGCAATCGCCGCAGGATATAGGCACCCATCAGCCCCTGCCCTTCCCCTGGTGTCCGCCCCTTGCCGGGGCCGTCTGGTTATCCGGCCTTGTGGGCCTTTCGCTGTCGGAAATCAAGCCGCGCCCTCAGCGCCGCAGCGCGCCCGCCGCGCGCAGCGCCTCGGCCTTGGCCGCGTCGTACCACCAGAAATCCATCTCGCCCAAGGCATAGGGCGGCAGTTCGTCAGGCCGGTCGTAAACGTCGAAATAGGCCACAAGGTGATCGGGGTTGTACCATTGCGGCACCCAGAAATGCAGCGCCCGCAGCGCCCGGTCCAGGGCGTGGACGGCGGGCAGCAGATCCTCGCGGGTCTCGGCGGCGGCGGCATGGGTGATCAGCCGGTCGATCGCGGGATTGGCCAGCCCCATGACGTTGAACACGTCCTCCACCGCGTTCGAGCCGAAATACTGCTGCAGGCCGGTGCCGGGGATCTCGGGCTGGCCCAGATGATCGCCGATCATGTCGAAATCGAAGCTGCGCTTGCGATTCTCGTATTCGGCATTGTCGACGCGGCTGTTGAACGCGTCGATGCCCAGGGCGCGCAGGTTTTCGACGAAGGGGTTGATCACCCGGTCAAAGGTCTGGCTGTCGTTCAGGATCTCCAGCCGCAGGACCTGACCGGCCGCATTGCGGCGCAGCCCGTCGCTGCCCGTCACCCAGCCCGCCTCCTCCAGCAGGGCCGCGGCGCGGCGCAGGTTGCCCCGGTCCATCTGCCGCTCGCCCGAGACGGGGGCGGTGACGGCCTCCTCGGTCAGAATACCCTCGGGCAGGTCCCCCGCGACGGGCTCCAGCAGGGCCAGTTCGGCGCCCTCGGGAACGCCCTCGGCCTTCAGTTCGCTGTTGTCCCAGAAGCTTTCGACCCGATTGTAGAGGCCGTAGAACTGCGTCTGGTTCGTCCATTCGAAATTGAACATCAGCCCAATCGCCTCGCGCACGCGGATGTCCTGCCAGATCGGGCGGCGCAGGTTCAGAACCCAGGCCTGCCCCGAGGCGACGGTGCCGTCCGGCAGGGCTTCCTTGACGACATGGCCCGCGTTCAGCGCCGGAAAGTCATAGCCGATCGCCCAGGACCGGCTGCTGACCTCGCGGCGGAACAGGTAGAGCCCGGCCTTGAACGCCTCGAAGGCCGCGTCGTAGTCCGAGAAATATTCGATGCGGATCGTGTCGAAATTGAAGCGCCCGCGATTGATCGGCAGGTCGGCGCCCCAATAATCGGGATTGCGGCGATAGGCGACAAAGCGGTTCGTGTCCGCCCGGTCAAAGACATAAGGCCCAGACCCCAGAAAGGCCGTCTGCGACGTCTGCTCCAAACTGCGGTCGTTCGCCTCGAAATCGGCGCGGCTGAAGACAGGCAGTCCGCCGACCAGCTGGATCACCTCGCGGCGCGGAATGCCTTCGGCGAAATCAAAGCGGATGCGGTGATCGTCCAGGACTTCGGTTCCGGTGACCTGCTGGCCCAGCACCATGCGGAAACTGGACAGGCCCTGGTCGCGCAACGTCTCATAGCTGAACAGCACGTCGTCAGCGGTCAGGGGGCTGCCGTCGCTGAACCGGGCCTCGGGTCGGAGGTTGAAGATCACCCAATCACGGCTTTCAGGATACTCGATCGTCTCGCAGAGCAGGCAATAGGCCGCGCCCATCTCGTCCGCCGTGCCGGTCAGGATCGTCTCGAGCGGCATCGAGGCCAGGGCCGCCGCCCGCCCGCGAAAGGTGAAGGGGTTAAAGTTGTCAAAGCCCGTGGAGTTGGGGATGGCCTGCGACATCTCTCCGCCCTTGGGGGCGTCGGGGTTCACATAAGGCAGATGCTGAAAGTCGGCGGGCAGACGCAGGGCGTCAAAGACCGACACGCCATGCGCAGTGATCACCGCCTCCTGCGCCGGGTCCCCTTGCGATGCCTCCTGGGCCTGGGCCGGGCCGGTCAGCCACAGCGCCGTCAGCGCGGTCAGCAGGATATTCGGGACAGTCTGGCGCATCGTTCACTCCCCTGGATCGGAGGGAAGGCTAGGCCAGCACCCCACCGCCCATCAAGCCGCGATTTCGTGAACATGGGGCGGCGGCAATGCACGCCATGTCGCAGGGCCTCGGACAGCAAAAACCCCGGCATCGGCCGGGGTTCTGATGGTTCGCGACGGGCGTGCCGGATCAGGGGTTCGCTTCGAGGAAGGCGATCAGGCTGGCGCGGGCCTGGTTGTCGCGGATGCCCGCGAAGCTCATGGCGGTGCCGGGCATGTAGCCGCGCGGGTTCTCGATGAATTCGAACAGGTTCTCGGGGGTCCAGACGCCGGGCATGTCCTGCGCGGCCGAGGAATAGTTGAACCCGGCGATGGACGCCTTGTCGCGGTCCACGACGCCGTTCAGGTGCGGACCCACGCCGTCATTGCCGTTCAGCTGGTGGCAGGACCGGCACTTGGCCCATTCCCGCTCGCCCTGGGCCAGGTCGGCCGAGGCCATCAGCGCCTCAAAGTCCACGACCTCCTCGCCGGCGCCGGCGTCGGATGCGGCGGTCTCGGGGACCGGGATGGTGTATGCCTGCGCGATCTCGTCGTCGCCGTGACCGCCCCCATGGCCGACATGGAACAGCGCGCTTGCCGCCCAGTTGGCCAGCATGAGGAACAGCAGCGCGCCGATGAAGGCTCCGGCTGCCTTGGTCAGGGTCATGGTATTGAACATCGCGTGCGGTCCCCGCCTTGGTAAGCTCGTCAAGTCGAGCGGTATGTATCCGCTTTCGCTTTCAAGGATCAAGGTATAGTTACCCCCGCACGCTCAAATTTAGGACAGCGGGGGCTCTGTCATGACCACGAATCGCATCGCCTTCCAGGGAGAGCCGGGCGCCTACAGCCACGAGGCCTGCCGCAGCGCCCGCCCCGACATGACCCCCCTGCCCTGCCGAACCTTCGAGGATGTGGTCGAGGCCGTGCGCAGCAATGCGGCCGATCTGGCCATGCTGCCGGTCGAGAATTCGACCTATGGCCGCGTGGCCGATATCCATCACCTGCTGCCCGAATCCGGCCTGCGGATCATCGACGAGGCTTTCGTGCGCGTCCATATCAGCCTGCTGGCCGTGCCCGGCACCACCCTGGATCAGGTCCGCGAGGCGATGAGCCACACCGTCCTGCTGGGCCAGTGCCGCGGCTTTCTGCGCCGCCATGACATCCGCGCGCTGACCGGCGCCGACACCGCAGGATCGGCCAAGGAGGTCGCTGCGCGCGGCAATCCGTCGCTGGCCGCCCTGGCCGCCCCCCTGGCCGGCGAGATCTATGGCCTGGACCGCCTGGCCGACCGCATCGAGGACCGCCAGAACAACACCACCCGGTTCCTGATCATGTCGCGCGAGGCCGATGACCGCCGCCGGTCGGACCGGATGCTGACCAGCTTTGTCTTTCGGGTGCGCAACATTCCGGCGGCGCTCTACAAGGCGATGGGGGGGTTTGCGACCAATGGTGTGAACATGACCAAGCTGGAAAGCTACATGGTCGACGGGGTCTTCACCGCCACCCAGTTCTATGCCGATATCGAAGGCCACCCGGAGGACGCCAACGTCGCCCGCGCCTTGGAAGAGCTGCGCTATTACACCTCGATGCTGGACATCCTGGGCGTCTATCCCGCCGATCCGCTGCGCGAGGCGCAGCGTCAGGCCACGACACCCCAATAACCGCGGGACCGGTCATGCCGGAGTGCCGCTCATCTGCTGGACGAATTCCTCGATCCGCCGCTGATAGCGGCGGTCCAGCTGCGACTTGCCCAGCTTGGCGGTCTGCAGCATCAGGCGGGCTTTCATGTTGCGCGGCTTGACCTCGGTCTCGAAGATCAGGCGCGACCGCGCGCGGCTCAGCGCGACGACGGTGGCGCTGATGCCCAGCTCCAGCGCGTCGGACCGTCCGGCCATGGTCATTTGTTCCGGCCGGTCGAAGCGGGTGACCGCCAGGCGCAGCTTGCGCGGCTTGCCGCGCCAGTCGAATCCGATGTTCCAGCCCATGCCGATTCCCGGCTCCAGCGAGGGGTCGATGCGCGACACGCTGGCCCCCCTGCTGATCAACATCCGTTCAAGCGCGTCGAAATTGCCGATCGTCTCGAACAGACGTTCGGCGGCAAGATCGGTATCGATACGCGTCGAAAACTTCATCTTGAACAACCCGCTGACCATGCCGGGGCCATCCGTCGGAAAGGACCCGTCGTTCGGCTGATAGTCCAAATTGCGTTGGGTATTCAACTATGTCGTCAGCATTGTCACACATCACTTGCTACAATTTTCCCATCGCTACAAAACCGAATGAAAATCTCCTGTCCATCGGGGCAGGTTTCCGCGCGACGGGCCGAAGGGCTGATAAAGTGCAATAAATGCAATCACGGGTTGTCTGCTTTCAGGCGAATGCGCTAATCAAGACAAAAGACCGTGCAGCGCCCATCCGGGCGGGCTTCCGCCTAAGACCAAGAACGCCAGGGCCGTCCGATGTCTGACCGTGCCACGAAGCGACCGCCCGACCGCCCTGCGGGCCCCCATCATGCGGGTTCCGTGCCGCCGGACAGCATGACGCTGCGCATCCTGGCGACCAGCGACCTGCACATGCACCTGTTGCCCTATGACTACTTGGCGGATCGCCCCTCCGACCGGATCGGGTTGGCGCGCACCGCGTCGCTGATCCAGGCCCGCCGGGCCGAGGTGCGGGCCTGTCTGCTGCTGGACAACGGCGATTTCCTGCAGGGCGGACCCATGGGCGATCTGGTGGCGCGACGCGCGTCGCTGTTTCCGGACACGCATCCCGCCATCGCGGCCATGAACGCCCTTGGCTATGACGCCGCGGCGCTTGGCAATCACGACTTCAACTTTGGCCTGACCTTTCTGCGGCGCACCGTGGCGCGGGCGCGCTTTCCGGTGCTGGCGGCCAACCTGTCGATGCGGCGCGGGCCCGATTTCGCATCGTTCTGCGTGATTGACCGGTCCCTGACCGACCCCCAGGGCAACCGCCACCCGCTGCGCATCGGGATCATCGGGTTCCTGCCCCCGCAGACCGAGGAATGGGACCAGGACCTGCGCCCCCTGATGCACAGCGACGACATCATGGACTGCGCCCGCCGCCTGGTGCCCCGCCTGCGCGAGACGACCGGCGTCGACCTGGTCGTGGCCCTGGCCCATACTGGCATCGGCCCGCCCGACCCCACCCCGCGGATGGAGCATGCGGCCCATGCGCTGGCCACCCTGCCCGGCATCGACGTGCTGGTCGCGGGCCACACCCACGAGGTCTTTCCCGGCCCCCGCTGGCAGGGGCGCCCGGGCATCGACGCGCTTCGCGGCACGCTGTCGGGAAAACCCGCGGTGATGCCCGGTTTCGGCGGGTCGCATCTGGGGGTGATCGACCTGCATTTCACCACCGACCCCCAGGGCCGCCTGACGGTCGCCAGCTTCTCCGCCCGGACCGAGGCCGTGGCCCCCGCCACCCCCGCCTCGGCGCTGGTGGCCCGACCGGTGGCCGCCGCCCACCGAGCCACGCTGCGCCAGCTGTCCACGCGCATCGGGCGGTCGGCCTCGGCTCTGAACAGCCATTTCGCCGTCATCGGCCATGATCGCGGCCTGCGGCTGGTGAACCTGGCGCAGCGCTGGCATGTCCGCCAGCGGCTGGTTGGCACCGCGCATGAGGGGCTGCCGGTGCTGTCGGCATCGGCCCCCTATCGGGCGGGGGGACGGGGCGGGCCGCAGCATTACACCGATGTGCCCGCGGGCACGCTCAGCCTGCGGCACCTGGCCGATCTCTATTCCTTCCCGAACCGCATCACCGCGATTCGCCTGACCGGCGCACAGTTGCGCGGCTGGCTGGAACGCTCGGCCAGCCTGTTCAACCACATCCCCTCCGGCAGCCGTGACGCCACCCTACTGAACCCGGATTTCCCGGCCTATAATTTCGACATGATCGACGGGATCAGCTGGCGCATCGACCTGTCGGTGCCCGCGCGGTTCCACCCCGACGGGCGGCTGGCCTGCGCCGATGCCGCGCGCATCCGCGACCTGACCTGGCAGACCCGCCCGGTCGCCGACGATCAGACCTTCGTGCTGGCGACCAACTCGTATCGGCTGGCGACCTGCGGGCTGTTCAGCCCCCTGGTGGCGCGCAACACGGTCATTCTGGACCGCGACGCGATGACCCGCGACGTGCTGCGCCGCTATGTCCGCCGTCAGCGCTGCATCCGCGTCCCTGACCGCCCCAACTGGACCTTCGTGCCCCAGCCCGACACCTCGGTCCTGTTCGAAACCGCCCCCGTCGCCCTGGACCGCCCCCTGCCCGAGCCCGACTGGCTGGAGGGTCTGGGCATCGGCCCGGACGGATTCGCGATGATGCGCCTGACCCTCTAAGGGTGCGTGCGGGCTTGCATCCGTCGCGCGACCATCCTATCTGTGCGCCCGAGAGGTTGGCGCGGGCAAGCGCCTCGCCAAATCGGTCAGGTCCGGAAGGAAGCAGCCGTAACGAGCCCCGCCTGGGTCGTTGTCCAGCCTCTCACCCACCCCCTCATACCATGCCGCCCGCACTCTGGTCGCGGCGCGCGAAACATGGCAGGCAGACGCGTGTCATTCGCCAAGGAAGCCCCATGCGGTTCTGGACCACGATCGCCCTGATCCTTGTTCTGTCCGCGGTCGGGCTGACCTACGAGATCGCCGCCGGTCGGGTGCTGGCGCCGTTCTTCGGCACGTCGCTGGTGACCTGGACGACCGTGATCGCGACCATTCTGGCGGGGTTCTCGCTTGGCAGCGCGCTTGGCGGGCTGGTGGCTGAACGGGACGCGGCGGTCGCCGCCCGCACCGTGCGCCTGGCGCTGATCGCCACGGCGGTGCTGATGGCGCTGTCGCCCGCCGTCCTCAGCCTGATCTATGCCTTGGGCGCCCGAGAGACCGGCGGCATGCTGCTGGCCGTCATCCTGGCCTTTTTGCCCGCCTCGGTCCTGGTCAGCTTTCCCTCGCCCTTCCTGGCCCGGCTGGCGGTCGAGGCGCGACCGGGACGAGAGGGCTCGTCCCTGGGGATGGTGCTGGCGGCGGGCTCTCTGGGCGCGATCCTGGGGGCGGTGCTGGCGGGGTTCATTGCCCTGCCGCTGATCGGCTCGGTCGCGACTTTTGCCGGATGCGCGGCGGCGGTGCTGCTCTGCGTGCCGCTGATCCGGGGCGGCGCCTCCGCTCCGGGCGGGGTAGCACGGCGGCCCGGAACGGTCGTCGCGGTGGTGCTGGGGGGGCTGGTGGTCGCCGCAATCGCCGCCAGCGGTCCGATGTGCCGATACGAATCCGGGATGTCCTGCATCGACGTCCGGCGCCATGGTGATGCGGTCTATCTGTATTCCGACCGCACCCAGCAGGCCGCCGAACGGGTGGCCCCCGGCACCGACGCGGAGGGTCCGAGCGACCGGCTGGTCATGCCCTATACCCGGTGGCTGTGGGCGCGGATGGATGCCGATCTGGGGCCCGCGCCTTCGGTCCTGTTCATCGGTGGCGGCGGTTACAGCCTGCCCACGGCGCTGCTATCGTCGCGCCCCGCAGCCCGGGCCGTCGCGGTCGAGATCGACCCGCTGATCACCCGCGTCGTGCGCCAGCATATGCCCTGGGCCGCCGCGATGATCGCGGAACAGCCCGCCCCCGAACGGGCGGCACCGCGGTTGCAGGTCGTGCATGCCGACGGGCGGGTGTACCTGAACCAGACCGACCAGCGTTTTGACGGGGCGGTGATGGATGCCTTTTCCTCGGGCTCGGTACCCGCACACCTGGCCACGCGCGAAACCTATCAGCGACTGCGGGCCATCGTGGACGGCCCGGTCTATGTGAACCTGATCGACGCGCCGGATGGCCCACTGGCACGCGGCATCCACGCGATTCTGGCGGAGCTGTGGCCGCATGTCGAGGCCGCACAAAGCCCGGTCAGCGGACGCGGGCGGGCCAATATCGTGCTGGCCGCGTCGCCGACGCCCCTGCCGGCGCTGGACGGGCTGCCCCCCGGGTATCAGCGCGTCCGGATTGCGCCGGGCCGCGCCCTGACCGATGACCGGGGCTGGGTCGGGCACCGCTGACGCCCCTTCGCGGGGCGCAGGGCAGCCATGTGGTGCCTTGCCAGTTGCCGCCCGCGCGCCCATGTTAGCGTCTGACAGACCTGAAAGGACCGCCCATGACCCGCCGTTTCGATGCCGTGATCTTTGACCTGGATGGCACCCTGCTGGCCACCGAACAGATGACCATCGAGACCGGAGAGGCGGCGCTGGCCCGGATGGGACGCCCCGCGCCCGAGGGGCTGCTGGCCTCGCTGGTGGGCATCGACGAGCCGACCTCGCGCGGGATGCTGCGCGAACAGCTGGGCGCCGATTTCGACTTTGCGCACCTGGACCGCCTCTGGGCCGAGGCCCTGATCGAGCGGCGCGACCGCGACGGCATTCCCCTGCGCCCCCATGTCGGCACGCTGCTGGACGCGCTGCGGGCGGCGGGCCTGCCCTTTGCCATCGCCACCTCCAGCACCGCCGATCAGGCGCGCGAGAAACTGGCCGCCGCCGGGCTGACCGACAGCTTTGACATCGTGATCACGCGCAGCGACGTGCCCAGTCCCAAGCCCGCGCCCGACGTCTATCTGCTGGCCGCGGACCGTCTGGGGATCGACCCGGCCCGCTGCCTGGCCTTCGAGGACAGCGACGTGGGCGCCTTGGCCGCGCGGGCGGCTGGCATGACCGTGGTGCAGGTGCCCGACATGGTGCCGCTGTCGGGCGATTACGCCGACTATCTGGCGACCGACCTGATCGCGGGCGCGCGCGGCATCGGGCTGTTGGCCGCCTGATCCGGTTGTGGCCCCTGCGGCGCCCCGCTAAGGTGGCGCGACACCCGAGGGATCGATGACCGACACCAAGCCCGCCTACCAGGTTCTGGCCCGGAAATACCGGCCCGAGACGTTCGCCGACCTGGTCGGACAGGACGCGATGGTCCGCACGCTGAAGAACGCATTCGCCGCCGACCGCATCGCGCAGGCCTTTGTCATGACCGGCATCCGCGGCACCGGCAAGACGACGACCGCGCGCATCATCGCCAAGGGCATGAACTGCATCGGCCCCGACGGCCAGGGCGGCCCCACGACCGAACCCTGCGGCGTGTGCGAGCATTGCGTGGCCATCGCCGAGGGGCGCCATGTCGACGTGATGGAGATGGACGCGGCATCGCGCACCGGCGTGGGCGACATCCGCGAGATCATCGAATCGGTCCATTACCGCGCGGCCTCGGCGCGCTACAAGATCTATATCATCGACGAGGTCCACATGCTGTCGACCAGCGCGTTCAACGCGCTGCTGAAGACGCTGGAGGAGCCGCCCCCGCACGTCAAATTCATCTTTGCCACGACCGAGATCCGCAAGGTTCCGGTCACCGTCCTGTCGCGCTGTCAGCGGTTCGACCTGCGCCGGATCGAGCCCGAGGTGATGATCGCGCTGCTGCAACGCATCGCCACCGCCGAGGGCGCGACCATCACCGAGGATGCGCTGGCGCTGATCACCCGCGCCGCCGAGGGGTCGGCCCGCGATGCGACCAGCCTGCTGGACCAGGCCATCAGCCACAGCGCGGGCAGCCAGGGCGCGGGGGAGACCACCGCCGATCAGGTGCGTGCCATGCTGGGCCTGGCCGATCGGGGCCGCGTGATCGACCTGTTCGAGATGGTGATGCGCGGCGATGCCGCATCGGCCCTGACCGAGCTGCAGTCGCAATATGCCGATGGCGCCGATCCGGTCGCCGTGCTGCGCGACATGGCCGAGATCACGCATTGGATTTCGGTGGTCAAGATCACGCCGGGGGCGCTGGACGATCCGACCATCTCTCCGGACGAGCGGGCGCGCGGCAAGGATCTGGCCGACCGCCTGCCGATGCGGGTCATGTCGCGAATGTGGCAGCTGCTGCTGAAGGCGCTGGAGGAGGTGTCTGCGGCGCCCAACGCGATGATGGCCGCCGAGATGGCCGTGATCCGCCTGACCCATGTGGCCGACCTGCCCGACCCCGAGGCGCTGATCCGCCGCGTCCAGCAGGCGCAGACGGCGGGGGAGTTCGCGCGCGGACCTTCGGTGGCGGGCGCGCCCGCGGCCCAAGCCCCGCAGGCGATGCGCCGCGCCCGCCCGGCACCGGCGGTCCAGGCGCAGGGTGCCGCGGCCCATGCGCTGGCCGTGGCGCCCGAGCTGGTCGAAAGCTATCCCGATTTCGCCTCGGTCGTGGATTTGATCACCCGGATGCGCGACATGACGCTGTTGGTGCTTGTGGAACGCCACGTGGCGCTGGTGCGCTACAGCCCCGGCCGGATCGAGTATCAGCCCCGCAACAACCCGCCCGCCGATCTGGCGCAGCGGCTGGCCGAACGCCTGCGCGGCTGGACCGCCGGGCAGCGGTGGGCCGTGACCATCACCAACGAGGACGGCGCCCCCACCATCGCGGAGACCCGCGACGCCGAGGCCCGTGCCGCCCACGAGCGCGCCCTGACCCTGCCCATCGTGCAGCAGGTCATGGCGGCGTTTCCGGGCGCCACGCTGACCCGCGTGACCCGCGCCGCGCCTGAACCCGACACGGCCGACCTGGCCGACGGCGCGGCCAACCCCCATGACGGCAGCCAAGGCCCTGTGGCCGAGGTCGAGGAATGGGACCCCTTCGAAGATGAGGACTGAGCGATGATCAAGGGATTGGGCGGCTTTGGCGACATGGCCAAGATGATGAAGGCCGCCAAGGACATGCAGGACAAGATGGGCCAGATCCAGGAGGACATGGCCCGCATCACCGTGACCGGCCAGTCCGGCGCGGGTCTGGTCAAGGCGACCTGCACCGCCAAGGGAGAGCTGACCGCGCTGGATATCGACCCGTCGATCTTCGTGCCGTCGGAAAAGGAGGTGGTCGAGGACCTGATCCTGGCCGCCATCAAGGACGCCCAACGCGCCGCCGAGGAAAAGATGCAGTCCGAGATGGCCCGCCTGACCGAGGGCCTAGGCCTGCCCCCCGGCATGAAACTGCCCTTCTGATCGGCATGGACCAGGGCAGCGACGACATCCACGCGCTGATCGCGCTGATGGCGCGGCTGCCGGGCCTGGGCCCACGATCGGCCCGCCGCATCGTGCTGCAACTGGTGCGCAAGCGCAGCCAGCAGATGGTCCAGCTGTCGCAACTGCTGGACAGGGTGGCGCAGAACTCGCGCGAATGCGTGGTCTGCGGCAATATCACCGACCGCGACGAATGCGCGATCTGCACCGATCCGGCGCGCGCGACCGGAGAGATCTGTGTGGTCCAGGACGTGGCCGACCTCTGGGCGCTGGAACGGGGCCGGGCGTTTCGCGGCCGCTATCACGTGCTGGGCGGCACGCTGTCCGCGCTGGACGATGTGGGCCCGGACGATCTGGGCATCCCGACCCTTCTAACCCGCATCCATGACGAACGAATTACCGAGGTGATCCTGGCCCTGAACGCCACCGTCGACGGCCAGACCACCGCCCACTACATCGCCGATGCGCTGGAGGGGTCCTCGGTCGCCGTCACCGGCCTGGCCCAGGGCGTGCCCATCGGCGGAGAGCTGGATTACCTCGACGACGGCACCATCACCGCCGCCTTGCGCGCGCGCCGGAGGCTCTAGGACCAAAAAGGCCGCGTCGGGTGACGCGGCCTTCCCATCGGAACGCGGGCGGACGGGGGGTCCGGGGGGCTGGCCCCCCGGCCGTCGCGGGACGCAATCAGGCGTCCAGCTTGCCGACACGCGCCGGCGTCTTGGCGATCTCGATCCGGCGCGGCTTCAGCGCCTCGGGGATCTCGCGCACCAGGTCGATATGCAGCATCCCGTCGACATGGCTGGCGCCCTCGACGCGGACGTGGTCGGCCAGCGTGAACTTGCGCTCGAACGCGCGGGTCGCGATGCCGCGATGCAGGAAGGTCCGGCCCTCATCCTCGTCCGCCTTGAGCGCCGAGACGATCACGGCGCCGTCGCGGACCTCGACATTCAGGTCGTCGGCGGCAAACCCGGCCACAGCGATCGAGATGCGATAGGCATCCTCGCCGGTCTTCTCGATGTTATACGGGGGATAGGTGGTGCTGGCCACATCGGCAGTCATGGCGCGGTCCATGACGTCAGCCAGACGGTCGAAACCGACAGAGGCCCGGTACAGCGGGGTCAGATCAAAGTTGCGCATGTGTCACATCCTGTTCAAAGCGATGCCAGGGTCGCCCCCCGAAACCGGGCGGGCAGGAAACCGACGCCATCATGGCCGCCGGTTTCCTGAATCTAGATTGCCCGAACCGCGTTTCAAGGCCCCAAGGCCGCCGGTTTCGGCCCACCCGTGGCCCAGTCCAGCAGCTCGACCGTATGCACCACCGGCACCTGCGTGCCGCCACCGATCTGCATCATGCAGCCGATATTGCCCGCCGCGATGACCTCGGGCGACACCGCCTCCAGCGTCTCGACCTTGCGCGCCTTCAGCTCCGACGACAGCTCGGGTTGCAGCAGGTTGTAGGTGCCCGCCGATCCGCAGCACAGATGCGGGTTCGCAGGCTCCAGCACGGTGAAACCCAGGTCCGACAGCAGGTCCTTCGGCGCCGACTTGATCTGCTGGCCGTGCTGCAGCGAACAGGCCGAATGATACGCCACGCGCATCCCGCGGCCCCCCTCGCCCACCCGGTCGGGCAGGCCCAGCCCAATCAGAAACTCGGTCACGTCGCGGGCAAGAGCCGCAACGCGGCGGGCCTCGGCCTCCATCGGGTCGCCCTTGAACAGGTGGCCGTAATCCTTGATCGTCGTCCCGCAGCCCGAGGTGTTGATGATCACCGCGTCCAGCGGCCCGTCCTTTTCCGCGGCCAACAGGCGACGGATGCTGTCGCGGGCGCGGGCCTTGCCGTCGGCCTCCTGCCCCATATGCAGGGTCAGCGCGCCGCAGCAGCCAAAGTCCTGCGGGATCACCACCTCGACCCCCGCCCGCTGCAGCAGGCGGATGGTGGCGTCGTTGATGTCGGTGTTCAGCGCCCGCTGCGCGCAACCGATCATCAGCGCGACCCGCGCGCGGCGGGTGCCCTGGGCCGGAAAGGTCTGGCCGTCATCGTTGCGGCTGACCGGGGGCATGGATTTCGGCGCCATGTCCAGCATCGCGCGCAGGCGGCGGTCCGGCATCAGCCGCGCCAAAGGCCGGGCGATCCGCGCGCCCCTCAGGGCCAGCCGGAACCGCCCCGGATGCGGCAGCACGAACTTCAGCACCCATCGCAGGAAGCGGTCCATGAAGGGACGGCGATAGGTCTCCTCGATATGCTCGCGGGCATGTTCCAGCAGGTGGCCGTAATGGACGCCCGACGGGCAGGTCGTCATGCAGGACAGGCAGCCCAGGCAGCGGTCGATATGCTTGACGGTTTTCTCATCCGCCGGGCGGCCGGATTCCAGCATCTCCTTGATCAGGTAGATGCGGCCGCGGGGGCTGTCCAACTCGTCCCCCAGCACCTGATAGGTCGGGCAGGTTGCGGTGCAGAACCCGCAATGCACGCAGGTCCGCAGGATCTTGTTGGACCGCGCGGTCAGCGGGTCGGACAGCTGTTCGGGCGAGAAATGGGTCTGCATCAGGCGGGGTTTCCAAACAGGCCGCGCGGGTCAAAGCGCGCCCGCAGGTCACGCTCCAGCCGTGCGGTCAGGGCGTGGGGGGCGGGCAGAATCGCGGGTGCGCCCAAGATGCGGCGGGCATGGCCCGAAAAGGTCGGCAGATCGGGCATCTGCCCGCGCGGCAGGCGGACATGGATCAACGCGCCGCCCCAGTCCAGCGATTGCGGTTCGGGCAGATGGGTCAGCAAGGCGGGCGCCTCGCTTGGCCGGCAGGTGATGCGCCAGGTATCGAGGTCGGGATCGTGGATATTTGAGTGAAGAAGAAGCCAAGTCTGCGGATCGCCGTCGCGCACCGCGCCAAAGGCCGACAGGCGCGCGGTCAGCGCGGCGGCGCGGGCCTTGACCGAGGCCGCCAGCCCCTCCAGCCGGATCAGCGCGCCGTGGCCGGGCAGCCAGGCCGCGCCAGAGACGTCGAAGGGCCCGCCAAGCGCCGCGGACAGCGCCGGGATCGCCGCCGCCGGGTCCAGGTCCGGCAGGGCCAGCGTCGCGGTCACGGGCGGCAGGGGGGCGGTGCGAAAGCTGATCTCGGTCAGCGCGCCCAGGGTGCCGCGGCTGCCCGCCAGCAGCTTGACCAGGTCATAGCCGGTGACGTTCTTCATCACCCGCCCGCCATTGCGCACGACCTGCCCCTGCCCGTCCACAAATCGCACGCCCAGCATCGCGTCGCGCGCCGCCCCCGCCTGCACCCGGCGCGGGCCGCTGGCATTGGTCGCGGCCACGCCGCCGATGGTAGAGCCGGGCGCGCCGGTGGGTTCGAACCCCAGCATCTGGCCCTCGGCGGCGAGGGTCTGGCGGACCTCCTCCAGCGGGGTGCCTGCGCGGACGACCAGGGTCAGCGCCTCGGGTTCATAGAGCGTCACGCCGGTCAGGGCGGTCATGTCCAGCCGCGCGCCCTGCCCTTCCTCGGGCCAGAGGCGCGTGGCGCCGCCGGTCACGGTCAGCGGGCCGCTTGCGTCGCGGAGGATCTGCGCCAGCTGCGCCTCGGTCTCAGGCCGCATCGGCGGGCCGGTTCAGGCGACGCTCGCGGCGCGGGGCGCTGACATTCAGCGGGAACACCTTGGCCGCGTTCAGCAGCCAATGCGGATCGAACGCGTCCTTGACCAGCATCTGCGCCTCGAGGTCGGCGGGGTCGAACTGTTCGCTCATCAGGTCGCGTTTCTCGATGCCGACGCCATGTTCGCCGGTCAGGCAGCCGCCGACCTTGACGCAAAGGCGCAGGATGTCGGCGCCAAGTGCCTCGGCCCGGTCCAGATCGCCCGGCGTGTTGGCGTCATAGATGATCAGCGGGTGCATGTTGCCGTCGCCCGCATGGAACACGTTCGACACGGCCAGCCCGTATTGCCGCGACAGATCGCCGATGCCCGAAAGCACCGTGGGCAGGGCCGTCACCGGGATCGTGCCGTCCAGGCAGATGTAGTCGCCCATGCTGCCCATCGCGCCGAAGGCCGATTTCCGGCCTTTCCAGATGCGGGCGGATTCGTCGTCCGAGCGGCTCTCGCGGAACTCGACCGGGTCGAAGGTCGTGGCGATGTCGCGGATCAGGGTCAGTTGTTCGTCGATCTCGGGCGGGGTGCCCTCGACCTCGACGATCAGCAGAGCCTCGCAATCGGGGTATCCGGCGCCGGAGAACGCCTCGGTCGCCTTGATGCAGGGGGCGTCCATGAACTCGATCGCGACGGGGATGATGCCCGCGCGGATGATGGCCGCGACGCAAGCGCCCGCCGTCTCGGCCGCGTCGAACCCGATCAGCGCGGGGCGCGCGCCCGCCGGCTTGGGCAGGATGCGCAGCGTCGCCTCGGTCACGATGCCCAGCTGACCCTCCGAGCCGCAGACGACGCCCAGCAGGTCCAGGCCGGGCCCCTCACCCATCGGGCCGCCCAGTTCCACGACCGATCCGTCCATCAGCACCACCGTGACGCCCAGAAGGTTGTTGGTGGTGACCCCGTATTTCAGGCAATGCGCGCCGCCCGAATTCATCGCGATATTGCCGCCGATGGCGCAGGCCAACTGGCTGGACGGGTCGGGCGCGTAAAAGAACCCCAGCCCGTCCACCGCGCCCGAGACCGACAGGTTCGTGCGCCCCGCCTGAACGCGGATCAGCCGGTCCCCGGGCGCGATCTCCAGCACGTCGGTCATGCGCGACAGACCGATGACGACCGCATCCGCCGTGGGCATGGACCCGCCCGCAAGGCTGGTGCCCGCACCGCGCGGCACGACCGGCACGCGCAGGTCGTGGCACAGGCGCAGCAGGCGCGACACCTCGTCGGTGGTGCGGGGCAGCACCACGGCCAGCGGCGCGCAGCGATAGGCCGACAGCGCATCGCATTCATAGGCCCGCGTTTCCGCCGGATCGTCGATCACAGCGCCGGGCAGCGCCTGGCGCAGCGCGTCGGTGATGGCCTGCCTGCGCGACATCACGCCTGCATCTGGTGGGGGCATCTGCATCATGGCCGGTTCTCCTCCCTGCCTTGAGCATCGACGATAGGCCGGGCGGCAGGGGCTTTCAAGCGGCGCGATCCGGGCCTAGTGTCGTGCCATGACCCTGTTGGAACAGATCGCCCTGAACCCGCCCGCCCTGCGCGACATGATCGCTGTGGGGTTCCTGTTCACGGCCTGGCTGGGCATCGGCTGGTTCACGGAGCGCCCGCCCGCGGGCAGGCCGTCGGTGTCGGTGCTGATGACGCGCTATCGGCGCGAATGGATGCGCCATTTCGTCGACCGCGACCCACGCATCTTCGACGGCAACATCCTGGCCAGCCTGCGCGAGGGCACGGCCTTCTTCGCCAGCGCCTGCATGATCGCCACGGGCGGCCTGCTGGCGCTGATCGGCAATGCGGAACGCCTGCGCAACCTGACCAGCGGGCTGGAGCTGAGCCCCGCCGATACCGGGTGGGAGCTGCGCCTGCTGGTGCCGATGTTCTTCGTGGTGAATGCGTTCCTGAAATTCGTGTGGGCCCACCGGCTGTTCGGCTATTGCGCGGTGATGATGGCGGCCGTCCCCAACCGGGCCGACCACCCCGAGGCGATGAACCGCGCCATGCAGGCGGCGGATCTGAACATCACCGCCGCGCGCAGCTTCAACGCGGGGCTGCGCAGCGTCTATTTCGCGCTGGCGGCGCTGTGCTGGCTGACCGGCGCCTGGACGCTGATGGTCGGCACTGCAATCGTGCTGTGGGTGACGTGGCGGCGGGAATTCGCCTCGACCTCGCGGCAGGTCATCCTGCGGTCGCTGCCGCCGCCCGTTCTGTCCGACGCCGTGCTTTCCGGTCCTGCCGGATCGCGATCGTCAGAACCACGGCCCCCGCAGCCGTAAGCGCCACACCGACCAGCCCCGGCGCGCGCCAGCCCCAACCCGCCGCCAGCGCCAGCCCGGCCAGGAACGGCCCCAGGGCATTGGCCGCGTTGAAGGCCGCATGGTTCATCGCCGCCGCCATGTTCTGCGCCGACCCCGCCACGTCCATCAGCCGCGTCTGCAGCGGAATGACCAGCCCCGCCCCCGCCGCGATCAGGAAGGACGACACCACCATCAACGGCCAGCTGCCCACGACCAGCGCGGCAAAGCCCTGGGTCGCTGCCATCGCCGCCAGGCTGACATAGGCGGCGCGGTCGATGCCCAGGATCTCGGTCAGGCGGCCCGCGCCCCAGGTGCCCAGGGTGCCACCCACGCCAAAGGCCGCCAGCGTCAGCGGAATGACGTATCCCGGTGCCTGGGTCGTGGCCAGGATCGCGGCCGTCAGAAAGGCATAGACCGCGAACAGCCCGCCGAACCCGATGGCCCCCACGGCCAGCACCCACAGCACGCGCGGATTGCGCAGCGCGGCCAGCTCGTCCCAGGGGCGGGCGTCGGGGTTGCCGCCCACGCGGGGCGCCACGCGCAGGATCAACCAGGCCGAGACCAGCGCGATCACGCCGGGCAGCGCAAAGCCCCACCGCCAGCCGATCGCCTGACCCATCCAGCCCGCCAGCGGCACGCCGAAGATATTCGCCACCGTCAGCCCCAGCAGCACCCGCGCCGCCCCCCGCGCCCGTTGCCCCACGGGCAGCGCGTCGGCGGCATACAGCATCGCGACCCCCAGGAACCCGCCATGCGGCAGGCCCGCCAGGAACCGCATGCCCGTCAGCGTGGCCAGCCCCGGCATGACCGCCGCCGCCAGGTTCACCACGCCATAGAAGGCCATCAGCGCCGCCAGATAGCGCCGCCGCGGCAGCCGCGCGCCCAGCATGGCAGTGATCGGCGCGCCGACCACGACGCCCAAGGCATAGGCGCTGATGACATGGCCCGCCTGCGGTTCGCTAAGCATCAGGTCGGCGGCGAAATAGGGCAGCAACCCCATGGCCGCGAATTCGGACGTGCCGATCGCAAAGGCACCAAGCGCCAGCGCCAGGATGGCGGCGCGATAGTCGGGGGAGGAGGTCATGAGGGCGTTCCTGGGCACGGGATGTTAGCCCTCACACCAGCTTGGGCGCCGATTGGCAAGCCCCGCGCGGACAGGTCAGCCTTGCATCACGTGCAAGGCGTCACAGCAGTCCGCGTTGCAGCGCGATCCAGACCGCCAGCGCGCCCACCACCATCAGCCCGAAGGCCACCGAGGCCGCGAAACTGACCGCCCGGCCCTGCCAGCGCGTGATCTCGCCCAACGGGCGCAGATGGGCGGCCAGGGCGGCGTGATCGCGGGCCAGCGCCTCCACCGGCAGCTGTCGGGCAACCCGGGGCTGGGCCGCCATCTGGTCGGCGCGGGCCAGCCGCGCCGCACGACGGCGCAGCCGGGGCGGCAGCGCGGCACCACGCCGGCGCAGCATCTGGTCCAGCGGCGGACGCTCTCCGCGCCGCGCCCCGCCAAAGCGCGAGGCGATCAGCACGGCGATCTCATCCGCCATGACGGGAATGTCTTCGAAACTGTGGCCCCTGCGCTTCATCGCGGCAGGATAGACGGGATGGCAGCCGCGCGCCAGACGCCGTAAGCTGGGCGGATGAAGCTGAATCACACCGTTACGGGGCCGGATGGCGCCCTTCCGATCCTTCTGGTTCACGGCCTGTACGGCCAGGGCCGCAACCTGGGCGCGCAGGCCCGCAGGCTGGCGCAGACGCGCCGGGTGGTCACGGTGGATCTGCGCAATCACGGCGACAGCCCGCAGGATGACCGCGCCGACTATCCGGCGCTGGCCGATGATCTGGCGGACCTGATCGGCGATCTTGGCGGACGGGTCGATCTGGTGGGCCATTCGATGGGGGGCAAGGCCGCGATGGTCCTGGCGCTGACCCGGCCCGACCTGGTGCGCCGCCTGGTCGTCATGGACATCGCGCCGCTGGCCTATGCGCATGACCAGACCCGCTATATCGACGCGATGGAGGCGCTGGACCTGTCCCTTGTCACGCGCCGCAGCCAGGCCGACACGGCGCTGTCCGCGCAGGTGGGCGATGCGGGCATCCGCGCCTTTCTGCTGCAGAACCTGGACCTGAAGGCCAGCCCCCCGGCGTGGAAGCTGAACCTGAGCGCCCTGCGGGCCGCCATGCCGCAGATCGTGGGCTGGCCCGACGACATGCCTGCGGGCCGGTTCGCGGGCAAGGTCATGGCCCTGCGCGGCGCCCGGTCCGATTACGTCGATGAGGCCGGAGAGGCGGCGCTGCGCGCGCATTTCCCGCAGGTCCGCATCGTAACGCTGAAGGATGCCGGCCACTGGCTGCATGCCGACGCCCCCGAGGCCGTGGCAGAGACGCTGGCAGCGTTTCTGGGCGACGGTCAGGGCGACTAGGTTGGACAACGCAGCATCACCACCGCGACGGCCGAGCCCGCCCCGCCCAAGGGTCGCAGGCTGTTGGGAATGGGCACGCATCCCGACGCCTGCTGCGCCGCGCGCATCATGCGGTCGGCCACCGCCCCGTGACCTGCCCGCGTGACATAGTCCAGCCGGATCACCTGCGCGTCGGTGGCGCGGACATGCACGGCAAAGCGCATCCCGTCGACCGCCACATCCTGGCGCGGCGTGCCCAGAAAGCCGGGCGACGGCGTGGCGCACCCCGTCAGGGTCGCGATCAGGGCAAGCAGAATCAGGACGGGCCGCATCATCCGACCATCATGGCCGCACCGGGTTAACGGCGGGTTAAGGCTGGCGCTGCTCCTCCAGCCGGTCGGCCAGCGATTCGGCGCGGGCGGCCAGTTCGGCCATCGCCTCGCGCAGGTCGGCGGGGATGACGGGCACCTCGACGCGGGGCGGGTTCTGCTGCAGCCGCGCGACCTGACGTTCGGCCTTTTCGGCGCGCTCCTCCAGCGTGGCAAAGCGGTCGGCCAGCATCAGCCCGGCCAGCAGCAGCAGGCGCGGCTCGGGGACGCGGCCGGCCTGCTCCAGGATCTGGCGGGCCTCGCCGTCCAGAATCTGGGCGGCGCGCTGCAGCAGGCGTTCTTCGCCATCGGCGGCGCCGACGCGGTATTCCTTGTGTCCGATGGTGAATTCGACCTCGGCCATGTCAGCGGTCCTCGTGATTGTCGGAGGCGTCCGGCCCGGGCAGCGGCTGGTCGATGGCCGCAGGCTCCTCGGCCAGAAGACGCTCCAGTTCGGTCATGATCTCGCTCATTTGCGCCATCTCGGCGGCGCGGGCGGCGCGCAGGGCCGACAGCTCGGCCTCCAGCGCGGCGCGGGACTCGTCCGGGCCGATGCCACCCGTGGCCTGCGCATCCAGCAGATCGCGATTGGCGGCGATCAGCGCCTCGTTGGCCTCGGCCAGGCGGGCGGACTGCTCGGCTGCGGCGTCCAGGCGGGCCTGCAGATCGGCCAGCGCGCTGGCGTCCGGGGCCGTGTCGTCATGCGGGACCGGGGGTTCGGTTGCGGCCTCCGCCGGGGCGGCGGGTCGCACGCCCAGATCCAGCAGCTGGTCCATGCGGTCAAGCGCGGCGCTGAGGCGGCGTTCGCTGGCGGTGATGTCGCTCATCGGCGCGGTCCTTTGATGGCCTGTCACGGCGTTTTCGCATTGCAGGACCGGCAAGGCAAGAACGGGCGGGAAAACCCGCCCGTTCGCGTGCAAGGCTCAGCGCAGCTCGCGCCGTTCGGCCATCAGGCCGACGACCAGGGCATAGCACGCCCCCAGCAGCACGATGGCAAAGGGCAGGCCCGTCGACACGGCCATCGCCTGCAGCGCGACCAGACCGCCGCCCAGCAGCAGGGCGATCGCGACCGCCCCCTCGATGGCGACCCAGAAGATGCGCTGCGGGACGGGGGCGTTGATCTTGCCGCCCGCGGCGATCGTGTCGATCACCAGCGACCCCGAATCCGAGGAGGTGATGAAGAACACGATGACCAGCACGATCCCCACGAAGGAGGTGATCTGCGACAGCGGCAGCTGGGCCAGCATCTCGAACAGCTCCAACTCCAGCGGCGCGTCCAGGATGCCCGAGAAGCCCGCCACCGTCAT
The DNA here is from genome assembly GCF_005048265.1 of Paracoccus hibiscisoli. Classification (GTDB taxonomy): domain Bacteria; phylum Pseudomonadota; class Alphaproteobacteria; order Rhodobacterales; family Rhodobacteraceae; genus Paracoccus; species Paracoccus hibiscisoli. The sequence continues at coordinate 174,188 of NZ_SUNH01000006.1, forward strand.
GTCGATCGCCGTGCCGCCCAGTGCGGTCATCCACAGGATCGAGATCAGCGACGGCACGATCAGCACCGCGATCAGGAACTGGCGCACGGTCCGACCGCGCGACACGCGGGCGATGAACATGCCCACGAAGGGCGACCAGCTGATCCACCACGCCCAATAGAACGCCGTCCAGCCTTGGCGGAAGTTGTCGTCATCGCGCCCGAACGGGTTCGACAGCGGCACGATCTCGGTGACATAGGCGCCCAGATTGCCGAAGAACCCGGACAGGATGACCACGGTCGGGCCGACCAGGATCACGAAGACCAGAAGCAGGATGGCCAGGATCATGTTCAGCTCGGACAGGCGCTTGACGCCCTTTTCGACGCCCAGCACGACCGAACAGCCTGCGACCAGCGTGATCAGCACGATCAGGATGACCTTGGTCATGTCGGTATTGGCAAAGCCGAACAGGTAGGACAGACCCGCCGTCGCCTGTTCGGCGCCAAGACCCAGGGAGGTCGCCAGACCGAAGATGGTCGCCAGCACCGCCAGGATGTCGATGACATGGCCCGGCCAGCCCCAGATGCGTTCCCCGAAGATCGGATAGAACACCGAGCGCAGCGTCAGCGGCAGCCCCTTGTTATAGGCGAAGAGGCCCAGGGCCAGCGCCACGACCGCATAGATCGCCCAAGGGTGCAGGCCCCAGTGGAAGATGGTCGCGGCCATCCCCAGACGGCGCGCGGCCTCGGGGTCGTCCAGCGCGCCGCCCAGGGGCGCCCAATCGGTGCGGATGCCGCCCTCCTGCGCGGTGCCGGCCAGCGCGGCCTCGAAATGGCCCAGGGGTTCGCTGACGCCATAGAACATCAGCCCGATCCCCATGCCCGCCGCAAACAGCATCGCGAACCAGCCGGTCAGGCTGAAATCGGGCGTGGCATCGGGACCGCCCAAGCGGACCTGGCCAAGCGGCGACACGATCAGCGCCAGGCACAGCAGCACGAAGACATTGCCGGCCAGCATGAAGAACCAATCCAGATTGCCCGTCAGCGTGTCGCGCACGCCGCCGAAGAACGGCTCCAGCTGGCTGGGAAACAGCAGCGTGACGACCGTAAAGATCACCACCGCCGCGGCCGAGATGCCAAAGACCGGGTTGTGCACGTCAAAGGCAAAGGGCGCGCGGCCTTCGATGTTGTCCTGACCGATGGAATAATCGGTCTCGATGATCTCGGTCGGGCCTTCGGGTTCGGGCAGCGGCTCGACCCCGGGTTCCGGCGTGGGCACGGGGGGCGGCGCCTTGGGTTTGAGCGGGGGATAGCGGCCGGTCAGCGCGTCGCGTTCGCGCGTGCGGTCGCGGTTTGGGGGGGTGCCCGGCGTGCCGGGGCCTTTCGGTGGCTGTGACATCTGTCCCTTTCAAATTGCGTCTCGATCGGGTGGCAGGTCCTGGGACCCTTGGCGGAGATCCGCCGCGGAAGGTTTTCTCTTCTCACATTCCGGTGAGAAAGGCCACCGGGGGCCGATTTGTTCCCCCTGATCGGCGCATCGGCAGGGACCATCTTGGCGGACCCGTCGCGCGCGCCTATAAGGCCGCCTGACAGGAAGGACACCCCATGCGCCAGGCGACCATCACCCGCAAGACTTCGGAAACCAGCATCGAGGTCACGCTGAACCTCGACGGCACCGGCGTCTATGACAACCGGACCGGCGTGGGATTCTTCGATCACATGCTGGACCAGCTGTCGCGCCATTCGCTGATCGACATGACCATCCGCGCGGATGGCGACCTGCATATCGACGACCACCACACGGTCGAGGACACGGGCATCGCCATCGGCCAGGCCCTGGTCGCGGCCCTGGGCGACAAGACGGGCATCCGCCGCTATGGCAGCTTTCTGCTGGCGATGGACGACACCCAGGTCCGCTGCGCGCTGGATCTGTCGGCGCGGCCCTATCTGGTGTGGAACGTCGATTTCCCGTCGGAAAAGATCGGCACCTTCGACACCGAACTGGTGCGCGAATTCTTTCAGGCCCTGTCGACGCATGGCGGCATCACTCTGCATGTGGACCGCATCCACGGGCTGAACAGCCACCACATCGCCGAAGCCGCGTTCAAATCCGTGGCCCGCGCGCTGCGCGAGGCGGTGGAACCCGACCCGCGCATGGCGGGCGTTCTGCCCTCGACCAAGGGCGCCTTGTGATGCGGGTCGCGCTGGTCGATTACGACAGCGGCAACCTGCATTCGGCCGAAAAGGCGTTCCAGCTGATGGGCCGCGATGCGGGCGCCGAGGTGATCGTGACCGCCGACCCCGAGGTCGCCGCCCGCGCCGACCGCATCGTGCTGCCCGGAGACGGGGCGTTCCCGGCCTGCCGCACGGCCCTGGGCGAGGTGGACGGCATGGCCGAGGCCATACAGCAGGCCGTCCTGACCCGCGGCGTGCCCTTCATGGGCATCTGCGTCGGCATGCAGATGCTGGCCACCACCGGACACGAATACCGTCAGACCCCCGGCCTGGACTGGATCGGCGGCGAAATCCAGGCCATCGCCGCCCCCGGCCTCAAGGTGCCGCATATGGGCTGGAACGACCTGGTCATCGACCACCCCCACCCCGTGCTGGAGGGGATCACGACCGGGGACCACGCCTATTTCGTCCACAGCTGGCAGTTCCAGGTGACCGACCCCGCGCATCTGCTGGCGCATGTCGACTACGGCGGCCCGGTGACGGCGGTGGTCGGGCGCGACAACATCATCGGCACCCAGTTCCACCCCGAGAAATCGCAAGGCGTCGGCCTGCGTCTGATCGCGAACTTCCTGCGCTGGAACCCCTGAGCCGCCTCTGGATTTCCTGCCGCCTTTGGGGTTTGGTGCCGCCAAGCAACAGGAGACGCCGATGGATGATCTGGAACGCCGCATCGCCATGGCCCGCGGCGACGAACCCGCCGACATCGTCCTGCGGGGCGGCCGGGTGTTCGACCTGATCACCGGCACGATGATGGTGGGCGACGTGGCCATTTGCGGCGACCGGATCGCGGGCATCGGCGATTATGACGGCGCCCGCGTGATCGACGTGGCCGGGCTGGTCCTGGTTCCGGGCTTCATCGACACGCATCTGCATGTCGAAAGCAGCCTGGTCACGCCCCATGAATTCGACCGCTGCGTGACGCCGCGCGGCGTCACCACCGCCATCTGCGACCCCCATGAGATCGCCAATGTCATCGGCCTGGACGGCATCCGCTGGTTCCAGCAGGCCTCGGAACAGCTGCTGATGGACCTGCGGGTCCAGCTGTCCTCCTGCGTGCCGTCGACCGAGATGGAGACATCGGGCGCGCGGATCGAGGCCGGGGATCTGGCGCAGGTCATGGGCCACCCCTCGGCCATCGGGCTGGCCGAGTTCATGAACTATCCCGGCATCATCCACCGCGATCCGGGCGCCATGGCCAAGCTGCGCCTGTTCGCGGGCGGCCATGTCGACGGGCATTGCCCGCAGCTGTCGGGCCGGGACCTGAACGCCTACATCGCCGCCGGCATCCGCACCGAGCACGAGGCGACCACAGCGGACGAGGCGCTGGAAAAGCTGCGCAAGGGCATGCGCGTGCTGATCCGCGAGGGGTCCGTCAGCAAGGATCTGGACGCCCTGCAACCGATCCTGACCGAGGCCACCAGCCCCTATCTGTGCCTGTGCACCGACGACCGCAACCCGCTGGATATCGCGGAACACGGGCACCTGGACTATATGATCCGCCGCCTGATCGCGCTTGGCACCGCGCCGCTGGCGGCCTATCGCGCCGCCTCGCTGTCGGCGGCCGAGGCATTCGGCCTGAAGGATCGCGGGTTGATCGCGCCGGGCCTGCGCGCCGATATCGTGGCCATCGACAGCCTGGAGGGCTGCCACGCGCAGCTGGTCCTGGCCGGGGGCCGGGTGGTGGATGACGCGGCCTTTGCTGCACGCGGGGCCATCGCCCCGGTGGCGCGCGCCTCGGTCAAGGCGCCCCGGGTCGCCGCGCAGGATTTCCGCTGCACCGGCAACCGGACCCAGACCCCGGTGATCGGCATCCTGGAAGGCAAGATCATCACCGAACACCTGACCGTCGACATCGCCCCGCAAGATGGCGACAAGCGCCCCGACCCGGCCCGCGACCTGACCCGCATCGCGGTGATCGAGCGTCACGGCAAGAACGGCAACATCGCCACGGGGTTCGTGCGGGGGTTTGGGCTGGCGCGGGGGGCCATCGCCTCGACCGTGTGCCACGACCATCACAACATCGCGGTCGTGGGGGTCGATTACGACGACATGGCCCTGGCCGCCAACCGCCTGACCCAGATCGAGGGCGGATTCGTGGTGACCCTGGACGGCCGGGTCCTGGCCGAACTGCCCCTGCCCGTCGCGGGCCTGATGAGCCTGGACCCCTTCGAGGCCGTGCGCGACCGGCTGATCGCGTTGCGAGAAGCCGCCCGCACCCTGGGCACGACACTGGAGGAGCCGTTCCTGCAGCTGGCGTTTCTGGCCCTGCCGGTCATCCCGGCGCTGAAAATCACCGATCGCGGCATGGTCGACGTCACCGCCTTCGAGATCATCGCCCCCTGAGATCAGGCCCCACGACCTCAGGCGCCGCGCACCCGCTCCACATGGGCGATGGCGGCGGCCACGGCGGCCTCAATGCTCAGCGCGCTGGTGTCCAGCACCACGGCGTCTTCGGCGGGGCGCAGCGGGGCCGCGGCGCGTTGGCTGTCGCGCAGGTCGCGTTCGCGCAGCTGGGCCAGCATCTCGTCGGGATCGGCGCCCAATTCGGCGGCGCGTCGGGCGGCGCGGACCGCGTCCGAGGCCACGACATACAGCTTGACCGGCGCGTCGGGGCAGATCACCGTGCCGATGTCGCGCCCGTCCAGGACGGCGCCTGGTTCCTGTGCGGCAAAATGACGCTGGAACGCCACCAGGGCATCGCGAACCTCGGGGATGGCCGCGATGCGGCTGGCGGCCTGGCCCGCCTCGGCGCTGCGCAAGCCCTCGCGGGTCAGGTCGGCGGCGGTCAGCGTGCGCGCCGCGGCCACGGCGTCGCCGCCCTTGGCACCCGTCGCGCGATACAGCAGGCCCGTATCCAGGTGGTGAAAACCGAACCGATCGGCCAGGGCGCGGGCAATCGTGCCCTTTCCCGAGGCGGCAGGTCCGTCGATGGCGATGATGAAGGGCATGGCGGGGGCGACTTTGGGCAAGGGCGGTTCGGGCCCTGTTTCGCATGGCACGGCCCCAAAGGTCCAGCGCCCCAGCCCATCGCCGACGCCCAAAGGCGGACCCGATGCCGCGTCCGGGCGTTAGGACTGTTCCAGTTTCCCCCTTGGCAAAGACCGCGGGGCACCATCCTATGCATCTTTATGCAATGATTTGAGTTCGTGATATAAATGTTGCCAGGTTTCATCGAACGTCTGCTGGACGCCAGAACCATCCCCGATATCGGCGCCGTCTTTCACCAGGCGATGGCGCATCTGGGGTTCGAACATGCGCTCTATGCGGGACGTTTCATGCTCAGCGTGCCGCGATCAGTGATGCAGGAAAATCCGGTCGTGCTCAGCAATCTGCCGCCGCGGCTGATCGAACACGCGCAGCAGTTGCGCGACCTGCATCGCGACCCGTGGATCGAATGGGTGCTGAACAATGACGGCGATATCGCCGCGCGCGATCTGCTGGCCCGTGGCGTCCATTCGCCGTCGCTGGCGCTGGCGGCGGATCACGGCGTGGGCGCGGTCCAGATCGTCAGCCTGCGCGACAAGGTCCTGAACGGGGTGGGCGCGGTGCTGGCGGTTCCCTTTCAGGGCGCAGGCGATCACCACCTGCGAGAGCGGTGGGCCCTGGCGGGACGCGATGTGCGGGTCCTGTCCTGGGTCATGCACATGCGCATCGCCACCATGCACCGCCACCCGGCCAAGGCGACCCTGACGCCCCGCCAGCGCGAGGTTCTGGGATGGCGGTCGTCGGGCAAGACCGTAGCCGAGACCGCGATGATCCTGGGCATCACCCCCGCCACCGTGGAAAAGCACATGCGCCTGGCCCGCGAGGCCCTGGGCGTGGACACGACCCCCCAGGCCGTGCTCAAGGCCCATGTGACGCATCAGCTGTTCGGCCCCGTCACCGGCGCGACCCTGCCGCGGGGCGAGGATGGCGAAGGTAAGGGTTTCCACCGTTTCGCTGCGCTGAAAAACCGCATCTGATCGCGCTGTTCCGTGAGTGGTGACACGACAGTGTCAGGAACAGGCGGCGCGCGGTCGGGTTGCCTTGGCCGCGCGCCGCCACCAAAGGCCGCGAAACGCAAGATGCCGGCCAAAGGGCCGGCATCCGTGTCAGTCAGCAGTCAGAAGATCAGGCGCCGCTGAGGGTCTTGGCGACCTCGGCTGCGAAATCCTCTTCCTTCTTCTCGATGCCTTCGCCGACCATCACGCGGGCATAGCCGGTGATCTCGACGCCGGCTTCCTTGGCGGCCTGCTCGACCGTCAGGTCGGGGTTCATCACGAAGGCCTGACCCAGCAGGGTGTTCTCGGCCACGAACTTCTTCATCCGGCCCGGGATGATGTTGTTCTGGATGACGGCCTCGGGCTTCGGCTTGGTGGACGAGGCGTTCTCTTCCAGCGCCTTGGCGGTCTGCACCTGCAGCTCGCGCTCCAGCGCGGCCTGGTCCATGGTGGCCTCGGACAGGGACACGGGGTTGGTGGCCGCGATGTGCATCGCGAACTGCTTGCCCACGGTCTGCGCCGTGTCGGCCGGACCCGACAGCGCGACCAGCACGCCGATCTTGCCCAGGCCGTCGGCGGCGGCGTTGTGCACGTAGGACACGACGGTCTCGCCTTCCAGGACCTGCACGCGGCGCAGGGTCAGGTTCTCGCCGATGCGGGCGATGGCGCCGGTCACGACGTCGCCCACGGGCTTGCCGCCCAGATCGGCCGCCTTGAGCGCCTCGATGTCGCTTGCGCCGTTCAGCGCAACGCCGGTGATGTCACGGACCAGCTGCTGGAAATCGGCGTTCTTGGCGACGAAATCGGTTTCCGAATTGATCTCGACGGCAACGCCGCGGCCACCCGAAACCTGCACGCCCACCAGACCTTCGGCGGCGACGCGGTCGGCCTTCTTGGCGGCTTTCGCCAGGCCCTTGGTGCGCAGCCAGTCGATGGCCGCTTCCATGTTGCCGTCGTTTTCGGTCAGGGCCTTCTTGGCGTCCATCATGCCTGCGCCGGTGGTCTCGCGCAGTTCCTTCACCATCGCTGCGGTGATTGCCATATCCGTCTCCTATCTGTTGAACGCGTCAGGCGGGGCATACCCCCGCCTGACGACACATCCATGAAATCGTCGATCCGGACGGATCAGGCCTCGGCGGGCGCCTCGGCCTCGTCCAGCAGCTCTTCGGGGGCGTCCGACAGCGAGCCCAGGTCGACGCCGGCGGCGCCCATCTGTGCCGACATGCCGTCCAGCGCCGCACGGCTGACCAGATCGCAGTACAGCGCGATGGCGCGGGCCGCGTCATCGTTGCCCGGAATGATGTAGTCCACGCCATCGGGCGAGCAGTTGGTGTCGACCACGGCCACGACCGGAATGCCCAGCTTCTTGGCTTCCAGGATGGCCAGGTCTTCCTTGTTCACGTCGATGACGAAGATCAGGTCGGGAAGGCCGCCCATGTCGCGGATGCCGCCCAGCGAGGCTTGCAGTTTGGTCTGCTCGCGCTCCAGCTGCAGGCGCTCTTTCTTGGTCAGACCCTCGGCGCCGCCGGCCATGGTCTCATCAATCGCCTTCAGACGGTTGATCGACTGGCTGACGGTCTTCCAGTTGGTCAGCGTGCCGCCCAGCCAACGGTGGTTCATGTAGAACTGCGCCGATTTCTCGGCGGCTTCGGCGATGGCCTTCTGGGCCTGGCGCTTGGTGCCGACGAACAGCACGCGGCCGCCCTTGGCGACGGTGTCGCGCACGACCTGCAGGGCCTGGTCCAGCATCGGGACGGTCTGGGTCAGGTCCAGGATGTGGATGCCGTTGCGGTCGCCATAGATGAACTCGCCCATGCGGGGGTTCCAGCGCTGCGTCTGGTGGCCATAGTGAACGCCAGCTTCAAGAAGCTGACGCAGCGAGAATTCGGGAAGCGCCATGAGGAGTTCCTTTCCGGTTTGCGCCTTGGCAGGGGGTCTCAGGGCGGATGCCCCAACCGGTGGACCTTTGCGGATATGTCCCGCAAGGCCCTCCCCTGCCTGTGAAGTAGGCGCGCGATAGCCCCTGCACGGGCGAAACGCAAGCGGATTCGCTGTGGCATTCCTGCAGATAGCGGTAACATCAGCATGGCGGCACCCTTGCATCGGGCGGGGCTTGGGTTCAGGTTCGCAGCAGTTCCATTCATAAGCGATAGGCCCGTCATGACCCCCCAAGATCAGTCCCGGCAGACGAAAGCCCTGTGCCAGCTGGCGCCGGTGATCCCGGTCATCGTCATCAAGGACGCAGGCCACGCCGAGGGGCTGGCGCGCGCGCTGGTCGCGGGCGGCCTGCCGGTGCTGGAGGTGACGCTGCGCTCGGATGCCGCGCTGGACGCGATCTGCGCCATGAGCCGCGTGTCGGGAGGCCATGTCGGCGCAGGCACCGTGCTGACCCCGGACGACGCGAAACGCGCCAAGGACGCGGGCGCCAGCTTTGCGGTCTCGCCCGGCCTGACCGACCGGCTGATCGCGGCCTGCGAGGATCTGGCCCTGCCGCTGCTGCCCGGAGCGGTCACCGCCTCCGAAGTCATGCGCGCCGCAGATGCCGGGTTTGACATGCTGAAGTTCTTCCCGGCCGAGGCGGTGGGCGGCGCCCCGGCGCTGAAATCGCTGGCAGGCCCCCTGCCCCGCATCAGTTTTTGCCCCACGGGCGGCGTCACGCCGCAGAACGCGACCAGCTATCTGTCCCTGCCCAACGTGATCTGCGTCGGTGGCAGCTGGATCGTGAGCGACGCCGACATGGCCGCCGGCAACTGGCATGCGATCGAGGATCGCGCCCGCACCGCCGCAGCCCTGCGCGGCTGACCATGGACCTGGCGCGCGCCCGCAGGAATGTCGCCGTCCTTGTGCTGGCGCAGGCGATCCTGGGCGCGCAGATGTCGGTCATCTTCATTGTGGGCGGGCTGGCGGGACAGATCCTGTCGCCGCATCCCTGCCTGGTGACGCTGCCGCTGTCGATGATCATCCTGGGCTCGACCCTGTCGGCGCGGCCGCTGGCACGCTTCATGCAGGCGCGCGGGCGGCAGGCGGGGTTCCTGCTGGCGGTGGCGGCAGGGGGCCTGGGCGCGGCCGTCGCGGCGGCCGGGCTGTGGCTGGGATCGTTCGGGCTGTTCATGGTCGGGTCGACCCTGACGGGCATCTACATGTCGGCGCAGGGCTTCTATCGCTTTGCCGCCACCGACACCGCGCCGGAAGATTACGCCCCCAAGGCCATCAGCCTGGTCATGGCCGGGGGCCTTGCCGCCGCGATCATCGGCCCCGCGCTGGTGCGGATGACCAGCGACCTGACGGCGGTGCCGTTCCTGGCGACCTATCTGGCGGTGATCGGCCTGAACCTGGCCGGGCCGGTCCTGTTTGCCTTTCTGGACATCCCCAAACCGCCCGCCCCGGTGGCGGGCGCACCGGCCGGGCGCCCGATGGGCCAGATCCTGCGGACCCCCGCCATCGCCGTCGCGATGATCTGCGGGATGGTGTCCTATGCGCTGATGAACCTGGTGATGACATCGACACCGCTGGCCGTGGTGGGCTGCGGCTATGACACGGCGGATGCGGCCAACATCGTCAGCGCGCATGTGCTGGCCATGTTCGCGCCCAGCTTTGTCACCGGCCACCTGATCGCCCGCTTCGGGGCCGAGACCATCGTGGGGCTGGGCCTGGCGATCCTGGCCGCCGCTGGCGCCGTCGCCCTGTCCGGGTTGGAGCTGGAGCAGTTCTTCATCGCGCTGATCCTGCTGGGGATCGGCTGGAACTTTGGCTATATCGGGGCCACGACCATGCTGACCCGCGCCCACGCCCCCGAGGAACGCGGCCGCGTGCAGGGCATGAACGATTTCGTCGTCTTCGGCGGGGTGTTCCTGGCATCCCTGTCGTCGGGCGGGCTGATGAACTGTTCGGGCGGGTCCATCGTCGCGGGCTGGAACGCGGTCAATCTGGCGATGCTGCCCTTCCTGGTGCTGGCGGGCGGAGCGCTGATCTGGCTGGTGATGCGTCCCCGCCCCGCCTGAGATCAGATCAGCGTCTTCTGCTCCGGTGGGGCGGGTTTGCGCCGCTTTGGCTTGTCGGGGACGCCCTCGGGGCGCACGGCCACGCGGCGATCGCCCGCGAATTGCAGCTCCACCCGCGGGGTCCGGGCGGCGACCTCGGGCGCGGTGATCACCCCGCCCTCCGGGTCGCGCAGGATCACGAAACCGCGCCGCAGCGTTTGTTCATGACCCAATGACAGCCGCATCCTGTCCAGCCGGACCAGCGCATCCTGCCGCTGAGCGCGGATACGGGCCATGGCCGCGACCAGCCGCCGGTCCAGATCGGCCAGCCGCGCGCCCTGCTGCGCCACCGCGCGCCGGGTGTCGGCCAGAACCCGCACCAGCGAATTCTCCAGCCGGTCGCGCAGCTGTGCCAGACGGTCGCGCGGACGCTCCAGTCGCCGGTTGCGCGCAGCCTCCAGCCGCATCAGCGCCCGGTCCAGCCCGGACCGCTTGCCTTGGGTGAACTGACGCAGCATGGCGGCGGGCATCGGGCGCGCGGCCAGCTGTTGCCGGCGCGCGCGGGCCAGCTGCCGCAGCGCCGGTTCCAGCCGCCCGCCCCACAGGTCCAGCCGCTGCCGCGCGCCCTCGGTCAGGGCGGCGGGGCGGCCCAGGGCGCGGGCCAGATCGCGCAAGCGCTGACGCGGGCGCTGGATCGCCTGCGCATTGCTGCGCGCCATCCGTGCCCCGGTTTCCGCCAGTCGTGTGGCCAGATCGGCGCGGACCGGCACGGCCATCTCGGCCGCGGCCGTGGGTGTCGGCGCCCGCCTGTCCGAAGCGAAATCAATCAGCGTCGTGTCCGTCTCATGCCCCACAGCCGATATAAGGGGAATGTCGCTTTCCGCCGCCGCCCGTACGACAGGTTCCTCATTGAAGCCCCACAGATCCTCCAGCGACCCGCCGCCGCGCGCCACGATGATCAGGTCGGGCCGCGGGATCGGCCCGCCCGGTGTCAGCGCGTTGAAGCCCCGGATCGCCGCCGTCACCTGCGGCGCGCAACCCTCGCCCTGCACGGCCACCGGCCAGATGATCACGCGGGTCGGAAACCGGTCGCGCAGCCGGTGCAGGATGTCGCGGATCACCGCGCCAGAGGGCGAGGTCACCACCCCGATCACCCGTGGCAGATAAGGCAGGGCGCGCTTGCGGTCCTGATCGAACAGCCCTTCGGCGGCCAGCGCCTTGCGACGCTTCTCCAGCATCGCCATCAGCGCGCCCGCACCCGCGGGTTCGATCTGATCGACGATCATCTGGTACTTCGACTGGCCCGGAAAGGTCGTCAGGCGGCCGGTGGCGATGACCTCCATCCCTTCCTCGGGGCGCTGGATCAGGCGGGCGGCCTGCCCCTTCCAGGTGACGGCGGCCAGGACGGCGCGGTCATCCTTCAGGTCGAAATACAGATGTCCCGATCCGGGGCGGGACACGCGGCCGACCTCGGCCCGCACGCGGACGCGGCCGAACTGATCCTCGATGCTGCGTTTGACCGCGCCGGACAGTTCGGACACGGTGAATTCATGCGCGTTGCTGCCCGGTTCGGGGGCATCGTCCATGTCGTCGTCCAGCAGGTCCATGCGTCTTGTTCCCTTGTCCGCGCCAGACTAGAACGCCGCAAGGTCAAGCGAAAGGGCGGCAGATGAATATCCTGATCCTGGGCGGCGGCGGGCGCGAACACGCGTTGGCCTGGGCAATCCGGCAGAACCCGAAATGCGACCGCCTGATCGTGGCGCCCGGCAATGCAGGCATCGCGGGCGTCGCCGAATGCGCCGATCTGGACGTGCTGTCGCGCGCCGAGGTCCTGGAGTTCGCTCAGGAAAACGCCATCGACTTCGTGATCGTCGGCCCCGAGGCGCCCTTGGCCGCAGGCGTGTCCGACGCCCTGCGCAACGCGGGCTTCCTGGTCTTTGGCCCGTCGCAGGCCGCAGCCCAGCTGGAGGCATCCAAAACCTTCACCAAGGAAATCTGCGACGCCTGCGCCGCCCCGACTGCAGCCTGGGCCCGGTTCACCGATGCCGCCGCCGCCCGCGATTACGTGACCGCCCAGGGCGCGCCGATCGTGGTCAAGGCCGACGGTCTGGCCGCCGGCAAGGGCGTCACCGTGGCCGAGACGGTGGAACAGGCACATGCCGCCATCGACGACATCTTCGACGGCGCATTCGGCGACATGTCCGTCGTCATCGAGGAGTTCATGGACGGAGAGGAAGCGAGCTTCTTCATCCTCTCCGACGGCACCGACTGTCTGGCCATCGGCACCGCCCAGGACCACAAGCGCGTGGGCGACGGCGATACCGGCCCAAACACCGGCGGCATGGGCGCCTACAGCCCCGCCCCGGTGCTGACGCAGGCGATCCAGGATCAGGTGATGGACCGCATCGTGCGCCCCACCATCGCCGAGATGGCGCGGCGCGGCACCCCGTTCCAGGGCGTGCTCTATGCCGGGCTGATGATCGCCGAGGGCCAAGCGCGGCTGGTCGAATACAACGTCCGCTTTGGCGACCCGGAATGCCAGGTGCTGATGATGCGGCTTGGCGGCCAGGTGCTGGACCTTCTTCTGGCCTGCGCCGAGGGGCGGCTGGCCGACACGCCCGTCACCTGGGCCGACGACCACGCCCTGACCGTGGTCATGGCCGCCCAGGGCTATCCCGGCGCCTATACCAAGGGCACCGCCATCCGCGGCCTGCAGGACCTGCCCGAAACCAGCTTCCAGATGACCTTCCACGCCGGCACCGACACCAAGGACGGCACCGTCATCGCCACAGGCGGACGCGTCCTTGCCTGCACCGGCCGCGGCGCCACCCTGGCCGAGGCGCATCAGCGCGCCTATGCGCTGGTCGACGCGATCGATTGGCCGCAGGGCTTCTGCCGCCGCGACATCGGCTGGCGCGCCCTCTGACAGCAAAGGGCCGGCGCGCCAAACACGCACCGGCCCCTGCCCTTCTTCTTCAGAAAAATATCCCCGCCGGAGGCATCCGCCCCCGCGCCCGGCGCGTCCCTCAGCTGGGAGAGTACAACCCCTCATAGATCGGCAGCAGCGTGTCCGTCTCGAACAGGCTGGACACCGATGTCCCGTTCCAGATGTTCAGGATCGCCTGCGTGAACATCGGCGCGGTCGGCACGATGCGGATGTTGGGCGCATTCTTGACTGCATCGGTCGGCTGGATCGAATCGGTGATGACCAGCGATTTCATCACCGATTTCGACACCCGCTCGACCGCAGGGCCGGACAGGACGCCGTGCGTGATATAGGCATGCACCTCGGTCGCACCATTGTCGGTCAGCACCTGCGCCGCCTTGCACAGCGTGCCCGCCGTGTCGCAGATGTCGTCCACGATGATGCAGGCCTTGCCCGACACGTCGCCGATCACGGTCATCTCGGCCACCTCGCCGGCCTTCTCGCGGCGCTTGTCCACGATGGCCAGGGGCGCGCCGATCCGGGTCGCCAGCTCGCGCGCGCGGGCCACGCCGCCCACATCCGGCGACACCACCATCAGATCGCCCATCCGGCCCTTGAAGTGATGCTGCACATCCAGCGCAAAGACCGGCGCCGCATAAAGGTTGTCCACCGGAATGTCGAAGAACCCCTGGATCTGCGCCGCATGCAGGTCCAGCGTCAGCACCCGGTCGATCCCCGCATTGGTCAGCAGGTTCGCGACCAGCTTGGCAGTGATGGGCGTGCGGGCCTTGGCGCGGCGGTCCTGGCGGGCGTAGCCGAAATAGGGGATCACGGCGGTGATGCGCGCGGCCGACGACCGCTTCAGTGCGTCGACCATGATCAGCAGTTCCATCAGGTTGTCATTGGCCGGGTTCGAGGTCGGCTGGATGATGTACATGTCCTCGCCGCGCACGTTCTCATAGACCTCGACGAAGATCTCGGCATCGTTGAACCGCTCGACCCGCGCATCCAGCAGGTTGACGCTCATGCCCCGGTGCAGGGACATGCGCCGCGCGATGCTTTGCGCCAGAGGTCGGTTGGCGTTTCCGGAAATCAGCTTGGGTTCGGTCATGACGGGCATGGGGCGGGGCCTTTGGCGGTTGCGTCAGATTGCGGCTGCCTTAGCACCGCGCTAGCCTGCGGCAAACCCGGAAAGGACAAAGCCATGGCCCATATCGACTATTATCTGGGGACCATCAGCCCCTGGTGCTATCTGGCGGGCGACCGGCTGGAACGGATCGCCGCCCGCCACGGCGCGCAGATCACCTACAGGCCGCTGGACCTGCTGCAGCTGTTCGACCGCACCGGCGGCGTGCGCCCCGCGCAGCGCCATGCCAGCCGCATGGACTATCGCAACCAGGAGCTGCCCCGGTGGGCCGACCATCTGGGCATGCCCCTGACCCTGAAACCGGCGCATTGGCCGGTGAACATGGCGCCCTCCTCCTATGCGATCATCGCGGCGCAGGAGGCGGGCGGCGGCGATCTGGGCGGGCTGGTGCACGGGTTCCTGCGCGCGGTCTGGGCCGAGAACCGCGACATCAGCGACGACGCGGTGATCCGTGACATCCTGGGCGCGCATGGGTTCGATCCGGCGCTGGCCGACACGGGGCTGTTCGTCGGCGCCGAAACCTATGGCCGCAATCTGGAACAGGCGGTCGCGGCGGGGGCCTTTGGCGCGCCCTTCTATATCGTGCGCGAGACCGATCAGCGGTTCTGGGGCCAGGACCGGCTGGACTTTCTGGACCGCCATCTGGCCACGCTGTGACGGGGCTGCATCTGCGCCACTGGCCGGGCGATGCCGACCGCCCGGCGCTGGCGCTGCATTGCATGATGGGTAGCGGGTCGTCCTGGGGCCCCATCGCCGCCGCGCTGGCGGGCCGCGTCGATCTGCGCGGGTTCGACATGCCCGGCCACGGGCGCAGCGACGACTGGCAGCCAACGCCCGACGGCCCGGACTACCACACGGCTGTCACGCGGCTGGCCGCGGCGATGATCGACCGGCCGCTGGACCTGATCGGCCACAGCTTCGGCGCGACCGTCGCGCTGCGCATCGCGGTGGCCGCCCCCGAGGCCGTGCGCAGCCTGACCCTGATCGAGCCGGTGCTGTTCGCCGCCTGCCCCGACCCCGCCCAGGATGCGCTGGACGCCCGGATGGCGGCCCTGCTGGACGAGGGTCGCGATGCCGAGGCGGCGGCGGCCTTCCTGTCGGTCTGGGGCGCGGTGCCGCCGCGGATCGGCGCGGCGATGCTGCGCCAGATCCGGCTGGTCGCGGGCACGGGCGATGCGCTGCGCCATGACAGCGCCCGCATCCTGCGCGAGGGCGGGCTGGAGCAAATCGACGCGCCGGTGCTGCTGATCCAGGGGGCCGACAGCCCGCCGGTGATCCGGGGCATCGCCGATGCCTTGGCCGCGCGCCTGCCCGATGTCGGCCGCGCGGTGGTGCCCGGTGCGGGCCACATGGCCCCACTGACCCACCCCCAGCAGGTCGCCGGACTGATCGCGGTGAACCTGGACCGCGCCTAGAGGATAAAGTCCTGTTCGTCGGGAACGGCGCCGGTCGCCGTCCATTGCACCCGCATCCGCGCGATGCGGGTGTCGCCCCAGGTCTGGAACACGATGTCGAACCCGGTCAGCGTGACATTCTGCGCCTGCAGGTCGCCGCGCTGGTTGCAGCCGCGGTCCAGATCCCACATCCCCACGCCCAGCTGCACGACGGGCGGCGCGACAAAGCGTTCACTGAACACGACATGCTGCCGCACCTGGCGTTCGCCCTGATCCGTCCACATCGGTCCCTGGGTGTCATCGTCGGAGACGATCATGACCTCTCCGTGCAGGATTCTGATTTCGTGGGTGGCAAATCTCTACATGGGCTCATCCCTTTGCGCAGCCCCGTCTTAGCGGGTCGCGCGGGGAAAAAAAGATCGGATGGAGCGCCATGCATCCTTGTGCCTCCCCTGCGGGGATTTTGGGGTAAGAAGGGTTAGATCAGTGCGGTCAGCCGCCCTTGTTGCAAGGGCCGATGCGACCCGGCGGCCTGCGCCACAGGCCGCGTTGCCCCCAAGACAGACGCCGCCCCCTTTTGGGCTTTCCACCGCCATGACGCAGCGGATCAACGAACGACCGCAGCTTGTCAGAGCGACCTGACCGGTGGGCAGGCTCCGACGATGAGCTCAGCGGGACGATCACCGTGTCTAGAAATCAATGGCGCGGTCGGTTTCGAAGCACGGTATCATTCACGTGCACATGACCGTCATGGGGTCCGGCACCCTTGACCCGGACCTTAAGGCCAACATCGACAAGGCACACCCCCCTTTCTGAGGACCACGCGCCGCCCCAACCCCTGCCGACCATATCCCGACGCGATGTTCGGGCTGTCCTCCGAAAGGTGCATGGAGGTTTCCACGCGACCCTCTCGTGAGCGCAGAGGGGACAAGGTGCCGACCGGCTGGCACGGCTGCTTCGAGCCCGTTTGCAAACTTTCATCCCAGTGACGCGCCGTTTTCTAACCCCACGATATACCGTCCTTCGCGTGCCTCAAGCCCTTGATGAGTTCTGATCGATGAGCAGCGTGATATGGCTATCGGGTATGTCCATCACGCGCCCTCGCCCGGCCTGTCTCAAGAACCATTGCCGCCCAAGTTTCGTGGATCTGGGGGTTCAGAGCAGCATCAATCTTTGCTATCGCGACGGTGTGCGACGGGGCGACGGGCTTGGAGAAAAATAGCCAGGCCCCTCCTCAATCGCTCTGAGCGCGAACACGATCACGCCGCCGTTGCCCGGATCGTGATAGGAATGCCGAAAAGGGAACCGATCGAGGACTATCTGATCACTGCCGGCTGACTGAAGCCCCCCCAGCCTGCGGTCTGCGCTCCAAAAACTCGCACCCGACCGCCGGATCGGGAGAACAATGGCGTTCTACAGCAAAGGAAATGGTCCTGCGGACAAGTCGCCCGAGATCGGAATACCAAATTGCATCCGCACACTGAGGCGAATGGGCAGCCAACTCCTCTCTTACGGCACGTGCAGGGAGTGGCACCATGGTGCAGCAGGATTCATGACGCCTTGCAGAGAGGGACGTGACCCGGCCAGCGGCGACGCATCCTATGAAAAGATGCCCAATAGTCGACACCGTAGACCGGGTGTCCCCATAGCAAGACATCGCACATAATAAACGGTGTCACAAAAGCGCGACTTCATGGAGATGACATCCGGCTGGCTTGTGACTTGGCGACATGTCGCCGCATCATATGGCACATGCCTGGAAACGTACTTTACCGCAGTTGCCTTGGCGGCAACCATCACCTGCGGCCGTGATCAGGATCAACCCAACCGCTCAGAGTATGACGGGTCGCGTAGTTCGCAGGAAGCAATATCCGCCATTCGGCAGGCCATGCCGATGTTCGAACCGACCAGAATGGTGAAGGCCCCGCCATCGCGGCGGGGCCTGCAAGTCGTGCATCAATCCGCAGTCAGAAGGGGCGTCTTGGATTTGCCGATCCGCGGTGCGTCGGGGCCGGTGATGTCGAACACGGGTTTGTCGTCCTCGATATTGACCCTGACCACGCCACCCTTGGTCAGGCGACCGAACAGCAACTCCTCGGCCAAGGGCTTTTTGATGCTTTCCTGGATCACGCGGCCCAAGGGGCGGGCGCCCATTCGGTCGTCATAGCCCTTCTCGGCCAGCCAGTTGGCGGCCTCGGGGGTCAGTTCAATATGGACGTTGCGGTCCATCAGCTGCGCCTCCAGCTGCAGCACGAACTTCTCGACCACATGGACCACCACGTCGCGCGACAGAGGCGCAAAGCTGATGATCGCGTCCAGACGGTTCCGGAACTCGGGCGTGAAGGTCCGCTCGATCGCGGCCGTATCCTCGCCCTCGCGCCGGTCGCGGCCAAAGCCGATCGCCGCCTTGGCCTGATCCGCGGCCCCTGCGTTCGACGTCATGATCAGGATCACGTTGCGGAAATCGACGGTCCGGCCGTTATGGTCGGTCAGACGCCCCGCATCCATGATCTGCAGCAGGATGTTGAACACATCCGGATGCGCCTTCTCGATCTCGTCCAACAGCAGCACGCAATGCGGGTGCTGGTCGACCCCATCGGTCAGCAGACCGCCCTGGTCAAAGCCAACATAGCCCGGAGGCGCGCCGATCAGGCGGCTGACGGCGTGCTTCTCCATGTATTCCGACATGTCGAAGCGGATCAGCTCGACGCCCAGGCTGGAGGCCAGCTGCTTGGCCACCTCGGTCTTGCCGACGCCGGTCGGGCCTGCGAACAGATAGTTGCCGATGGGCTTTTCCGGTTCGCGCAGGCCCGCGCGGGCCAGCTTGATGGCGCTGGACAGCATCTCGATGGCGTTGTCCTGGCCAAAGACGACACGCTTCAGACCGGCATCCAGATCGCGCAGGACCTCAGCGTCGTTCTTGCTGACGTTCTTGGGCGGAATGCGGGCGATCTTGGCGACGACGGCCTCGATCTCCTTGGGGCTGATCGTCTTGCGCCGCTTGCTCTCGCTGACCAGATGCTGGGCAGCACCGGCTTCGTCGATGACGTCGATGGCGCTGTCGGGCAGCTTGCGGTCATTGATATAGCGCGCAGCCAGCTCCACCGCCGACTTGATCGCGTCATTGGTGTAGCGCAGGTCGTGATGCGCCTCGAAATGCGGCTTCAGACCCATCAGAATCTTGATGGTGTCGGGCACCGAAGGCTCGTTCACGTCGATCTTCTGGAACCGGCGGCTCAGCGCGCGGTCCTTTTCGAAGTGCTGGCGATACTCCTTGTAGGTCGTGGAGCCCATGCAGCGCAGCTTGCCACCCGCCAGCGCGGGCTTCAGCAGGTTCGACGCATCCATCGCGCCCCCGGAGGTCGCGCCCGCACCGATGACGGTGTGGATCTCGTCGATGAACAGGATCGCATCGGGATGCGCCTCCAGCTCCTTGACGACGGCCTTCAGGCGCTCCTCGAAATCGCCGCGATAGCGGGTGCCGGCCAGCAGCGCGCCCATGTCCAGCGAGAAGATCGTGGCACCGGCCAGAACCTCGGGGGTCTCTCCGCGGGTGATCTTCAGCGCCAGGCCCTCGGCGATGGCGGTCTTGCCGACGCCGGGGTCACCCACCAGCAGGGGGTTGTTCTTGCGCCGACGGCACAGGACCTGGATCGCGCGCTCGACCTCGGGTTCGCGACCAATCAGGGGGTCGACGTCACCCTTCTTGGACTTGACGTTCAGGTCCACGCAATACTTGCCAAGGGCGGTCTCGTCCTTGGGGTCGGGGGCGGCCTCGGCCTGCTTGGCCTCGGCGGGCTCGTCCGATCCGACCACCTTGCGGGGCTCGTTGAAGGACGGGTTCTTGGCCACGCCATGCGCGATGAAGTTCACCGCGTCATAGCGGGTCATGTCCATCTCCTGCAGGAAGAAGGCCGCGTTAGATTCGCGTTCGGCGAAGATGGCCACCAGCACGTTGGCCCCGGTCACCTCCTGGCGGCCCGAGCTTTGGACATGGATGGCGGCGCGCTGGATCACCCGCTGGAAGGCGGCCGTCGGCACCGCCTCGGAGCCTTCGACATCGGTGATCAGCGTGGACAGGTCATCCTCGATGAAATCGACCAGGGTCTTGCGCAGCTCTTCCAGATCGACGTTGCAGGCGCGCATGACCTTGACCGCGTCGGGTTCCTCGGTCAGCGCCAGCAACAGATGTTCCAGCGTCGCAAGCTCGTGTCGATGTTCGTTCGCCAGCGCAAGCGCCTGGTGAATGGCCTGTTCCAGGGAGGTCGAGAAACTTGGCACGGTCGTCTCCTGTCAGTCGGCTGGCGGTATGGGCTGTTCGCGGCCCACCTGCCCAGACTGTCATGGTAGGGTTAAGATTTGGTGGATTTCGCCTGGCATCAAGTGGTTTTTCCGACAGGTGCCACGTTTTTCCCCCGGTTGAGGCCAATGTGATGTCGCAACGCCCGCATTTCAAGCGTATCGCGCCCGGCCCCCTGTGCGCCGGTGCCGCAGGGGGTCAGAATTCGTCCTTCATCCGGCGCAGCCGCGCAAAGACCGCGGCGTCGTCCTGACCCTCCATGCCAAGGGGGCCGCGCAGCGCCGAGATCCGCAGGAACGGGTTGGTCGCGCGCTCTTCGGCCAGGGTCGCGGGGGCGCAGGGGCTGCGCGCCTCGGCGATGGCGGCCAGGCGGTCGTGCAGGTCGGGGTTGTCGGCATCGACGGACAGCGCAAAGGCGCCGTTGCCCGCGCAATAGTCGTGTCCCGAACAGATCAGCGTGTCCCCGGGCAGGGCATTCAGGCGCGACAGGCTGTCCCACATCATCGCCGGATCGCCCTCGAACAGGCGGCCGGAGCCGAGGGCCATCAGGCTGTCGGCGGTAAAGGCCATGGCGCTGGCCGGGAAATGGAACGCCACGTGACCCACCGTATGGCCCGACACGTCGATCACCTCGACCGCCTCGCCCAGCACCTCCAGCGGCTCTCCGGGGGCCACGCGGACGTCCAGCGGCGGCAGGCGGTGCGCATCGGCGGCCGCCCCGATGACGCGCGCCCCGGTGGCCGCGACGATGTCGGGGACGGCCTGGATGTGGTCGTCGTGGTGATGGGTCAGCAGGATCGCGTCCAGGCCCCAGCCCCGCGCCTCCAGTTCGGTCAGGACCGGCATCGCCTCGGGGGCGTCGATCAGCACGGTGCCCGCGTCGGAATGCAGCAGGTAGGCATAGTTGTCCTTGAGGCAGCGCAGCGTGACCAGTTCCAGCGGCATTGGCAAATCCTTGACCTTGTGTTCACCTGAGCCTGTCAAAACCGGGACCTGCGCGCAATGCACCATGACATCGACCAGCTGCGGCGCTTTTATTACCAGCGGGCGCTTGGCCGCGTGGTCCAGCGCATCCTGCGCGACCGGCTGACCGCGCGGTGGGCGCCGGGGGGCTGCACGGGCATGACGGTGGCGGGGTTCGGCTTTGCCGCGCCGATGCTGCGGCCCTATCTGCCGACGGCGCGCCGGGTGACGGCGCTGATGCCCGGGCCGCAGGGGGTGATGGGCTGGCCCGCCGGCCAGGCCAACCATTCGGTCCTGTGCGACGAGACCGCATGGCCGATCGAGACCGGCAGCCTGGACCGGCTGGTCATGCTGCACGGGCTGGAGACCAGCGAGCATCCGCGCGAATTGCTGGCCGAGGCCTGGCGCTGCCTGGGACCGGGGGGGCGGATGATGCTGATGGTGCCGAACCGGGCGGGCCTGTGGGCGGCCTCGGACCGCACGCCCTTTGGCTTCGGGCGGTCCTACACCACCGGCCAGGTCGAGGCGCAGATGCGCCGCGCGGGGTTCCAGAACGACTGGCACGGCAGCGCGGTCTATATCCCGCCTTCCGACAGGCGATTCTGGTTGCGCAGCGCCCAGTTCTGGGAACGCACCGGCGCGCGCATCAGCCGGGTGCTGATCGCGGGCGTGATCCTGGTCGAACTGTCCCGCCAGACCCGCGCCCCGGTCGGTCCGGGGGTGCGAATCCATGTGCCCAGCCCGCTGGAGATCCTGGACGGCGTGGCGCGCCCCCGCCCGCAAACCGCGCCCACCGCCCGCAAAAGCGACTGAATCCCACCCCTGATGCGACATCCTGCCGCATAAAGACCAGGCGGTTCGGGGCGGGTGTTAGCGCTGTCCGTCGGGGGTTTTCGCAAACCTGCGCCCTTTGTCGCAAAGGCCCGCGTTTCCCTGCCCTTGTAGGTTGCCGGGCGTCAAATCACCTGCTAGAGACGCCCCAGATTTGCGCGCGACCTTCCATCAGCCGCGCGACCGCGACCCGCACCCCGCGACAGACCAGGCGACAGCCCGGCCCGCCAGCGGGGTTTGGGCAAACCGTAAAGGATGACCGTGGCCAACTCTGTTTCCATGTCCCAGAGCATCGCCGGACGCTATGCGCAGGCCGTCTTCGAGATCGCGAAGGAAAGCGGGGGCATCGACGCCCTGGCGACCCAGACCGCCGATCTGGACGCGGCCCTGCACGACAGCGCCGAGCTGCGCGACCTGATCGCCAGCCCGATCTATTCCCGCGATCAGCAGGCCCGCGCCGTCGGCGCGCTGGCCACCCGGATGCAGCTGTCGCCGGTGCTGGCCAACACGCTGCAGCTGATGGCGCAGAACCGCCGGCTGTTCGTGCTGCCGCAGCTGGTGTCGCGCCTGTCCGACCTGATCGCCGCCGAGCGCGGCGAGGTCACCGCCGACGTCACCAGCGCCATCGCGCTGACGGATGCGCAGATGGACCGCCTGAAACAGACCCTGGCCGAGAAATCGGGCAAGACGGTCAAGCTGAACACGCGCGTCGATGAGACCCTCATCGGCGGCATGATTGTCAAGTTGGGCTCGCAGATGATCGACAGCTCGGTCCGCTCGAAGCTCGCTTCCCTGCAGAATGTCATGAAAGAGGTCGGATAATGGGAATCCAGGCTGCCGAAATTTCGGCGATCCTCAAGGAGCAGATCAAGAACTTCGGCCAGGACGCCGAAGTTGCCGAAGTTGGTCAGGTCCTGTCCGTCGGTGACGGCATCGCGCGCGTCTATGGTCTGGACAAGGTCCAGGCCGGCGAGATGGTCGAATTCCCCGGCGGAATCCGCGGCATGGTGCTGAACCTCGAGACCGACAACGTCGGTATCGTGATCTTCGGCGACGACCGCTCGATCAAGGAAGGCGATACCGTCAAGCGCACGCGCTCGATCGTGGACGTTCCGGTCGGCAAGGCCCTGCTGGGCCGCGTCGTGGACGGCCTGGGCAACCCGATCGACGGCAAGGGCCCGATCGAGACGACCGAGCGCCGCATCGCCGACATGAAGGCCCCCGGCATCATGCCGCGCAAATCGGTGCACGAGCCGATGGCAACCGGCCTGAAATCCGTGGACGCCATGATCCCCGTTGGCCGCGGCCAGCGCGAGCTGATCATCGGTGACCGCCAGACCGGCAAGACCGCGATCGCGCTGGACACGATCCTGAACCAGATGAGCTATAACGGCCGCGAGGCCGAGGGCATGAAGACCCTGCACTGCATCTATGTCGCGGTCGGCCAGAAGCGTTCGACCGTGGCCCAGCTGGTCAAGAAGCTGGAAGAGACCGGCGCCATGGCCTATACCACCGTCGTGGCCGCGACCGCGTCCGACCCGGCGCCGATGCAGTTCCTGGCCCCCTATTCGGGCACCGCGATCGGCGAATATTTCCGCGACAACGGCATGGATGCGCTGATCATCTATGATGATCTGTCCAAGCAGGCCGTGGCCTATCGCCAGATGTCGCTGCTGCTGCGCCGTCCGCCCGGACGCGAAGCCTATCCGGGCGACGTGTTCTATCTGCACTCGCGCCTGCTGGAGCGTTCGGCCAAGCTGAACGAGGCCAACGGCTCGGGCTCGCTGACCGCGCTGCCGATCATCGAGACGCAGGCGGGCGACGTGTCGGCCTATATCCCAACCAACGTGATCTCGATCACCGACGGCCAGATCTTCCTGGAGACGGAACTGTTCTTCCAGGGCGTCCGCCCGGCCGTGAACACCGGTCTGTCGGTCAGCCGCGTGGGTTCGGCCGCCCAGACCAAGGCGATGAAATCCGTCGCTGGTCCGGTCAAGCTGGAACTGGCGCAGTACCGCGAGATGGCGGCCTTTGCCCAGTTCGGTTCGGATCTGGACGCCGCGACTCAGCGCCTGCTGAACCGGGGTGCCCGCCTGACCGAGCTGATGAAGCAGCCGCAGTATCGTCCGCTGACCAACGCCGAGATCGTGATCGTGATCTATGCCGGGACCAAGGGCTATATCGACCAGGTTCCCGTCCGCGAGATCGTCGCCTGGGAAGAGGGTCTGATCCAGTTCCTGCGCAGCCAGAAGTCCGACCTGCTGGACGACATGACCCGCAACGACCGCAAGGTCAGCGGCGATCTGGAAAATGCGATCAAGGCGGTGCTGGACGAATACAACAGCACCCGCGCCTGAGAGGGGGAATAGATGCCCAGTCTCAAGGATCTCAAGAACCGGATCGGCAGCGTCAAGAACACGCGCAAGATCACCAAGGCGATGCAGATGGTCGCCGCCGCCAAACTGCGCCGTGCGCAGGAGGCGGCGGAGGCCGCGCGCCCCTATGCCGACCGCATGGCGGCCGTCATGGCCGGCCTGACCGCGAATGCGGCAGGCCAGTCCGGCGCGCCGCGCCTGTTGGCCGGCACGGGTGAGGACAAGCGTCACCTGCTGGTCGTGATGACGGCGGAACGCGGTCTGGCCGGGGGCTTCAACAGCTCGATCGTGCGTCTGGCGCGCGTTCATGCGGAACGGCTGCGGGCCGAGGGCAAGCAGGTCGCGATCCTGACCGTTGGCAAGAAGGGCCGCGAGCAGCTCAAGCGCGACTATGGCAGCCTGTTCGTGCATCATGTCGACCTCTCCGAGGTCAAGCGCATGGGCTATGACACCGCCCGCGCCATCACGGACGAGGTTCTGGCCCGTTTTGACGGCGGCGATTTCGACGTGGCGACGATCTTCTACAACCGCTTCGAATCGGTGATCAGCCAGATCCCGACCGCGCGTCAGATCATCCCCGCCGAGGTGCCCGAAGGGGCCACCGCCAACGCGCTGTACGACTACGAGCCGGGTGAGGATGCGCTGCTGGCAGAGCTGCTGCCGCGATCCGTCGCGACGCAGATCTTTGCCGCCCTTCTGGAGAATGCAGCGTCCGAGCAGGGCGCGCGGATGAGTGCCATGGACAACGCCACGCGCAACGCGGGCGACATGATCGACCGACTGACGACGCAGTACAACCGCTCGCGTCAGGCTGCGATCACCACGGAGCTGATCGAAATCATTGCGGGCGCCGAGGCGCTCTGACCGTAAAGCAAAGGTGACAACATGGCAGAGGCCACTGGTAAAATCACGCAGGTGATCGGCGCCGTCGTTGACGTGCAGTTCGAAGACCAGCTTCCGGCGATTCTGAACGCGCTGGTGACGACCAACAACGGCAAGAAGCTGGTGCTGGAAGTTGCCCAGCATCTGGGCGAGAACACCGTCCGCACCATCGCCATGGACGCGACCGAAGGTCTGGTCCGCGGCGAGGTCGTGACCGACACCGGCAACCCGATCATGGTGCCCGTGGGGGACGTGACCCTGGGCCGCATCCTGAACGTCGTGGGCGAGCCCGTCGACGAGGGCGCCGACCTGGCCGCCAGCGAGACCCGCGCCATCCACCAGCCGGCCCCCGACTTTGCCGCGCAGGCGACCAGCTCGGAGATCCTGGTGACCGGCATCAAGGTCATCGACCTGTTGGCCCCCTACTCCAAGGGCGGCAAGATCGGCCTGTTCGGCGGCGCCGGCGTGGGCAAGACGGTTCTGATCATGGAACTGATCAACAACATCGCCAAAGTGCACTCGGGCTACTCCGTGTTCGCAGGCGTTGGTGAGCGCACCCGCGAAGGCAACGACCTGTATCACGAGATGGTCGAATCGGGCGTCATCGTCCCCGACAACCTGTCGGAGTCGAAAGTGGCCCTGGTCTATGGCCAGATGAACGAGCCGCCGGGAGCCCGCATGCGCGTCGCCCTGACCGGTCTGACCCTGGCCGAACAGTTCCGTGACGCGTCGGGCACGGACGTGCTGTTCTTCGTGGACAACATCTTCCGCTTCACCCAGGCCGGGTCCGAAGTGTCGGCTCTGCTGGGTCGCATTCCGTCCGCCGTGGGCTATCAGCCGACGCTGGCCACCGACATGGGCGCGATGCAGGAACGCATCACCTCGACCAAGAACGGCTCGATCACCTCGATCCAGGCCGTCTACGTCCCGGCCGACGACCTCACCGACCCGGCGCCTGCCACGACCTTTGCCCACCTGGACGCCACGACGGTTCTGTCGCGTGCGATCTCGGAACTGGGCATCTACCCGGCCGTGGACCCGCTGGACTCCAACAGCCGCATCCTTGACCCCGCCGTCGTCGGCGAGGAGCACTACCAGGTGGCGCGCGACGTGCAGGGCATCCTGCAGAAGTACAAGTCGCTGCAGGACATCATCGCGATCCTAGGCATGGACGAACTGTCCGAAGAGGACAAGCTGACCGTGACCCGCGCGCGCAAGATCCAGCGCTTCCTGTCGCAGCCCTTCGACGTGGCCAAGGTCTTCACCGGTTCGGACGGCGTCCAGGTGCCGCTGGAAAAGACCATCGCCTCGTTCAAGGCGGTCGTCGCGGGTGAATACGACCACCTGCCGGAATCGGCCTTCTACATGGTCGGCGACATCGAGGACGTGAAGGCCAAGGCACAGCGTCTGGCCGCAGAAGCGGCGTAAGGGGGCACAATGGCCGATACCATGCAGTTCGACCTCGTGTCGCCGGAACGGAGGCTCGCCTCCGTTCCCGTGCGCGAGGTGCGCCTGCCGGGCAGCGATGGCGATCTGACCGCCATGCCCGGCCATGCGCCCACGATCGTGACCCTGCGTCCGGGCATGGTGATCCTGGTCGGTGCCGACGGCGCCACCAGCGAATTCGCCGTGACCGGCGGCTTTGCCGAGATCAATCAGGACAGCGTCAGCCTGCTGGCCGAACGCGGTCACCCGCGCGAGGAGCTGACGCAGGAGGTCTATAACGACATGCTGCGCGACGCCCACCGCGTGCATCGCAACGCCACCGACCGGCGCGAGCAGGTTGGCGAAGAGATCGTAACCGCCGCCGTCAAGCTCTTGGGCGACATGCAGGCGCTTGGCACGCATATCGGGCTGGACCCCAACCAGTCCACCGTCCCCGACTGATCGCCATCCATCGGCACTCCATCAAAGCCCCGGTCCCGACCGGGGCTTTTGTCATGAGTCAATGGTTCGCCCAGCCAGAATGGCGGCTTATGTATGGAACCATGGGGTTTTGCGACGCTCTAGAACGGTTAATTTTATGTCTCATTGGTGCTTCAGGCTCTGCAAGAAGACCTGATTGGTCATCAACCTGTTCTGGCTGACCGAGGCGCAGATAGCCTACTACCTTCAGGTCATTCCCAAGAGCCACGGCCACACGGGTGTTGGCGATCTTTGGACCCTCAACGGCGTTATCATCATTAATCGCAATGGTTTGTCGTGGTGCGATACGCCGGGGAAACGCGCCCCCGCGAAAGCTTTCTCCAATTCTCGGAAACAGTAGAAGGATTTCGGGGTCTTCGACCGGGCCATGGGCTGACCGCCGAAGTGACGGGTGCAGAGACGATCATCAACAATGCGGCCTATCTAAAGGGTGCCTCACACGGGTCGCAGCCGGCATGCGAAGAGGGTGCGCGCGACAGGCAAGCGGGTCGAACAGAAGAGTTCGAGGGAAAGGGAAATTGTCCTGGGAACAGTTTTGTCCGACAATGTTCCGAGAAGCTGCAGGCTGTCACTGATGTGAAAGTCCGACCGATCCGCTTCTACATATTTGCAGGATAGGTTAGCGATTACGCCGTCACGGTGGCGCTTCTGAGCGGCCGCCAATGGCTGACTGTTTCCTGAGAGGATGGAATATGACGCTGACTATCTACAAAACGCATGCCAGAATAGCAGGATAGAAGCGTCTATTTCAGGCGTGGCGTCCCGTAAGATCACAGTGAAATACGCCAAGCGGCGCTGCAAAGGCCGTCACCGCATCGAAATTTTGCTCGGTCGCCTCAAGGAATGCGGATGTGTCGCTCGGCGGTACGACAAGTGCCCGGAGACATACCATTCCGCCATCGCTTTGGCTGCGACCGCCATTGCCTGACTGCGATCAAGACGGAGGTCCGACCCCAGGGCTGGGCCGGGCAAACACCCTGATGCTCATGGACGAGCGCACTTACCAAGCAGAAACTGTGGCACTTCAATTGTTCAGACGCGAACTGGACATCGCACCGCCCGACCAGTCATGGCAGACCCGCTCAAAAGCCATATGTTATCGACACGCAGGCCCCTCTATTGCCTTAAACGGCTTCTTCCAGGGATATAATCTCCAAGGGCCACTTGGACTGACGGCGCGCAGCACCTCACGCGCAGCGGCGATCAAAGAATCCGGAACACGCCATTTCCCGCGTCACCTATCTAATAACCGTTGCTGATACCGCCGCCCCGGCAGAACTCGACTACCAGCGCTCGACCGTGATCAAGACGTTTGGTCGCAAGGACACGCCCCGCAATCTGTCCTGTCGGCTCTCTGCGCAATTCCTGCACGCACCACGTGAAAAGATATGCCGTCTGCGGCCTTTGCCGCAGAGCTACCTGTGTAGAAACACGCAGCCGCGCCGCGCCATCGGGCCACACCCGGACGCGTGATCGACTGGCAGGCGCCAATCTGCCGGTCTTGCGAGAGGGGTTGTTGGCGGCACGGCCTGTAACCACACCGCCACCATACGACGCGCGTGATATAGCCTTGCAGTGCCAACGTCGTCTCCTCGGGGTGATCGATATCGCCCCCCGGACCTGACGTCGCCCGGATCGCCAGCTTCGAACCGCCGGTAGGCAGGGTAGCATGGCTACCGGCATCGCCGTTGGTGCCCGCCATCTCGCCCACCATACGTCCGCTCCAAGCCGCCAGACACGCGGCGCCGATGGGCCAGGCCCAAACGATGCCACATCGGCTTTGCCAAGGCAGAACCTCCGACCTGATAGCACCCTCCGAGCCAAGGTACCCCTTGCGCGGCAGCACGACCCGCAGGCGGCGCCGTGCTGCGGGGTTCGGGGGCGGTGCCCCCGCGCAGACCGGACCCCTTCGATGGGGGTCCGGTCTGCTCCGGCTCAGATCAGGCGGATCGGGATCAGCCCGCGCAGGGCATTGCCGCAAAAGGCCTCGCCCTGCCGAAGGTCGTCCGGCGACAGGACCGCCTCCTGCGCCTGCCCGTCACGCAGCAGGTGCGCCCGCAGAACGCCGGGCAGAAGGCCGCAGGCCAGCGCCGGCGTCACCAACCGGGCGCCGCGGCGCAGAAAGACGTTGGTGATCGTGCCCTCGCACAGCGCGCCGTCGTGGTTGCACAACAAGGCCTCGTCCGCGCCGGGGGGAAGCGCGGCGCGCGCGGCCTCGTAGACCGGGCGGTTCGAGGACTTGATGCCCAGCCAGAGATTGGACGGATCAAGGCGCAGCGGCGACATCACCACGTGCCAACGCGGCGGGTTCGGCGGCAGCGGCGCATGGGTCAGCGCCACCGCCCCATCCGCCGCGACCGCCAGACGCGCGCGCAGCACCTGGCCGCGCGGCAGCCCGGCCAGCGCCGTCCATACCCGCCCCTCGTCCAGCGGAAAGCCCACCGCGGCGCAGCCCCGACGCAGCCGATCGCGATGCAGGTCCCACAGGGGGATGCGCCCATCCGCCTCGGCGCGCATCGTCTCGAAAACGGTCAGATCGTCGGGAATGGGCCCAGGAATGCGGATTTGCACAATGCCTCCTCCCATTCCGGTCCGGCCTCGCTGTCATGGATGATGCCGCCGCCGACGTTCAGGCGCAACCGGTCCGGCGCCTCGAACCAGGGCGAGCGAATCGCGACGCTGAACCGCATCGGCCCTGACGGATCGACCCATCCGATGGCCCCGCAATAGATGTCGCGCGGGGCGGCCTCCAGTTCGGCGATGATCTGCATCGACCGGATCTTGGGCGCGCCGGTGATGGACCCACAGGGAAACAGCGCCCCGAGGACCTGCGCCAGCCCCACCCCCGGCAGCAGCTGCCCCTGCACGGTCGAGACCATCTGATGCACGGTCGCATAGCGTTCGACATGGAACAGCTGCGGCACCTGCACGCTGCCGGGGCGGCAGATGCGGCTGATGTCGTTGCGCAGCAGATCGACGATCATCAGGTTTTCGGCCCGGTTCTTTTCCGAGGTCTGCAGGGCCTGCGCTGCGGCCATATCCGCGGCGGGGTCGGCCAGGCGGGCGGCGGTGCCCTTCATCGGGCGGGTCAGGATGCGCCGCTGATCATCCACGGCAAAGAACAGCTCGGGGCTGCGCGACAGCACGATGGGGCCGCCCAGATCGACGAACGCCCCCTCGCCCACCGGCTGCCGGGCCGCCAGCGCGGCGTAAAGGGCCAGCGGATCGCCCGACACCTCGGCCGTCAACGGAAAGGTCAGGTTGATCTGATAGGTATCGCCCGATTCGATATAGCCATGCACGGCTGCGATCGCGGCGTCATATCGCGCCCTGTCCCACAGCGGACGTAGCCTGCCAAAGCACGCCTCAGCCCCCGCAGCAGGCAGCGGCGGCGCGGGTTCGGGGCCGTCAAAAACGCCCATCAGGATCAGCGGCATCCGCCGGTCAGCAGGCATCAGATCGGCCAGGCGCGGGGTCAGCGCGTAGCCCAGTTCATAGGACAGATACCCCGCCAGCCAGCAGCCCCGCGCCTGCGCCGCCTGCATCGCGGCCAGCGCCGGACCCACGCCCTGCGGCGCGTCGGCCCGGATCACCGCCTGAGGCCGGGTGAACAGCGTGCCGCAGCCCAGGGGTCCGGTGTCGAACCGGATCAGGCCGTCGCTCACGGGGCGGGCTTTCGGGCGGCGCGGCCTTCGCGGATCTTGGCGGCCAGGTCGCGGGCAACGGCAAAGGCACCCTTGATCCGCTCGCCATCCGTGGCGAAATCGCGCTTGAGGACGATCTTGTTGTCGGTGACCTTGGCGGTGCCCCGCTCGTCGGCCAGGAAATCGACCAGGCCCGCGGGGTTCGGGAACTTGTCGAGGTGGAACTGGACGGTGATGCCCTTGGGGCCCACATCCAGCTTGGCGATATTGGCGCGCTTGGCCATTGCCTTGATGCGGATCACCAGCAACAGCGTGTTCACCTCTCGCGGCAGGGGGCCGAAACGGTCGATCAGCTCTGCCGCGAAGCCCTCCAGCTCCACCTTGGTGGTCAGCTCGGCCAGACGGCGGTAAAGGCCCAACCGCACATCCAGATCAGGGATGTAGCTGTCGGGAATGGTCACCGGCACACCCAGGTTCAGCTGCGGCGCCCATTCATCCTCGGGCGTGCCCTCCAGCTCACCGGATTTCAGCTTGGCAATCGTCTCCTCCAGCATCTGCTGGTACAGCTCAAAGCCGACCTCCTTGATATGGCCCGACTGCTCCTCGCCCAGCAGGTTGCCGGCGCCGCGCAGGTCCAAGTCCTGGGACGCCAGGTTGAAGCCCGCGCCCAGCCCGTCGATGGAGCCCAGGAATTTCAGCCGCCGCATCGCCTGCGGGGTCAGCGGCACGCGGGGTTTCGTGGTCAGATAGGCGTAGGCCCGCGCCTTGGACCGCCCGACCCGGCCGCGGATCTGATAGAGTTGCGACAGCCCGAACATGTCCGCGCGCCAGACGATCATCGTGTTCGCGGTCGGGATATCCAGGCCCGATTCCACGATGGTCGTGGCCAGCAGCACGTCATGGCTGCCGTCGTAAAAGGCGTTCATCCGCTGATCCAGATCGCCCGCCGCCAGCTGGCCGTGGGCGACGATATAGTTCAGCTCGGGCATGTTCTCGGTCAGCCAATGCTCGACCTCGGGCAGGTCGGTCAGGCGCGGGACGACAAAGAACGACTGCCCGCCGCGATATTTCTCGCGCAGCAGCGCCTCGCGGATGGTGACGCTGTCGAATTCGCTGACATAGGTGCGGATGGCCAGGCGGTCCACGGGCGGCGTGCTGATGACCGACAAATCACGCACGCCGGTCAGGGACAGCTGCAGCGTGCGGGGGATGGGCGTCGCGGTCAGGGTCAGGACGTGGATGTCGCTGCGCAGCTCCTTCAGGCGTTCCTTGTGGGCGACGCCGAAATGCTGCTCCTCGTCGATGATCAGCAGGCCGAGGTTCTTGAAGCGCACGCCCTTGGCCAGCACCGCATGGGTGCCCACGACGATGTCGACCTGCCCGTCCGACAGGCCGGTGCGGGTGGCCGCGGCATCCTTGGCGCTGACAAAGCGCGACAGCGGACGCACGGTGATCGCGGTGCCGCGGAACCGTTCGACGAAACTGCGGTAATGCTGGCGCGCCAGCAGGGTCGTGGGGGCCACCACGGCGACCTGCATCCCCTGGCTGGCGGCGATGAAGGCTGCGCGCATCGCGACCTCGGTCTTGCCAAAGCCCACATCGCCCACGACCAGGCGGTCCATCGGGCGGCCCATGGCCAGATCGCCGGCCACATCCTCGATGGCGGACAGCTGGTCGTCGGTCTCGCTATAGGGGAAACGCGCGGCAAAGGCCTGCCAGTCGTGATCCTCGGGCTCCAGCACGGGGGCGGGGCGCAGCAGGCGTTCGGCGGCGACGCGCATCAACTTGTCGGCGATCAGCTTGATGCGTTCCTTGAGGCGTGCCTTGCGGGCCTGCCAGGCGCCGCCGCCAAGGCGGTCCAGCAACCCCTCCTCGTGGCCGTAACGCGACAGCAGCTCGATATTCTCGACCGGGACATAGAGGCGGTCGCCGCCCGCATATTCCAGCGCCACGCAGTCATGCGGGACCTTGAGCGCCATGATCGTCTCGATGCCGGTATAGCGGCCGATGCCGTGTTCGACATGCACGACCAGATCGCCCGGCGACAGGGTCTGGGTGTCCTTGAGGAAATTGTCGGCCTTGCGCCGCTTTTTCGCGCCCCGGATCAGCCGGTCGCCCAGCACGTCCTGTTCCGAGATGACCGCGATCCGCCCCAGGGCGGTGCCGTCCGCGACGAATCCCTCCTCCAGCGGCCAGACGGCCAGACCGATGCTGCCCGCCGCGTCAGACAGGTCGCGCAGATCGGCGATGGGCTTGGCACCCGCCAGCCCCTCATCGGTCAACAGTCCCGACAGGCGATCGCGCGCCCCGTCCGAAAAGCTGGCGATCACCACGCGGTGCGTGCGCGCCAGCGTCTTGACGTGACCGGCCAGCGCGCTGAA
Source organism: Paracoccus hibiscisoli (assembly GCF_005048265.1). Taxonomy (GTDB): domain Bacteria; phylum Pseudomonadota; class Alphaproteobacteria; order Rhodobacterales; family Rhodobacteraceae; genus Paracoccus; species Paracoccus hibiscisoli. The sequence continues at coordinate 207,130 of NZ_SUNH01000006.1, forward strand.
CAGGTTGATCTGTTCGGCCTGGCGTTCGGGCGCGAAATTGCGCCCCGGACGCCCGCCCGCATCCAGCACGCCGGGACCGGGCGGCTGGTTCAGCACCGACAGACGCAGCACGCGGTGCGGGGCCAGCCAGGCGGCCCATTCCCCTTCCGTCGGGAACATCGCGTCGGGGGGGATGGGTTTATAGACGGTGTCGCTGCGGCCCTTGGCGGCCATCGCGGCGCGGCGGGCCTCGAACTGTTCGCGGATCGTATTGCGCCGCGCGTCGATCACCTGGCCGATATGGTCGTCCAGCACGACCGACGCGCCGGGCAGATAGTCGAACAGGCTCTCCATCCGGTCGTGGAACCAGGGCAGCCAATGCTCCATGCCTGCGGTCTTGCGGCCCGCGCTGACGCTTTCGTACAGCGGGTCGCTGGTGCCGCCGCCATGCTCGGTCCGGTAATTCTGGCGGAACCGGGTGATCGAGGGCTCGTCCAGGATCACCTCGGACATGGGGGCCAGTTCGACCCGGTCCAACTTTTCGGTGGTGCGCTGCGTGTCGGGATCAAAGCGGCGCGCCCCGTCCAGCACGTCGCCGAACAGGTCCAGCCGGATCGGCCCGGTGGTGCCGGGGGGATAGATGTCGATGATGCCGCCCCGGATCGCATAATCGCCGGGGTCGGTCACGGTCGCGGTCTGCGCAAACCCCATGCGGACCAGGAAATCGCGCAAGGCCGCTTCGTCGATGCGGTCGCCCACGCGGGCGATGAAGGCCAGCCCGGTGACCAGATCCCGCGCGGGCAGGCGCTGCAGCACCGCGTTCAGGGTGGTCAGCAACACGAACGGCCCCCTGACCCGTCCCTGGGCCAGGCCCGCCAGCGTGGCCATGCGCGCGGCCTGCACCTCGGCCGCCGGAGAGACGCGGTCATAGGGCGTCGTGTCCCAGGCCGGGAAATCCAGCACGGCCAAGTGCGGCGCGACAAAGGCCAGGGCGGCGCGCATCGCCTCCATGCGGCGGTCGTCGCGGGCCACGTGGATCACGGGGGCCCCGCGGTTTTCGGGTCGCGCGGCCTCGCGCGCGATCAGCGCGGCGTCATAGCCTTCGGGCGCGCCGGAGAGGATCAGCTGTTCGGACATGATGGTTGACCTAAGGCCCGGGACGGTGAAGTCAAGCGGGCTAGAAGCCCAACGGATGCAGGACCGTCCACAGCGCCCCCCACAGCGCCGTCACGGCGACCGATATCATCGACAGGATGGTGACGAAACGCTTGTGCCAGATCATCGCGCGGGCGGCGTCGGCGGCGGCCTGCGACACGGGCGCGCGGCCCTCCTGCGCGGCATGGACCAGGGGCACCAGACGGCGCGCCAGGCGCACGCGCATCCAGAACAGCGCCCAGAACGGCACCAGCAGCAGGGTCAGCGCCTGCGCCATCTCCAGCCCGAAGCCAAAGCCCAGCACCGCCAGCGAGGTGATCAGAAAGCTGGTGACGCCCAGAAACACCGCCCCCTCGCGCGGGCCCAACTGCCAGCGCGGCAGGATCAGCGACAGCCAGTCCAGCAGCGTGATGACGGCGGTGCCCTGACCGTCGCCCTGGCCCTGCGCCTGATGGGCGCGCGACAAGACCTCGGTCGGCACGCCCAGCACGCTGCGCCCGACCATGGACCAGGTGCCGATCAGCACCAGCCAGAACCAGATCGAGGAAAAGGACCGGCTGCCCAGAAGCCCCAGCAGGTTGTCGAATTGCGGCACGGGCAGTTCCTTGTCCTTGTCTGCGCGCGACCTTAGAACGGGTTTCGACCAAGGAAAAGCGGCACGGTTGCCCCACCCCAGACAGGAGGCCCGCATGGCCAGTCCGATCATCGCTCCCTTCCCCGCCGGCCGCCTGCGCCGGCTGCGCCGCAATGCCAACATCCGCGCCATGGTGTCCGAACGGAACCTGACGCCCGCCAACCTGATCTGGCCCATCTTCGTGACAGAGGTGGCCGGCGCCGAGGGCGAAATCGCCTCCATGCCGGGGGTCGAGCGTCTGACGCTGGATGGGGCCAGACGCGCCGCCGAACGGGCCGCACGCCTGAACATCCCGGCGATCTGCATCTTTCCCCATTCCGATCAGGCCAGCCGCACGGATGACTGCGCCCGCGCATGGGACCCCGACAATATCGGCAACCTGGCCATCCGCGCGGTCAAGGAGGAGGTCCCCGACCTGGTGGTGATGACCGACATCGCGCTGGACCCCTATAACGCCAACGGCCATGACGGGCTGGTCCGGGACGGAGAGATCCTGAACGACGAGACGATCGAGGCGCTGGTGCGCATGGCGCTGGTCCAGGCCGATTGCGGGGCCGACATCCTGGGCCCAAGCGACATGATGGACGGCCGCATCGCCGCCCTGCGCGCCGCCCTGGAACGTCACGATCACAAGAACGTCGCCATCCTGTCCTATGCCGCGAAATTCGCCAGCGCCTTTTACGGGCCCTTCCGCGATGCGGTGGGGGCGTCGGGTCGGCTGGTGGGCGACAAGAAGACCTATCAGATCAACCCCGCCAATCGCGGCGAGGCGATCCGCTGCGTCGCGCGCGATCTGGCCGAGGGCGCGGACATGGTCATGGTGAAACCGGGCATGCCCTATCTGGACATCTGCCGCGCGGTCAAGGACGAGTTCGGCGCGCCGACGTTTGCCTATCAGGTCAGCGGCGAATACGCGATGATCGAGGGGGCCATCCGCAACGGCTGGCTGTCGCGCGACGCGATGGTGGAAAGCCTGCTGGGCTTTCGCCGGGCGGGCTGTGACGGGGTCTTGAGCTATTTCGCGCCCACCGTGGCCGAGATGCTGGCGTGACGCCCGGCGCTGGCGTATCCTGCCGGGCAACGGGCCGGCACGAGCCCCGCACAGCGACACGAGGCGACACATGAGCAATGCACACAACCTGTCCCGGCGCAGCCTGCTGCTGGCCGGGGGCGCGGCCCTGCTGGCGGCGGGGTGCAGCAACGCGGTCGGCAGCGACGCCGCAGCCCAGCTGGACGCGCGGGTCGATCAGACGCATCAGTATCTGATCGGCACCTATCCCGCCTCGGCGCCGCTGCTGCAGAACGCGCGCGGCGTGCTGTACATGCCCCTGATGACCGAGGCCGCCCTGGGATTCGGCGGCGCCTATGGCCAGGGCGCGCTGCGCATCGGCGGGCAGACGGTCGACTATTATTCCGCGACCCGGGCGACCGTGGGTTTTCAGGCTGGCGCGCAGCAATATGCGCATGTGCTGATCTTTCAGGACGAACAGGCGCTGATGGCGTTCCGCGCCGCACCCGGCTGGACCGCGGGGGCCGGGGCCTATTACGCGCTGCCGTCGGGCGGCATGGCGGTGGGGGCCGACACGTTCAGCGCCCAGTTCCCGGTCGTGGCGATGATCTTTGGCCAGTCGGGCCTGATCGCGGGCGCGGCCATCGAGGGCACGAAATACACCCGCGTCATCCCCTCGGCCCTGCCCGAGGTCCAGTTCGGCACCCTCAGCCTGCCGCCGATGGGCGCGGGCGGCTAAAGCAGCGCCGCGCGGTCCCCGGCCAGCCCGATGACCATCGCGGCGTCAAAGCCCCCCTCGACCTGGGTCACCTCGGCATAGGCGCCCTGCCCCGCCCGGCGCGCGATGCCATCCTGATCGTTGAAGATCCGGCCCCGCGTGCTGGCGCGGGCATAATCGGGCAGCTGGTCAAACACCGCCCGGCTGAAGCGGTCGGGGAAAAAGATCTGGCCGGTCAGCAGGTCGCGCTGACCCAGCAGCACCTTGAAATGCACATGCGCCGTGCGACCGCGATACCAGCCCGGCCAGATGCTGCGAAACGCCACGCGCCCGGCCTGATTGGTCATCTGCGCGCCCCGCAGGAACGTCGCCCCGCGCATGTCGCCCTGTTCCTGCCCCGGATAGCCGCTGTAATTGCCCTGCGCATCGCAATGCCAGACATCGACACGCGCCCCTTCGATCGGGCGGCAGGCGGCATCCACGACCTGCAGCCGCAGCGCCATCGGGTGGCCCCGCTTGCCGTCGCGGATGTCGCCGCGCATCAGGCGGGGGTCGAAATAGAACGGCCCCTCGGTCGTCCGGGGCGTCAGCTGGCAGACATTCGCGGCGATCAGATGGGCGGCGCGGGCCTCCTGCGCCAGCGCCTGCCCCACCGCGCCGATCCCCAGGACCGACGGGGCGGCCAGGGCCAGGCTTTGCAACAGCTGACGGCGGTCGATCATGGCGGCATCTCCTGTGGTGCGCGGCCCATGATGCCCGCCCGGGCCCCGGCGCAAAGTCACATTGCCGTCAGGCCCCCTCGGTCGAGGTCAGGTGCCGCAACCCATGCGTCACATCCGCCCGCACCGCCAGGCGCAGCGCAGGTTCGTCGCCCGCGCGCAGGGCGGCCAGGATCATCCGGTGATGGCGCGGCGGCTCGTTGCGTTTGACGCGCCCATACAGCGCCCGCATCGTCGGCCCCAGCTGCAGCCATATGGTCTCCAGCATGGCCAGCATGGCCGGGGCCTGGGCGCGCAGATACAGCATCCGGTGGAATTCCAGGTTGCAGCGGATATAGCCCACCGCGTCATGACGCTCGACCGCGTCGGCGATGCGGCCGTTCATCAGTGCCAGCCGGTCGATCAGCGCGAAATGCGCGCGCGGCAGGGCGCGGGCGGCCAGCTCGGGCTCGATCAGGGCGCGCAGCGCGGCCAGCTCCTCGATGCGGTCGTCGGTCAGCGCGGGCGTGGCGACCCGGCCCGACCCCGACAGGGTCAGCGCGCCCTCGGCCACCAGGCGGCGGACAGCCTCGCGGGCGGGGGTCATGGACAGGTGGTGATCGCGGGCGATGCCGCGCAGGGTCAGCGCGCGGCCGGGCGGCAGCTCTCCCAGCATGATCTGGCTGCGAAGGCTGCGATACAGGCGTTCATGCGCGGTGGGATCGGTGGGGCTCATGGCCTTGGTGTGATCACGAATCACCGCCCCGTCAATCGCGGAAGCGCCACAGCATCAGATCGCCGCCCTGGGCACGCAGCCAGGCCCTGTGGGGGGCATGGCCCGGCATCAGCGCCTCGACCTGCGCCCAGAACCGGGCCGAGTGGTCCATATGCGCCAGATGCGCGACCTCATGGGCGGCGACATAGTCCAGTACCGCGGGCGGCGCCATCGCCAGACGCCAGCTGAACATCAGCCGCCCGTCATGGGTGCAGCTGCCCCAACGCGACCGCGTGTCGCGCAACACGATCGCCCGATAGGGCCGCCCCAGGTCGGCCGACAGCCGGTCGCAGGCCGCCCGCAGCCGCAGCAGCGCCAGCTGTTTCAACCAGGCGGCGGCCGTGCTGCCCACGGGTCGGCCCTGCGGTACCAGCAGGCGGTCACCGTCGATCCGGGGGCGGCACAGGTCGGCGGGCGTCAGGATCAGCGCTCGCCCCTCGACCGGCAGGGCGGCGCCCGCGACCGCCTGCGCCCGGGCGGGCAGACGCGCCACCGCCGCCCGCAGCCAGTCGCGGCGCGACCGCGCAAAATCCTGACCCTGCGACAGCGGCACGCCGACCGGCAGCGTCAGCACCGGGTCCGACCCGTCGCGCGGCACCCGCAGCGTCATCCGACGCGCGCGCCCCGAGCGGCGCAGCTGCACCGCCAGCCCCTCTTCGATGGTGATCCGCTGATCCACGCTTGCCATGCCCGCCTCGGCCTGCCAGATAAAGCCTTTGACACCCTCTGGCCGCTATGGCAGGGGAACGCCCGATTTCCCCTAATCGCGGCTGAAGGAGAATACCATGCCCAAAGAGGAATGGGGCACCAAACGCCTGTGCCCGCATTGCGCGACCCGGTTCTATGATCTCAAGGCCGATCCGATGACCTGCCCGGCCTGCGGCAACACGTTCAGCGTGGACAGCCTGACCGATGGCCGCGGCAAGACCCTGGTGACCGAAAAGACCGTGGCCGCCACCGAAGACGACGACCTTGTCGACGACGAGGAGGACATCGCCGATGACGCCGCCGAGATCGACGACGATCTGCTGGAGGAGGACGATGACGACGGCGACGTGTCGCTGGACGACATCGCCGATGTCGCCGGCGACGAAGAAGAATAAGACCCAAGGCCGCGCCCCAAAGGCGCGGCCTTTTCCATTGCGGCACCGCGCCTTGGGGCTGTTTTTCCGGCCCTGCGACGGGCGCATCGAAAATCTCTCCGGGGCTGCGGATTTTCCGCTTGCGCCCCGCGCCGCCCCCCCCTATAGACCCCACACGCGGCGGCGCTGAAGCGCTTCGCGGACCTCACGGTGGGGCCATAGCTCAGTTGGTAGAGCGCTTGAATGGCATTCAAGAGGTCAGGGGTTCGATTCCCCTTGGCTCCACCATTTACATATTATCGTTTCAGTTCAATAAATTAGAGCTAGATTTATGCCTAGCTGCTTAGGTTCAGGACTCGTTCTTGATCACAGCCAGAACAGGACGGTTACGGCCAATGCGATTGCGGAGAGGTAGGTTTCCGGGCACCTGTCGTAACGCGTGGCGACACGTCTGCAGTCCTTCAGACGACCGAACATGATCTCGATACGATTGCGCCTTTTATAGCGCCGCTTGTCGTATTTTACGGTCTTTTTGCGGGATTTCCGGCCGGGGATGCAGGCGCTTATCCCTTTGTCTTCCAACGCTTCTCGCAGCCAGTCGGCGTCATATCCCCTGTCAGCCAGAAACTAGTCCGCCTTCGGCAAGCTGCCCAACAGTGCTGCCGCACCGGTGTAATCGCTGACCTGCCCTGCCGAGATGTGGAACCGGATGGGACGGCCTTTCGCATCGGTGACAGCATGCAGCTTCGTGTTCATGCCGCCTTTCGTTCGGCCGATCTGGCGACCCCGCCCCCCTTTTTCGCGCGCAGGCTGCAAGCCGTGCGATGCGCCTGCAGATACGTGGCATCGATCATGATCGTCTTGGGATCGGCGCCTTCGGCGGCCAGACCGACCATGATCCGCGCGAAGACCCCATTATCGCTCCAACGCTTCCAGCGATTGTAGAGCGTCT